>NC_014328.1:3968627-4630065 GCF_000143685.1 Clostridium ljungdahlii DSM 13528 | reverse complement strand
TTTATAAATATGTTTATATCTTTTAAATAAAAAAAGTTATAAACAATAACCGTAAAATAAATATTAACATTATCTACAATGAATAATGTTAGTAAAATAGTTAAAAATGTATAAATGAATAGGAAGTTTATATAAAATAAAACAACTTATGCACATTTTTATCCACAGTTGTGGATAAGTTATATATTTTTAAAGTTATTAACAGGTCTCTATTTATAATATCAAAACCTAACTACCTATTCAAGAAGTTATCCACAAAAACCGATAAAAAATATTAACAGGTAATGTTTTTTATCCATTTTTGTAGTCTTCATTTTGTATTGACATTGTAACTTAGTGAATATATAATTTAATAGTAAAACTTTAGGATTTATAATTAGGTGAATTGATTGCTTTTATAAATGTTAGTTTACATGAGAGTAATGTATTTGTTGCGCTCTATATATAATAAGTAAAGAAAAAATAAATGCTAAATTGGAAAGGAGTTGTGTTATAGTATGTGGATGACTTATCAACCAAAAAAGAAACAAAGAAAAAGAGAGCATGGCTTTAGAAAAAGAATGAGAACTTTGTCAGGAAGAAATGTTATTAGAAGAAGAAGACAAAAAGGTAGAAAGAGATTAACAGCATAAGGGCCGCTTTTGTGGCCTTTTTCTGCAAGCAGAAAAAAGGAGCAAAACATATGGATGTTTACAGAATAAAAAAGAATGCAGAATTTAGAGCTGTGTATAGAAGAGGAAAATCTTTTTCTAATAATCTATTAGTATTATATATCTACAGAAATAAAAAGGGTATAAATAGATTAGGTATATCAGTGAGTAAGAAGGTAGGAAAGAGTGTTATTAGAAATAGAATTAAACGATTAATTAAAGAAAATTTTAGGTTGAATATTGAAGACATAAAAGTTGGATATGATTTAGTATTTATAGCTAGGAATTTGTCAAATGGTAAAAGTTATATAGAAATAGAGAATTCCATGAAAAATTTAATTAAAAAAGCAGGTTTGTATAATAAATGAAAAAATTTTTAATTTTTTTAGTTAAATTGTATATGAAATATATATCACCTTTGAAGGGTCCATGTTGTAGATTTTACCCTACTTGTTCACAATATACAGTAGAAGCATTGCAAAAATATGGTACTATAAAAGGTGGATTTATGTCTATAAAGAGAATATTGAGGTGTAATCCATTTTGCAAGGGAGGATATGACCCAGTTAAATAAATTTCGGGAGGTTTAATATTTTGCAATATCTAAATAATGCTTTTGTTCAGTTTTTTGAGTTTTTACATCATAGTGTAACTTCCGTCATACCTAATCAGAATATGTCTTATGGTATCGCAATAATTTTAATGACTATAATAATTAGAATTATAATACTTCCACTAGGTATAAAACAAGCAAGATCTTCACTTATAATGAATGAAATTCAGCCAGAGGTAAAAAAGCTACAAGAGAAATATAAAAAAGATCCTCAGAAAGCACAGCAAGAAATGATGAAATTATATAAAGAAAAAGGAGCAAGTCCTTTTAGTGGATGTTTACCACTTCTAATTCAATGGCCTATTCTAATAGCTCTCTATTATGTTTTTAATAATCTATCAGGAATAAATGGCGTTAGTTTTTTGTGGATAGGGGATTTAGCTAAAACAGATATATTCCTTGCTATTTTATCGGGCGTAACTACTTTCTTATCAGGATATTTGATGATGTCAGGTAATAGCGAGCAAGCAAAGCAGGCAAAGACAATGAATATAGCAATGTCTGCAGTCATGGTATTTATGAGTATAAAGTTTAAAGCAGCTTTAGTACTTTATTGGGTTGTTAGTAATTTAATTCAAATAGCACAAACTGTTGTTTTGAAAAAGATTGAAATGAAAAAAGGAAATATTAAGGCTTAGGGGGTGGCCATGTGTTATGGATTTTATAGAAACGACTGGGAAGACAGTAGAGGATGCATTTAAAACTGCACTTTCTGAATTAAAAGTTGAAGAAGATAAAGTGGAAATGGAAGTTTTAGATGAAGGCAATAAAGGTTTTTTTAATATTATAGGAACGAGGCCAGCCAAAATAAGAGTTACGGTTAAGAGAGATTATATAAATGAAGCTAAAACATTTTTGAGAAGTATTTTAGATAAAATTAAGGTAGAGGCTGAAATAGAAATAAAAGAAGACAAAAATGGCATAAAAATATATTTAACTGGTCAAGAAATGGGAATACTTATAGGATATAGGGGAGAAACGTTAGATGCACTTCAGTATCTTGTAAGTCTTGTAATAAATAAAAATCATGATACAGAATATAAGAGAGTTGTTTTAGACACAGAAAATTATAGATTTAAAAGAGAAGAAACTCTAAAGAGACTTGCTAGAAGAGTAGCTGAGAAGGTTAAGAGGACAGGTAGAATAATTAAGTTAGAACCAATGAATCCTTACGAGAGAAGAATAATTCATTCTGCCCTTCAAAATAATATTTATGTGAATACATATAGCGAAGGTCAGGAACCCTTTAGAAGAGTTGTAGTGGATTTAAAGAAAGCCTAAAGGCTTTCTTTTTTACATTTAGAAAAATAAATGAGAGATACAAAATAATTTTAAACGTTAGCTAGATTTAGATTATCTTATGTGTAGAAGTATATTTATCAATAAATCTTACTTAGTGGGAAAAGCAAATGTTCCAAATCTTTGATTTGCTGATAGTTGCTTTCTCTTTAGAGTTTTGTTTCTCTCACTAAGTTTAGATGAATTATCTAGGGGCTTAGCTACTGTTAGCTCCCACTTTGATAGAAGTGGGAGTGTTACAGTAGGTAGCCATCAGATAAATTATATTTTGAGGAAGTGAAATGATGAAAGAGTTTGATACAATAGCAGCTGTAGCTACGGTTTTAGGTGAAGGTGGCATATCGATTATAAGAATTTCAGGCTGTGATTCACTTAAAATAGTTAATAGTATATTTAAAGGAAAAAGTAATAAAAATTTGATTGATATGAAGCCTTATTCTATGAGATATGGTTATATAGTAGAAAAAAGTACTGGTGAATTACTAGATGAAGTACTTGTTAGTTTTATGAAGTCCCCTAAAAGTTATACTTCAGAAGATACAGTTGAAATAAATTGTCACGGTGGAGTTGTGGCAACTAAGAAAGTACTCGAGGAAGTTATTAAATCTGGAGCTAGAATTGCAGAGCCAGGAGAGTTTACAAAAAGGGCATTTTTAAATGGAAGGATAGATTTAAGTCAGGCGGAAGCGGTAATTGATATAATTAGAGCAAAAACTGAACTTTCGATGAAGTCAGCTGTACAGCAATCTACTGGTAAGATTTCTAAAGAAATTAACGCACTTAGAGAAAAGCTTTTAGAGGTAATTGCACATATAGAGGCTACAGTGGACTATCCTGAAGAAGACTTAGAAGAAATGACATCAGATAAGGTTTCCATGAGATTACAGGAAATATTAGACGAAATAAATCATATATTAAGCACTGCGGAAGAAGGTAAGATAGTCAGAGATGGATTGAATACAGTAATTGTAGGAAAACCTAATGTAGGTAAGTCCTCACTTTTAAATTCTTTAATTAGAGAAAATAGGGCAATAGTTACAGATGTACCAGGTACAACAAGGGATGTTATAGAGGAATATATGAATATAGATGGAATTCCTATAAAGGTAATTGATACTGCAGGGATAAGGGAAACGGAGGATTTGGTAGAAAAAATTGGCGTAGAAAGATCTAAACAAAAGATAGATGAAGCTGATTTAGTCATATTAATGCTGGATTCAAGTGAAGAATTGGATGATGAAGATAAAGAGATTATGAATTATGTAAAAGATAAAAAATATATAATTCTATTAAATAAAATTGATATAAATGATAAAATAAATTTAGACGATATTTGTAATTTAGATTCCAGTTGTATAATAAAAACTTCAATAAAGACAGGTAAAGGATTGGATAAGATAAAAACATGTATTAAAGACTTGTTTTTTAAAGGTGAGGTTAAACCGGGAGATTTATTTATAACTAATGCTAGACATAAGGAAGGACTTATAAGAGCTAAGGAAAGTTGTATTGAAGCTTTAGGAGCATTAAAGAATACATCTGCTATAGATTTGGCATCTATAGATATAAGAAATGCATGGGATAATCTTGGCAAGATAACTGGAGACACCTTAGAAGAAGATATAATTGATAAAATATTTTCACAATTTTGTTTAGGAAAGTAGGTAGTTAAAAATTGGAGTATTTTTCAGAAAAATATGATGTAATAGTTGTAGGAGCAGGTCATGCAGGTTGTGAAGCAGGACTTGCAGCTGCTAGAATGGGTTGTAAGACTTTAGTGTGTACAATGAATTTAGATAGTGTAGGATTTATGCCTTGTAATCCTAATGTTGGTGGAACTGCTAAAGGGCATTTAGTAAGGGAAATAGATGCTTTAGGTGGAGAGATGGGTGTAAACATTGATCATACTTTTATACAGTCAAGAATGCTTAATACTTCTAAAGGGCCAGCAGTACATTCACTTAGGGCTCAGGCTGATAAGAAAAACTATTCAGTTAGAATGAAAGAAGTACTTGAAAAACAAAATAACTTGTCTTTAAGACAAATAGAAGTACTAAGTATAAGAACAGATGATAAAGGAAAAGTATGTGGTGTATTAACTAAAAATGGAGCATATTTTGAGACGAAAACTGTTGTTTTGGCTACAGGAACTTATCTAAAGGGTAAAGTTATCATAGGAGACGTAAGTTATAGTTCGGGGCCAAATGGATTTATGCCTGCTAATGACCTTTCTCAAAGTTTACTTGATCTTGGTATAGAACTTAGAAGGTTTAAAACTGGTACACCAGCTAGAGTAAATAAGCGAAGTGTTGATTTTTCAAAAATGATAGAACAACCAGGTGATAAGAAAATAGTTCCTTTTTCTTTTATGAGTGGAAGTTTAGATAGAAGCCAAATATCTTGTTATTTAACGTATACTACAGAGAATACTTTAAAGGTAATAAGAGATAATATAAATAGATCTCCACTTTATAATGGTTCTATTAAATCTGTAGGTCCTAGGTACTGCCCTTCAATAGAAGATAAAGTAATGAGATTTCCAGATAAGGAAAAGCATCAGATATTTATAGAGCCTGAAGGTGAAAATACGGACGAACTATATGTAGATGGGGCATCTACTTCTATGCCAGAAGATGTGCAGATTGCTATGTATAGAACTATAGCTGGACTTGAAAATGTAGAGTTTTTAAGAACAGGTTATGCTATTGAATATGATTGTATAAATCCAACACAACTAAAACTTTCACTAGAATTTAAGAAAGTTGAAGGATTGTTTGGTGCAGGTCAGCTAAATGGAAGTTCAGGATATGAGGAAGCTGCTTCTCAGGGAATAATTGCAGGTATAAATGCTGCGCTTAAATCACAAGGCAATCCACCTCTTATTTTAAAGAGATCAGATGGATATATAGGCGTTTTAGTAGATGACTTAGTTACAAAGGGAACTCAGGAGCCTTACAGAATGATGACATCACGAGCAGAGTATAGGTTGATACTGAGACAAGATAATGCAGATTTGAGACTTACGGAACTTGGACATAAAATAGGACTTGTTAGCGAAGAAAGATATGGAAAGTATTTAAAAAGAAAAAGTGACATTGAGAAAGAGGTTGAAAGAATAAAAGATATTCACATAACGCCTAAAAAAGAAGTAGTTGATTTTTTAAATTCTATAGGTTCTTCTGAATTAAAGAAAACTACAAGCTTATATGAGCTTATTAAAAGACCAGAGCTTGACTATTTTAAGGTACAACCACTTGATGTAGATAGACCAGAGCTTGGGGAAGATATTCAAGAAGAAGTTAACATTATTTCCAAATACGAGGGGTATATTGAGAAACAATTAGAACAAGTAAGTCAATTTAAAAAATTTGAAAATAAAATTATACCTGAAGACATAAACTATGATAAGATAAATGGACTGAGAATAGAAGCTACCCAAAAGTTGAAAAAGATAAGACCTATGAGTGTAGGTCAGGCTTCTAGAATTTCAGGGGTTTCTCCAGCAGATATTTCTGTTTTACTAATTTATATGGAGAAAAAATATAGAGAAAAGGATCTGTAAATGAAGGTAGATTGGAGAACTAAATATGCAATATTTTAAAATTATAGATACTGCGTGTAAAGATGTAGGACTAGAATTTGATGAAAAAAAGTATAGTAAATTTATAAAATATAAGGATATATTAAAATTTTGGAACAACAAAATCAATCTTACTACTATAGTAGAAGATGAAGATATAATAAAAAAACACTTTATAGATTGTGTAAAAATATTTAAATTTTCACCATTAAGAGATATTTCTAATGTTATTGACATAGGAACAGGAGCTGGATTTCCAGGTATACCTATGAAGATAGTTAATCCTCAAATAAAAGTAGTGCTTTTAGATTCGTTAAATAAGAGGATAAACTTTCTGAATCAAGTTATATCAGATATTGAATTAAATGATATAAAATGTATACATGGAAGAGCAGAAGATTTTTCTAAAGATATTGAGTATAGAGAAAAATTTGATGCAGCAGTTTCAAGGGCTGTAGCAAATTTAACTGTTCTAAGTGAGTTTTGTATTCCTTATATAAAATTAGGTGGATATTTTGTGGCTATGAAAGGTCCATCTGTTGAGGATGAAATTAAGGAAAGTAAAAAAGCTGTTAGTATTTTAGGTGGGAAAATAGAGGATATAATAAAAATAGAAAATGATGATCTTAATCATAATTTAGTCGTAATAAAAAAAATTAGGAGAACACCAAATATGTATCCAAGAAAGGCAGGTATAGTTTCTAAAAAACCACTAAAATAAATGTAACAATTTGTCGGATAAAAATTATATAAATTAGAAGGATTTTATAAAACCGTGAAGAAATGTTAACAATAGGAAACATAAGAGGGATGGTTAAATATGCAAAAGAACGTTAATTATATACCCGTAGATTTAATTTTACCTAATGTATATCAACCGAGAAAATATTTTAATGAAGAAAGTTTAGAAGAGTTAGCTCAATCTATAAGTTCATATGGAATAGTTCAACCACTGTCAGTAAGAAAATTAGGTGAAAATAAGTACGAATTAGTTGCTGGGGAAAGAAGACTGAGAGCAGCAAAAAAGGCAGGACTTACTGAAGTTCCTGTAATAATAGTAGACATAAGTGATAAAGAATCTGCTGCAATTGCACTTTTAGAAAATTTGCAGAGGGAAAATTTAAATTTTTTGGAAGAAGCAGAAGCATACTATAATTTAATAAAGGATCATTCTTATACTCAAGAGAAACTAGCTGAAACTATAGGAAAAAAGCAATCTACTATTGCAAATAAGATTAGACTTCTTAGACTTGATAAAGAAATTAGAATTATGTTACTAGAGAATAACTTAACTGAAAGGCATGCGAGAGCCTTATTAAAACTTCCAACATTGGAGATTCAGAAAAAAATATTAAAGATCGTAATTAAGAAATCTTTGAATGTAAAGAAAACAGAAGAACTTATCAATAAAGAATTGGACAAGCTCACCAGTAATAAAAAAAATAAAAGAAAGAAAATAAAAGGAATATTTTCTCCTAAAGTATATATAAATACAATTAAGCAGATTTTTGATAAATATGGGTTGAATGCAAAGTATACTTCAGAGGATTCAGACGAAGAGGTTCAGATTATAATTACTATTCCTAAAAAATAAAATGTTTCACATGAAACATTTTATTTTTTTATAAAAATTTAAATGTTAATTAACAATAAAAACTCTTTTATTCTTTTAAATAAAAATATATAATTAGAAAAGATGAATATATAAAGCTGGAAGGAGGGAATTTAAATGAAGGTAATATCCATATTTAATCAAAAGGGTGGGGTTGGTAAAACTACTACTTGTATCAATTTAAGTGCTTATTTGGCTATGCAAGGATATAAAATATTGAATATAGATATTGATCCTCAAGGTAATACTACTAGCGGATTGGGAATTGATAAGGAAAAATTAGATGCTTCTATATATGATATATTAACTTCAGATGTTGAGATAGATAATGTTATAAAAAAATGTGAATTGATAGATAATTTTTCTATAGTGCCATCAACTATAGAACTAGCTGGAGCTGAAGTGGAATTAATAAATAAAGAAAACAGAGAAAATATATTAAAGAATAATTTAAAAAAGTTAAAAGCTAAATTTGATTTTATATTTATAGATTGTCCTCCGTCTTTGGGACTTTTGACTATAAACGCACTTACAGCATCAAATAGTGTGATTATACCTATCCAATGTGAATTTTATGCTTTGGAAGGTGTTGGACAACTAGTTAACACAGTACAATTGATAACAGAATCCTTAAATAAAGACTTAAAAATTGAGGGGGTTATTATGAGTATGTGTGATGGGAGAACTAATCTGTCTACTCAAGTGATTTCAGAAGTAAAAAAATATTTTAAAGATAAAGTATATAAAAGTACCATACCTAGAAATATAAGATTAGCTGAAGCTCCTAGTTTTGGACTACCTATAGTACTTTATGATGATAAATGTAAAGGTGCTAAAGCTTATGAAAGATTAACTAAAGAATTTTTGCATAGGCAAAAGGAGTGAGTGAGATTTGAATAAAAAATATGGATTAGGTAAAGGACTTAGAGCATTGATACCTGAAAGTGCGTTAGAAGAGAAGGAAGAAAGCAAAAAGGATACAATACTTATTGATATTGACTTAATAAGTGCAAATAAAACTCAACCTAGGAAAAACTTTGATGAACAAAAAATATTACAACTTTCTCAGTCAATACAAGAGCATGGTATAATACAACCACTTATACTTAATAAAATAGGAGATGATGCATATAGCATAGTTGCAGGTGAGAGAAGATGGAGAGCTGCAAAATTAGCTAATATTAAAGAAGTGCCTGCAATCATAATGAATTTATCTGATAAGGAAATCCTAGAAATTTCCCTTATAGAAAATATACAGAGACAGGATTTAAATCCAATAGAAGAGGCTTTAGCTTATAAGAGATTAATTAATGATTTTAATTTAACTCAAGAAGAATTAAGTGTAAAGATAGGTAAATCGAGGACTGCAATTACTAATTGTATGAGACTTTTGAATTTAGACAGTAGAGTTCAAGAATATATAATAGATGGAGTTATTACAGAAGGGCATGGTAGAGCACTCCTGGGTGTGGACGATGGAGAACTACAATATAAATTAGCACAAAATATAATAGATGAAAATTTAACAGTTAGAGATATAGAAAAAATTATTAAAAATCTAAATTCTAGTAAGGCAGCTAAGAATGATAATATAAAAAAAGCAAATCCCTATTATGTAGATATAAGAGAAAAACTAGAGGATTTATTTGGTACTAAGGTTTCACTAATGGATAAAAAAAATAAAGGAAAAATACAAATAGAATATTATTCTCAAGAAGATTTGCAGAGAATATTAGATATACTAAAAATTTAATACGTCTTGTTTAAATGTTTCATGTGAAACATTTTTATGAAAGGAGAAAGATATGCAAAATATTATTAGCTTAATAGGAAGTTTACAACCTTATATTATAATTGGATTAGCTGTATTAGTATTGATATTGTTAATTATGAATATGGTGATTTTTACATCTTTAAGTAGATTGGAAAAAAGGTATAGAAAAATCATGAGAGGTTCAAACAATAAGAATTTAGAAGAACTTATTGTAGGTTACTTAGATAATATAGATGATGTAAAAGAACAATCTAAAGACATGAAAGAACTTTATAATAGCTTAAATTTAAAAATAAAAGACTGCATTCAAAAAATATCCATTATAAGATACAGGGCTTTTGAGGATGTAGGAAGTGACTTGAGTTTTTCAGTTGCACTACTAGATGGGAAAAATGATGGTGTAATAATTACAGGAATATATGGAAGAGATGAGAGTACTACTTATGCAAAACCTATTGATAGCGGAATGTCAAGATATGAGTTATCTCAAGAAGAAAAACAAGTTTTAGAAGAATGTGTAAATAAGAAAATATAATAACTTACATAAAGAACCTCCTTAAGGGAAAATTATCTTTTAAGGAGGTTTTTTATATGAAAATATATGTTACTAAGAATCTAAGTTATATAAGTTATGAATTGCAAAAAAGAGGATATATAATAGTAACAGATGATTCAGATACTAAATATAATGTTATAATTTGCAAGCTAAAAGATGATGGACTTGCAAACTTAAATATAAAGAACAAGGATATTCTAATAATTGATTTAGGAAAAAAGAATATAGAAGAAATAGAGTATATACTTAGAGATAGAGTATTTTAGTATAAGTAAAACATTAAGCTTCTATATTTTGAAAAAAACTTGTATTCTTTTTACCACCTATAGTCTTTAATATGGAATGATATAACCCTCTAGAAATTGTGTCTGCAAGTTGCATAACAGTAAACAATCGAGTATTTTGTAATACCATAAATTCCATGGCTCCACAGATATTTACGATGCCTGTTATACTTAAATCTCCTACTTGAGGTAATGATTTTTTCATTGCAGATCCGGGGGTAAGAGGCTTTGTTTCTATTATTATTTTGCCTACATCTTGAATAGTGCCAAGGCAAGCATCAATTGCTATTATAAAAGGTTTGTTGTATTTAGAATTTATTTCAGTTATAATATTTTTAAGATTTTTTGCATGCACTGGATACTGTAAATTACCATATAGTTCAACTTTATTCCTCATTAGAAACTTCAATTTATCTCCTACTATTGGACCTAAACTATCTCCAGTAGACCGATCTGTTCCTATACAAAGTATTACTATAGTTCTACCTGATTTAACAACGGGATATATTTCATCACTTATTTTATCTCTTAAAGTGTATACGGAATTTCTACATGTGGAATCTAACGTTAATTTTTTAATCATAAGAAAACCTCCTATATTATGATTTTTGCCATATGGAGGTTAATTATACGTATAATTAACATTTTTTATTATAAAATTTTACAGCATGTCTAATTTATGAAATATATTAAAAAATACAACTAAAAATATGCAAAATATTATGCCTATAAATCCGTCTGCTTTTAAGCCTATAAATAACGCTGCTAATACGGCTACAGGATGTACACCAAGAGATGAAGAAACTATTTTAGGTTCTATAATTTGTCTTATAACTGAAACCAAAATGTAAGATATAATTAATCCCGTGCATGTGATGTAATTATTAAATATTGCAAGATAAATAATAGCAAGAGGTAAATATATAGCGCCAATTCCTATAATAGGAAGTAAGTCTGCTATAGCACAAATTATACTGAGGATTAAGGCATATTTAATTTTAAACAGTGAAAATACTATGAGTGTTTCCAAAAAAGTTATTAAAATTATTATAAGATAGGATAGTATGTAATTTTCCAACATCCGTTTACTTTCATTATATATTTTTAATATCTTATCTGTTTTGTTTTGCGGTATCAAAGTATTCATACTTATTTTAGAAGAAGTCATATCTCTAGTAAAAAAATATGTGGCAAGTAGTGTGAAAAATATTACCATTAATATGTAAGGAATTGTAGTCAATAGGTTTATTAAAGAAGAAACTAATTTACCTGAAACAGTTACTGCTATATTTGATAATTTAGTAATAAAACTTGTAAAGTTTTTTTCTAAAGCATTTATTATATAAGGGTCTAAGTTATTATAGTATTTTTGTAATTTGTAAAAAGAGTTATAAACGTTATCAGAATTCCTAGAAATGTATAGCTGAGTGTTTTTACCTAATTGTATAGTTTCTTGTGTAACTACCGTTATTCCAAATGATAGTACTGTTATTATTACGGTAAAAAATATTATAGTAGTAATTAAAGAGGATAGAGCATGGTTGATTCTAAGTTTTCTCGAAATAAAAATAGTAGGCCTTTTTAGTATTAGAGCAAAAGCAAAAGCTAAAACAAATGGCAATGTGTAATTAAGTGTACTGAAGAATACTAAGAAAATTATAGTATAAAGTATAATAAATAAACTAATTCTATTTATTTTATTTATAAATTCATTCACGATTTAAAAGCTCCCTTCTTGATTTTCTCTAATTAATAAATTAAATAAAACATATTTTTTATGTTTATATAAAAATAAAATGTGTTTTGTTATATAATTATATTGTTAGATATATAGATTTTACAATTTAGATTATCAATAAATTCTACTTATTGGGGAAAGCAGATATTCCCAAATCTTTGATTTGGTGATAGTTGCTTGCACAGAGTTCGTGGTAGTAAGTAGGCAATTATCAGATAAATTATTAGTTAAGTTTATATGATATATCCGTAAAAAACATATTTCTGATATAATAGTATATAAAAAATAAGTATTGGTTTTAAAGAATTTTATTAAAATTATGCACTAAAAGTAAATCTTTATACAATAATTATAAAGTAATCTAGAGTTGTTGTATATAAAATAATAGTAAAATTTTACAAGGAGGTTCAGCTTTAATAAACTGAGATTATAATTATGAAAGAATATTATGTAGTAACTTTTAAAAATACTCACGGAGCTATAAATGGGGAAAAAATTTTAAAAGAACAGGGAATAGACGTAAATATAATGCCTACACCAATAGTTATAACTAAAAGCTGTGGTATAAGTATAAAAATTGACAGTAAGGATATAGATACAGTAAAAAGTTTGATAAATGAAGAAAAGTTAACTATTAAAAATATTTATGAAAGAAGTAGTTTAGGATATAAGCAAATTTGCTTATAATTCTGGAGGTAAAACATGAAAGAAAGTGGTGTTTTTTCTTTTCTTAAAGTTAGTATGTATGGAGATAATATTAGTATAGGTAAATTATCCATATCCACACAAGCTATGTATAATTTTGTTTGGATAATTATTAAAGTGATATTTATACTTATAGTTATGTATCTCATCGTTAAACTAGGAAACAAAATAATAAATAGATATGTTTCAAGGCAGAAAGATTTTAGAATTTCATTGAATGATAAAAGAGCTAAAACTATAGGAGCTATTTTAAAAAGTGTATTAAGGTATTCAGTATACTTTTTTGGAATATTTACAATAATTACAGTCATATCACCTAAAGTAGGTGTAACTGGTTTAACTTTTGCAGGAATAGGAGGTGTGGCTGTTGGATTAGGTGCTCAAAGCATTATAAAAGACATTATAAATGGATTTTTTATATTATTTGAGGATCAATTTTCCGTAGGGGATTACATAAGTATAGATGATAAAAGTGGCATCGTAGAAAGTATGGAGCTTAGAGTTACTAAAGTAAGGGATTTTAATGGAGATCTTCATATAATACCTAATGGACTCATTTCAAAAGTAACCAATCATTCTAAGGGGAGCATAAGAATTACAGTAGATGTGGAAATTTCTTATGATGAGGATATTCAAAAAGTCATAGAAATAATGACACAATTGTGTGAGAATTTTGCCAAAGAAAATAGTTCAATTACCCAAGCACCTACTGTTCAGGGAATAACAAATATAAAAGATAACAGAGTAACCATTAGAGTAGCTGGTAAGGCTAAGGCTATGACACAGTGGGATATGGAGATGAAACTTAGAAGAGAAATAGGAGAAACTTTAAAAAAGGAAAACATAAAAACTCCTTATTTAGTAATAAAAAATTTAAAGGGGGAATAGTACATGAAAAAAGTTTATTACATTGGTGATGTAGTTGAAATGAAGAAAGGACATCCTTGCGGTAGTAATGAGTGGGAAGTAATAAGACTTGGGGCAGATATAAAGATTAAGTGCTGTGGATGTGGAAGAATAGTTATGCTTCCAAGAAATAAATTTGAGAAAAGTGTAAAAAAAATAATTAAGCAAAATTCACCTGATGAAAAAGAGACACAATAATTAAAAAAATTAATTGATTTAATGTTAAAAAAGTAGTAAAATGAATAACTGTAGTCCCTGCTGTGAAATCACAGCCATTAGCCCAAAGGGAGGAGGTGGAATCAATGAGTAAGTATGAAACTATATTTATATTACAACCATCATTAGATGAAGAAGCTTGCAAAGCTAACATAGAAAAGTTTAAGGGTGTAATAGAAAATGGTGGAGGAGTAATAGAAAACGTTGATGTTTGGGGTAAGAGAAAACTTGCCTATGAAATAAACAAAGTTAACGAAGGATATTATACCTTAATAAATTTTAATGCTGATCCTAAATTACCAAAAGAGTTAGACAGAGTATTCAGGATTACAGATACAGTTATAAGACATATAATAGTAAAGGATGAAAAATAGGTGGTGTTTTGATTGAATAAGGTTGTTTTAATTGGAAGATTAACCAAAGATCCAGAATTGAGATTTACACCAGGAAATGGTACAGCAGTTACCACTTTTACTATAGCCGTTGATAGGAGATTTTCTAAAGATGGGCAAAAAGAGGCAGATTTTATCCCTATAGTTGTATGGGGAAAACAAGCTGAATCTACTGCAAATTATATGAGTAAAGGAAAACTTATAGGTATTAGTGGTAGAATCCAGACTAGAAATTATGAAGCTAAAGACGGTACTAGAAGATATGTTACTGAGGTTATTGCAGAAGAAGTTCAATTCCTAGAATGGGGAGAGAAATCTGCAAAGAACTCATATAATCAAACTTCATCTGAAAATTTTGGAAAAACTCAAAACTTTGATGAGAATATTTATGGAGAGGATATTACTCCAGTAGATGATGGAGATATACCTTTTTAAAAGTAAGGAGGGGAAAGCATTATGGCAAATAATAGAGAAGGCGGAAGAAGAAATTCCGGCAAAATGAGAAGAGCTAAGAGAAAAGTTTGTGCTTTTTGTATGGACAAATCTGAATTTATAGATTATAAAGATATAAATAAATTAAGAAAATATGTTACAGAAAGAGGAAAAATCCTTCCAAGGAGAATTTCTGGAAACTGTGCAAAACATCAAAGAGAACTTACAGTAGCTATAAAGAGAGCTAGAAACATAGCTTTACTGCCATTTACAACAGAGTAGTTTATAAAGTGAAGAATTTTTATTCTTCACTTTTTTTAAATTATATTTAGTTTTTTTACTATAGATTTAATTTATGTATGATTTGGCAGCATAATCAATGTTAATTTATTGCATAAAGCTATGAAAGCAACTAAAATATAATTAAAGGCTAGGAGGATGATTGTATGAAAAAAGAAAATTTCAACATAATGTATAATGTTAAGATAATAGAAGATTTAAAGGCTAATCTTTTATGTATAGTAGCAGATTTTTTTAAATTGCTTACAAGAGGCAGTAATGTAGCACAAGAATCCATACTAGACTGTATTTCCGGGGGAATAATAGTATTATATTTACTTGCAGAGAGGCTTGGTTATTCACATAAATCAGTAGATCAAACTATGAAAAAGAAATTGAAAATTGGTATAATTGAAGAAGACAAAATAGAAAAGGATGGCAAAGATTTAAGTAAACTATATAGTTATCTCAAAGAAAGGGAATAATGGAGGTAAAAATGCAGAATAAGACATATAACACAAGAGCCTTAGCAGAAGCAGGGCTTACCATAGCACTTACAGTAATAATAATGCTTGTAAACATATATGTACCTATAGCTTCCTTAGTTGCTAATTTTATAGTACCAATACCTATAACGATTTTGTATATTAGGCATAATTATAAGGTTACTTTGATTTCTGTAATAGCTAGTGGTATATTTATAGCAATGTTTTACAATCCTATATATGCAATATCTTCAATGATAATGGTTGGATTTACGGGAGTTGTACTAGGATATTGTGTGAAAAATAAAAAAAATTTTGGAACTACAATTATCTTTCTTTCCATAGCAATGGCTTTAGGAACAACAATCTATACCACTATATACATAACTTTAATGAGTAATGATGGAATATATGGTTTTGTAAGTAAAATAGTGAAAAATTTCAACCAGTCCATGGAAATAAGTAAAAGTATTTATCAGCAGGCAGGCGTATCCAGCAGTCAACTGGCACCTATAGAAGATTTAATTAAGATGTTTACACCAGAATATATTATGAGACTTATTCCAGGAGTAATTATAGCTAGTTCAGTTATTTTGGCATATCTAAATTACACAATAACAAGGGTTGTGCTTAAAAAGTTAAAATATGAAGTTAATGAAGCAAAACCTTTTAATCAATGGTATATGAATACAAGAATAGGAACATTAGTTGGTGTTATACTTGTTTTAGGAATATTATTTAACAGAAACAACATGGCAATTGGACAGTATTTAATTAATTCTTCAGGACTTATACTTGAACTTGTATTTTTACTAGATGGAGTATCATTGATTACATACTATCTTATGAATAGGTATAAGGTATCTAAAAAAATTATTGTTTTGATTATAGTATTTACAGTTATGACTAAGCTGTCCCTAGTGTATGGCTTGGCTGGATTTATAGACATGGTATTTGACTTTAGAAAACTAGACCCTTATAGAAAATTGAAAAAATAGTAACTGGGGGCTCATTTAATGGATAATAAGTACAATTACTTTATAAAGGGTAATAAAGTGTACATGGTGATAATTGCTCTTCTTATTTTAATATTGATGGCATATGGGCATATGATAGTAGGAATTATAGCTATCTGTCTATATGCATTTCTTGTAATTTACAATGTAAAAAATACCGAATATAAAAAGAGTAAGTGGAAAAAGTTTATAGAAGATTTTTCATCTCAACTTGATATAGCTACCAGAAATACACTTGTAAAGCTTCCTTTCCCACTTGTTATAATAAAAATCACCGGTGATGTACTCTGGTATAATCAAAACTTTTCCTCCATACTAGAAGGAAAGGATATACTAGGTCAAAATATTAAGAATGTGGTAAGAGATTTTAATGTTAAGCAGGTGGCAAATGGAAAGGAAACTATATTTAGATATATAAAGATTAAGGACAAATATTATGATATATATACTAATATAGTTGATACTTCAGAAAACTCTAAAGATAAAATTATGCTCTTATATTTCTATGATGTAACAAAACCCTTTAAAATTATGAATTCAGTAAATGCAAACAAAGATGCAGTAATGTTAATGGAAGTGGACAATTTTGATGATGTAGTAAAGCCTATGGAAGAAGATGATAGACCACTTATAATAGCTGAAATAGAAAGAACTATAAATAGTTATGCTCAGAATTTAAATGCTATGATAAGAAAGTATGAATCAAATAAATATGTATTTTGCATACAAAATAAGTACATAGAAAAAGAAATGGAAAAGAAATTTGAAATACTTGATACTATTAGAGAAATAAATATGGGAAATAAACTTGCAGTAACTTTAAGTATTGGAATTGGCAGGGGTGGTGATACTCCCTTGGAGAATGAAAAATATGCAGTATCGGCTAAGGAATTGGCACTAGGACGTGGAGGAGACCAGGCAGTTGTAAAAAATGGAGATAAACTTTTGTTTTATGGAGGAAAGACTAAGGAAATTGAAAAAAGAACAAAAGTAAGGGCTAGGGTAATAGCTCAGGCTCTTGTAGATATAATAAAGGATAGTAGAAATGTATTTATAATTGGACACATGAAACCAGATATAGATTGTTTAGGATCTGCTGTTGGAATTCGCAGTGTAGTTAGTTTAATGAATAAAGAATGCTTTATCATATTAGATGATAGTAATGAAAGCATAAAAGTTATATTAGATAAGATAAAAGAAGAGAAGGAATACGATAATGTTTTTATACACAGCAAAAATTGTGAAGATAAGATAGATGAAAATAGCCTTCTTATAATTGTAGATGTACATAGTGAAGGACATGTACAAAATATGCAATTAGTTAAGAAGTTTGATAGAATAGTTATAATAGATCATCATAGAAGAACTACAGATCTCATTAAAAATTCTCTTTTAAGTTACATTGAACCTTATGCTTCATCTACCTCTGAATTGGTTACTGAAATGCTGCCTTATATGGTAGAAAAACCAAATATAAAGCCAATAGAGGCAGAAGCACTTCTAGCAGGCATATGTGTGGATACAAAGAATTTTTATTTTAAAACTGGTGTAAGAACTTTTGAAGCCGCTTCATTTTTAAGAAGATTGGGAGCAGACACCATAGATATAAAAAAGCTTTTTTCCTATGATTTTGAAACTTATTTAAAGAGAGCTGAAATTATAAAATCAGCAAAGATAAATAATGGTATTGCTATAGCAGTATGTCCCCCAGAAATGGCAAATTTATTATTAGTTGCCCAAGCAGCAGATGAGCTACTAAATATTACAGGTATTCAAGCATCCTTTGTTTTTGTTAAAATAAAAGATGAAGTATTTATTAGTGCTAGATCCTTAGGGGATATAAATGTTCAAATTATACTTGAAGGCCTAGGAGGGGGAGGACATATGACTATGGCAGGAGCTAAATTAGAATCTGTAACCATAGATGAGGCTATAGAAAAATTAGATGAGGCTATAAATGAATATACTGAGGAGAGTGAAGAATAGATGAAAGTTATATTATTAAAGGACGTAAAAACTTTAGGGAAAAAAGGGCAAGTAATAAATGCTTCAGATGGATATGCTAGAAATTATTTAATACCAAGGGGAGTTGCAGAAGAAGCAAATCAGTCAAATCTTCATATATTGAATAACAAAAAGGAAGCAGAGAGAAAAGAAAAACTTGCTGAAATAGAAGCAGCACAAAAACTTGCTGCTAGCTTAAAGGGCAAAGAGATAAAACTAACTGTAAAATCAGGGGAAAATGGAAGGTTGTTTGGATCAATAACAGGAAAAGACATTTCAGATGAATTAAACAAAAAATTTCATATAAATGTGGATAAAAAGAAAATAGCAGTTAACAACATAAGACAACTTGGTACCTATGATGTAGAAGTTAAATTGTATCCTGAGATATCCACTAAAATAAAAGTAGTTATTGCAGAGAAATAAGGAGGAAAATTTGTGAAATTACAATTTGTTGATGGATTAAATAGGGAATTAAATGATTCTATTCCAATAAATACTCAAGTAAAAGTTTTATATGATCTTTTGAAAAAGATAATGGATAAAGGTACTGTGAATGCCAGAGTAGTAAGGTATAATTTAAAAGGCTATATGAATAGTGAGAATTTATTTGAAAGAATATATGCTCTAAATAAAATAGTTAGTGATGGAAAAGGATTAACTGAGATACCAGATGAATCAAATGTATATGATGCACTAGAAAGCACCAACAATTGGATAGCAGAAACATTAGCAGAAAGATATGTAAGAACTAAGATTGAAAAGGAAGTAGAGAAAAACCTTACAGAACATCAGGACAAATATATGGATGAGGTTAGACTCAGTATTATAAAAAAGCGAAAAGGACCTGAAAACGCAAAAACCTTGAAAAAGTATGCTCAACTTGAGGTACTGGATTCTAAGGGGCTTAGCAAAAACATTCAAAAACTTCTAAGACCAGAAACTTTTGATGAAATAATTGGCCAAGAGAGAGCTATAAAGTCTATACTGTCTAAAATAGCATCACCATATCCGCAGCATATAATTTTATATGGGCCGCCGGGAGTAGGGAAAACTACAGCAGCTAGAATTGCTTTAGAAGAAGCAAAAAAGTTAAAATTTACACCTTTTAGAAAAGATGCTAAGTTTGTAGAGGTAGATGGAAGTACTTTAAGGTGGGATCCTAGGGAAATTACAAATCCACTTCTTGGATCTGTACATGACCCTATATATCAAGGAACTAAGAGAGACTTAGCGGAAGTAGGAGTACCAGAACCAAAACCTGGACTTGTTACAGAAGCTCATGGTGGAGTTCTTTTCATTGATGAAATAGGAGAATTGGATGAAATGCTCCAGAATAAGTTGCTAAAAGTACTGGAAGATAAAAGAGTTGAGTTTTCATCTTCATATTATGATCCAGATGATGAGAATATACCTAAGTATATAAAGTATTTATTTGAAAAGGGAGCTCCTGCAGATTTTTTACTTATAGGAGCTACAACTAGAGAGCCAAGTGAAATAAATCCTGCCCTTAGATCAAGATGTACTGAGGTTTATTTTGAGCCGCTTTCTGTGAAGGACATACAGAGAATAGTGGAAGATGCCGCTGAAAAACTTAATATTGAAATTGAGAGTGGGGTTTCTGAACTTATAAGTAAATATACAATTGAAGGTAGAAAAGCTATTAACATATTATCAGATGTCTATGGGTATGTACTTTATAATAATGGAATAAGTGATTTAAATGATAAAGTTAAAATTTCAGTAGAGGATTTAAAGAAGGTTATATCTATAAGTAGATTTGTACCTTTTGAAGAAGTGCCTTCAAAGTCTACCTATGAAATTGGCCATATTTATGGATTAGGAGTAAGTGGATATATAGGCTCTACTATAGAGATAGAAGCTGTTACATTTGAAGCTAAAGAAAAAGGCAAGGGAATTGTAAGATTTAATGATACAGCAGGAAGTATGGCAAAAGATTCTGTATTTAATGCAGCTTCAGTTATAAGAAAAATAACAGATAAAGATATGAGTGATTATGATATCCATGTAAATGTAATAGGCGGAGGAAGGATTGATGGTCCTTCAGCAGGAGCTGCTATTACAGTATGTATTATAAGCGCCCTTTTACAAAAACCTTTAAGGCAAGATGTAGCTGTAACAGGAGAGATATCTTTAAGAGGAAAGATAAAACCTGTAGGTGGAATATTTGAAAAAGCTTATGGTGCTAGGAGAAAGGGAATAAAGACAATGTTACTACCTGTAGAAAATTTAAAAGAAGTACCTACTGATATTAAGGATATAGAAATTAAGGCTGTATCAAATATTGAGGAACTTATAGAATTGATCTTCTGATTCTAAATAAACAGAGTGTTAATTTGAAACAATTTCTATTTCACCTGTAGATCAATTAAGCAAATGGTAACATTTAATTCTAGGGAGTGAGACATCTGTATGGATACATCTATTAGAAGCATACCTCATAATATAGAGGCTGAACAAGGTGTAATTGGATCTATGCTTATTGATAAAACTTCCATAGCTGAAGCTATGGAAGTTCTAAACACCGAGGATTTTTATAAGGATTCACATAAGGTTATTTTTGATTCAATACTTGATTTGTATAAAAAAGATATAGCTGTAGACATAATAACTTTGACTGAAAACTTAAAATCGAGATCAAAACTTGAAGCAGCAGGTGGTATAACTTATATAAGTGAACTAAGCGGATCAATAGTGTCCACTGCTAATTTAAAATCCTATATAAAAATTGTAAAAGATAAATCTGTTCTGAGAAAACTTATTAGGGCTTCTACCAAGATAATAGAAGAAAGTTATAAAAATCAGGATGATGTTGTAGGAACCATTGATATGGCTGAAAAATCTATATTTGATTTGTCAAGTAATAGAAAAGTTTCTGATTTTGAGCCTATGAATGTTGTACTTGAAAGAGGATTTACTGAAATAGAGAGGTTATTTAACAATAAAGGTGAAACTACAGGAGTAGCCTCTGGATTTAGAGAGTTAGATGCTAAGACGTCAGGTTTTCAAAAGGGAGATATGGTACTTGTGGCGGCTAGGCCTTCTATGGGTAAAACAACTTTTGCCTTAAATATAGCGGAATATGCGGCTTTAAGGGAAGGTAAAAAAATAGCTATGTTTTCTCTTGAAATGTCAAAAGAACAATTAGCTTATAAGCTTTTATGTTCCGAGGCACATGTAGATATGCTTAATTTAAGAACGGGAAATTTAGAAGATAAGGACTGGGAAAATATAGCTAGAGCTTCAGGGCCTCTTGCTGCTGCAAAGATATTTATAGATGATACTGCAGGTATAACCATTATGGAAATGAGGTCTAAATGCAGAAGATTAAAGATGGAACATGGTATAGATATGATAGTTGTGGATTACCTACAGCTTATGAGTGGAGGTAAAGGCTCAGAGAATAGGCAGCAGGAAGTTTCAGAGATATCCAGATCCATAAAAGCACTAGCAAAGGAAATGGAATGTCCTGTTATTGCCTTGTCCCAATTATCACGTGCGCCTGAAGCTAGAACGGACCATAGACCTATGCTGTCAGATTTAAGAGAATCCGGATCAATAGAGCAGGATGCAGATATAGTTATGTTTTTGTACAGGGATGAATACTATGATAAGGATACAGAAGATAAAAATGTTGCGGAATGTATTATTGCAAAACAGAGAAATGGTCCTACAGGCACTGTAAAATTGGCCTGGATGGGTCAGTTCAGTAAGTTTGGTAATTTAGATGTTATACATCAGGAATAGCTAAAAAGCACTGTAAAGTTTATTTACAGTGCTTTTTAGTCTGATTATATTGATTTCGTAGTAAGTAATTTTTTATTGTATATCTATTTTCTTACCTTGTCTTTTACCTTGTGAAAGTTTTGGAAGGATAACTTTTAAAACTCCATCATTAAAAGAAGCTGTAATGTTTTTGTCATCTACATTATCAATATAAAAACTTCTTCTGAATTCACCATATCTTCTTTCACGTCTTACAAAGTTTTCGTTTTTATCTTCTATAGAGTCATCCCTTTTTGCAGATATGGTCAAGTAGTTATTATTAAAGTCTAAGTCTATAGAATCTTTATTTATTCCTGGTAGATCAGCACAAACTATATAAGAAGTTTCATTTTCCTTAAGATCAACTTTAAAACCATTGCCAAAACCATTCATGTTCATAGGTGCAAAAAAGTCATTATTAAAGAATGAATCTACAAAGTTATCGAATGCATCGCCTCTTTTTAAAGAATTGTTTTTTCTAAATGGAACCATATCAAACATAATGAATACCTCCTAAATAAAATTTTATTATTTTCTAAAAATTATCAAATTTTATTAATGTATATCTATTTTTTTGCCGTTTCCTTTTTCTCTATTAAGTTTTGGAAGATCAACTCTTAAAACTCCATCTTTAAAGGAAGCTGTAATATTTGAATCATCTACATTGTCGATGTAAAAACTTCTTTTGAATTCACCGTATCTTCTTTCACGCCTTACAAAGTTTTCATTTTTATCTTCAATAGAATCATCTCTTTTTGCACATATAGTCAAATAATTGTTGTTAAAATCTAAGTCTATGGAATCTTTATTTATTCCTGGTAGATCAGCACAAACTACATAAGAAGTTTCATTTTCCTTAAGATCAACTTTAAAACCATTGTCAAAACTATTCATGTTCATAGGTGCGAAAAAGTCATTATTAAAGAATGAATCTACAAAGTTATCGAATGCATCACCTCTTTTTAAAGAATTGTTTCTTCTAAATGGAACCATATCAAACATAATGAATACCTCCTTATAGATTTTATTTTCTATGTTTTCTAAATTGTTTTTATATTTTGTAAATCCTTATTACAGTTATTATAGTACAATAAAGGTCAAAGAAAGTCAAAGTCTAAAAATAAATGAATGGCATAGATATGATTAGTTATTATTAGAGCTAACTATATAATTTAGTATTATCCATATATTTTCAAGATATGCTAAGAAATCAATCATATTTGGATGATTATGATAACAATATAAAAAAATTTTTTTTATATTTGATTAAAATAGAATTTTGTATTAAAATAGTATTGTGTTTTGCTCCTATGGCTCAGATGGTAGAGCAACTGATTCGTAATCAGTAGGTCACAGGTTCGAATCCTGCTAGGAGCACCAAGAAAGAATTTCACAGGTTCTAAATACAGAAACACTCACTTGTTTATTGTAGTGATATTACAGTAGACTAGTGGGTGTTTTTGTGTGTTCTTTGATTGGACTTAATACCACTATAGGGTGTTTAATTAAAATTTATATCCTTTAGGGTATACACTATGTTTTGGAAAGGATATAGGAGGATTAATAGGTGGTCTTAATTTTGCTGGCTTAAAAGGAGTAGAATTTGCGCCAAACGTCAATTATGGAAGTACAATTCCACAGCAAGCATTTATGCTATTTCAGCTTATGTTTGCCATAGTAACTGCAGCAGTTTCGGTAGTAAGTTGGAGTGTTTGTGAATTTACTTATAGAAAGAAAGTAACTTCTCTTGGAGTTGTTAGTGGAATAGTTGCAGGTCTTGTAGCTATAACTCCAGCTGCAGGTTTTGTAAGCCCTCTAGCTTCAATGATTGTTGGTTTAGTAGCAGGAGTTATATGTTATATATCTATTACTTTTATTAAGGCTAAGTTTGGATATGATGATGCATTAGATATCTTTGGATGTCATGGTGTAGGAGGAATATGGGGGGAATCGCTACTGGAATATTTGCATGGAAGTCAGTAAATTCAGCTGGTGGAAATGGATTAATACATGGAAATCCGAAATTGATTGGAATTCAGGTTATAGGCATTTTATCTAGTATTATATATGTAGCAGTAGTTACATTTATTATAATTAAAGTAATTAATGTCGTAAGCAGTATAAGAGCAAGTGAAAAAGATGAACAGATGGGTTTAGATATTACAGAACATGGTGAAGAAGCCTATGGAGGATTGTAAGTTTAATATAAATATAAAAATATAGTTGAAAAGTCTTTATAAAATAGTATAAAATTTAAATACATAATATAAATTTGTATTTTAAGTGATTTCGGAATTAAAATCTGAAAAGAGTAGGTAACCTTTGAAATCGTACTTGATATAATATTATGTAAAGGATTAATTTACGGATTTGTACATTTTAAGTATCCAGATCAATGCTAGTAGAATTATGAAAGAAACTGAAATATATTTAATAAGGGAGGTAAAACAATGGGTAATAAACTTAAAAAGGTGGATATTATTACTCACAAAGCTAAATTAGAGGAATTAAGAGAAGCATTAAATGACATTGGTGTTACAGGTATGACTGTTACAAATGTTTTAGGGTGCGGAGTACAAAAAGGTTATAAGGAATATTATCGTGGGTTGACCATGGATATTAATCTACTACCAAAAGTAAAATTAGAAGTGGTAGTCTGTGAGGTACCCGTAGAGCTTGTTATTGAAACTGCTAAAAAAGTACTTCATACAGGAGAAATGGGTGATGGAAAAATATTTGTTTATGATATTGAAAACGTTATACGTATAAGTACTGGTGATGAAGGGAGAAAAGCCTTACAATATAGTAAGCCTTAGATTTAATATTAAATGGAAATACCCACTTGTTTATTGTAGTAATATTGCAGGAGACTATTGGGTGTTTTCTTATTTGTAGTTTTTTCATAAAATAGACATATGGTGGATTCAACACAAATTTACTTATATACAAATGTAAGGGATATATTTCAATTTATATAAATAAGATGTATAATATATGTTGTATTTATAGTAAATTACTTGGGGGGAAAGATATGTTATCACCAATAGTTGAAAATACAATATTCAATTCTTTAAATGATTCACTGCAATACATAGATATACTTTTTTATCATCATATGACTATATATATTACTGATACAGAAAAAATTTTGAAAATTCTTTACAGCGATAAACTAAGTTTAGGAGACAAGGAAGGAGATCCGATACCTAAAGTAGGTCCTCCAGCTGAGGCATTAAAAACTGGGAAACCAGTAATAGAAGTTGTTCCTAAAGAATTGTATGGAGTACGTTTTAGATCATATTCAATTCCAATTAAAGACAACAATAACAAGGTGATAGGTCTTTTGCTAGCAGCACAAAGTCTTGAAAATATGGATAAGGTGCTGACTCTATCTAAAAATGTATCTGGTTCTCTTAAACAAATGTCTTTGGCAAGCAGTGATATTTGTGAGCAAATCCAAAACATAGTTAACTCAAATGAAGATACTTCTAATGCATTAAATAAAGCTAATAAAAATGCTAAAGATACAAATGAAATCTTGAAATTTATACAAAGCATTTCAAAGCAGACAAATCTTTTAGGATTAAATGCAGCTATTGAAGCTTCAAGAGCAGGAGATAATGGAAAAGGATTTGGTGTAGTTGCACAAGAAATAAGAAAGTTGTCTAAATCAAGTAGTGAATCAGTTAAAGAAATTGATTCTGTTCTAAAAGAAATTACTAGCTCTATGGAGCTTGTTACTAATAGCATAAATAAATCAAATTCCAATTTTGAGGCAGCAAGTAGTGCAATAGAGGAAATAACTTCATCTATTCAAGAACTTTCTTCAACTGCTGAAGTATTGGAAGAAGTATCTAAAAAAATTTAATTAGCATAATATAAAAATGCTAATTGATAATCAGTAGGCCTGCAGGGTCAAATGCTGCTATAACTGCCAAAAAATGAATGGTTATAGGAATTACAACTGCTTATCTTTTGGCTTTTGAGTGCAACTGGAAATCCAATTAATTATAGTACAGAGGTTACGGCAGCTTAGTAAGTAAAAATAGCGCATGTATAGTAGTTTTAGTAATTTAGCATATAATTTGTGAATATTTTCACTAAATTGGGCTCAAATCGATGTTTCTTAGTTATTAAACAAATTTCCCATTTGAAAGAAGGGTCTTTAAAAGGAATCGGATAAATGTCCTCATAGTTAATATCTTTAGCCATGAAATCAATACTTATTCCAATACCTTTATTGAAATGACTTAGTTTATGAACGGTAATAATTTCTGAGGTAGTAAAGACTATATTTGGTTCAAAACCTGATTCTCTGCATTTATTAATAAAGTTGTGATAAAAATGAAATTTTTCATTAAGAATAATAAATCTTTCGTTTTTTAATTCTTTAAAATCCACTGATGTTTTTTTAGACAATGGATTTTTTTTATTTACTAAAATGCAAGGATACTGAGATTTAATGGCAGTAGAATTAAAAGTTTTTTCATTAATAGGGCCAATTGAAACAGCTAGATCTGCTTTTTCATTCATAACAACTTCTTCACAAATTGAATCAGGATAAGTTTTTATAACTAACTTAATGTTAGGATAAGTTTTTTGAAAGTCAGATATAATATCTGGTGATAGAGCATTAAGAACTCCAAAGCTAAAACATACGGTTAGAGTTCCCTCATTGATATTAGCCATTTTATTCATGTCATCTAAAATCAAATCAAACTCCTGTACAATATGTTCCGATCGTTTTTGCAAGTATTGCCCATATTTTGTTATTTTGATTCCTTTAGGTGTAGTATGAAGTAAAGGATATTGAAGTTCTTCTTCCAAATTACTAATTGCCTTGCTTAAGCCCTGTTGAGTAATATAAATTTCTTTAGCAGCCTTTGAAAAACTCTTATGTAGGAACAGGAATATGGCTGAAGTCGTGTTGAGGTATAAATGGCATGATGTTGTATAGAAATATTCCTGCGTCTTTAACAGTTTTAGCTATTGAACCTATATGTTGGTTATTAATGCCTGGAATCAATACCGAATTTACCTTATTTACATAGGATATATAATTTTACTTCCAATACATGGATCCACAGCGTTTACAGTAACTGTTATAGTTCTTACTCCTACATCATAAATTTCTTGGGCATACTTATTAGGAATAGGAGCTAATGGGCACATAGGCTTTAATGAACCAGATGTTAATTTTTGGATGGAGATGAACATAGATTTATATAAAAATTAAATCTAT
Organism: Clostridium ljungdahlii DSM 13528; assembly: GCF_000143685.1. Lineage (NCBI taxonomy): Bacteria > Bacillati > Bacillota > Clostridia > Eubacteriales > Clostridiaceae > Clostridium > Clostridium ljungdahlii. Next base: position 4,602,496 of record NC_014328.1, on the reverse strand, counting down.
GCTCATCCCCCAAATATATGGAGTAAGGATTTAGAAGATAAGTTCTATATTGTGTTTATGTAAAAAATCTATCCAATCTTGAGAAGGACTAATATCTGTAACTATATAGTCTATATTATTAAAATCAAACAAGTGGATAAAAGCTACTTTGGTAAACTTTGAACTGTCTACTAATAGAAATACTTTGCTAGATTGACTAGCCATAGCTCTTTTAAGTTCAACTTCAGATTCATTAGAATCAGTAATACCTTTATTTTTATCAAGTCCCTTACAACTTATAAAAGCTAAGTCAACATTATATTTTTTTATAACATCTTTGGAGATAGAACCTGTTAATGACATTGAATTGTAATTAAAAATTCCTCCAGTTGAAATAACATTTACGGAGGATCTTGATAAACTATTTAATATTTCAATGGAATTGGTCATAACAGTAATATCTTTAATTCCTTTGCATAGTTTCAATAATTCTAGAACAGTAGAACTTGAATCTGCCATAATTGTAGATTTTTCTTTTATAAATGGAAGTGCTTTTAGGGCAAGTTTTTGTTTTGCATCTAAATTTCTTGTTGCTCTTTTCAAGAATGGTTGATCATCATTAGTCTGTTCTCTATTTAATATAGCCCCTCCATAAGTTCTTGTTACGATGCCTTCCTGTTCTAATTTTTCTAAATCTCGACGAATAGTTTCTTCTGTAACTTCAAATAGTTTACTTAAATTATTTACATAAATCTTTTTTTCGTTCATAATAATTTCTTTTATCTTTTGTTTTCTTTCTATTGCTAGCATAGGACAAAATACCTCCCATTAGTATATAAAACTATAATATATTATTTATTGTAACAGAATATAGTCCTTAAATCTATAGAAAGCAATACAAAATGTTGCTTTATGTTGTTTTGAGACTTAAGTAAAGATAATTCTAAAATAGATATAACTAATCTTTTATCTACTTATTAGTTGTACAATTTTAGTAACAAATGATAATAAGGTTTTAGTGAATACTGTGGTATAGTCTATCCAATAAAGCTAGTATCTATTAAGATATTTATAAAGTAGTAAAAAATATAATATTAATATTTCCAAAGGTTTTAAAATAGTAAATAAATTTGAAATAAGAGGTTGATTTAATAACGAATGTAGATAAAATACAACAAAATAAAAGATAAAAACAATAGATAACAATAAAATATGTTGACAACAAACACTGACAAATATATAATATGTATGTAAACGAGTACAAAACATTTAATTATTGGGAGTTCTAAAAAGAGGTGTTAAATAAGATGAGATTTCACATAGCAGTAGATATAGGGGCATCTAGTGGACGTTTAGTATTAGGAAAAATGGTAAATAGTAAAATAGTCATTGAAGAGATCCACAGATTTGAAAATAAAATTATAAGAAAAGATGGAGAGTATTTTTGGAATATAAATAATTTATATAACAATATAATAATAGGACTTCAAAAAGCTGCTAAGTTAGGAATAGATAAATGTACATTAGGAATAGATACCTGGGCAGTTGATTATGTTTTACTTGACAAACATGGAAATAGAATATCAAAAGTTTATTCTTATAGGGATGAAAGAACAAAAAATGCTATAGAGGAATTTTCAAAATTCATGTCACTTGAAGAAATATATAAAAAAACGGGGATTCAATTTTTAAATTTTAATACACTGTATCAACTTTATGTACATAATAAAGATGAACTCAAACAGGTGGAAAAAATATTATTAATTCCAGACTATTTATACTATTTACTTACGGGAAATTATATAAATGAGCTTACAAATGCCTCAACAACACAATTATTGAATTTGGAGACCAAAGAATATGATGGGGACTTATTAAATATTTTAGGGCTTAAAAGAAGCCAATTTGCAAAACTAATTCAGCCTGGACAAAATGTTGGCAGTATAAAACAAAGTTTAAAAGAGAAGTATAACCTTCCAGAATGTACACTTATATCGGTTGCAACGCATGATACAGGATCGGCAGTCCTTGGAGTACCAGGATGTGATAAAAATTTTGCTTATTTAAGTAGTGGAACCTGGTCTTTGCTTGGCGTAGAAATGAATAAGCCGATAAATAATAAAGCTGCATTTGAAAATAATTATACAAATGAAAGAGGAGCCTTTAGCACCTACAGATTTTTGAAAAATATAATTGGGTTGTGGTTAATACAGGAGGTGCGTAGAAATTATAATAACAAATACAGTTTTTCGGAATTGGTTGACGAAGCTCTTAAAGTGCAAGCTTTTAAATATATTATAAATTGTAATGATTGTAGATTTATAAAACCTGAAAACATGATAGAGGAAATTCAGAGGTATTGTAAAGAAAGTGAACAAAATGTTCCTCATACTGCAGGTGAGATATCAAGGTGTATTTTCGACAGTTTAGCTCTTACTTATAGAAGATCGATTGAAGAGCTGGAAGAAGTAACCGGAAATAAAATTAATACTTTGAATATAGTTGGTGGTGGAGTGCAAAATAAGCTTTTGTGCCAGACGACCTCAGATGTTATAGAGAGAGAGGTAATAGCAGGTCCGGTGGAATCGACGGCACTTGGAAACATAATAGTCCAAATGATATCAAGTTTTGAAATTCAAAATATTACCGAAGCCAGAAAATTAGTTAGGCAATCTTTTAAGATAGATGAATATAATCCTTGTAAAGTTAAAAATTTAAGTGGTATATATGAAAAATTCTTAAAATTGTGTATTTTAAAATAATTTATGGAGGTAAGAATATGAATCAGAGTATATTAACGAGATATAGTGAGGCTAGAAAATTATATGGTAAATATGACATTGATGTGGATAAGGTTTTGGACAAGCTATCCAAAATAAAAATATCGCTGCACTGTTGGCAAGGAGATGATGTCAGAGGATTTTTAAACAAAGACCAAGAATTAACTGGAGGAATATCAGTTACAGGAAATTATCCTGGAGCAGCTAGAAACGTATTAGAACTTAGAAATGATATAGAAAAGGCACTTGCATTAATTCCTGGAAAGCATAAGGTAAATTTGCATGCAATATATGCAGACACCCATGAAAAAGTTGAACTAGATGAATTAGAACCCAAGCATTTTGAAAGCTGGGTTAAATGGGCTAAAGAAAATGGACTGGGACTCGATTTTAATCCCACATGTTTTTCTCATCCAAAATCTGAAGATGGATTTACACTAAGTAATCCTGATAAAAAAATTCGAGATTTTTGGATAAAACATTGTATGGCATGCAGGAAAATAGGAGAGTATTTTGGAAAAGAACTTGGACAAAAATGTGTAACTAATATTTGGGTGCCAGACGGATATAAGGATACTCCAATAGATAGGTTGGAACCGAGAAAGAGATTGAAGGATTCTTTAGATGAAATATTTTCTCAGAACGTAGATGAAAAATACAATTTGGATGCAGTTGAAAGTAAAGTATTTGGGATAGGATCAGAAAGTTATGTAGTTGGTTCTCATGAATTTTATATGGGATACGCAATTAAAAATAACAAGGCAATATGCCTGGATGCTGGACATTTTCACCCAACAGAAACTATCTCAAATAAAATATCATCAGTTTTGATGTTTACTGATGAACTGTTATTACATGTAAGCAGACCAGTTAGATGGGATAGTGACCATATAGTTATAATGAGTGATGAACTTGAAGAAATTGCTCATGAACTTGTTAGAAATGATTTAATAAAGAGAACTCATATAGGATTGGATTTCTTTGATGGAAGCGTAAATCGTATAGCAGCATGGGTTATTGGAGCAAGAAATATGATAAAGGCACTGCTTAAGGCTATGCTGGAACCTACAGAATTATTAAAGAAATTGGAATTAGAAAAAGATTATACTTCAAGAATTGTGTTATTAGAGGAATTTAAATCATATCCATTTTCCGATGTATGGGATTATTACTGTGAAAAAATGGATGTCCCTGTACGTGAAGAATGGTTTGATGAAGTAAAACAATATGAAAAGGATGTATTAGTTAAGAGGAAATAGTTGAAAGGAATGATTACATTGGATAACAAATGCTGTAATAATAAAATATTAGAAGCTCCATTTTTAAAAGAAATGATGAAAGTTACTTATAATATGTGGAGAATGGGATGGGATGAACGAAATGGAGGAAATATAAGCTATTTGCTTTATGATGATGAAGTAAGTAAATATATTGATACAAATAAATTCACAAGGGAAATCAAATTATCTTTCCCGGTAAAAGAATTGGCAAACAAGATATTTTTAGTTACAGGAACAGGTAAGTATTTTAAAAATGTGATTGATTCTCCAGAAACAAATTTGGGAATAGTAAAGGTTTCAGAGAATGGAAATAGTATATACGTTCTTTGGGGATATGAGGATGGATCAAGTCCTACAAGTGAGCTGCCAGCCCATTTTATGAGTCATATAGAAAGGTTGAAAATTGACAAAAATCATAGAGTAGTTATACATACACATGCTACAAATGTTATAACTATGACATTTGTTCATGAATTGGATGAAGCAACTTTTACTAAAACATTATGGAAAATGTGTACGGAGTGTCTTGTTGTATTCCCAGATGGTGTTGGTATATTACCGTGGATGGTGCCCGGAAGTGATGAAATAGGAAGAAAAACTGCTGAAAAAATGAAAGAATATCGTCTAGTTATATGGCCTTATCATGGCATATTTGGGACAGGTTCTACTGTAGATGAAGCTTTTGGACTAATTGAAACTGTAGAAAAGGCAGCAGAAGTTTACGTTAAAGTTCATTCATGTGGTCAGATTAAACAAGAATTAACTGACGAACAGTTAAAAGAGCTTGCAAGGGAATTTAAAGTTATCGTGAGAGATGGAATATTAAAATAAAAACGTTTTTTAGAAAAATTATTTCATGAGAACATATTTTATTTTGGAAGATGTTCTCATGAAAGTGTAATAATCAATAATTTTAATAAACGGGGAGGATGTTATGTAATGGAAGTTTCTGAAAAAAGAAAACACTGGAGATGGACCATATCAGCAGCTTTGGCTAATTACTTGGATTCAGGCTCTATTGTATCTGGCGCAAGTGCATTGACTCTTTGGGCAGCCCAATTTCACTTGAGTAATACAACTGTTGGACTATTAGGAGCTATAAGTTCTAATGCAATATCTGCCGGGGTAGGAGCACTTATAGGAGGAAGAATCTGCGATAAGTTTGGAAGAAAAAAGATATATGCTTATGATCTTTTAGTATATATAATAGGTATGTTTATATTGGTTTGTGCTGTAAAACCATGGATGTTGTTTTTGGGATATATAGTGGCTGGATTGGCTGTTGGAGCAGATATACCAGCATCATGGACATTAATTGCAGAGCAGGCACCCGCAGATTCAAGAGGAAAACATGGAGGTTTGGCACAAGCTTTGTGGTCACTTGGACCTGTTTGCACATTAGCTTTATCATTTATATTAACTCCTTTGGGTATATGGGGAGCTAGAATAGTATTTTTACATCTTATAGTAATAGCATTTATAACATGGTTAATGCGTCATGATATGTCAGAATCTCAGACATGGGAAGAAGAACAGAAAAAGTTAAAGAACATAGATAAAAGTGAAAAAGTTAGTGTATCCAGCTTATTTAAAGGTCAAAATTTAAAGTCAATTATTTTTCTTGTAGCTATGTATGGATTGTGGAATTTGGTAGCAGGAACTGGAGGATTTTTCTTACCATATATTCTTCAAAATTTTGGATCCCAATCCCAAGCAACTAGTGTGGGACTTCAATGTCTGGAATTTGCAATATCTGTATTTACAACAGTAACTATATTTATGCGTTTTAGCGATAGTTCCAAAGGTAGAAAGTGGACATTTTTTATAGGGGCTATAGTAAACGTTACCTCTATGGCGTTGTTTGCATTCTTCAAATTAAATTTTGTTATTTCTCTATCATACGTTATACTTTGGGGCATTGGACAGGGTATGGCACAGCAGCCATTTTTTCAATTATGGTCAAGTGAACTTTTCCCTACAAGATTTAGATCTACAGCACAGGGAATTATGTTCTCAATTGTACGTATTGGACTTGGATTTTGGAGTTTCTTCGTACCAACATTAGCAACATTGGGATTTCAGGGATTAGCTTTAACCATGACTGCTTTCTTATTAGTAAGTATGATAGTTGGCATAGTATTTGCCCCTAAGACATCTGGTAAGAGCTTAAAACAAATTGAAAAAGAAATGAATATGTCTATATAGTATAATGTAAATATTATAGGTGGGGGATTGTTATATGATTAGAAAAGTTTGTAAAATGAAGTTATATAAGAATTGTTATGATGAATATAAAAAAAGGCATGATGAAATATGGCTTGAAATGAAAGAAGAATTAAAAAAGCATGGCTATGATAATTATTCTATATTTTTAGATGAGGAAACAGGATATTTGTTTTCATATGTTGAAGCTAGAGATGAAAAATCATACAATGAAATGGCAAATACTGAGATTTGTCAAAAGTGGTGGAAGTATATGAAAGATATAATGGAAACTAATGAAGATAACAGTCCTAAAAGTGTAGATTTGAAGAAAATATTTTATTTACCTTAAATGTGATATTTTGAGCCTAGATAGCATAAAAGTTATTCTAGGCTTTATTTTTGTATAGTGAAATTATTTACAAGGAGCATTTTAGCTTGTGAGGCTATTCATAATAGAAGTTTAACTTTATGAAATCTTTAAATATGTTTTAATTATTTTTAATAACACGAAAAAGTTTTTACTTGATATAGATTTTCTTGTTATGTCAAATAAACTTGCGTACAATTTCTAATATATAAAAGGTATATGTCATTTTGAAATATAGAAACTGATTTAAACACAGTAAATTTTTGTGACATATCCCAAATTGAAATAAATTATTTAATATTTCAAGTATGGTATTTCAGTAAAATAGCCATTTCCTTATAATTAATTTTTGGCATGGATATTGCTAAATAGTTATGTGAGAAAACTTTTACAAGTAGTAATAAAAAATTCATAACAAAACATTAATTTTTAGGAGGAAGAAAAAATGGCAGTAAAAGATTTTATAGACACAAATGATTTTACAAAGGAAGAATTGATGGATATTATTAACTTATCCTTAAAGTTGAAAAGATGTATCAAGAATGGATATTATCCACAGTTACTTAAACATAAAACATTAGGAATGATCTTTCAACAGAGTTCAACTAGAACAAGGGTATCTTTTGAGACAGCAATGGAACAACTTGGTGGACATGCCCAGTATTTAGCTCCAGGTCAGATTCAATTGGGAGGACATGAAACTATCGAGGATACAAGCCGTGTTTTATCTAGATTAGTAGATATTCTTATGGCACGTGTAGACAGACATAAGAGTGTAGTTGATCTTGCAAAAAATGCTACAGTACCAGTAATTAATGGTATGTCTGATTACAACCATCCAACCCAGGAAATGGGAGACATTTGTACTATGACAGAACATTTACCAGAAGGAAAGAAATTAGAAGATTGTAAAGTTGTATTTGTAGGAGATGCTACTCAGGTATGTGCTTCCTTAATGTTTATTACAACTAAATTAGGAATGCATTTCGTTCAATATGGACCAAAAGGTTATCAATTAAAGAAAGAACTTACTAAGATTGGAGAAGAGAATTGTAAAGTATCTGGTGGTTCATTATTGATTACAGATAATGAAGATGAAGCATTAAAGGATGCAGATTTTGTTTATACTGATGTTTGGTATGGTTTATATGATGCTGAACTTTCTAAAGAAGACAGAATGGCAATATTCTATCCTAAATATCAAGTAACTAAAGAGATGATGGCAAAAGCAAGCCCTAATGTAAAATTTATGCATTGTCTACCTGCAACAAGAGGAGAAGAGGTAGTAGATGAAGTAATAGATGCTGATTATTCTATCGTGTTTGATGAAGGCGAAAACAGATTGACAGCTATGAGAGGATTACTTGTATATTTCTTAAACCAAAATGCAAAAAAAGAAGATAAAGTTGCACAAATGAAGGCTAGAGCTGAATTGGAAGTAGTTCTAAATTCTATTGGCTAGTAGGAATAATTATCTATAGAAATTTGTACAAATAAAGGAGAAAAAATATGTCAAGAATTGTAATTGCCCTTGGGGGAAACGCTTTAGGAAAAACTCCAATAGAACAACAAAAAATGATAGATAATGCAGCTCCATCTTTAATTGGATTAATCAAACAGGGGCATGAAATAATTATAAGTCATGGCAACGGCCCTCAAGTAGGAATGATTAGTCTGGCACTTGATATTGCTTCAGCTAATAATGATAAAGTTGCAAAGTTTGAGCTACCAGAGTGTACGGCTATGAGTCAGGGATATATAGGGTATCATTTGCAAAAGGGGTTAAAAAAAGAACTAAAGAAGCAGGGAATGCCATGGCATGTGGCAACTGTAGTAACACAAATGTTAGTAGATAAGAATGACAATGCTTTTAAATGTCCTACAAAACCAATTGGAGGATTTTATTCAAAAGAAGAAGCATTAAAGATGATGGAAGAAGACCCTAAATTAGTAATGAAAGAAGATGCAGGCAGGGGTTACAGGCAGATGGTTGCATCCCCTAAGCCAGTTGATATTGTAGAAAAGGATTCTATATTAAACTTGCTTGACCACGAATTTATAGTAATTGCTTGTGGCGGCGGTGGTATTCCTGTTGTCTTAAATGATAATGGTGATTATGAAGGAATTCCAGCAGTTGTCGATAAAGATTTTGGTTCTGCGAAATTGGCAGAACTTGTAGATGCAGATTATCTGTTTATTTTAACAGCAGTTGATCGTGTTGCTATCAATTATGGAAAGCCAAATCAGAAGGAGCTAAAAGAAATATCCGTAGAAGAGGCAAAAAATTTAGCTAGTGAAGGCCATTTTGCACCAGGAAGTATGCTGCCTAAGGTAGAGGCTGCAGTTCAGTTTGCCACTAGTAAAGCCGGGAGAAAATCAGTAATTGCTTCTTTAGAAAAGGCACCACTTGCTATGAAAGGCCTTAGTGGTACAGTAATTACTTTGTAATAAGATCTATTAAAACATTTGCTAGATTAAAAGTACCATATAAAATTCCAGGTTGGAAATTTATATGGTACTTTTTAATACTGCCTAAATATAATTATTAGTTTTTCTTATAGTAGTTAATCTTTTTAAGGTTCTTATTTAAATTATTTGAAATCTCTTTTAAATTTACTATTTCTTCGAGGATTCCCTCAATTGCTTTTGCCTGATCGTTTATGCCATCAGATATGTAAACATTAGCACTGTTGACTTTGTCAAACTTTTCAATTATTTTATTGTTATAATTAAATAGTTCGTTTTCCGATAATTTATTATTTCTTATATCATTGGCATTTAGTTCATGTAAAATATCTAATGACAGATTAAACATACTATTTATCTCTTCTAATTCGTTATCAAGATTATCCATATACTTTTTAATAAGTTTTGTATCAGGGCTTTTTGTATTATTTAAGCATACAAGTTTCAGCTTATTAAAATTGTCAGTAACTTTTCTAATTTCTTCATTGAAATTGTCAACTAAGTTTTTAAAACCAGTATAAGTTTTTTCAAGGTTTGTTGTATAATTATTTTTATTTTTTCTTATAGTTTCTATAGTAAAATTTCTTATGTTTTCATAGGTATAAACCATTTCCTCAACTATTGATGTAATTACTTGAGCAGATAAATTTACTTTATCTACTAAAGAGTTCAATTTCTCTGCTTTTAATTCAATTTCTCTGGAATTTTCAGAAACTATTTTTATTAGAAAGCTTATGTTCTTATTCATAGTGTTAATAGTATGAGTAAAATCTTTTATCTCCTTGATTTTAATAATAGATTCATCAAAGTCTGAGGAGAAATCACCCTTTGAAACTTTTAATACAAGTCCATTCAATGATTTTATAACCTTATTTATAGGTTTAACAGAGAAATAACTAATAAATATTCCAATTAAACAGGTTAGTAAAAACAATAAAATAAATGTTATAAATATTTTATGTTTTAAATTTATTATTTGCTGTGCTGATATATCTACTCCGATTAAAGCTACTACTTTTCCCTTGGAATTATAAAGAGGAGCATATGCTGAATAAAATGTGCCCTCAAGGTCAGTAATAGGAGTATCTAAAACTGTAATTTTTCCATTGTAGTATGCGGACTTCATTTTATCATTAAACATATAGTCTTTCATAAAGGTTGATTGTGCATCATAGGAAGCAAGTACAAACTTTGTATGTGAGTTATCTGATTTTATCATAGTATATACATCAGACACATTACTTTTACGTCTAAAATCTGTAAGAATATTACACATATCTTTATATTGCTGTGAGGTATCAGTAGTTATTTTTTCGTGTTCGTCTCCATTTATAATATACTGAGATGCTACTGCAACTTTTTTTAGGGCATCTTTTGTATCATTTATCATTATATTTGTACAATATACATAATAAATTACTGATGTTAATGCTACACATAAAATTATTATAAATAAGAATCTTTTTATTATGTATTCATAAAATGTTATTACTTTGTCAGATTTAAGCTTCGATTTTTTCATTCTATCCCTCCGGATCTTCTAGTGTATTTAATATTGTGATACTCTTATAATAATGTTAAATGTAGTTATTTTCAATAAGAATATAGTCCCATTGAGAATAGAATAGGTAAATGTTATGAGTTAAATACTCATAACATTTACTTAAAAAAGCTATTCAATCTAGGAAATACTTTTAAAGCATTTTTATAAAAAATATAATCATAAAATTTTTCATCAAAAAGGGACTTTATAAGTTCAACATAATTTTTTATAGGTACCAACGGCCAGTCTGTTCCAAATAGAAATTTTTCGTACCAATTTGGAATAACTTTAATAAATGTAATTCCTCTTTGAATATGCTGGATAAAATACTGGTCATTTTTAAATGCCTCAATATCATTTTGATTGCCTACTAGAAGTCCTGAAAGATCAGTGTAAACATTGGAATTTTTATATATCACTTCAGCAGCACTCATTATCCAGGGGTTTCCAAAGTGAGCAATAACAAAATTTATATTTCTATGGCTTACTGCAAGTTCATCTATGTGTATTGGATGAGAATATTTTACAAGGGCTTTGCTTGAATATGGGTCACCGCCATGGATGACAACTGGTATTTTATAAGATGAAGCTAATTTATATATAGGGTCGTATATTTTGTCCCAAACATAATAAGGATAATATCCCGGATAAATTTTTAATCCTACTACTTTACTATTTTTAATTCTTTTTTCAATTTTTGATAGTTCTTCATCATTTAATTTTTGTGGATTAATTCCTAAACAGTAAACTAGATTATCGGGTATTTTTTCTTCAAGATCTAAATCCATAGGATTATCAGAATTTAAATCTGGAAATCCTCCAATTTCTTTTTCTGTTAATCCCATACCTATGCCAATGATTACGTGGCTTTTTTGAAATTCCTCCTTTAATCCTGTACTGGAGTAGTTTACGTTTGATAAGTTTAAGGCTGTTTCTTTAAAACTATTAATATTTGAAAAATGTAAATGTGAATCAATTATTTTCATTTAAATCACTCCTTCAAATTAAATAATAAAGCATAAACTATACCAAATGATTAAGTAAAGTATAATTAAAAGTGAATTTTAATGTTTGTAGAAATTTGTAGAAAATTATGATATTATAAAGCTAATTAGAAGAAAAGAGTGATTGTATATGTTCATTTTGAAGTATTATGATGAAAAAAATGCTTTCAATAACAGTATTCTTGATAAATATATCAATATTATGAATATGTATGATAAAGGCGTAATATTTTTTGATTTAATCAAAAATACAGCTTACTTCAATGAAAAATGCAGAAATATTTTTAATACTAATAGTGGTATGAGCGAAATTGGAAAGTTTATAAATGGTATAGAAAAAGATTTTTATGAAGATGATAGAGAAAATAAAGAAGTAAATTTGATAGGTTTAGAAACTGATATTACATATACGATTAAGCATTTAATAGAAGAAAAAAAAGTAAAATATGTTTTATGTACTATTGAAATGAAATCTAATAAAAGAAACATCAGAAAAAGTAATTATATTTCTAAAATCATTGGTGAAAGCGATGTCATGTTAAATCTCAAGGCGAAAGTTAAAATAGTTGGAAGATACGATTCTACCATTCTTTTATTGGGACAGACAGGTACGGGAAAAGAACTGTTTGCAAAAGCTATTCATGATATTTCACCAAGGAGGAATAAGAAGTTTATAGTAGTTAACTGTGGTGCTATACCTGATTCACTTCTTGAGAGTGAACTCTTTGGTTATGAAAAGGGAGCCTTTACAGGTGCAAACTCCAATGGAAAAGTTGGAAAGTTTGAAGAAGCTGATGGAGGAACAATTTTTTTAGATGAAATAGAAAATATGAGCCAGTTTATGCAAAATAAAATATTAAGAGCTATAGAAGACAGGAAAATATGCAAAATAGGTTCAAATAAAGAAGTCGGTGTAAACGTTAGAATAATAGGGGCAACAAATATAGAGCTTAAAAAGATGGTAGAGGAAGGTAAATTCAGAAAGGATCTATATTATAGATTAAATGTAATATGCTTTAAGATTCCCAGCTTGATAGAAAGAAAAGATGATATTTTTCTCATAAGTGATTATTTAATTGAAAAGTATTGTAAGGTGTTTAAAAAAAATATAATTGGCTTAAGTCCTAAAGTTAAAAAGTTATTTAATATTCATAAGTGGGAGGGTAATGTAAGGGAACTTAGAAATGTAATTGAATATGCGATGAATTTTGAAAACAGCAAGTATATAACTGAGGCAAGTTTGCCAGATGAATTTATAGGAGAAAATGAAGTAAAAATAGAGCCAAAAGATATTATATCAATTGAGGAAATGGAAAAAGAAATACTTAGAAAAACATTAGACTGGTTTGGGTGGGATGAAGCCGGAAAGATTAAAGCTGCAGAAGCTCTTGGAATAAGCAGATCATCAGTTTACAGAAAAGTTATAAAGTATGGTCTTGAATATAGTGTAAACGATATTTCAAATTGATATGTCAAATTGAGATGAATTTATAATTTAATATAATGAAAAGCCTTATAAATCATATATTTATAGGGCTTTTTTATTTGGTATAAATGTTGCTTATAAAAAGTATTATAAGTTTATAAATTAAAAATTAAGTTAAAAAGGGATGTTGTATATGTTTACTTTAAAATATTATGATAAAAAAAATACTTTTGATAACAGTATTCTTGATAAGTATATTAATATCATGGATATGTATGATAGAGGCGTAATATTTTTTGATCTAATTAAAAATGCAGCTTACTTCAATGAAAAATGCGGAAATGTTTTTGATACTTATAGTGATATGAGCAAAATTGAAAAGTTTATAGATGATATAGAAAAGGATTTTTATAAAGATGACGAAAAAAATAAAGAAGTGAAGTTAACTGACCTAGAAGACAGTATTACATATACAATTAAACATCTAACAGAAGAAAAAAAAATAAAGTATATTTTATGCACTGTTGAGAAAAAAGCAAATGCAGGAAATAGTAAAGAAAGAAAGTATCTTTCTAGAATTATTGGTGAGAGTGATGTTATGTTAAATCTCAAGGAAAAAGTTAAAATAGTTGGGAGATACGATTCTACCATTCTTTTATTGGGACAGACAGGTACGGGAAAAGAACTGTTTGCAAAAGCTATTCATGATATTTCACCAAGGAGGAATAAGAAGTTTATAGTAGTTAACTGTGGTGCTATACCTGATTCACTTCTTGAGAGTGAACTCTTTGGTTATGAAAAGGGAGCCTTTACAGGTGCAAACTCCAATGGAAAAGTTGGAAAGTTTGAAGAAGCTGATGGAGGAACAATTTTTTTAGATGAAATAGAAAATATGAGCCAGTTTATGCAAAATAAAATATTAAGAGCTATAGAAGACAGGAAAATATGCAAAATAGGTTCAAATAAAGAAGTCGGTGTAAACGTTAGAATAATAGGGGCAACAAATATAGAGCTTAAAAAGATGGTAGAGGAAGGTAAATTCAGAAAGGATCTATATTATAGATTAAATGTAATATGCTTTAAGATTCCCAGCTTGATAGAAAGAAAAGATGATATTTTTCTCATAAGTGATTATTTAATTGAAAAGTATTGTAAGGTGTTTAAAAAAAATATAATTGGCTTAAGTCCTAAAGTTAAAAAATTATTTAATATTCATAAGTGGGAGGGTAATGTAAGGGAACTTAGAAATGTAATTGAATATGCGATGAATTTTGAAAACAGCAAGTATATAACTGAGGCAAGTTTGCCAAATGAATTTATAGGAGAAAATGAAGTAAGAATAAAGCCAGAGGGTATTGTGCCAATTGAGGAAATGGAGAAGGAGGTGCTTAGAAAAACACTAGATTGGTTTGGATGGGATGAAGCTGGAAAGATTAGAGTTGCAGAGGCTCTTGGAATAAGCAGGTCATCAGTTTATAGAAAAATTGCTAAATATCATCTCGAGCCCCCCGACATGATTAATATTTCTTGATAAAGATTAGTATGTTATTATATTTAAAATTAGTATGAAAAATATAATAACATGCTAATTTTAATTTTTTGTACAGTAAAATACAATTAGATTACGTTTCATTTTATATTTAAAGTATATAGTTTTATCATATATTTCAATATGAAATGCATTTTTAAATCCAGAAACCTAGATATAATACGGTGTTTATATATTTTTATGTCACTTTGACATGATTTTTTAAATTAGTATAAAAAAAAGGCTTGAATTGGCGCGATTCAAGCCTTTTTTTATTGGCACGAAGATTGCTTAATAAAAATATTGTAAACATTTAAATGTAGTAATATGAAAAATAAAATTTAGGACCTAAAGATAATCTAGATTATGCTATTTCCGGAATGTAGTGTAATGAATAAAGGTTATGTAAGACAATATGTAAACAATTTATAAGAACAAGAAGTGAAGAGAAAATTAAAGTAGGAAAGGAGAAATTTAAAATGGATAGTGATAAAAAAAAGTTTAGGATGTTTGATGTCATTTTAACAGTTATATGTGTAGTATTTGTAGCAGAAGCAGCTGCTCCTGTAGCTGCAATTGGAAATCAGCAGTTTTTTTGGTGGATATTACTTATAGTGGCATTTTTATTACCTTATGGATTAATAGCAGTAGAACTTGGTACGACTTATGAGGGACAAGGAGGTATGTATGATTGGGTAAAGAGAGCTTTTGGAAATAGAATGGCATCTAGGACAGCTTGGTATTACTGGCTTAATTTCCCACTGTGGATGGCTTCTTTGGCCGTTATGATACCTCAAATTTTACAAATAATTACAGGGGCTTCAATACCAACATTGCCAACAATTATAATAGAACTTGCATTTATTTGGATTGTTGTATTTATTAGTTTTTATCCAGTAAGTGATAGTGTATGGATTCTTAATGGAGCAGCAGTTCTAAAAATGCTTTTGGCACTCACACTTGGAGGCCTAGGAATTTATGGCGCTATGACACATGGTGTGGCTAATGCATTTACAGTAAGGTCCTTTTTACCAACTTTGGATATGAAGAGTATATCACTTATTTCAGTAATAATATTTAATATGCTGGGATTTGAAGTTGTATGTACTTTTACAGATAGCATGGAAAACCCAAAAAAGCAAATTCCACAGGCAATTATTATCGGTGGTATTGTTATAGCTGCAATTTATATATTTTCAAGTTTTGGTATTAGTGCTGCAATACCTACATCTCAAATTAGTACAAGCAGTGGAATGATTGATGCTCTTCAGATATTGACGGGCCAAAAAACTGGGATGTTTATTGGAGTTATGGCTTTTATATTTATGCTTACATTGTTTGGAAATATGATTTCATGGTCATTAGGTGTTAATAATGTAGTTCAATATGCGGCAGAAGATGGAAATATGCCAAAAGTATTTATTGGAAAAAGTAAAAAAAATGGTATGCCTATAGGAGTATCTATAATGAATGGTATTGTTGCAACTGTTGTTGTTGTAATTGCACCATTTATACCTAATCAAGATTTATTTTGGAGCTTTTTTGCCTTAAATTTAGTTATGTTTTTATCAAGCTATATACCAATGTTTCCAGCTTTCTTAAAGCTTCGTAAAATTGATTCTGATAAGGAAAGACCATTTAAGGTTGGTGGAAGTAATTTTGTTATTAAACTAGCTGCATATGCTCCAATGACAATAGCTATAATAGCTATCATCTTGACGGCTATACCATTGTCTGCAGACGATATTGGATCAAAATTGCCAATTACAATAGGAGCTATTATAGGTTATGTAGTTGAAGAAATTTTTATAAGAGTGAAAAAAATTAAAAATGAAGAACTAGTAAAGCAAAACCAATAATTAACATAAAATATTGATCTAAAATTAGGAGGGTTATAATTATGACAAAAAGAATTGAAGGAACAACACCAAAACAGGATGGATACAGAATGCCTGGAGAATTTGAAAAACATACAAGGACTTGGATGTTATGGCCAGAAAGACCAGATAACTGGAGAGATGGAGCAAAACCTGCACAGAAAGCATACGCTGAAGTAGCAAAAGCTATCAATAAGTTTGAACCAGTTACTATGTGTGTTTCTAAAGAACAATATGCAAATTGCCGTGAGCAATTACCATCAGAAATTAGAGTAGTTGAAATAGCAAGTAATGATTCTTGGATCCGTGATTGCGGTCCCTCTTTTGTAATTAATGATAAGGGTGGAATTAGAGGATGTGACTGGGAATTCAATGCATGGGGTGGCCTTGTAGATGGACTTTATTTCCCTTGGGACCAAGATGACTTAGTAGCACGTAAGGTATGTGAAATTGAAGGAATTGATACATACAGAACTACAGGTTTTGTATTAGAAGGAGGTTCAATCCATATAGATGGAGAAGGTACAGTAATAACAACTGAAATGTGTTTGTTAAGTGAAGGTCGTAACCCTCACATGAGTAAAGAAGAAATAGAAAAAAAGCTTTGCGATTACTTGAATTGTGAAAAAGTAATTTGGGTTAAAGATGGTATTGATCCAGAAGAAACTAATGGACACATTGATGATGTAGCTTGTTTCATACGCCCTGGAGAAGTAGCTTGTATTTATACAGACGATAAGAAAAATCCATTCTACGAAGAGGCACAGGCAGCATATAAAACTTTATGTGAAGCAACAGATGCAAAGGGACGTAAATTAAAGGTTCACAAATTGTGTTTACCAGAAAAACCAGTTACAATTTCAGGTGATTTTGCTATAGATGCCATTGAAGGAACTATGCCAAGAGAAGACGGAGACATTTGCATTGCTTCATATATGAATTTCTTAATTGTAAATGGTGGAGTTATTGTTCCTCAGTATGGAGATGAAAATGATGCATTAGCATTGAAACAGGTTCAAGCTATGTTCCCAGAACGTAAGGCAGTTGGAGTTAATACTCGAGAAGTAGTATATGGTGGAGGAAATATTCACTGCATTACACAACAACAGCCAGCAGTTTAAAATGTATTGAGAGTTTATGATACTAGAATCACAAATGTAGAGAAAATGTAAAATAGAATACCTTTTCAAATTGACCCAGTGGAATGATTTAAATTTAAAGTTTCACTGGGTATTAATTTAAAAAAGTACATGAAATGAACTTAGTCCGTTAAGGAGGAAGGTTTCGAGTTGAAGAATAAAATCATAACAAAAATAGTTTCTACTATAGTAGTTTGTTTTATTTTAGTTGCTATTATAGTAGGTGGTGTCAGCGTTATAAAATCAACGCAGGTAATTAAATCGGAAGCAATTGACAAGCTGTTGAATATAGCATCCAGTAAAGGAAATGAGTATTCTATACAACCTGCCAAAATGGAAAACACAGTTAGTGAATTGTCAAAAGCAATTCTGCAGAGTATGGATGTTTCAAAGATAAATGATACTAATTATATGAATGAATATGAAAATAATATAGGGCTACTAATGAAAAGCTTAGGTGAGAATAATAAAAATATAGTAGATTTATATATGAATTTTGATCCAGATTTTACAGGAGGACATGAAACTTATGATATAGGATATGAATATGACAATGTGAAAAATCAAGGTAATATTAAATTAAATTTATACACACTTGCAGACTATAAAAAGGGTGATAGTAAGATGTCCTGGTATTATGATCCTATTAAATCAAGGAAAGGACTATGGTCTAAGCCCTATGTTGATTCTTTAAGAAACATAAATGTGATATCATATACTGCACCTATATATCTTAATAATGTACTAGTAGGGGTAGTAGGAGCAGATATGTCTTTTGAGAGCCTAAAAAGCTTGATATTAAATACAAGAGTGTATGATACTGGCAGGGCATTTTTGTTAAGTAGCGACTATACTTTTATAGTTGATAAAAGCATAACATCTAAATATAATTTAGGTACTATGAATGGCGGAAAGTATAAAAGTGTAATAAGTAAAATAAAAAATAATAAGTCATCGGTTATTGAAATAAATTTTGAAGGGCAAAAAATGTTATTTGCATATTATACCGCATATAATGGGCAAATTGTAGGGCTTATTGTTCCTAATAAAGAAGTACTTAAGAGTTTAGATAATACAATATATACAATTTTAGGAGCTATTATAATAGGAATAATATTTTCAACAGTTGCTGCGTTATATATGGGAAAAAGAATATCTAAACCAATAGAAGTGGCAACTGATTTTATTACTAAAATGGCCAAGTTAGACTTAACAAAAAATGATTGTTCTAATTTAAATATTATAATATCTAATAAAAATGAAATAGGTATTATGGGAAACAGTTTGGAGCTACTTAGGAAGGAACTATTAGAAACAGTCCAAACGATAAAGCAACATTCCACAGAAATTGTACAATATTTGGATTGTATGGCTGTGTCTTCATCACAGACAACATCTTCTATTGCTGTTATTACGAAAACTATTAATGAACTAGCCAAAGGAACTAGAGAACAAGTAGATAAAATACAAAATAGCTTTTCCAAACTAAATTTACTTGCTAGTAATATAGAAAAATCCGTATTAAGTATTTCTAATCTTGGAAAGTATTCAGAAGAAATGAAAAAGATGCAGGCACAAGGTTGTGAATCTATTGAAGTACTTAATGAGAATTTAAACAAAAATGATAAGATCTCAAAAAATTTAGGCGGTAATATAGACAAGTTATGCAAAAAATCAAATTTGATAGGTGAAATTATGTCTACAATTAATTCTATTGCGGAGCAAACAAATCTTTTAGCTTTAAATGCGTCTATTGAGGCGTCTAGGGCTGGAGAAAGTGGTAAGGGGTTTGCAGTTGTTGCAGATGAAATTAAGAAACTTGCAGATAGTTCTCTTGATGAAACTCGTAAAATAGGCAAGATATTGAACGAGATACAAGAAGAAATAGCTTTAAATAAGGATAATATGGATGAAGCTAAAATTACTGGTAGGGAAGTGAATAAGTCAATGGTATTATGCATGAAATCATTTCAATTTATCGGTAAATCAATTTCTAATACTATGCTTCAAATTGAAGACTTAGAATGTACTATTAATGAGGTTAATGAAGGCAAAGATCATTTGATTAGGTCTAATGAAGAAATATCTGCAATAATAGAAAAGTCATCATCATCAACAGAAGAAGTTGCAGCAATAATGGAGGAGCAAGAATCAGCTGTTGAGAATATAGTTGAATCTATAGAGAAAATAAATACATTGGCAGTAACTTTAGATGGCATAGTTCAGAGGTTTAAAATTGTTTAAAAGATTAAATTCCCAGTTTTATAAAATTTTCAATGTAAAGCTAGGATGTAATTTGACAGAGAAAAATTACAGGTTTTAAATATAGAAACATCCACTTGTCTATTGTAGCAATATTTACAGTAGGCTAGGGATGTTTTTTTTGTGTCACAAAAAGTAATAATAAGAAATTAAATAGAACAAACTAGTATATGGACTTATACATGAGAGGTGTTTTGTTTGAAATATAAAAAGAACAAGATAATCCATTTTTTTATATTTGGAAGTATTTATTTAAATGTAGAAATAATTTCCAGAGCATGCTGTGGTGCATTAACAGGTTTTAGTGGTATCTGTAAATGGAGTTTATGCGGATGGACTTCCCTTTGGATGTTTCCTATAGGAGGATTATGTGCTGCATTAATTGGAAGTTTGAATGATAGACCTGAATATTATAATTTGAAAATGTGGCAGCAGGTTATAATGGGAGGTTCTTTAATTTGTATAGTGGAACTACTTACAGGAGTATTTTTTAACTTATATTTGCATTTCAATTTGTGGGACTATTCACAAGAGAAATTTAACTTTATGGGACAAATATGTTTAAAGAACAGTATTTACTGGTATGTATTAAGTATTGTAGTAATATGGTTTGATGATGTTTTATCTTACTATTTTTATGAAGGAGAAAAACCATCCAGCTTATTAAGTTACGTTGTAAAGTTAGTTAAGTTGCAATAAAATAAATTTATATATGATTTTTAACTTAGTGTATACAATAGTAGAAAAGAATTTTCGCTTTGTATATAATCAAAATTTCAAATTCTTCAATATATTTTTAGCATTTTTTATACATTTTTTAAATTGTGTAAGTTTAATTACTTTTTTTAGAATTTCTATTACTTCAGAGGAATATATCGGTTTAACAATGTAATATTCAATTCCAAGAGAATATGATTTGGCAATAACTTCTTTATCCTTTATTTGTGAAACTATGATGATTTCGCCGCTAAACAAATTAGTTAATTTGTACAATCTTTCAAGGCTGCGGTTAGCAGGCTTTGATAGTTCCATAATAAGTATATCTGCTTTTTCGTAATTCAACAAATGGTTGCCTTGAATAATTTTACCTAAGCCATTATTTTCAATAATTTCAGCTAATGGACAATAAACTTCTTTATTATTACTTACAATAAGAAAATTCATAGCATCACCTTTTATAGTACCATACTATAAAGTAGTTTAACCGCTACAGTTAAAGACATGGTAATAAAAATAGGCTTTATGAGTTTAGAACCTTTCATTAAAGCGATCCTTGTCCCAAGATTTGCACCTATTATCATGCATAGTGCGATGGGGATACCTATCTTATAATTAATTTCTCCCCTTATTGCAAATACGAGTACAGAAGCAACATTCCCTATAAAGTTCATTATTTTACAATTTCCGCTGGCTCTTACAAAATCAAATTTGTATATGCTTACAAGTCCGAAAATTAAGAAAGTACCTACACCAGCACCTAGAAAACCATCGTAAAATCCTAAAGATAAAGCAAGAATAATGCCTAAACATATATTCTTTGGTGATATATGCTTAAATTTATCTTCAAGTCCTATATTTTTAGAAAATAAGCTGTACAACCCTACAAATAGTAATAATATAAGCACTATTACATTAAGGTAATGTGATTTTATGCTAAGTACAACATTTGCCCCTAAAGTAGCCCCGATAAAACTAAAAGGAAGTAAATACTTTAGTATTTTAAAGTCTACCTTTTTAGATTGAGTAAATTTAATTGGACTGGATAATGTTGAGCAGCAAGAAGTAAATTTATTTGTACCTAATGCTAGGTGAGGAGGAATTCCCATTAGTAAAAAAGCTGGCAAACTTATTATTCCACCACCTCCAGATATAGAATCTACAACAGCTGAAAAAAAGCATATTATACATAAAAAAATTAGGTTGTTAGTCATTGATATCCCCCTAATATAAATAAATATTTTATGAATGTAATGTGGTTAAATTTTCATGTGTAATTATAACAAAGAAGATTACATACAAAAAATATATAAAAAGTATTACAATTATATTAATAAAATATAACTATAATTTGGGAAGTGATTATTTATATGGACATCAAACAGTTAAAATATTTTCTTGCAATTGCAAAAGAGAAAAATATAACGAAAGCTGCTGAAAAGCTATATATGGCTCAACCTCCACTTAGCTATCAATTGAAATTACTTGAGGAGGAGTTGGGTGTTAAGCTTATAGAGAGAAATACTCACAAAATACAATTAACAGATGTAGGCAAGAGATTACAATACCGTGCCCAGCAAATGTTAAAATTAATGGAAACTACTGAAAAAGAATTAAAAGATATAAATGAAGGTCTCCAAGGAACATTATCAATTGGTACAGTACCATCTTCAGGAGCAGCACTTTTACCAGATAGAATTCAGAAATTTTATAAAAAATATCCAGGCATTGATTTTCAAATATGGGATGGAGATACTCATAGAATATTAGATTTACTAAAGAGTGGAATAATAGAAATTGGAATTATACGAACACCATTTAATGGAGAAATTTTTGAATCTATATGTTTACCAAAGGAGTCAATGGTAGCTGCTAGTAGCAGTTTAAATTGGAATGAAAAACAGAATTATATGGAGATGACTGAGCTTGCAAATAAATCTCTAGTAATAGACAGGAGATTTGAAAATTTTATAGTTAAGGCATGCCGTAAGGAAGGATTTGAACCTAAAATTATTTGCAGAGGAGATGATGTCAGGTCAATATTATTGTGGGCAAGTACTGGAATAGGAACAGCTATTGTACCTGAGGCTGCTATTGGACTTATTCCCAATTCAAATTTGAATTATAAGAAAATTGAACTAGTTTCTGTAGAAACACAGACAGCTATAATATGGATGAAAAATCAATATTTGTCTTCAGCAGCCAGACACTTTTTAAAAACATTTAAGGTGTAAAATTATTTAATATTTTACTACTGTTAAAAGCATTTTGAATTTTTCTACAGCTTTTAGTCCATGAGGGATGTCAGAAGGCATTATTATAGTTTCACCTGATTTTAAAATAAAAACATTACCACCTATTGTAATTTCAGCTGTGCCATCTAGTATTTGAACCATAGCATCGCCAGAAGTCACATGCGTGCTTATACCTTCACCTTTGTCTAGTGAAAATAAAGTAATATTTGAAGTAGGAATTTGTGCTATAGTTTTGCTTATAACCTGACCTTCTTGATAAGAGATAAGATCTTTTAAATTAAGCACTTTTGAAAATTCTATGTTCCTCATTAAATTGTTCATAATGTTACCTCCTAGAAATTTTAATTATAGTATAAGCTTGTTTTTGGTAAAAATACGTACCATAAGATACCATATATAATAATTATTTTTTAAGGGATTATTAAGATTAATAGACTAAAATCATCTATAATCAATACTTATTTTGTTTCAAAATTAAACAATAATGAATATGGTAGGGATATAAGATGATTCTAAGTTTATTAGGTAGAAAAAAACAATTTATAAAATATGCTACTTCAGGAACTTTAAATACGATTATAACATTGGTTATTTATAATTTACTCATTAAGGTTAATGTTGATTATATAGTTTCAAACACTATGGCGTATATTTTTGGAGTTGCCAATGGATTTGTCTTAAATAAGATATGGGTATTTAAAGCTGATGGGAGAGTAAGTGCTTTACTTACGAAATTTGTTATTGTAAATTTAATTTCACTTATTTTTAGTACTGCAATTTTATTTTGTCTGATCAACAATTTATATATCAATGAAATATTAGCTCAGGTGATAGCAACTATTATTACTGGAATAGTTAACTATATATTAAATAAGTTATGGACATTTTCTTGAACATATATTAATATTTTGCTTCTTTATTAATAGATAGATAACTAAAAAAGGTTTTTGGAAAATCTAAAAACCTTTTTTATATAAAATATTATAGATCGTAAAATTTATTAAAGGATTCTAAGGCATACACATAATCTTTTATGCCACCTAATTCTCTTACAGAATGCATAGATAATATAGCTAAGCCCATGTCTAAGGACATCATGTTTATATGACTTGAAGATATTGGACCTATAGTTGAACCTCCTCTTTCATCTGACCGATTCACAAATACTTGAACAGGAACTCCAGCCTTGCAGCATATATTTTTATATATGGCACTGGATACAGCGTCTGTAGTATAGCTCTGGCTGGCACTTATTTTTATAATAGGGCCTTTATTTATAATAGGTCTGTTTACAGGATCAGATTTCTCTCCATAATTTGGATGCAGTGCGTGACCCAAATCACAGGATATTATAAATGATTTTGATATAGCTCTGTAAAAATCATCTTTGCTTTTACCAAGATTGAAAGCTATTCTTTCTAATATAGACAAGAGCATAGGTGAATTTGCACCTTGTTTTGTGGTGCTCCCTACTTCTTCATTGTCAAAGCATACCATTACATTTGTAGTATTTTTAATCTTGCTATTTGAAATTGCTTTTATTCCTGAATAAACCATGCTTAAATCGTCCAGTCTTCCTGAGGATATAAATTCCTGGTCAGCTCCTATTATGCTGCCTTTTTCAAATTCATATAGGAATAAGTCAAAATCCAATATGTCTTCTTCGGGTACTGAAAGTTCTTCGCTTATAATTTGAGTAAGGTAATGCCCCTGCTTGAATTTGTCATTTACTAGTGCTAAAAGAGGGAGCATATGCTTTTGTCTATTTAATTCAACACCTGAATTTATATTCCTATTCATATGTATTGCTAAGTTTGGTATTATCATGAGAGGTCTTTTTATGTTTAAAAGTTTTATTTCAGGATGAAAGGAGTCTTTACCTTTTAGAACAATCCTTCCTGCTAATGAAAGAGGTCTGTCCATCCATGTATTTAATATAGGGCCTCCATACACTTCTGTATTTAGCTTTACATAAGCACCTTCTACTTCTATGTCTGAATTTGGCTTTACTCTAAAGCTGGGTGAATCAGTATGGGCTCCTATTATTCTAAACCCCTCATTTTCAAGTTCACCTTTTCCAACTGTAAAAGCAATAAGGGCAGATTGATTTTTAGTTACAAAATATTTACCACATTTTTTTATTTTTAAAGCTTCTTCCTCTTTAATTTCTACAAATCCAAATTTTTTAAGTTCAGATATAGCATTTTTTACTGCATGAAAGGAAGTTGGACTTTCATAAATATAATTTATAAGTTCCTCTGCCTGTTCAATTTCATAATTTTTCATAATATCCTCCTTAAAATTCAATAGATAATTTATCTATGTTAGTTTGCCATTTTAAAATTTTTATTTAAATCAGAAAATTTATCTTTAAACTTTGATGATGTGTAAATTTTAGTATCTTTAGTAGTTACTTCACAAGATATACCAGGCATTTTGTTTACAAGGTTCACACCATCTTTGGGGCCTAATTCAAATACAAGAAGAGACATGATGTCGGCTATGGTATTACTATCAGAGATATTATTGTCAACTATAACAGTTACACTCATAACTCCATTATCTACAGGATATCCTGTTGAAGGATCAAGTATATGGTGATATCTTTTACCATTTTTTATAAAATATCTTTCATAATCACCTGAGGTAGATAATCCTTCGTTTGATAGTTTAACTGTACCTAACATATCATCACCTCTAGGGTTTTTAATTCCTATTCCCCAAGGGGAATTACTTTCATTTTTACCAACTGCATATATAGAACTTGAACCTAAATCTATAAAACCGTTTTTTATATTATATTTTTTGTAAATCTTTAATACTTCATCGGCAGCAAAACCTTTGGCAATTCCGCCTAAATCTAAGGCCATGCCGGGCTGTGTTAGCATAACACTCTTATTTTTTTCATCAACTTTAATCTTATCATATCCGACCAGTGGTAATTTAGATTTAATTTCTGAATCAGATGGTAGTCTTGCTTTGTCGGTACCTATTCCCCATAGATTTACTAGAGGACCTACTGTAATATCCCATTTATTACTTATTTTTGAATATTTTTGTGAGAGGTTTATCATTTTAATTATTTCAGGATGAACCTTTACATAATTTTTGCCTGAAGCATTGTTAATTTTCATAATATCGCTGCTATTTACAGTAGTACTTGCCATATCATTTAGTTGATACAATTTTTTAACACTTTCATCTACTGCTTTTTGAGCATTAGGCCCATAGGCTTTTAAATCCATTGGCGTATCCATCGTTATTATGTTTTTTTCATAAAGCTGATTATTAGAAGTATTATTGTAAGAACATGAACTAAGTAGTAAAATGAATGACAAACAAACTATTAGTTTTAAAACATGGAATTTTATCTGTGAACTGTATTTTTCACCATTTCGTAACATTTTACATCACCTCATATGTTATATTATATATGACTCATGTTTGTACATCAACTAAAGGAAAAGAGGTATAATTTATGTATATATAAATGTAATGTATATATAAAAATAGGAGAATAAAAATATGAAAAAGAAAAATAAATTTTTATTGATATTAAGCATAATTGGTCCTGGATTAATTACAGTAAATGCTGGAAATGATGCAGGAGGTATTACTACTTATGCGACTGTTGGAGCATCCTATGGTTACAACATGCTTTGGGGATTGTTATTAATAACATTTAGCTTGTCTGTTATACAGGAAATGAATGCTAGAATGGCTGTTGTGACAGGAAAGGGACTTTCTGATTTAATCAGAGAAAATTTTAGCGTTAAGCTTGCTTTTTTTGCAATGATAATTTTATTTGTTGCTAATTTTGGTGTTTGTGTAGGTGATTTTGCTGGTATAGCTGCTAGCATGGATATGTTTGGAATAAATAAATATATTTCTGTTCCTATAATGGCGTTTGTTGTTTGGTTTCTTATTACAAAAGGGTCTTATTCAAATATAGAAAAGATATTTTTAGCTTTTACATTTGTGTTTTTTTCTTATATAATAACTTGTTTTATAGAAAAACCAGATTGGAATCATGTAATAAGAGCAACTTTTACTCCTACTTTAAAATTTGACAGTGGATTTATTTTGGCATTTATAGGAATGATAGGTACTACAATTACACCATATATGCAGTTTTATCTTCAATCTTCTGTAGTAGATAAGGGATTGCAAATAAAAGACTATAAATATGAAAAATTAGATGTATATTTAGGTTCCATTTGGGGAAATTTGGTTGCATTTTTTATAATAATATGTACTGCTGTTACCTTATACAAAGCAGGAATAAAAATAGATAGTGCCAGCCAAGCTGCACAGGCACTTAAGCCGCTAGCAGGAAACTATGCGTCGATCCTCTTTGGAGTTGGACTTTTCGGAGCATCTGTGCTTGCATGTATGGTTATTCCATTGTCTACTTCATATGCAATATGCGAGTGCTTTGGACTTGAAAGCGGATTAGATCATAAGTATAAGGAATCACCTGCTTTTTATGGTATTTTTACTTTTATGATAATATTTAGTTCAATAATAGTATTGATACCTAATGTATCATTAGTAGGGGTTATGCTTATTACCCAACAGCTTGCAGGAATTTTATGTCCTATTATATTAATATTTATGGTATTACTTACTAATAACAAAGAACTTATGGGTGAGTATGTTAACAATGGATTACAAAATATTATTATATGGGTAACAGTAATATTTATAATTGTTCTTTCAGTAATTCTTTTTGTTTCACCTTTTATTAAAATTTAGTATATATAAAAAATTAGAAATAAAAAATCAACGGTAAAAATTGCAGCCGCTGATTTTTTTAGGTCAATTTTCATCATCCCATGCCATTTTAGCTAGTGGAAATGGTTTTAAAGCTCTATCTAGTATACCTTGGACATATGCAATAAGTATGCCATAGTTTACAATAGGGACATTAAGCTCTTTTGCAGTATTTATTCTATAAAGCATTGCGGCTCTATTTAACATGCAAGCACCGCAGTGAACTACTAAGGCATATTTCTTTATTTCTTCTGTAAAAGAAACGCCAGATGAAAATTCGAAATCTATTTTTTTACCGGTAATTTGTCGTATCCATCTAGGAATTTTTACTTTACCTATATCATCAGATTGTCTATGGTGAGTGCAGCCTTCTGCAATAAGTACTTTGTCTCCATCTTCTAATTTTTTTACAGCTTTTACTCCTTTTATAAGTTCTACTAGGTCTCCTTTGCATCTTGCAAATAGGATGGAGAAGGAAGTCATCAATATATCTTTTGGGGTATCTGCTGCTACTTTTAAAAATGCCTGAGAATCTGTAACTACTATTTTAGGTTTTTTCCCTAGGTTTTGTAAGGTTTCTCTAAGTTCGAATTCTTTAGTTACCACTGCAGTAGCATCACTTTCCAGTATATCTCTTATGGTTTGCTGCTGAGGGAGAATAAGTCTTCCTTTAGGAGCTGCTTTATCTATTGGAGTTACAAGAACCACAAAGTCTCCAGGGTTTATTAAATCACCAATTACTTTAAATTTATCTTCACTTTGAGGTTGCGCAGCTATTATTTGATTTTTTAACTCAAGTATACCTTTTCTTTTAAGTGCAGATACTTTTACAATTGGTATTTTGAGTTCTTTTTTCATATGTTCTACATCTAAATCTTTTATATCAGCAGCATCGATTTTGTTTAAGACTCCTATAAGGGGAATTTTTTTATTTTTTATTTGATTTATTATAGACTCGTCATAATCTGTAATTCCAACAGTTGAATCTATTACAATTATTGATATGTCAGTTTTATTTAAAACACTTAATGTTTTTTCTTTTCTAAGTTCGCCGAGCTCGCCCTCATCATCAAGACCTGCGGTATCTATTATTACACAGGGGCCTATGGGAAGTATCTCCATAGATTTATAGACTGGATCTGTAGTAGTACCCCTTACATCTGATACAATGGCTATATCTTGTCCTGTTAAGGCGTTTATAATACTTGATTTGCCTGCATTCCTTTTGCCAAAGAGTGCTATATGTGTTCTTACTGAGCGAGGTGTTTCATTTAAACTCATAAGTAATCTCCTCCAATATTTATTTGCCAGGTATACCTGGTTTTGTCAGCTGATATGGATTTATTATTTCATCTATTTTTTCCTTAGGCAGTATTTTTTCTTCATATAGAATTTCTCTTATAGTTTTATGATTTTTTAAGGCTTTCTTTGCAAGCTCACTAGCTTTATCATAACCTATGTAATGTACTAATGCAGTTACCAGTGCTGTGGAATTTTCAAGATTTTTTTTACAATTTTCTTCATTTACTTTGATTCCGTTAATGCACTTTTCTCTAAATAGTGTAACTGTTCTTTCTAAAAGTTCTAGAGATTCAAGTAGACATTCTGCAATGAGAGGAGTGAATGCATTTAACTCCAATTGACCTGAACTGCTGGCCATAGTAATTGCTGTGTCGTTTGATATTACTCTCATACTTACTTGTGCCACCATTTCAGCTATGACTGGATTTACTTTTCCTGGCATAATAGTAGAACCTGCTTGTACCTTTGGAAGAATGATTTCTCCTATTCCTCCAAAAGGTCCTGAATTTAAAAGCCTTAAATCATTTGAGATTTTTAAAAGGTTGCAGGCTAGGGACTTTAAAAGTCCTGAGACCTCAACAAATACATCGCAATTTTGAGTAACATCCATAGGATAATCGGAACGGGCAATTCCAAGACCGGTTAAGTCTTGAAGTACATCGGTTATCTTATATATAAATTTATTAGTTGCATTAAGGCCTGTACCTATAGCGGTACCGCCTATGTTGATTTCCCTGAGTCTTTCTTCTACTTTATATATTCTCCATCTATCTCGAGCGATTGCTTTGGCGTAAGCCCCAAAACCTTGTCCTACCATCATGGGAAGCGCATCCATTAGCTGAGTTCTACCTAATTTCAATATATCTGAAAAATCGTTTTCTTTAACTTGAAGTTCTTCCTGAAGATCGGACAGGCAACTGCTTAGTTTTCTTATGCGTCGTATAGCTGCGATTCTAAGAGCAGTAGGATAAACGTCATTTGTGGATTGAGACATATTAACATCATTTAAAGGATGTACTAATGAATAGTTTCCCTTTTCGCCGCCAAGTATTTCTATAGCTCTATTTGCTATGACTTCATTTACATTCATATTTGTGGATGTGCCGGCTCCACCTTGAAATGCACTTAACTTAAATTGATTGTCAAATTTGCCGCCGATAACTTCTTCACTAGCTTTAATTATGGCATCGGCTTTTTCAATTTTAAGTTCTCCTAAATCTTTATTGACTAGGGCAGCTGCTTTTTTTATGAGTGCAATTTCTTTAACTAAATTTAAATTAATAGTTTTGTTCTGTAAATTAAAATTTTCTAAAGCTCTTTCAGTATTAATACCAAAATAGGAAGAGGCTTCAACTTCCTTTTCTCCAAGTAAATCTTTTTCTACTCTAAAGTTCACATTTTATCCCCCTTAAGTTAATAACTAAAATTTAACTTATTAATATTTTATAACAAAAAAGCTAAAAATAAAATAGAATGCAATTTTGAAGACAAACATAAAAATAAGCACTTAAATTTAATTAAGTACTTATTTTCAAGAGGTATAGAAGTATTAAGATTTACCAATCCCAGTCATCAAAATCAATTGGGAATACAATCGGGAATATGAATGGGGAATATGGCATTCTGTGTCTACGTCTACGTCTGTGTCTTCTTCTCCTTCTTCCATGTTGCCTGTATAGATCATCTCCTGATTCAGCAAAATCATCCTCTTCATCCATCATTTCTGGATTGTAGGGGCAGTTATATACAGGGCAGTAATAAGCAGGGGAAGAAGTATAAGTATCTTCATCAGCACGATCATAATACTGGATGTTTTCTTCTTTATCATTTGAGTTATTTTGACTGGTATTCATTTAATGCCTCCATAAGATTTACTATATTATCATAGTATGATGAAAGGAAAAACTTGTTACAGAAAATTTAACTATGGAGTTTTACGAATTTTATTATTATTTTAATAAAAATTATTCGTACTTTTCTGTTGACTGTAACATACAATTTTGATACCATATTGTAGGAGGGATGCTATTTGAAAGAAAAATATGATGTAATAATAGTTGGAGCTGGTCCTGCGGGAATATTTACTGCTTTAGAAGTTACAAAGCTTAACAAAAATCTAAGTGTACTTATAATTGATAAAGGCAGAAATATAGAGGATAGAAAGTGTCCGGCTAGGATAAATGGAAAGTGTGTAAATTGCAATCCATGTGGTATCACTTCTGGCTGGTCAGGTGCAGGAGCTTTTTCTGATGGAAAGCTTTCTTTAAGCCCAGAAGTCGGGGGTAGAATTTTAGAGTATTTTTCAGAAGATGAATGTAAAAGGTTAATAAAATATTGTGATGATATATATTTAAATTTTGGAGCTAACAAGGTTGTATATGGATTAAACAATGAAAATATAGATAAGATAAAATATGAAGCAAGCAAATATAATATTCGTCTTATACAGTGTCCTGTTAGGCACCTGGGAACAGAGTTAGCCTATGAAGTACTGAAAAAAATGTATTACCATCTTTTGAATAACACAAACACTGAATTTAGTGAACTTACTACAGTAGATGAGATATTGGTAGAAGGTGATAGTGTAATTGGAGTTTGTGTGGAGAACAAGGATGGTAAGAAAAAGGTTTTAGCAGATAATGTAGTAGTTGCTCCAGGCAGGGGTGGTGCAGAATGGTTTTCAAATCAATCCAAAAAGTTAAAATTAAGAACTACAAATAATGCTGTAGATATAGGTGTTCGAGTTGAAGTACCAAATTCAATAATGGATCATTTGACTAAAGACTTATATGAAGCCAAACTTGTATATTATTCTGATACTTTTGATAATAAGGTTAGAACTTTTTGCATGAATCCAGGTGGTGTAGTATCAGAAGAGCACTATGATGGCACCATAGCAGTTGTAAATGGGCATAGTTATGAAGAAAAAGAATTGAGAACAGAAAATACAAACTTTGCAATGCTCGTTTCTACATCCTTTACGGAGCCCTTCAACCAACCTATAACCTATGGTAAGTATATTGCAAAGCTTGGAAATATGCTTACTGGAAATGGCATAATGGTGCAAAGGCTGGGAGATTTATTAAATGGAAGAAGGACTGATTATTCAAGACTTAAAAAATCTACTACTATTCCAACTTTAAAATCAGCAGTGCCTGGAGACTTAAGTTATGTTTTGCCTCAGAGATATCTTACATCTATAGTCGAGGCACTAAAAGCTTTTAATAATGTTGCACCAGGACTTTATAGTAAAAATACACTTTTGTATGGAGTGGAGGTAAAATTCTATTCTAGTAAATTTGATACAAATGATAAGTTTGAAACTCCTATAAAGAATTTATATGCCATAGGAGATGGTGCAGGTATTACAAGAGGACTTATGCAGGCATCAGTAACAGGTGTAGTAGTTGGAAGAGACATAGTTAGCAAGTAATTGTAAATTATTATATATTATTTTGAAAGATTTGGGTTATACAAAAAAAGGGGAGGAAATTCTCATGTCAGCATTTATTGTTTTAGGATCCCAATGGGGTGATGAAGGAAAAGGAAAGATGACAGATTATCTTGCAAAAGGGGCAGATGTTGTTGTCAGATTTCAAGGTGGAAATAATGCAGGTCATACAGTTGAAGTAGGAGATAAGCAATATAAACTTCATCTTGTACCATCTGGAATATTGTATAAAGATAAGGTGAATGTAATTGGAAATGGAGTAGTGCTTGATCCAAAAGCATTATTTGAAGAAATGGATTATTTAAAAGACCTAGGAGTAGACATATCACCTGAAAATTTAATAATAAGTGATAGAGCCCAACTTATTATGCCGTACCATAAGATATTAGACGGTATAAAAGAGAGAGCAAGAGGTAAAAAAGATATAGGAACTACAGGAAAAGGAATTGGACCGTGCTATACGGATAAAATGGAAAGAAGCGGCATAAGGGTTTGTGACCTTATGCACCAGAACATATTTGAAGAAAACCTAAAAGAAAATTTAAAAATAAAGAATGACATAATAACTAAGGTTTATGGAGAAAAGGCTCTTGACTTTGATACTATATACAATGAATATATTGATTATGCAAAGAAATTAGCCCCTTATGTTAAAGATATATCTGTAGAAGTATATAATAGTATAAAAGGTGGAAAAAAGGTATTATTTGAAGGTGCACAGGGTACTTTGCTAGATATAGATTATGGAACTTATCCTTATGTTACATCTTCAAGCACTATTGCTGGTGGAGTATGTATTGGTTCAGGAATAGGACCTACTATGATAACAGGAGCAGTAGGTATTGCAAAGGCGTATACTACAAGAGTAGGAAAAGGACCTTTCCCTACAGAGCTTTTTGACAAAACAGGAGAATGGATTAGGGAAAATGGTCATGAATATGGAGTTACTACAGGAAGAGCTAGAAGATGTGGATGGCTAGATCTAGTAATACTTAAGACTAGCAGCAGAGTTTCTGGACTTACAAGCTTTGCTATTACAAAAATAGATACTTTAGCAGGACTTGAAAGGGTAAAAGCATGTGTAGGATATAAATTTAATGGAAAAGTTATAGACTACGTACCTGCAAGTTTAGAAGATTTAGCTAAATGTGAACCTGTATATGAAGAATTTGAAGGTTGGGGCAGGGAAATAGAAAATGCCAAAACTTATGACGAGTTACCACAGAATGCTAAAAAATATTTAAATAGAATAGAAGAATTTACGGGAACAAAAGTATCTATAGTATCTGTTGGACCAAGAAGAGATCAGACAATAGATGTAAGTGAAATATAAACAGAGTTCTTGGCATCATATGGAGTTTTGGCTCCACCTGATGCTTATTAACAGGCTTCTTAGTGCTTCAGCACTTAGAAGGCGTTATCCTTTAGGGAAAATCGTTATCCAGGGACGTAGCTGCTCTTTACTCCTACTTGGAGAAGAAGGAGGATTAGAGCAGGTAGTCATCGGATAAATTAAATTTATCACCCTTAAATAAATTTATTAAATTAAGTTTATTTAAGGGTGAATTTTTTATCTTTAGCAATTTTATTCTACAGAAAAAATGAAAATTATATTATAATATAGATGTGATCAAAATGCATAAGGTGAGGAGGGTAAATAAAATTGGGAAAGTTAGTTACTGAAAAAGAATACGAGGTCCAATACTATG
This sequence comes from Clostridium ljungdahlii DSM 13528, assembly GCF_000143685.1. Taxonomy (NCBI): domain Bacteria; kingdom Bacillati; phylum Bacillota; class Clostridia; order Eubacteriales; family Clostridiaceae; genus Clostridium; species Clostridium ljungdahlii. The sequence continues at coordinate 4,568,433 of NC_014328.1, read as the reverse complement.
AAATAGATTTTAGAAAGAAGTTGCTTGTAACAAGTCTTATGAATTATTTTGAAGATGTATCTACAAAACAATCAGAAGACATAGGAGGAGGACTTGATTACTTAAAACGAAAAGGGGTAGCTTGGGTACTATATAAATGGGATATACATATTGATAGGCATCCTAATTATGGTGAAAAAATAGCAGTTCAAACTAAAGCATATTCCTTTAGAAAGTTCTATGGATATAGGACCTTTAAGGCTTTAGATGATAAGGGAAATGTCATTGCATCAGCCAATTCAATATGGCTTCTTATAGATAAGGAAAAACGTAAAGTAATCAGGATAACTGAAGATATGTATAAAATGTATGGTGTAGCTGAAAATGAGATAAAACCGTTGATCATTAAAAAGATAAAGTTACCAGAACAGTTTGACATAGAAAAAAGTTTTAATGTAAGATACAGTGATATAGATACCAACAGGCATGTCAATAATGTTAAGTATGTAGACTGGATTGTGGAAACTATACCTCTTGATATAGTGCTTAATTTTACTATAAAAAATCTAAATATAACTTATGAAAAAGAGGCATTATATGGAGAAAAAATAAAAATATATACTAAACTGCAAAAGAAACAAAATAGTTATATATCTCTGCATAAGATAGTAGATCAAGAGGAAAAGGAATTATCAGTAATAGAAGCGGTTTGGGATAAAAATGAAGAATAAAAAGCAGAGAGAAAGGCTGATGAATTATGTTTCAGCAGCACTTTTCCCTGCAGTAAATCCTGAACTCCAGGCCCATTGTAAATTAAAACCACCACAGTCACCATCCACATCCAAAATCTCTCCTGCAAGATATAAATTTTTTATTTTTTTTGATTCTAAAGTAATGCTATTTACTTGAGAGGTGTCGACTCCTCCGCAGGTAACTTGAGAATTTTTGAAGGAATTAGTATCATATACTGTAAATTGCCAGGATTTGAGCAAGCGACATATATTCTTTTTTTCCTGCCAGTTTAATTCACTACATGGTTTGTGAATATCTTCAACGGATGATTCCTTTAAAAGTATAGGTATGATTTTTTTATTTATCACTCCTATGAAGGAGTCGAATATACTTCTGTAACCAAAAGTTCCCCAACGATTTTCTAAGAATTCTATTAAATCCTTTTCTTCAAAATCTGGAAGCATGTCAATTTTGATCTTAACGGACTTTTTACTAAATAAATTACAGGAGGCTATACGACTTATATCAAGTATAGGTGGCCCTGATATTCCATAGTCTGTAAATAATATTTCTCCATATTCCCTTTTTTGTATTATATTATCCACAATTATATATACATACCCATTGAATTTTACTCCCGATAAGGCTTTTAAATGATTATAGCTTAATTTCAACTGTACAAGGCCAGGAAGGGGAGGTATTATACTGTGGCCAAGGTTTTTACATAGAGTAAATCCCGAACCGTCAGATCCTGTATTAGGGGCAGATTTGCCACCTGTACATAATATTAGTTTATTACATTCGTAAATTTCATCATTACAGTATATTTTAAAGGATTTTTTATTAAAGGCTATATTACTGACTTTTGAATTTAAATAAACAGGTATATTTCGATCTTCAATAGCCATTTTTAATATATCTAGTACGGAAGATGATTGAAGAGAAAGGGGATACATCCTTCCATTTTCCAAGGTTGTAATCGGAAGACCTAGTGAATTAAAAAAGTTTATTGTGTCGTCAAGGGAAAAACTATTTAAGACACTTTCAAAAAAATGAGTATTTTTACTGTGATATCTGCAAAAATCTATATTTTTATTAGTTATATTACATCTACCATTTCCAGTTGATAATATTTTATTACCTATTCTACTTTTAGATTCTAAAATTGCTACGTCTTTTCCTCTGTCTTTTACTGTAATTGCAGCCATGATACCAGAAGCACCTGCACCAATTACTATGATTTCATGAAACATGTAGATACATCTCCTATTTAAAAAAATTCATTTATAGCTATATTTTAACTTACTTGTACTTTTTTTAATACAGTTTGCAAAAAAATATATATTTAACTGCAGTTTGTAATATAATAAAAACAACATTATAAACATGAACGAAGTAAAAATTCGTTTCTATAACCTTATATATTATATATTTTGTAAAAAGGAGTGTTGTCCAAATGGAAGCTGCTAATTTTCTATACTATAAGAACTGGGTAGTAGTTGGTGATGTGTCTAATGAAGAAAAATATGCTTTTAAAATATTAAGTTCTCTTAAGGGTGCAATGTATAATGCAGAGGGAGTGAATCCTAGAGATGCTAGCGGAAAGGTATACAAATCTTTAAGTGAAATACCTTTTAAAGTAGATGTACTTGATTTATGCATAAATCCTAAAACTGGTATTGATATAGTTAAAAAGGCTTTTGAGATTGGTATAGACAAAATATTAATACAGCCAGGTGCAGAAAGTGAGGAAATATTAAATTTCTGCAGTAATAATGGAATTTCTGCAGTAAAAGGATGCGCACTTGTAGAACTTACGAAAAAACATAAAGCTTAGGAGGTTTTTTATGCTTAAAATATATGCAGTTTCTGACTCTATAGGTGAGACTGCAGAACTTGTTGCTAAAGGTGCTGCTAGCCAATTTTATTCAGAGATAGAAGTACATAGGGTACCTTATATAAAGAGTTATGAGGATGTAAATGAATTTATAAATGGGTTAGAAAGCAAAGAAAATATCATGGTTATATCTACAATAGTCCTTGTAGAAGTAAGAGAATTTCTGGTTCAAAGGTGTGTAGAATGTGGTATTCCTATAAATAATATTTTAGGACCTTGTATAAGTATGGTATCAAGGATACTAAATAAAATACCTGAATATAGGCCAGGTGCTGTATGGGAAATAGATTCTGAGTATTATAAAAAGGTAGAGGCAGTAGAGTTTGCCATAAAGTATGATGATAGCAAGGATAATTCAGGAATAAAATATGCGGATGTTGTTCTTTTAGGCCTTTCTAGAACTTCTAAAACGCCACTTTGTATGTACCTTGCAAATAAGGGAATAAAAGCTTTGAACATACCGCTTATGCCGGAAGTACCTGTGCCAGAGGAGTTGTTTGAGATTGATAGAAAAAAGATTGTAGCCCTTACTATAGATCCAGTCCACTTAATCGAAGTAAGAAAACATAGAATAGATAGATACAATACTATATCTAATAGGTTTAAGTATGCAAATGAAGAAAGGGTTCTTCAGGAATTAGAATTTTCAGATAAGCTTATAAGAAGATTAAGGTGTAAGGTAATAGATGTGACAAAAAGGGCAATAGAGGATACAGCATTAATTGTAATGGAATATATAGGATACATGGAATCAAAAGGTTATTAAAGTACAAATTTTATTATAAGAAGGCCGTTTTTTGCTTTTAGATTCAAAATTATATGAGAAATTTTAAATTATGAAATTTACTTAATACGTTGATACATAAGGGATTACAAAGAAAAGCCTAAAGATGTCCAATAAAATATCACAAAAAAGTATTGACACTTTATAAAAAATTTTGTATTATAGTGTATGTCAGGTCGTCAGGTACGACTTAATAAAACAGTATAAGGCCCCTTGGTCAAGTGGTTAAGACACCACCCTTTCACGGTGGTAACAGCAGTTCAAGTCTGCTAGGGGTCACCAAGAGTAAGTATATGTGGGCGCATAGCTCAGCTGGGAGAGCATCTGCCTTACAAGCAGAGGGTCACAGGTTCGAGCCCTGTTGTGCCCACCACATATGGCTCAGTAGCTCAGCTGGTTAGAGTGCCGGCCTGTCACGCCGGAGGTCAAGGGTTCGATCCCCTCCTGAGTCGCCATTATCTATGGTTATGCATAGAGTTGATTTTTAAGTTTAACTTAAAGAGAAGTCTACACTTAAGGTGAGGGTTACTTGTTTAAGTTAAAGCTCTTAGCTTATGCTGTGTAGTAATAGTTAAAGATTTGCATTGACAATTAAATAAGGCCCCTTGGTCAAGTGGTTAAGACACCACCCTTTCACGGTGGTAACAGCAGTTCAAGTCTGCTAGGGGTCACCAAGAATAAGTATATGTGGGCGCATAGCTCAGCTGGGAGAGCATCTGCCTTACAAGCAGAGGGTCACAGGTTCGAGCCCTGTTGTGCCCACCACATATGGCTCAGTAGCTCAGCTGGTTAGAGTGCCGGCCTGTCACGCCGGAGGTCAAGGGTTCGATCCCCTCCTGAGTCGCCATATGTGCTGGCATGGCTCAGCAGGTAGAGCAACTGACTTGTAATCAGTAGGTCGTGGGTTCGATTCCTACTGCCAGCACCAAAAATAAGAATGTATTTTTAAATACATTCTTATTTTTTTTATTTAGATATTTTATTTGAAATTTTTATTTTGTATATTTTGTTTTATTCTTATGTCCTCTCCGAAAAATTTGTATAAGGTAAATTCTCCAAGCAATCTAGATGAAATTCTCTCTGAATAGCATTTTAAAATTTCTTCTAAGTCATAGTTTGTTGATACAAGCATTTTGCTTTGTTTCAATAGTTTTTTATTTAAAAGGTTAAATAGTTCAGTTTTAGAAAAATCGGTTATTTGTTCAGATCCTAAATCATCTATTATAAGTAGATCACAATTCATTAAAATATCTTCTAATTCTATGCTATTGTTGAACCTTATATCCTTTAGGTCTTTAATCAAGGATTCAGAGGTTCTATAAATTACTAAAAAACCTCTGTCTATCAATTCTTTTGCTATACAATTTGATAAGAAGGTCTTTCCAGTTCCGGCAGATCCATAAAATAATAAATTCTCGCTGCAGTTAGAAAAATTTTCTATGTATTTCCACGATGTAGATGCTATTATTTCTATATTTTTTCTAGGGCTTGTAGGATTTCCCTCACTTTTGGTGGAGGAATATAGTTGAAAGTTAAAGTTATCGAAGTTATTCTTAACTAACATATTTTTGAAGTCAGAATTGCTATAGTAAAGTTTAATAAGTTTTTGTTTGTAACAGTTGCATTTTTTGTTCCCAATGAATCCAGTATCTTTGCATTTATCACATTTATAGGACATATCTAAATAATTTACAGGATAATTATTAGATGTTAAAATATGAGCTTTTTTTATCCTTAAATCTGAAATTTTTTGGTGAAGCTCCTTTAAGTAAATATCCTTGTTTGAAACATTGTTTAATATATTTATTGATAATTTTAAGGAAAGTCTACCTATTTGATTTTGTATGTTTAATACTTCAGGTAGGTTTTTTTTAATTTCTTCCTTCCGTAAGCCTAAAGCCTTTTTATCATCGTCTCTTATTTTTTCATATATCTTCATTATATTAGAGTGATAGCTTTTAATCATTCTTATCCCATCCTAGTAGTTTTTTCTCCAAGTCTTTAAAGTCATAGTTTCTCTGTTTAAAATTGTTGAAGGTTCCTTTTGAACTTTTATTTTCTGTAATTCTCTTTACATTTTTAAAATTGCTTTTATTTACTTTCTTTAAATCCTTTTTTTCTATATCTTCTAATGTCTTAATTTTATCTTTATTCCAGCTTGTTAATATTCCATCAATATATTTAAAGTCAGCCTTATTTATTCTTTGAAAACATATATCACAAGCTTTATATATAATTTCCACTGAGAAATTATAAGCTTGAATCCATTTAGAAAGTAAATCCTCTTGAGGCTTCATTATTTCCCCATCTTTTATACCAAGATAGCCTAAAATTTTTCTTATTTTAATCCATTTATCTTCATGTTTTTTTATAAAAGACTGTGCATCATTTATATCTTTTATTTTAGCGTCAAACCAAGATATTGCAGTTTTTTCTATATATCTGCTGTTGGTTTTACCTTTTAAAGCACAGTATTGAACTAAAAGAAGTATAATCTCTGGAGAAAAATTAAAATCATTTAACCAGCTTATGTACATAGTCATTTCTTTTGAAGACAAGGTCCTACCCAAGGATTTTTCTATGTCTTCAAGCATATCTTTAATAGAAGTTTTATTTAATTCTTCAAGTAAATTTATATCATCTTCTTTTTCATTGTCTCTATCTGATAAATCTAAAAATTCTATGTTATAATTCCCCATATTGTCAACAGGTACCATTTTAATAACATTTTCGTCATTCCAGTAGTTCCAAGCATTTAAAACATCCGTTTCTAAAAGATGCAAAGCACTTGCAACAATTTGAGAGCTAACTCCTAACTCACCTGATTTGCAATATTTTAGCCCAAGCAGGTATACTTTAACAAATTCCCCTCGGGCTTTAGGCATAAACTTATCTATAAAAACGTTGCTTACAGGAGTATAATTAGCTTCAGCAGTCTTAAATACAAAAGTACTCATATATTTTTTACCTACCTTTATAAGCTTTGTTTTAAAAAGCTATCATATAAATATTATAACAAAATATAAAAAGTATAACAATGTAATACTTTTGGAATTATTTTCTATATTTAAGTTTACTAACTTTTCAATTTATTATATTATAGAGTTTAAAGACATAGTTTTAAACTATTTTATTTTAATATTATATTAAAATTACTTGATTATACTAAGGCAAATAGGATAAAATTAAATTTTAGGATATAGTAGTCTTTAATCTTAAAATTTTAAGATGCTGGACAGTTAAAAGTTTTTAATATATACTTTGAATATCAAAATATTCGAGTATCAAAAATTATTTGAAGGAGGGGGTCACATGAAATTACCTCCATTAATCATAGGAGATCTAAAAGCTAAAATACCTATTATACAAGGTGGAATGGGCGTAGGAATTTCCCTACATAATTTAGCACAGGCAGTAGCAAATGAAGGTGGCATAGGTATAATTTCTACAGTGCAGATAGGATATAGAGAACCTGATTTTGAAGCTAACCCAACGGAGGCTAACCTTAGAGCATTGAGAAAGGAAATACAAAAAGCTAAAGAATTAAGTCCTAAAGGTATAATTGGAGCAAATATTATGGTGGCTATAAATGATTATAATGATATGGTAAAGACTTGTATCGAGGAAAAAGCTGATATTATAATATCCGGAGCAGGACTTCCACTTAATCTACCTAAGCTTGTTGAGGGAAGCAGCATAAAGATAGCACCTATAGTTTCTTCAGGAAAGGCAGCTTCTCTTATAATTAGACACTGGTTGAAAAAATATTCTAGACTTCCGGATTTAGTTGTAGTAGAAGGACCTAAAGCTGGGGGACATTTGGGATTTCATTTAGAACAATTGCAAGAGGGAAAAGAATGTTTAGAAGATATAGTATGTGAAGTAATCAAAGTAGTTAAATATTTTAGAGAAAAATATAATAAAAATATTCCTGTAGCAGCAGGTGGTGGAATATATACAGGAGCGGATATTGCAAAATTCTTCAAGTTGGGTGTAGATGCAGTACAGATGGGAACACGTTTTGTGGCAACTGAAGAATGTGATGCTAGCATAAACTTTAAAAAGGCATACATAGATTCAGAAAAAGAGGATATAAAAATAATAAAAAGTCCTGTAGGGCTTCCTGGAAGAGCTTTAAGAAATAAGCTTATAAGGCAAGCTGAAGAAGGGAGAATTGCGCCTAAAAGGTGTTACAATTGTTTGAAAAAGTGTAATCCTAAGGAAACTCCTTATTGTATATCTAGAGCACTGATCAATGCTGTTAAAGGAAATATAGATGAAGGGCTTATTTTTGTTGGAAGTAATGCTTATAGGGTAAACAAAATTGTAAAGGTTAAGGAACTTATGAAAGAGTTAGTTTTAGAGGCAGAAAGTATTTGATATAAGTGGCATAAATTAATTGTCAAAGTGGTGATCTAGTGAACAAAGGTATAAATGTTATAAATGAATTGTTAGTAGATCTTTTTAACGATATTTTAGTAATAGAACAAAAATCCCTTCAATATGCAACATTTAAAGATTTATCTGTTACGGAGGTACACACTATAGAAGCTATAGGTATGGATAAACCGAAGAGAATGAAAGATGTTGCTTGTCAACTAGATATAACTATGGGGACCTTAACTACGGCCATAAATCGTTTAGAAAGAAAGCAATATGTTACACGAACAAGGAGTAAAGAAGATAGAAGAATTGTATACATACAGTTGACCCAAGAAGGAAAACTTGCCTTTAGAGTTCACCATAAGTTTCATTCTAATATGGTTGAAGAAATCGTAGGAGAGTTAACGGAAGAAGAAGAAGGGGTTTTAATTAAATCATTGGAGAAACTCAATAATTTCTTCAGATCAAAGTATAATCTAAAAATTGGATCAAAGGAGAAGAATAATGAATAAAGTAGAAATTACAGGTACAGGAAGCTATGTTCCTCCCAAGATTGTGGATAATAATGATCTGTCTCTCATAGTAGATACCAGTGATGAATGGATAACAAGCAGAACAGGGATAAAGGAGAGAAGGATATCTCAAGGAGAAGATACCTCAGATATGGCAACAAAAGCAGCTATAGAGGCAATTAAAGATGCTAAAATAAGTGTAGAAGATATTGAACTTATAGTGCTTGCAACTGTTACTCCAGACAGCTTTATGCCTTCTACTGCCTGTATAGTTCAGAAAAATATAAAGGCAGTAAATGCTACATGCTTTGATGTATCGGCAGCTTGTTCAGGTTTTGCATATGCAATGGATATTGCAGTTCAATTTATAAGGGCTGGAAGGTTTAAAAATGTTCTTGTCATAGGAGCAGATACATTTTCTAAAATACTTGATTGGAAAGATAGAAGCACTTGTATATTGTTTGGTGATGGTGCGTCAGCTGCATTTTTGCAAAGTGGAGAAGAAGATCAGATACTTTCAACTTATACTGGATCAGATGGAAATAAGGGAGATTCATTAACATGTCCTGCAGTAGCTGTAAACAATCCTTATGTTGATGGTGTTATAAGCCCTATTAAGAGTGTAGTTGGAATGGAAGGAAGAGAAATATTTAAATTTGGAGTAAAAGTTTTAGAAAAATCAGTTAAAGCCCTGCTTCAACAGGCTAATTGTACTTTAGAAGAAATTAAATATATAATTCCTCATCAGGCAAATTATAGGATAATAGAATGTGCAGCAAAAAAACTTGGAATAGGTATGGATAGGTTTTACATCAATTTAGATGCTTATGGCAATACCTCTGCTGCAAGTATAGGAATAGCTCTAGATGAAGTTCGCAAAAAAAACTTAGTTAAAAAAGGGGATAAAATACTTATTGTAGGTTTTGGAGGAGGATTAACCTATGGAGGATTTATATTAAAGATAAATTCATGATTTATATAAAACTCTGGAGGTTAAAAATGATATTAGAAAAAATTAAAGAGGATAAAGGGAGGTTAAATTTATGATTAATTCTGTATTTTCAAATATGGTAGGAATAAAGTATCCGATTATTCAAGGAGCGATGGCTTGGATTGCAGACAGCTCACTAGCAGCTGCAGTATCAAATGCAGGAGGACTTGGAATAATTACTGGAAACGCACCACTTGAATGGGTAAGAGATGAAATACGAAAGGCCAAAAAACTTACAGATAAACCTTTTGGCGTAAATATAATGCTTTTATCAGAAACAGCTGAAGCAGTAGCTAAGATGGCATGTGAAGAAAAAGTTAAAGTTGTAACTACTGGAGCAGGAAACCCAGGAAAATACATAGATATGTGGAAGGAAAATGATATAAAGGTTATACCTGTTGTAGCATCTGTAGCATTAGCTAAAAGAATGGAAAGAGCAGGAGTGGATGCAGTTATTGCAGAAGGCTGTGAATCTGGAGGACATGTAGGAGAGCTTACTACTATGTCATTAGTACCTCAAGTAGTAGATGCTGTAAGTATCCCTGTAATTGCAGCAGGTGGTATTGGAGACGGAAGAGGTGCAGCAGCTGCTTTTATGTTGGGAGCTCAGGGAATACAGCTTGGAACTAGATTTTTAGTTGCAAATGAATGTACAGTCCATGCAAATTATAAAGAAAAAGTGTTAAAGGCAAAAGATATAGATACACAGGTTACAGGTAGGGTCACGGGCCATCCCGTTCGTGTTCTTAGAAATAAACTAGTGAGAAAATTTCAGCTGTTAGAGAAAAATGGAGCACCTATGGAAGAATATGAAAAGTTAGGAAGAGGAGCTCTTGCAAGGGCAGTTCGAGAAGGAGATATAGATAACGGTTCTGTTATGGCAGGTCAGATAGCAGGGCTTGTATGTAAAGAACAAAGCTGTGATGAGATTATTCAGGAAATATTTAAAGAAACTCAGGAGAACTTAAAAAGAGTTGAAAATATGTTTTAAAAATAAAATTTGGAGGTATATATGGGTAAAATAGCTTTCTTATTTTCAGGACAGGGAGCCCAGTACGTAGGTATGGGAAAAGACCTTTTTGAAAATATAGATGTATGTAAAAATGTGTTTAAAGATGCGGATGAGGTATTGGATTTTTCAATAAGTAATATGTGTTTTGAAGGTCCGGAAGAAGATTTAAACAAAACTGAAAATACCCAACCTGCAATTTTAACTACAAGTATAGCAGCTTTAAGAGCATTGGAGGGCTTTGGAATTAAGCCTGATATAGCAGCAGGTTTAAGTCTTGGTGAATATTCAGCTCTTGTATGCAGTGGTGTTATGGAATTTAAAGAAGCAGTTTCCCTAGTTAAAAAGAGAGGAAAGTATATGCAGGAGGCAGTGCCTGAAGGTATTGGTACAATGGCCGCAATACTAGGATTAGATTATGTAAAAGTGGAAAAAATATGTGCAGATAGTTCTTCTTTTGGTATAGTGGAAACTTCAAATATGAACTGTCCGGGTCAGGTAGTAATTGGAGGAGAAATAGAAGCTGTAAAAGCTGCTTGTAAGCTAGCAAAAGAGCGGGGGGCTCGCAGAGCTATAGAGCTTTCAGTTAGCGGACCTTTTCATACTTCTATGTTGAAGCCGGCAGCAGAAAAGTTAGAAGGAGAATTAAATAAATTATCCCTTAAGGAGTTTTCAATTCCAGTTGTAACAAATGTTACAGGGGAGGTAATTGAAAAACTAGATAATGTGAAACCTTATTTGAAAAGGCAGGTTATGAGTACTGTACTCTTTGAAAAAAGTATAAATACTATGATTGAAGCAGGGGCAGATACTTTTGTAGAAATAGGACCTGGAAAGGTTTTGAGTGGATTTGTAAGAAAAATAGACAGAAAAGCCCTTATATTAAATGTTCAGGATATTAAATCATTAAATTCTACTGTGGAAGAATTAAAAAATAGATAGGAGAATTAAAATGGATATTGTTGGTAAAAAGGCAGCGGTAGTTACAGGCGGAGCTAAAGGTATTGGAAGAGCCATTGCACTTAAATTGGCAGAAGACGGATTTAATATAGTAGTTAATTATAGAAGCAGCTTAAATTCAGTAGAAAAAGTAATAGATGAAATTAGGGAAAGAGGGTCTGAAGCCATTGCAGTTCAGGGTGACGTAAGTATATTTGAGGATGCAAAAAATATTATGAAGCAGGCAGTAGATACTTTCGGTAGAATAGATGTGCTCGTAAATAATGCAGGAATAACTAGAGATGGACTGATACTTAGAATGAAAGAAGAAGACTTTGATAAAGTAATAGAGGTAAATTTAAAAGGAGCCTTTAATTGTATAAGGCATGTGAGTCCTATAATGGTTAAACAAAGAAGTGGTAAAATAATAAGTATATCTTCAGTAGTAGGAGTTACAGGGAATGCTGGCCAAGTAAACTATTCTGCAGCAAAAGCTGGAATAATAGGCATTACGAAGTCTACAGCTAGAGAATTAGCATCAAGAGGAATAAATGTGAATGCTGTAGCACCTGGTTTTATAAAAACCGATATGACAGAAGTTCTTTCAGATAAAGTTAAAGATACTACATTAAATAATATACCTCTAAAAAAATTTGGAAATGCTGAAGATGTAGCAAACGTAGTAGCCTTTTTAGCATCTCCAAGTGCAGATTATGTAACAGGTCAGGTAATAAACGTAGATGGTGGAATGGTAATGTAAAAATTTTTAAGGGTTGGTGAAAGATATGGAAAAGAGAGTAGTAATTACAGGACTTGGAGCAATTACACCAGTAGGAAATGATACCAATACATTTTGGAATAATATAAAAAATGGAGTTTGTGGAATAGACTTTATTAAGGCTTTTGATGCAGAAAATTATAAAGCAAAAGTTGCAGCAGAAGTTAAAGGATTTGATCCGCATGAGCATTTAGACAGAAAAGAATCAAAAAGGTTTGATAGATTTTGTCAGTTCGCTATGGTTTCAGCAATGGAAGCTGTAGAAGATTCTAAACTTGATATTGAAAGTGTAGAGAAAGAAAGGTTTGGAGTAGTTATTGGTTCAGGTATAGGGGGAATAGGAACTATAGAAAAACAACATTCTGTGTTAGAGGAAAAAGGACCTAACAGAATAACTCCTTTATTTATACCAATGATTATAAGCAATATGGCTGCTGGAAATATAGCTATAAAATTTGGAGCTAAGGGACCATGCAGCAATATAGTTACGGCTTGTGCTACAGGTACAAATTGTTTGGGTGAAGCTTTTAGAATGATTAAAAATAATCTCGCAGATGTAATGATAGCAGGTGGAACCGAAGCATGTATTACACCATTGTCTATGGCTGGATTTGCTGCAGCAACTACTTTAACTAAGAGCACAGACCCTAAAAGAGCATCTGTTCCTTTTGATAAGGAAAGAGATGGATTTGTAATGGGAGAAGGTTCCGGTATATTGATATTGGAGTCATTAGAACATGCTCAAAAAAGAGGAGCTAAAATATATGCGGAATTAGTTGGATATGGTTTTACATGTGATGCATATCATATGACATCACCAGCACCAGGTGGTGAAGGCGCAGCAAGGGCTATGAGCCTTGCTATAGAAGAAGCTGGAATTGAAAAAGAAGAGGTATCTTATATAAATGCTCATGGAACAAGTACAAAAATAAATGATAAAGTTGAAACAGAGGCAATTAAAAAAGCTTTCGGAGATTATGCAAAGAATATACCTATAAGCTCTACAAAATCAATGACTGGACATTTGCTTGGAGCTGCAGGAGCAATAGAGGCTATAATAAGTGTTAAGGCTTTAGAAGAAGGAATTATACCTCCTACAGTAGGATATAAAGTTCAGGATGAGGAATGTGACTTAGATTATGTTCCAAACAAGGCAAGAAAGGCTGAACTTAAATATGTTATGTCTAATTCTTTAGGATTTGGCGGACATAATGCAGTAATTTTATTAAAAAAGTGGAGTGAGTAAATATGGACTTTAAAGCAATTGAGAATATGATAAAAACTATGGATAATTCAAAGCTTGGATATTTAGAAGTTAATTGGGATAACGTATCTATAATTATGAAAAAGCAGGGTGAAGAAGGAAATATAAAACAGGTAAACATAGTAAAAGGAAATGGAGAAAATGTAAAACCTGTCTTTGAAAAACAAAGTGACAAAATTGAAGCAAAAGAAGATAATATAGATAAGGTAAAAAAAGTTGAAGAAAAAAAAGATGATGATATAGAGGACAGCAATATAAAAGAAGTAAAGTCACCTATAGTAGGTACTTTTTACAATTCATCAGGACCTGAAAAACCTGTTTTTGTAAATGTAGGATCTAAGGTAAAAAAAGGAGACACTCTGTGTATAATAGAAGCTATGAAACTTATGAATGAGATTCAAAGCGAGGTAGATGGAGAAGTAGTGGATATTTTAGTTAAGAATGAACAGATGGTAGAGTATGGCCAGCCGCTATTTAAAATAAAAACTGAATCTTAACAGCTGTGGGAGGAGAATACTTATGGAACAAGACGAATTTAATGTGAATTTTGGAATAAATGAAATAAAACAAATTATTCCTCATAGATATCCATTTCTTTTGTTGGATAAGGTAACGTATATGGAGCCAGGTAAGAAAGTTATAGCATATAAGAATGTTACTGCTAATGAATATTTTTTTCAGGGACATTTTCCAGAAGAACCTGTAATGCCTGGAGTACTTATAATAGAAGCATTAGCTCAGGCTGGAGCTGTAGCTATTTTAAGCAAAGAAGAATTTAAAGGAAAAATAGCTTTCTTTGGAGGAATAAATAAGGCAAAATTCAGAAGAAAGGTAGTGCCTGGGGACACACTTAAATTAGAAGCAGAGATTGTAAAAATTAAAGGACCTGCAGGAATTGGAAAGGCAGTAGCCTATGTGGAAGGCAAAAAAGCTGCTGAAGGTGAATTGTTGTTTATGATAGGAGACAAAAATTAAATTGTCAGGAGTTGAATTTTAAAAGTGTTTAATAAGATTTTGATTGCCAATAGAGGAGAAATAGCAGTTAGGATAATTAGAGCTTGCAGGGAAATGGGAATAGAAACTGTAGCAGTGTATTCAGAAGCAGATAGGGATGCACTTCATACTCAGATGGCGGATGAAGCCATATGTATAGGACCGGCATCTCCTAAAGAAAGTTATTTAAACGTACAAAATATAATAAGTGCCACAGTTTTATCAGGAGCGCAAGCTATTCATCCTGGATTTGGTTTTTTATCTGAAAACAGTAAGTTTGCAAGTATATGTAAACAGTGTAATATTACTTTTATAGGCCCTACTCCGGAATGTATTGACAATATGGGCAATAAGTCTAATGCTAGAGATATAATGGGAAAGGCAGGAGTTCCTATCGTTCCAGGGTCAGATGGTGCTATAAAAACAAATGAAGAACTTTTGGAAACTGCAAGAAAAATAGGATATCCTGTTATGATAAAAGCCTCTGCAGGCGGTGGTGGACGTGGTATAAGAGTCGTATATGATGAATCTGAGATTATAAAAAATTATGAAAATGCTAAAGCTGAAGCTAGTGCAGCCTTTGGAGATGACACTATATACTTAGAAAAGTTTATAGAAAGACCAAAGCATGTAGAAATTCAGATACTTGGAGATAATTTTGAAAATGTAGTTTATCTGGGGGAAAGAGACTGTTCCATGCAGAGAAGAAATCAAAAAGTAATGGAAGAAGCACCTAGCAAGGTAGTTACGGAAGAACTTAGAAAATCCATGGGAGAAACAGCTGTAAGGGCAGCCAAGGCTGTACATTATAATAATGCTGGAACTGTAGAATTTCTTTTAGACAAAAATAATAATTACTATTTCATGGAGATGAATACTCGTATTCAAGTAGAACATGCTATAACAGAAATGGTAACAGGTATAGATCTTGTAAAAGAACAGATAAAAATTGCAGCAGGAGAAAAGTTAGATTTTTCTCAAGAGGATGTTAAGATAACCGGTCATTCTATAGAATGCAGAATAAATGCAGAAGATGTAAAAAGAGGTTTTATGCCTTCTCCAGGAAAGATAAAAGACTTATATGTACCTGGAGGTTTTAATGTAAGAGTAGATAGTGCAGTGTACTCGGGATATAATATTCCTCCCTATTATGATTCTATGATAGCAAAGCTCATTGTATATGGAAAAGATAGGGATGAGGCTATATGCAGAATGAGGAGAGCCTTGGGAGAGTTTATTATAGAAGGGGTTAGTACCAATATAGACTTCCAATTTGAACTCATAGATAGTAAGGAATTTATAGAAGGAACTTATGATACAAAGTTTATAGAAAATAATTTCAAGTATTAATTCCTTCCTTTATTTGTAGTAAAATAGTTATATTGCTTTACTATAAAATAAATTGACTATTTACGATTTGGTGGTCAATCTTATAAGAGAGGTGATAAAGCTTGTTAAATAAATTCTTTAAAAAAACAAAATATATTACAGTTAGTCAGAGGGCTTTAAATAATATCCATGAAGATTTAGATTCAAAGCCAAGTATACCAAATGGAATGTGGGTAAAATGTGATGGATGTGGTAAGGTACTATATAAGCAGGATCTAGAAAAAAATAATAGGGTATGCCAGTATTGCAAGCATCATTTTAGGATGAATGCTAAAGAAAGAATAGATCTTATAACAGATAAGGATAGCTTTTGCCAATTTGATGAAAACATGACGTCTACTAATCCTATAGGATTTAAAGGATATGAAGATAAAATCAGCAATATGCAGAAAAAGACTAACCTCAAAGAAGCTGTAATTACAGGAAAGGGTACTATAGGAGGAGAGTCTGCAGTAATTTGTGTTATGGATAGTAATTTTATGATGGGAAGCATGGGTTCCGTGGTAGGAGAGAAAATTACTAGAGCTGTAGAAAAAGCTATTGAGTTAAAAATACCTCTAATTATTTTTACAGCTTCTGGAGGCGCTAGAATGCAGGAGGGTATTTTTTCATTAATGCAAATGGCAAAGATAAGTGGAGCTATAAACAGGTTGAATGATGCAGGACTTTTATATATATCGGTTCTTACAGATCCTACTACTGGTGGAGTTACAGCAAGTTTTGCTATGCTTGGTGATATAATTTTAGCAGAACCTGGAGCACTTGTTGGATTTGCAGGAAAGAGAGTAATAGAGCAGACCATAAAGCAAAAACTTCCCGATGGATTTCAAAGTGCAGAATTTCTATTAAAACATGGATTTGTAGATAGTATAGTTTCAAGGGAAAATTTAAAGAGTACCTTGAAGAAGATATTGTATATTCATAATAGGAATAGGTAAATTTTCTAAATGAAAGGAAGCTCTTATATGGAAAAATTAGAAAAGGTTCAAAAAATTTTTAATAAAAAATTTGAGAGTAAAAGTGCGTGGGATAGGGTTACTTTAGCTAGAATGATAGAAAGGCCAACTTCACTTGATTATATAAATAGAATATTTGACTCTTTTATGGAGCTTCATGGAGATAGATATTTTAATGACGATCCTTCTGTAGTAGGAGGCATTGGATTGTTAAATGGTGAGCCTGTAACCATTGTGGCCCAGCAAAAAGGTAGGAATACACAGGAGAATATAAAGAGAAATTTTGGTATGCCGGAGCCTGACGGATATAGAAAAGGATTAAGACTCATGAAGCAGGCAGATAAATTTGATAGGCCTATTATATGTTTTGTGGATACACCTGGAGCTTTTTGCGGCATGGAAGCAGAGGAAAGAGGACAGGGAGAGGCAATAGCCAAAAATCTGATGGAGATGTTTAATTTAAGAGTACCTATAATATCTATAATAGTTGGAGAAGGTGGAAGCGGAGGTGCTCTTGCTTTTGCTGTAGCGGATTCAGTTTGGATGCTGGAGAATTCTATATATTCTATTTTAACCCCAGAAGGTTTTGCAGGTATACTATGGAAAGATGCTTCCAAAGCTAAGGAAGCAGCTGAGATTATGAAAATTACAGCTCAAGATTTAAAAAAATACGGTATAATAGATAAGATATTAAAGGAACCTGCAGGAGGGGCACAAAAGGATGTAGATAAAATGTCCTGCACCATAAAAGAAGAACTTATAGAAAAAATAGGCATACTTAGGAAAAGGTCTAAAGAGGAATTACTTGAACAAAGATACAATAAATTTAGAAAAATGGGTAAGTTTATGGAATAGCTGGATGTTAGGTATTTGATTTTATAGGGGTGAGTCTTATGGGAATTAAATTACTGTGTACTCGTGATTTTGGTAAGAAAAGTATCAGTGGCATACAAAGATTGGGATATGACATAGAAGTAGTTGAAGATGACAATTTGTATTATAAGGATGAATTTAAGGAAGCAGAGGTTTTATTATGCTATGATCCTTTTAAAACTCTAGATATAGGTAAAATGAACAAGCTAAAATGGATACAGCTTTTTAGTGTTGGAATAGATCAGGCTCCCAAGGATGATATTAGGAAGAAAAATATAATCTTGACTAATAATAAGGGTGGATATAGCATACCTATGGGGGAATGGATAGTATTAAAGATATTAGAAATGCTGAAACACAGCCAGAAATTCTATGAAAAACAAAAAAATAAGATCTGGAAAATGGATATGGGAATATTGGAGTTGTGGGGCAAAACGGTAGGATTTATAGGCACAGGTAGTATAGCTAAAGAAGCGGCAAGTAGATTGAAACCATTTGGTGTAAAAATTTTAGGCTTAAATACAAAGGGTAGTGACGTGGAATATTTTGATAAGTGTTTTTCTTTGGAAAATGTAGAAAATATGTTAAAGTTATCTGATATAGTAGTAGTGTCTATTCCCTATACTAAGAAAACTAATCATTTAGTAAATGAAAACTTATTTAAAAGTATGAAAAATGGAGTTTACATAGTGAACATTGCTAGAGGATCTATATTAGATGAAAAATCTTTGCTAGAGAATATAAAAAATGGGAAAATAGCAGGAGCTGCTTTAGATGTGGTAGAAAATGAGCCTTTAGATGAGAGTAGTCCTTTTTGGAAATTTGAAAATGTAACTATAACGCCTCATAATTCTTGGGTATCGGATCAAGTTGACATTAGGAGATTTAATATGATTTATGATAATCTAAAAAGGTATGCATCAGGAGACAAATTAGTAAACATAGTAGATATAAATAAGGGTTATTAGAATTAAATTATATTTTGTTAAATGATAAACTACAAAGAATAGATCAAACTATTCATTTGTAGTTATTTTATATTTAAGGCAATAATTTATTTAAATCTAGCATACCAGAACCTTGACACCACTTTGGTACGTTGAGTAGGTTGCAGGATATTTTTAAAAGAGAACTTAGATCATTGAAAGTGAGCTCAGGATTATTTTCATACAGTAAGGCACATACACCACTTATATAGGCTGCGGCACAGGAGGTACCAGTATAATATACATATGGATTTTCAAGCGGTTTTGGATATAGTTTTGCTCCATTTCGCTGGGGTATATATTGTGTATTTGAGTTTATAGAGCATATATTTACGCAGGCAGCACTCAGATCAGGTTTTTGAACTTTATTAATAGGACCGCAAGAAGAGTATTTATAGGATTTAGGATCTTTAAAAGTTGTATCAATACCTGCAGCAGTTATACAATTGTTTAAAGTGGCAATGCCTTTTATGCTGCCTTGAAGGTTACCTTGGTGACCAGACGGCACTATAATTGTTATGTTTAATTTAACAGCTATTTGAAACATTTTTTCAAATAAGGATAGTATGAAATGATTATCAATATCTAGTTCAAAGGGAAGGCAAATTATTTTTATTTTTTCATCTGAGCTTTCATTCAATAATAGTTGAAGTGAAAATAATATATCCGATACATAGCCTTTACCTAGGGCATTAAAGGCTTTTATAGAGTAAATACTGCTGTTTTCTGCAATACCTTTATATAGTCCTTTGGACTCAATACCGCTGCCGCACATAATTCCACTCATAAAAGTACCATGTCCATTGTCATCATAGGGATATTTATATGAGTTTATTAAATCCACAAATTTTGTTATCTTATTTTTAGGATTCAAAAGATCTGGATGAGGGTAAGAACCTGAGTCTATTAACCCTATACACACATTTTTGCCTGTGAGCTTATAGTTACCTTCAAAGACTACACCATTTGAAGCAAGCACGCTATTATTAGCGCACAGTAGAGCACAGCAGTCATTTAGCACATAACGTACTTGAGGAAATTCTATTATCCTGTTTATAGAACGGGAGGTTAAGGTAGCACATATGCAATTTATAATTGGAATTGAACGTATTATTTTACCGTTGTACAGCTTTACCTTTTTTTCTATAGTTTCCATAAGGGAATTGCATTTTATTATAACTCTGTAAGTTTTATATAATCCCTTGTCCATTGATAATTTTAGGTTAAGTTCCAATTTGCTTTTTATGGAAAACATATTATTCTCCTTAAAATTTATTACAATATATTATAATGCTTATTACAGTATATGTGCTATAGATATAAATGATAATTAAAAACTCAATTTTAGCAGTTTAAAAAAATTACGAAGCAAAGCTTTTGAAAATAACAAAGTTCAAATAACAAAGAACAGATAAAGATGATTTCCCTCGTACCTCAGGAAATCTATAATTTTAATATTTTCTGACGTTAGAAAGAAAATTATCCTTATTTGATATTTGATATTTGAACTTTGAACTTTATTCTTTAAAAAAATTTTATGTATAAGTTAATTTATGAAAGAAGGGCCCTATATCATACTAATCTATCTTAAAACATTTTTTACAAAAGTTAAAAAATGATTTTGCTGTTGGAGTAAGGGATCTTTTAGAACTTATAATAAGATATATTGATCTAGTTAGTGGAATATTTTTTATAGTACTTTCCTTTACAAGTCCTAGGGATACATAATTTTTAAGTACTTCTTTTGAAACTACAGCTATACCAAATCCTTTTCTTACAAATTGTATAAGAGTACTTATATTATTTACTTCTAAACTTGAAGTTATGTGAGAAATGCTATATCCATTTTTTGTTAAGGCATCTTCAAAGGTCTTTCTTGTAGCAGAACCTTTTTCTCTTAATATAAAATTGTATTTAAAAAGGGAAGGCATGTCTATAATATCAGGAAAGTTAAAGGAAGGATGAGATATAATCACTAGCTCATCTTTAGTTAATTCATAACTTTCAATTTTTTCATCGTCTATAGGTTCTCCTATTAATCCAATTTCAAAATTAAATTTTATTATGTTATCAATTATTTTTGAAGAGTTTAATTCTAATACATCGAAGGTTACACTAGGATGTATATTATGAAATTTTTCTATTAAGGAAGGAACTAAGGTGTTACAAGGAGTAGTACTAGAAGCTAATTTTAAATTACCAGTTATAGTTTCATTGAAATTAGTTAATGTATATATGGCGTTATCACGGATTTCTAAAAGTTCTAATGCAAAGTTTAGAAAAGATTCTCCTGCAGGAGTAAGATGTACCTCTTTAGGAGTCCTGTCAAATAAGTATACTTTTAATTCTTTTTCTAAAATAGAAATGTGAGAACTAATGGCAGGCTGGGATAAAAAACTGAAATTTGCAGCCTTTGAAAAGCTTTTAAATTTGGCTACATTTATAAAAGCTTCTATCTGTTTAAAATCCATTAAAGATTCCCCCTCAAAATGGTAACTTTAGTTTTTTAACATATCCTGTATTAATTATATATTTATTTAATTAATTAGTCTAATATATTAAAAATTACTAGCTTCTCCATTTAAGTATAATTATGCCTAGAACCATCATAATTAATCCTATTATTTTATTTGTTGTAAAACTTATTTTCTGGGAATCAAACAGTCCCCAAAAATCAATTAAGGCTGCAGTAGCAAGTTGAGCAACTAAAATTATTGCAATAGAATGAGTTGGTCCTAGAAATTTAATGCCCTGTATTACAGTTACTGTTATGATTATACCTAAAATCCCACCTAAAAGATATAACTTTTTACAGCAGCCTATGTTTTGCAAGGTGTTTTTTTTGCTGAAAAAAGCTAACATAAGAGCTATTACAAATCCAGTACCTTGAACTATTGTAGTTGTGATCCACAGCCCTAATTTATCGCTCAATCTAGTATTAAATACACCCTGAATGCTCATGCTTACTCCTGCTACTATTGAATAAAGTATACCAAACAATTTATATCGCCTCCCACAGTAGTTTAACCATAGGAGATCTATATTATTAAAACTTTATTTGTAAAAAAATATTCTCAAGGCTATGCACTTGAGAATATTAGAAATTAAAATTATTTACATAAGAACAGAATGTTTAGAGTAGTAAGCATTTTCTATAGTTTTAGTAGAAAAACCTAGGCTGTATCCTAAACTCAAAAAATCTTCGAATAAAGTTATGTAATGATCCTTAGATGAACAGACGATAAAGTCGTTTATATCAATATATAAATTTAAAAATTGAGATGTAATATCTCCATCGTTGGTTTTTATGTTTATTTTAATATCAGTAAATTCTTTTTCAAGTCCTAGAGTTAATATAAAATTTAAAGAATTTATATACTCCTTTAAAATTAAATCATTGTTTGCAGTTACATCATTACTCCAAAAATTAAAACACTGGGTTTCATTAGCCAGTTCAGCCATCTTTACTTGAAGTGCAAGAGTTTCCTTTGAAATTAAAGAATCTTTTTTTATAGAAGTGTTATTTCTAATTCTGCTATTTAAATTTTCTTGTAATTCAAATAATTTTACTATATTCATGCATAGGCCGCCTTTCTCTATATATAATTATTATAAAATTTTTTTACAATGACTTTTCCTACATATTATATTTTAGCGAAATTTAATAAATATTGAAACAATGTGCAACCGGTTACAATGAAAAAAATTATAAAAATTTATAAATTTTTATAATTTTTCGTATAAAGTAATTTTGATGTCAAAAATAAAAGGTTTACAAAGCAATTCTAGTATGTAAGGTTATTTTAAACACAAAAATAAGACCTCCTTAATTTTATGCAAATTTTAGAAGTCTTATTCTTATTCTTATTTAATAAAATTACTTTTTAGTTATAGCAGTTTTTACCGTTATTCCATCTAGTTTACCTAACTTGCCGGTCATGGAACTTATTTCATCTGAAGTACCGTCTACTATTACTGATATAACTGAAACGTTTCTTTCTCTGTATGGAATACCTAATCTTCCTACTATGATATTTGAAAAAGAGTGAAGTATAGTATTTACTTTTGGAGAGTTTTCAAGATCGTTTACTACTATACCAACTACACCTATTCTTTTTTCCATACAATATTACCCCCCTTAAGGCATTTGAAAGAAAATAACAAGTTAAAAATAGTCTAGCATACTGACTAGTTGTTTCTTTCAAAATGCCTAACAATTAGTGCGTTAAAATTCAGCAGAACCAGTTGTTCTAGGAAATGGAATTACATCTCGTATATTAGACATACCAGTTATATACATTAGTATTCTTTCAAACCCAAGGCCAAAACCAGAATGTTTAGTTTCTCCATATTTTCTAAGTTCTAAGTACCACCAATAATCTTTTTTATTAAGTCCAAGCTCTTCTATTCTTTTTTCAAGAACTTTATATCGTTCTTCTCTTTGGCTTCCTCCAATTATTTCTCCTACTCCTGGTACCAAAAGATCTGCAGCTGCAACTGTTTTACCATCTTCATTTTCTCTCATATAAAATGCTTTTATGGCTTTTGGATAATCAGTAACAAATATAGGCTTTTTAAATACCTTTTCAGTTAGATATCTTTCATGTTCTGTTTGAAGGTCAATACCCCACTCTACTGGATATTCAAATGATGCCCCACTTTTCTTTAATATATCTACAGCCTCAGTGTAAGTTATTCTACCAAATTCTGAATTAGCTACATTATCTAATCTACTAAATAAAGTTTTATCTATGAAAGAATTGAAAAAGGCCATTTCTTCTGGTGCGTTTTCAAGCACGTAATTTATTACATACTTTACTAGTTCCTCTGCTACATCCATATAATCTTTTAATTCAGCAAAGGCCATTTCAGGTTCTATCATCCAAAATTCAGCAGCGTGTCTAGCTGTATTTGAATCCTCTGCTCTAAAAGTAGGACCAAAGGTATATACATTTCTAAAAGCAAGAGCCATAGTTTCTGCGGACAATTGACCACTTACAGTTAAATTTGTTTCTTTGCCAAAGAAGTCTTTTGAATAGTCTACGCTGCCATCTTCCTTTTTAGGAATGTTATTTAAATCCATAGAAGTTACTTTAAACATTTCTCCAGCACCTTCACAGTCACTTCCAGTTATTAAAGGTGTGTTTGCATATACAAATCCTCTTTCTTGGAAGAACTTATGAACTGCATAGGCGGCTATAGAACGAACTCTAAATACTGCAGAAAAAGTATTGCTTCTTGATCTCAAGTGAGCGATGGTTCTAAGATATTCTAAAGTATGTCTTTTCTTTTGAAGAGGGTAGTCTGAAGATGAATTACCTTCTAATGTTATTTCCTTGGCCTGTATTTCAAAAGGCTGTTTTGCGTTAGGTGTAAGAACCAAGGTGCCCTCTATAGACAATGATGAACTGATAGCTAATTTTGTTAGTTCTTTAAAGTTAGGCAATTTTTCATCAAAGACTATTTGAATGTTTTTGAAAAATGATCCATCATTTAATTCTATAAAGCCGAATGATTTAGAATCTCTTAGGGTTCTAATCCAGCCTGAAATTTTAATATCTTTGTTTACAAATTTTTCAGTTTCTCTATAAAGAGATCTTATCAATGTGGTTTCCATAAATTTTCCTCCATAGGTACATTGTATTTTAAATTTTCATAACTGCTTTAAAATATTGGATTAACTGAATACACAGCTTTTAAGATTAGCATGAACTTTATAAATAGGTTCTTGGTATCAGAGGGAGTTTTAACTCGATCTGATGCTTAGGAATCGTTATTTAGTCACATTCTATTATATTATACAATAATATAATAGGTATGCAAACGAAAAGTTTACATTAAACATATGTACAGTGGTGTTTTTAGTTACCTCGTACTTCAAATTCATCTATAAAAGTATAATAATTAGGTTTAGTAACAGAAGTCAGTTTTACGTATCTTGCATTTATAGGCCTGGACAAAGTTAAATATAGTGGATATTTGGAACCATATCTATCTGAAAAAGGTACAGAAGGAATCCTAAAAAGTCCTACAGGTGTAAAATTTACACCATCTTCAGATACGGCAATAGAAGCTCTATCAGGAAGTTCAGCCCAAGAAATTGTGTCTTTAAAATAACTTACCATGAATTGTTCCACTTGTTTTGAGCTTCCTAGGTCTATAGTTATATCTATGGGTTTAGTGTACCAACCTACCAAAGCTTTGTCTTTTACTGAATTTACAGAAGCAAACTTTCCGTCAGTAAGTTTTTTAAGCATTGCATCATTGTAATTTTCGTGGGGCATAGGAAGCAAGGTATAAGTACAATTCCTTGAAAGCAAGTTCGGAAGCTTTTTTATAGAATCCACTGCAACTACTGCAGGCTTTGAAGGTTTTGATACATTGCCTGAAAAACCTAGAGATCTTACCTCATAAGTACAATGTTTTGTATCTTCCCGTAGTAAAGGTATATCTGTAATGGATTTAGTAAAAGATTGAGGATTACCCCCATATTTCCTTTGGGTCATAATACGAGAAATTAGGGTACCGTTTCTGTAAATTTCATAGCCGCAAATATTATTAGAGTTTTTAGGGCTTGACCAAGTTATTTTAAACTTATTTTTCTCTATAGTTGATACAGTTAAATTTTGGGGAATATCTAATTTTTTTATAGGAAGTTTTCCTTTTTTTACATAATAAGAATATGCTTCATTAAAGCCACTGTCTATATTATTTGGACTATAATAATGGCTGTAAGAAAAACATATTATATTATCCACGCAGGGCTGTTCCAAAGTGAGTTGTTTTAAAAATCTGTCTAAAGGTGCACTGGAGTTATTGGCATAATCAAAGTTTTCAGCGTTGGCCCAAAATAACATGCCAGGTTTGCTGTCTACAGCCTTTCTAAGGGCAGTATACCATGAATTAACTTCTTCTAGTTTTAGTCTGCCACTTCCTACGCAATCTTGAGGACAAAATACATCTCCTTTTCTAAAGTTTGTTTTTGAAAATACATATTTCCAGTCTGCTTCATATTCTTTGGCAGTACCTGCAGATGAATTCATGAAAGGAGATAATAAAATAGGAAGACGCTCGTTTCTTTCACTAAGAGTTTTAAGGTGGACATTTATAGCATTTATTAGATAGTCATACTTATTGAATTTATTAAATTTGGCATTGTCTACTTCATAGGGAAAGTACCATCCATAAAAAGCATTAGGATATTTACGGTGATAGTTCCTATATAAATCATCAGCTATAAGACTACTTCTTTCCATTTGAGAATTTAACCAGGCGGAGTTTTCAGGAGATATTTGCCACCACTCATCGTTATAGTTGGTATCCATAAAAACTTTCATGTTTAATTTTTGGGCATTTTTTAAACATAAATCCACAGGATCAACATTAGGATATAATTTTGGGTAGTTTGTGTTTGAATTTTTATATGAAATCTTAGTAATGTTGCCATTAGTTTGGGAAACACCAGAGAGCACCAAATAATTCATTTTGTTTTGTTTTAGATATGTTAGCTCCTTCTTCCAATCACTATCGGACCAATTTTGAGTTAGATCTAACTGAATAAATGATCCGGTGACTATGGGGTAATTTTTATTAGACTTGAGTGGGCTATTAAAATAAATAAACGTAAAAAGAGCAATTGCTAAAATTGAAACTATTAGTATAGCTTTTTTATTTTTCATATTTATAAAATCCCTCCTTTATGAAAACTTAAGGTTTATTTAATAATAATACATATAATATAATAATAAAAATGGAGCAAACTTTAAAAAGCTTACTCCAAATTAAACATGAAAATCATATGCTTATTTTTTGCCACAGCATTGTTTATACTTTTTACCGCTGCCGCATGGACAAGGATCATTTCTACCAACCTTAGTTTTATTTACTATGGTTTTAGAAGAAACCCATTGTTTATGTATTTCTCTTCTTTTTTGATTTGAAAATATAGACTCCCACTGAGGAAGATCATACAGATAATCAGCTTTGGCATCTAACATGTTAAAGTACAATTTTTCAAAATTAATTTTTATAGCAATCTTTGAATCTACATTTAAGTCTTCAAGAACTAAAGGTTTTTCAAGACTGTCATTTATTCCATCTAAAAATCCCATAAAAAATACTTCTGAAGTTTCAAATTTTTTTGCTAAATCCTTTATAGCTCCATCTATAGTGCCCTCATGTTCAGATAAAATTTTTGTATAAATATTTTTTTCAATTGAGCCATATTCTTTCCAAAAGGCAGCTTCACCTTTTGACTTTACAAAATTTACAACCATATTTGTCCAATCTTCATACAAACTCATACTTTATCCTGCTGCATACATTTTTTACAGCAGTACCTCCCTTCAAACTACAGATAAATATATAGGTGTTCTAATTTAAGGACTAATTTGTATTAATACAATGCTAGCCTTTGCCTAAAACAACCACATTTATCTTCTATTTTAAATATTTTGTCTAAGTTAAAAATCTCTTTAATAAAAAACCTATACTGAGGTATTATAATAAAAATTATTATATTTTGCAATTCCTTTTTAAGGTCTTGATTTTAAGGCGTAAGAGGCCTCTTTGTTGCAATAAGTACACTTATGACCTGTTATATTCACCAAATAGGGAAAAGTTTCATTATCCACCAAAAAGTCATCAAAAGCTATGTCAACATGATGATCACAGCAGTATGTAGTTTCTCTTTCCATTCTAATATCACTCCTGACAGTTTTCACAAGACAAAATTAACGGTATAAAACCCTCCCATACTTTTAAAAGCTTATATAATTGCTGGGCTGATCACGTCTTGCCATGGATATACTTACATCAGTATTTAATTTAATACCGCATTCTCTTAAACTATTTGTTACAGTTTCATAGGCCAATTCAGGATAATTATTTATTTTACTTAAATGTCCTAAAATAATTCTTTTGAATTTTCCATTTAAAATGTCTGGGATGACCATTCCACAGTCATCATTAGATAAGTGACCTACTTTACTTAGAATTCTCCTTTTTAAATCATAGGGATAAGGTCCAAACTTTAACATTTCTACATCGTGGTTACTTTCTAAAAGAATTAAATCTGAATCTTTTAATATATCTTTGATGTGATCTGACATAAAACCTAAGTCTGTTGCTACACATGCTTTCTTGTTTTTGCAGTTAACTGCATATCCATAAGGATCTGCAGCATCATGGGATATACCATAACTTACTATGTCCATGTCTTTTATGTTTATATAATTGTCATAAATTATTTTAATATTATGCTCTTTTATCTTGCCTATAGATTTTAACATGGCTTTCCAGGTAAGGGTGTTTGCATATATAGGTATATCATATTTCCTAGATAACACACCTACACCTTTAATATGGTCACTGTGTTCATGGGTAACTAGTATGGCGTCTATGTCATTTGGCTTATGTCCAATTTTTAAAAGAGCATTTTCTATACTTTTACCAGAAAGTCCTGCATCTATCAGAATTTTAGCATTATCAGATGCTATAAATATGGAATTTCCACTGCTGCCGCTGTATAAAGGACAAAAAATCATAATAAATCTCCCTATTAACAATATTTGTATTACTCAGAATAAGATACTCTCTTTATATCGGCACCTAGAGCTCTAAATTTATCTTCTATGTTGGGGTATCCTCTATCAATGTGCTTAATACTTAAAACTTCAGTAGTGCCCTCGGCAATAAGGCCAGCTATAACCATTGCAGCACCAGCTCTTAAGTCTGTTGCTTTTACAATAGCTCCACTGAGCTTACTTACGCCATCTATAATAGCGGTTCTACCTTCTACTTTAATATTGGCACCCATTTTTTTGAGCTCATCTACATGCTTAAATCTACTTTCCCATATACTTTCATTTATAATGCTTCTTCCTTCTGCTACGGTTAAAAGAGTACTTAAAGGTTGTTGTACATCTGTAGGAAATCCAGGGTAAGGTTGGGTTTTTATATTTACACCCTTTAATTTTCCACTTGATTTTACAGTAACAGAATCACCATCTTCTATTACCTCAGCTCCCATTTCTATAAGCTTTGCTGATATAGATTCCAGGTGTTTAGGTATAACATTTTGTACAACTACTTCTCCACCGCAAGCTGCTGCTGCAATCATATATGTACCAGCTTCTATTTGATCTGGTATAACACTATAGGAGCAACCTTTTAGTTCTTTAACCCCTACTATTCTTATTATATCAGTGCCTGCACCTTTTATATTTGCACCCATGCTATTTAAGAAATTTGCTACATCTACTACGTGGGGTTCTTTTGCTACATTTTCTAAGGTAGTTACACCTTCTGCAAGGGAAGCAGCTAACATTACGTTTATAGTGGCTCCTACGCTTACTACGTCAAAAAATATACTTGTTCCAATCAATTTTTTAGCTTCTACTAATACACAACCGTGTTTAATTTTAACTTGGGCGCCTAAAGCTTCAAATCCTTTTATATGCTGATCTATAGGTCTAACCCCTATAGGGCATCCTCCTGGCAGTTCAACCCTAGCTTTTTTAAATCTGCCCAGCAGTGCGCCTATGAGATAATAAGAAGCTCTCATTTTTCGTACATCATCAGTGTTTGCATCTATACTATTTATAGTAGTACTATCAATTACTACTGAATTTTTACCTGTTTTTATTTCGCAGCCTAAACTTTCAAGAATTCTTTCTATGCAGTGGACGTCTTCTATATTAGGTATATTATCAATTGAGCATAGTCCTTTACTGGCCATTATTGATGCCGGTAATATTGCCACAGCAGCATTTTTTGCACCGTTAATTTCTATAAAACCGGAAAGAGGCCTTCCACCATTAATTACCAATTTATCCATTCACGTATCCATCCTTATCACAAATTTATATTTATATAAAGTTTAGAAAATCTCAAATTTAATTCATATTACACAAAATTTATTATATCATAATTTTGTGTTATTTTAACATAAAATTTGAAAATATGAATGATACTCTTAAATTATAATATAAGTGAGATCAATTATTCTTAAAATTAGAGCCCAGCTTTAATGACAAAGCTGGGCTCTAATTTTAAGTTTTTATTGTTTAAGATAGATACTGTGGAGAATAATTATTCTTGTTTCATAAAACTACCACAGTCAGTACATTGTACGTCTTTAGCCATAGATTCATGCTTTGTAACTTGTATTTTGTCGAGAGTGCAATAGTTTGTATTCTTTGCATGAAATCTGCATTCATTTACTATACATCCAATACTATTATTTTCAGTATTATTCATAATACACCTGCTTTTAAAAGATAAATATATTTTAAAGCAGGATTTCACCTCTTTCTTTTTGTAAATTTTATAACATTAGTATTTTTACACTTAGACATATTTTATATACCTATAATTACTGGTAATTTTTAATGCTATAAGAATGATAATTATGTGATATAATGTTAGTTACATACTATACATTTTTGTAAAATTAATTTGGGGGATTGAGAAAATAATGAAATATTATTTAGTAGCTTTGTTTGATAAGGATTCTTATTCTTATATTGAGCATATACAAAGGAATATATGTAGAAAGTATAGACTGTATAAAAATATACCACCTTTACATATAACTCTTGGAGCTGTGGAAAATCCAGATATAGAGAAATTTACTAAGATTGTTTCTGATATATTAAAACCTTATAAGAAGTTTAAAGTAAAAGTGAATGAAGCTATTTGTTTTAATCAATCTTATAAGTCTGTTAATTTAAAGGTAGAAAATAAAGGATATGTAATAAGACTGGCAAGACAGATAAATGAAACTTTAAAGCTTTATAAGTTTGATGTTAAAGAAAATGGAAATGATTGGGGTTTACATACTGTACTTGCAAATACAAATTACTCCATTAAGGAATTGACATCCAAAGAGTATGTTTCAGCTTGTAATAATGGGAAAAAAGATGAAACTTATAAAATGGCTCGAATAGATAGAATAGCACTTTGGAAACCTATAAATAATAGAAAGGAAACACTTATAAAAAATTTTCCTTTAAGGGATTTTTAATATAATTTGATTAAAAAGGTAGTAGACTTTAAGTTTACTACCTTCTTTATCTGATGGCTACCTACTGTAACACTCTCACTTCTATCAAAGTGGGAGATAACAGTAGCTACGCCCCTAGATAATTCATCTAAACTTAGTGAGAGAAATAAAACTCTAAAGAGAAAGCGACTATCATCAAATCAAAGATTTGGTCATAGTCACTTTTCCCACTAAGTAAGATTCATTGATATTTAGATATCTAATAAATTTTTCTTATAACTTGAGTATAAATCTTTGAGTTCAGCAATTTTATTTTCAGCTTCTACTTGAAGTTTAGATACTTCTTCGTAATCTCCAGCTTCTGATGCAAGTTTTATTCTAGTAAATAAGCTTTTATTAGAATATGAATCTTTCATTAAGTAATATCTTAAGTCATTTATTTTTTGCCAATTAGCTACATCTAGATCTAAAGCTTTATCTATGGAATGTAACATCTTACAATTTCTTATTTCATTGGAGTAATCATTTAATATTCTATGATTTAGTTCTATTAGCCATCTAGTTGTAGCTCCTAATCTAAAGCTGTTTATTAATTTCTCATCTAATACACCTTCTGCAGTTAGGACAGCTTTTTTCTCTGGGTATTTATCGAGAGCGCTGAGATTTTCATATACAGTTGCAGGGGCTGTACCAAATAATCTTACCCTTTCTTCATCAGTAAAGGATTCAAATACATTTTCCTCACTTCTATATGCTCTTCCTTTTTCTAAATAATCTGCATCATCTTCAGCTTTCTTGGAAAGTTCCTTTAATAAGTCATCTTCTGTTTTTTCATTTGTAACTGCATATTTTATTCCGTCCATCATAGCTAAATATAATGTAGTTACAGCTAAATAGGTGTTTGTGTGAGGATTTGGAGCTCTTAATTCAAATCTTGTAGCTAAAGGATTTGCAGAATCTCTTATAACCCCTATAAGTACAGTTCTGTTTCTTGAAGGAATCTCTGCAGAGTGACCTAGAGAAGTTACTATACATATAGGTGCTTCAAATCCAGGTTTTAATCTTCTGAGGGAATCAGTAGTGTTAGAAACAAAAGGATTTATAACTTCGTAGTTTTTAAGTATTCCCATTACAGAAGCATATCCAAAAATACTTAAGAAGTGTTCTTTAGTAGAAGAAAATAGATTTATAACTTTACCATTTTTAAGCTGTAATGCTATTCCTATATGGGTATGTTCTCCACTGCCAGCTACTCCTTCAATAGGCTTAGCAAGGAAAGTAACATCTAATCCATTGCTTCTAAAAGTTTCTTCAACTATATTTTTTACAAGTAATTCATTATCTGCTGCTTGAACAGCAGTACAGTATTTCCAGTCTATTTCTAATTGTTCCATTACATGATTGAAGTTTCCTGATTTATCTACTTTAGCCTTTACACCGCCTACTTCTTTATGTCCCATTTCAGGCTTTAAACCGTATAAGTTCATATTTAACAGAGTTTTCTCTAAGGCTGTTTTTACTATACCTTTTGTTCTAGTCCAATACTGTTCTTGAAGTTCCTGAGATGTGAATAATTCTTCAGTGTGTGCTTTATCGTTAGGTGTCATTACCCAAAATTCTAGTTCTGTAGCACAAGTAGCAATTACATCATCTATATCCTCATATTTTATTCCGAAAGATGATATGGTACTAGGGTATTTTTTAAATAAGTCTAAGAGATTTGATTTGAAATGTTCTACACAATTTTTTAGAGCGTATCTAGAATCTACTGCTTTGTTTTCATGATATAGGAAACAAGGAATTCTCAGTGTTCCAACAGGCTTATTTGTTTCAAGGTCAACATTTTCGTCATTGTATTCTACATACCAATTTACATCAAGATCAGGCAACATATCTACTTTTGCATTGTTTAGAGTTGCTATTCCTGGAAGAACTACAGATGAACCATCAGTTTGAATTGCTCCATTTAAAAAGCCATTTATATCTTTCAAAAAGACCTCAATAGGGATTTTCTCATCAGTGTTGTTACCAGAAAGATCTATACCTATAAGGGACACAAATTTTATTTCTGAATGTGCAGTTAGCATTTTCTTTAAATTTTCCTCTGAGTGCGTTTCTTTAGGCACTACATACACTAGATCTTTTAACATAATTCCATTCCTCCTATAAATAATTAGAAGAGTATCTCATTTTTAATACTCTAATATTTTTACACCTAATAAATTGCTACTTTCGTTATTTTAATAACTCAATTTTATATATCTATGATTTTATAATTAATATTGATATATGTCAATAGAATTTTGAAGGAATTTATAATTGTAATTGCAATATTAATAAGAAAGCAAGAAATTTATAACATACTTATGTTGTAGATTTAAACGATTAATTATACTCATAATTTAGTTTTTTAGATTTTTTTTGTATAGTTTAAATGTATAATATATAATGAACATAGAAAGTTTTTTGATTAGAATAATGAGGTGATAGAGTGGATTTAGAAGATAGACCTATTGGTTTTTTTGATTCTGGAATAGGTGGAATAAGTGTTTTAAAAGAAGCAGTTAAAATCTTATCAAATGAAGATTTTGTGTATTTTGGAGATTCTAAAATGGCTCCTTATGGGGTAAAAACTGCAGAAGAGGTAAAAAGACTTACTTTTAATGCAGTAGAGCTTCTATTAACAAAGAACATAAAGGCGTTGGTTGTGGCTTGTAATACTGCAACTAGTGCAGCAATAATAGATTTGAGAAAAAAATATAGCAAATCTATGCCTATTATAGGCATAGAACCAGCTTTAAAACCTGCAGTAGAATTTAATAGAAAAGGTAAAATAGTAATAATGGCAACTACTATGACCCTTTCAGAAAGAAAGTTTAGTAATCTTATGAAAAAGTATGAAAGTAGATCATCGATACAACCACTGCCATGTCCTGGTTTAGTAGAACTTATTGAACAGGGTAAGACAGAAGGAGAGGAAGTAGAAGGCTATTTAAAAGAAAAGCTAAATTCACTAAAAGATGAAGGAATTGCAGCAGTGGTATTAGGATGTACTCATTACCCGTTTGTAAAGAAAAGCATACGTAAAATTTTAAATGAGGACATCCCTATAATAGATGGAAGCAAGGGTACTGTAGAGCAACTTAAAAGACAGCTTGTTAAATATCATATAAAAAATAATAAGAATAAAGCAGGAAAAGTGACAATATTTAATTCTATGGACAGTGAATTTATAATACAATTGAGTTATAAACTTTTAAAAGAGGGAAGTATATAGAAAGTTTAAAGTTCAAATATCAAAGTTCAAATAATAATTCAAAATTAGAAAGATACTATTCAAAATCTATTAAATTAGGAGGAGAAAATGAATAGAGTAGGACAAAAAATAAAATTAGCAAGAACTGAAATGGGTATTAGTCAAAAACAGTTAGCTAAAAAACTGGGAGTTTCAGAGAAATTTATAAATGAAGCGGAATCTGGAAAGAGAATAGTAAATCAAAATATAATTGATAAACTTTCCAAAATATTAGGTAAAAGTATAAATGATATAACCATGTCTTTTGAAGAGGAAGTATATAAAGAAGATAGAACTCCAAAATCTTCTCCAATAACTAAGAAGGAAAAAGTGCAGGACGTTTGGAGTGAAGCTTTTGGATCTGTTTTAAAAAAGGTACCTATTTATAAATATGATATGAGAACAGTAGTAGGATTTAGACAGCTTCCGTTGATTGATAATAAAATAGAAGGATATGCTCAGGATAAAGTGATGTATGTGCAAGTAGAAAGTGATGATATGGAAGGATTTAGAATACAAAGGGGAGATTTAGTTTTTGTACATAGTACAGGAGAAATTTATAATAATTCCATATATCTAGTAGAGTATAGCGGAAAAAGGGAATTGAGACAGATAAAGAAATTGGATAGTAATAAGGTGCTTCTTATTAGCAGCAGAAGTGGTATAAGAACAGAAACTATTGAGATTAAAAGTTTAAAGATAATTGCTAAATTGGATAGACTTGAAATAAAACTTTAACTTGGAATTAAAGATGAATATTTAGGATGCAGCTAGGTAAATACAAAATATAATGAAATTGGCTAGGATAGGAACAGAGATTCTATTCTGGCCAATTTCTAATTTAAATTCCTTCTAAGTTGAAGTCAGGTACAAAACTTTTAGAAGAACTTGTACTCTCTTGAATAAATGCATTTTTTATCCCTAGAGATAGACAATAATTTATAAATGAATCATAGTGCTTTGGGCTTAAAGGCCTATTTATTTCAGGAAACTTATAAGAATTATACATAGGTGTATACTGATTCATTATGCTTATGTAAACTGAATCTCCAAAGGTATTGTATATATAATCTATTATTTTCTTTGAGTCAAATAATAAACCGGGCAGCATGAGGTGCCGTATTATAACGCCTTTTGTTACCATGCCGTTTTTATCAAATTTTATAGCGCCTACTTGGTTAAACATTTCTTCTATGGCTTTTGAAGCATAGCTAAAGTAGCCGGGGGCATGGGAATACTTAACTGCATATTTGTTGTTAAAATATTTTAAATCAGGAAGATACACATCTATATATCCTTTTAGGTCTTTTAAAGTAGCTGCATTTATATAGCTATTAGTATTGAATAATACTGGTAGATGAAGCCCCTTTGATTTAGCTGTATCCAGGGCTTCAATTATTTGTGGAATGTAATGGGTTGGAGTAACTAAATTTATGTTGTGGGCATTTCTATCCTGTTGTTCTAGAAAAATTTCACTAAGTCTTTTTATGGATACTTCTTTTCCTATGTTTTCAGCACTTATAGTGTGATTCTGACAAAAAACACATCTTAGATTACAATTAGAAAAAAATACAGTTCCTGAACCATTAATACCAGAAATGCAGGGCTCTTCCCACTTGTGTAAGGATACTTTGGCTATTTTTACATTTTTGCCAGCATTACAAAAGCCAGTTGAGCCTTTTAATCTGTTTGCTTTGCAGGATCTAGGACATAAGATGCAATTTTCCAAATAGTTTTGCATAAAAGCACTTCCTTTAAAGTCTAGATAATTAAAAATCAATATGAGTATAGCTTTTTAATTATAACATAAAGGAGAAATTCATTTATTATAATTTCTAAGATAAAAAACAATACATTGTACTATAAATATAAGACTTACTAAACCAAAAGCAGGATATAAAAATGAAATTAGTTTTACAAAACCAATTTGGGATACAGGAATTGTAATTAATATTATTATAATTACTGAGCTTTTATAGGGTATATTAAATACTTCTTCAAAATTCTTTCCTACACTATATATATTAGATACCTCTGTAGAAAACATCTCCAACCAAATTATAGCAAGCAGTACTATTTCTAATATTTTTCCAAAACGATTAGCTATGTATAGGAGAGGAATTTCATATTTGAATATATAGGGTATATTCAAAATTAGCATGAAGTTTATTATAAAAACCAGTATTGTAAGGATTAGGGAGCCTATAATAGAACCTGCAATAAGACTTTTCTTTTTGTTTATGGAAAGACTTAAAGGTACTAAAACGCCGCTGCAAGATAACATATTAAAGCCGGAGTATATTAATGAAGAGAAAAGCCAGCTTCTTTTACAGCAATTTATGTTTTTTAAGCTAGATACATTTAAGTTTTTATAAAAAGCTAAATACAATATAAACAAGGTTACTATTACTAGTATAAGTGAAGGAACTATGACTGAATTTATTTCAAGCAGACCTTTAGTATCTCTAAATAGTATAATTATAGCTATAAATATCATAAATATTATACCTATCCACCGTGATACCCTAAAGTATTGATGAATTAGGGCACCACTTCCAGCAAGTATTATAGCTGATCCACCAATTAAGAAAAAAGTAGTTAAGGAGTTGGTAACTATACCCAAAAACCCAGGGCTTACTAGGGATATGAGGCCGTCATAAGAGTTTAACTTATATTTTTTACTTATGTTAATTATTATAATTGACATTATTATGTATACAATACAGCAGATCAATATACCTATGAAGCTTTTGTAACCATATTGGGTAAAAAATTGGCTTATCTCTTGTCCTGATGCTAAGCCAGCACCAACTATTGTACCTATAAATACAGCGGCTACTTGGAAAATCAAAATAATCTCTTTACTCAAAAATATACCTCCAGTAATATAATTTTTAATTTTACTTATGTCCACTTTTCCGAAAAGGCAGCCATCGGATAAACAGAGTCCTTGGCATCAGATGGAGTTTTGACTCCAACTGATGTTTAGAAATCGTTATCCAGGGACGTAGCTGCTTTTTACTCCAACTTGAAGAAGTAGGAGTATTAGAGCAGGTAGTCATCGGATAAATATGTCCTATATATAAATATATAAATAACATATAAAAATAATGAATTATAAATTAAAATTTTATTTACGGGAAAAATAAAGTTTAAGTGAATTAGTTAAGACATTTGAAAGAAAATAGGCTGGCATGATAACTAGTTATTTCTTTCAAAATTACTTAACTTAATAGAAGGAGGTGAATTTCTACTGCAGAGTAAAAACTGAGAGTAGGAAATATATGAGAAAAAGAAGTATAATTTGTACCTTAGTACTTATAATTTTTTCTTGTAGTTTAATATGCGGATGCAATTTAAATAAAAAAGAAGATACTAAAGAGTCAAATGAAAGTTTTGATATGAAAGCAGCAGGCAATACGGTAGATACTTATATGAAATATCTCATGAAAAGTGATGTTGAGAATATTAAAAAATTATATTCCAAAGAACTCTTAAAAAGTCCCATAAAGAGTGAAAATCAAAATCTAAAAATTGTTGGATATAGTTTAAGTGACAGCAGTGAAATTGGAAAGTCGGGTCAATTTAAGGTAAAGGTGGCAAGAGTAGATTTAAGCAAACCTTTTGCAGTGTTAGATGAATATTCTATAAAAGTAGTAAAGGAAGGTAATGACTATAAGATTGATAAGACTAGTGATGTTGTCGATAGGGAAGCATTTATTGAAAAAGATAAAATAAAAATGAGAAATAAAAATGATGTAAAGACAAATGTAGTAATAGATATAACAAATGTACCTAATTATGTATTCCCAAAAGATGATAAGGTAAATATAGATAAGGCTGCTGTACCAAAAAACAACTTTGGCATAATTGATTTTTCCTATACAGGAGATAACATGGCAATGGTTACTTATAACAAAGATTCATATATAGGTGTAATAAAAATAGATGAAAGCATGTCAGCACAATCCCAAGATTCTGACGGACAACAGGGTGATGGCGGTGATAGTAAGGATGGAGGAGAAGGCGGTAAAAAGGGTGAAGTCGAGAAAACAGTAGGTAAAAATATAACTACTTTAGATCTTCTAAAGGGTTCTAAAGTAGAATTTGTAACATTTTCTCAAGATGAGAAGTTTGTCATGGCACAATATACAAATGCAAATATAGGGCATTGTATAAGACTCTATAAGGCAAATTCAGGAGATATAGTGGATTACAAGTTTGAAGAAAAATTTCCTCTTGATAAAGTGGATGTAGTTTTTTCCTCTTTTGATGAAGATATATTAAACTTTGATGTTACACCAAAAAATAATAGTAGTGAATCGCTTTCTAAACTAACTGGTAAGTGGAAGTTAAGCTTAAAGAATTTTAAAGCAGTGAAAATGTAATATTGTGATATAATGACAATGTATTATTTATTGGGAGATTGAGAGGATGAAGGGTTAGAATGCTGTGGGGAGACAAAACATACTATAGTTTGAATTATTATTTGAGGAGAAAATTTGGATGTAAAGTATTTAAGATATCTTTGGATGGTGGATTTTCTTGTCCTAATAGAGACGGTACTATAAGTACAGGCGGATGTATATTTTGCAGTGAAAAAGGATCTGGGGATTTTGCAGGAAATAGGAATGTATCTATATCAAATCAGTTTCAGGGTATAAAGCAAATGATGAATAAGAAGTGGAAAGATGGAAAGTATATAGCCTATTTTCAAGCATATACAAATACTTATGCTCCTGTAGAAATACTAAAGCAGAAGTATGAGGAAGCTATAAATCAAGAAGGTGTAGTTGGTCTTGCAATAGCTACTAGACCTGATTGCCTTGGAGATGATGTGTTGGAATTACTTGAGAAATTTAATAATAAAATTTATACTTGGGTAGAGCTTGGCCTGCAAAGTTCCGATGATTTTACAGCAGAAAAGATAAACAGGGGATATAAATTAGAAACTTTTGAAAGATCCGTAAAAAATTTAAGAAAAATAGGAATTGAAGTGGTAGTTCATTTAATAATGGGACTGCCCTATGAAAATAAAGACATTATGATGAATACAGTAAAATATGTATCAACTCAGGATATACAGGGAGTAAAGTTCCATTTGCTTCACTTAATGGAACATACTCCTCTTGTAAAATTGTATAACGAAGGACAGTTGAAGCTTATGAGTCAAGAAGACTATGTAGATGTAATATGCTCAGCACTGTCAAATACCAGGCCGGATATTGTAATTCACAGGTTAACTGGAGATGCCCCTAGAAATTTACTTATAGGACCTAAATGGAGCCTTAAAAAGTGGGAAGTTCTAAATGACATAGACAAAACTATGAAGGATAGGAACATCTATCAGGGAATATATTGCGAGGATAATAAGAAGTAATTAATTATTCAACTTTCACAGTTTAAAATATTGCGAAGTAAAGTTTTTGAAAATAACAAAGTTCAAATAACAAAGAACAGATAAAGATGATTTCCCTCGTACCTTAGGAAATCTATAATTTTAATATTTTCTGACGTTAGGAAGAAAAATATCCTTATTTGATATTTAAACTTTGCACTTTGCTCTTTAAAAAAATTGCTTCATAAGTTTTTTATATTAAGTCAAAATTTTATATATGTAAAAGTTGAGATATAAATAATACATGATTACTTTTAGAGGAGGAAATTGAAAATTGAAGATAGATGTAATAATATCAGCAGATGATATAAAAGATGAGAAAATTGTGGACAAGTCTGTGGTGATAGTGGACATGCTTAGGGCAACATCAGTAATTACTACGGCTATGGACAATGGATGTAAGGCAGTGATACCTGTTCTAACTGTAGAAGAAGCTCTAGAAATAGCAGGGAGAGATAGGAAAAAATATATACTTGGAGGGGAGAGAAATGCCTTAAAAATACCAGAGTTTGATTGTTCAAATTCTCCACTTGAGTATACTAGAGAAGTTGTAAAAGATAAAATTCTTATAATGACTACAACTAATGGAACTAGAGCAATAAAAAGAAGTGCTGCAGCAAAAAATATGCTAATAGGAGCCCTTATAAATGGAGCTAAGGTGGCAGATAAGCTAGTAAGCTTAAGAAATGATGTAACGATAGTTAATTCTGGAACAAGCGGACAATTTTCTATGGACGATTTTATATGCAGCGGATATATAATAAAGCGTATATTGGAAAAGACAGAGGTGGAACTTACAGATATATCCAAAACAGCATTATACGTTTATGAAAAGAATCCAGATATTGTAGGATTTATACAAAATGCATCTCACTACAAAAGGATACAACAGCTAGATTTGTATGATGATTTAAAATACTGCTGCAAGAAAGATATAATAAAAGGTGTTCCCGAATATTTAGATGGAGTTATCAAGTTATTATAGAAATGTTAAAAAGCCCTAGTTTTAAGTAATAAAGGGCTTTATTCAATTATCCTTATATAATTAGATTTTATCCATCCTTTAGAATTCAACCTGTTGTCTCCAGGTAAAAAAACTTCATACCAAAGTTGACTTTGAATTTGGGCACTATCTTGAATTTTTAAAGAAGTATTTTCTTTTAAAGTATTAACTATACTGGAGTTTGAAATAGGTGAAAGATGAAGAGTTCCACTTATAGTAACTACTGCATTTAAAAATTGAGGAGTGACGTATTTAATGTCTATTTTCTTGGGAGTTTGTTTTGATAATTTTGATTTCAAATCATCATTTTCATACTTTAAAGAAAGTATTTGTCTTCTCTGGACTGAGACCTTATCGTTAAATTTGTATAGAATAACAGCATTTCCTGCTATAATTAGAAGGAATAAAAAAGCTAGCATTTTAAATCTCCTCATTTAAGTACTTTTATATTAGTATATTCAATAAGGTGCTTAAAAATGAAAATTATATTGCTTCCATTAATTCATTATAATTAGATATATGCATGTCCGAATAGTTTATTATTTCATTCCACTGGTACTCAGAATATAGGTCATGTACACCTATTACAGTCATACCTGCTGATTTTGCACCTTTAACGGCACACAGCACATCTTCAAAAACTACACAATCCTTTGAATTTAAATTTAACTTTTGGGCAGCACAAATATATATATCAGGGAAAGCCTTACTTTTTGAAACTTCATCGCCTGTAATTATTGAGTCAAATAAGTCATATATTTTATTCTTTTTGAGACATACGTTTGTTATTTTTCTATAATTGCTTGTAGCTAAAGCTATTTTAATACCTTTTTTCTTTAATAAAAGCAAAAACTCTTTAGCTCCTGGTTTAAGTGAGATATTATGAGAATATTCATAAATGGCCATATCATACCATTCTTTTTGAATTTCTTCTATACTATCAGAAATATTAAATTTGTTTTTAAAATACTCAGCAGTTTCATAAAAGTTCATATGTTCTATATCACTTTTTAAGTTTGGAGGAACCCTTAGTTTTTTCCTTGCTAAATAGTTTTCATCAATGTTTTCCCACATCCACATAGAGTCAATAAGAGTGCCGTCCATATCAAAAATAGCACCTTTAATATTTTTAAGCATTTATACATCACCTCATTTTAAGTATAACATCAAAATATGGCAATATAAAAATAAGATCATAGGGGGTTTCTGGGTTAAACGCCTAAAATAGGCAGGTGGCTTAACAGTCGAGTAGGTATTTTGAGTAATTTTATTGACATATTTAAGTATAACATTTATAAAGTATGTAGTGTTTATTGGAAGGGGAGTTAATTATATGAAAGATAAAGCAGCGTTTGGAAAGTTTATAATAAAAAAACGTAAAGAAAATAATCTCACACAAAAAGAACTAGCAGAAAAGCTTTATGTCTCAGAATCAGCGGTATCAAAATGGGAAAGAGGTATTTCATATCCTGATATATCTCTTATATTAAGTATATGTGATGCCTTGAAGATCAGTGAACATGAGCTTATTACAGCTAGCGAGGATTTACATCAGCATGAAATTGAAAGACAGGCTATGAAGTTAAAAAGAGCAATAAAAACTTATAAAGTGGTATTTTATATTATATATGGGGTTACCTTGCTAGTATGTTCTATCTGTAATTTGGCAACTAGCCATACTTTATCCTGGTTTTTCATTGTACTCACGGCTATAGCAGTGGCTTTTTCACTTACATCCTTGCCTTTGATGTTTGAAAAAAACAGAAGACTTATAACACTTATTGGCTTCTTTATATCTCTAAATGCCCTGCTTTTGGTATGCTGCATTTATACGAGAGGAAATTGGTTTTTGGCGTCTTTTACATCGTTATTGTTTTCTTTTGCAGTTGTGTTTTTGCCATATGTTTTAAGAAGTATTGAATTACCGCAGGCGTTATGTTCACATAAGGCGCTGATATGTTTTTTTGCAGACACACTTCTATTATTTGTGATGCTTTGGATGTGTTCTTTATATCAAAATTATATGAATCAGTTTTTTACAGTTGTATGTCCAGTTACGCTGGTTGCATTATTGTTACCTTGGATGTTCTTAGTTACTATTCGATACATAAAAATAGATGTACTTTTTAGAGCAGCTATTTGTTTTGCAATTAGCGGAGTGTATATATTTCTAATCAATAGTGTACTAGCTACTATTATTGCTCATAAGCCATTTGCACTGCAGAAATACAATTTTAATGTATGGACAGGTAAATATGTAAACGGAAATATTATTCTTATCACCACAATGATACTTTTAATTATGGCAGTTGTATTATCAATTGCAGGAATTGCACTATTAATAAAAAGAAAGGAAAAGGAACTATGATTAAAAGAGAAACATTTGAAATGGGAAAAATCACAAGTAGAAGATTGATGATTTTTGGAGGTATTACAATAGCTTCACTTTGCTTCATAAGTATATTATATTGGAATATTAGAAATAAAAATCTTCTAACTTTATTAATGATATCACCTATAGTTAGTGTAGTATTAACAAGGATTGTTACAAAAGAAGGAAAAGCTGAACTATATTTAAACCCCAATTTTAAAGGTAATGTTAAATGGTATATTGCAGCCTATTTTTTAACACCTGTTATAGCGTATATAGGAGCTTTATTATATTTTATAATTTTTAGTTATGATTTTAATCCATTAGGCTCTTTATGTGCATTAGAATATAAAGCATCATCACTGGCTGGATATTACAAACTTCTTTTTAAAATGATTCCAGTAGCAGTGGCAATAAACCCTATAATGTGTCTTGCTCAATGCTTTGGTGAAGAATTTGCCTGGCGAGGTTACTTACTTCCTAAGTTATGTAAAGTTTTTTCACCCTGGAAAGCGACCTTATTAACAGGAGTTATTTGGGGAATGTGGCATAGTCCTATTATTGTAACAGGATATAATTACGGAATAGAACATCCGGTATTTGGAGTTATAGCAATGATTATTTTTACGACTGTTATAGGTATAATAGCAGCATATTTGTTTTTTAAAACAAATATGCTGCTGTATTTCATGCGTCAATGAATTCAATAGATTTATTTCCTCCATCAAGTTTATTTATGAGTAAGGAAGAAAATCCGTTTATTGGTCCTAATATAACAGGCGTTATTGGCGACATTGGTTTTGTAGTATTAGCTATAATTTGTTTTACTAGGATATATAAAAATAAACTTAAAGTTTAAATTGGTGCTTTGCAATCCACAATGCACAATTAAGGATAATTTTCTGTTGTTACAAAATAAAAATATTGCGAAGCAAAGCTTTTGAAAAATAGTGGACGAAAGGTGGGTATTACTAAAATATTAATAAGCTTAAATCATATTTAGTCCATTTATATCAATGGTCGGAGTGACAGGATTTGAACCTGCGACCTCTTGCTCCCGAAGCAAGCGCGCTCCCAACTGCGCTACACCCCGCTTATGTATGCTATTTTATACCATATATAAAGAAAACACAAGATACTTGTAAACTGTAGTGCACAATGCACGATTTGTAATTGAGGATAATTTCCTGTTATCACAAAAATAAAAATATTGCGAAGCAAAGCTTCGCAAGTTAAGAATTAATAAGGGTGATTTTTAGCTATTGCAAAAATCTTTAAATATATAAGTCAGTGTTTAGTAATGTTTTGCTTTAGCAAAACGAGTGGTGAAAAGCTTAATCAAAGATTTTTTGTAGTATAACGAAAAAATTCTACATTAATTATTAATTCTTCATTCTTAACTATTAATTAAAAATACAGTATCATATACTCTTCATTTTATCCTCATTATCGCCTTCGCCTCTTGTAGGAACTGTAGACATGAGAAATCCAACTAGTACTGATACTAGGGCCGGCGATATTATATTTATATAAGCTATGTAAGAGGTTCTATATAATATTAGTGCAGTTATGCCTGTTAAAAGTATGCTAATTATAAAAATATAAATTACAAATTTAGCAAAAGAACTAAAAAACTTTTTATATAGTTTGTGCCTTGTAGGGCCGCTTATTATTTTTTGAAACAAAAAATAGGATAATAGAATTAAAATTACATCTACTGAAGCAGATATTAAAAAATTTTTCAAATAAAACACCTCCAATAGGTTTATTAATCTATAGTATTACCTTATTGGAGGTATTTTACACCCAAATTATTCGCTTAAATACATTTCTCCTACGTTAAATACATCTCCTGCACCTACAGTTAAAAGAAGATCTCCATCTTTTAAATTAGATTTTAAATAATCAACTATGGATTTAAAGTCTGAGATATTAGTGGACTTTATACCACGTTTTGCAATTTCTTTAGACAGCATAGCAGAACTTACCTTGCCAGTGTCTTTTTCT
This sequence comes from Clostridium ljungdahlii DSM 13528, assembly GCF_000143685.1. Lineage (NCBI taxonomy): Bacteria > Bacillati > Bacillota > Clostridia > Eubacteriales > Clostridiaceae > Clostridium > Clostridium ljungdahlii. Next base: position 4,523,890 of record NC_014328.1, on the reverse strand, counting down.
CTTGCAGGATATATATTTGCCAAAATTAATTCATCTACGTTGTCGAAAGCCTCAGTAAATTCTTTAAATAAGCTTATAGTTCTTGAAAAAGTATGGGGCTGAAATACACAAATTATTCTCTTGTGAGGGTAATTTATAGCAGCATTTAAAGTTGCTTTTATTTCAGTAGGATGATGAGCATAATCGTCTATTACTGTTATGCCTTGTTTTTTACCTTTCAACTCAAATCTTCTGTGAGTACCTTTAAAGTTTTCCAATCCCATTTTTATGTTATCAGTGGATATATCTAAGATTAAAGATACGGCTGTACTTGCCAGTGCATTTAATATATTGTGTTTACCTGGAACATTCAAATGTAAAGATGATATTTTAACATCATTTTTGTATATATCAAAGGATGCACAACTTTTTTCATCAAAACATATATTTTTAGCTGTAATGTCACCAGCATTAATTCCATAAGTTAATACGTTGCAGTTAACATTTGATATAACATTTTTCATCCTTGCATCATCCACACAACCAACTAAGTATCCTTTTTCTGGAATTAAATTTGCAAATTTTATAAAGGCATTTTGTATATCATCTATGTCTTTATAATAATCAAGATGATCTGCATCTATATTTAAAATTACTCCTATGGATGGAAAAAATTTCAGAAAAGATCCTTTGTATTCACAAGCTTCAGTAATGAAATAAGGGCTGTTTCCTATTCTTACATTACCATTTATATTGTCCAAGTTTCCTCCTACTAATATGGTAGGATCTAAATCTGCTTTAAGCGTAATACATGACAGCATGGATGTAGTTGTGGTTTTACCATGGGTACCTGCTACAGCTACATTATACTTATGCCCTTTCATTATATGACCTAAAAGCTCAGCTCTGGACATTAGAGGAATGTTCAAGGTTTTAGCTTTTAAAAATTCCTCATTATTTTTTTGGATTGCGGCAGTATATATAACTAAATCTATATCTGGCTTTATATTTTCACTGATTTGTCCTATATAAATTGTAGCTCCTTTTGATTTTAATTTTTCTGTTGCAGGAGAAGTTTTTATATCTGAACCAGATACTTTAGAACCCTTTTCTAATAAAATTTCAGCTAAAGCGCTCATGCTTACTCCGCCTATACCTATAAAATGTACTTTCTTATTTTTTATAAAATCAAATGACAACTAAATCACTCCTTTAATTTAACTAACTCATCTAATAATTATATACAAAAATTAATTAAAAAACATAACTTTATGGATATAATTTATAATTTACAATATTTGAACCCTAAACTTTTTAAAAACTTTGAAGAGATAAATTCTTAAGTTACTAGTTGAGCTTGTAGTAAATAGGTGTTGATAAATAACATTTTTTAGAATACAATATGAATAATAGAATAAAATAATAACATATTATTCGTAAAATTATATAGATGGGTGATAGAATGCAAAAGTTTAGTAGAAATCAGAGAATAGCTGCAGTAACAAAAATCTTACTTGAAAATCCTAATAAAATAATGGGTTTGAATAACTTCACAGAAATGTTTAATACTGCAAAGTCTACTGTGAGTGAGGATATTGTAGTAGTGAAGGATACTTTAAATAAATTGGACATGGGAAAAATAAATACTGTATCAGGAGCAGCAGGGGGAATTAAATATGTATGTGGTATGTCTAATGAAAAGAAAAGGGAATTTGCTGAAAAATTATGTATTATTTTGAAAGATAGAGAAAGAATAATACCAGGGAATTTTTTATATATGACAGATATAATGTTTAACCCTAAGATAATATACACGGCCGGATTGATATTGGCATCTATTTTTATAGAAAAGGATATTGATTATGTAGTTACTGTTGAGACAAAGGGAATTCCACTAGCTTATGAAGTAGCCAGGATGCTTGGAGTTCAACTTGTAGTTGTAAGAAGGGAAACGAAATTTACTGAAGGCTCTACTTTAACTATAAATTATGTATCAGGTTCTACAGGAAGAATTCAAAATATGTCTTTGTCTAAGAAGGCATTGAAGAAAGGAAGTAAGTGTATTTTTATTGATGACTTTATGAAAGCAGGAGGAACTGCTAAAGGTATAGTAGATCTTTTGAAGGAATTTGAAAGTGAACTTTTAGGAATAGGAATTTTAATAGACAATATAGGAATATCTAACAAATTAGTTGAAAACTATGTGTCACTAGTTGATTTTAAAGGCATTGATGAAAGTGGAAATGCAATTCTATTTCCTTCTAAAATGTTTAACTAATAAAATTTTCAAAAAATTTTATTTATTTTTAATAAAATAGGAAGGAAAAATACAAAATATAGAGAATAGTATATACATAAGCATCTTGGAGGTGGATTTATATGCAAATTACAGACGTTAGGGTAAGAAAAATTGCAGCAGAGGGTAAGATGAAAGCTATTGTTTCAGTAACCTTTGATAACGAATTCGTAGTTCACGATATAAAAGTTATAGAAGGTCAAAATGGTCTTTTTATAGCAATGCCAAGTAGAAAGACTCCTGATGGAGAGTTTAAAGACATTGCTCACCCTATAAATACTCAAACAAGGGAGAAAATACAAAAGGCAATTCTTGATGAGTATGAAAAAGTAAAAAGTGAAGAAACTGTTACCGAAGAAAAGGTTAAGGAATAATAAAAGGGAGTATTTATACTCCCTTTTATTATTCCTTAATAATTTTGAAAATACATTTAAAAATTATTATCCGAAAGTTATTTATAAGGTTGCAAATAATTTTCATATAAAATATAATATTATAGGATGTTTTAATAATATAATGTATAAAATTGAAGCTTATAACCATAAAGAGGTGTTAAAATGTATAATTGTGCTATAATATTGGCGGCTGGAGAAGGAAAAAGGATGAAATCATCTAATCCTAAAGTACTTCATAAGGTTTGCGGAAGAGAAATGGTGAATATAGTTATTGATACTGTAAAGAAAGCACAAATAAAAAATATAGATGTGGTAATTGGCAAAGGTTCAGATGAGGTAAAAAAACATACTGAAAGCAGGAATGTAAGTTATTCTTTTCAGGAAAAACAATTGGGTACAGGAAATGCAGTTTTATGTTCGGCAAGCTTTTTAAAAGATAAAAAGGGAACTGTAGCTATATTTACAGGAGATGCACCTTTAATAAAAGAGGATACCATAAAAAAGATGCTAAGCTTTCATAATGAAGGTGAATATAAAGCTACTATACTCACTTCTTTAGTGAAAGATCCTTCTGGATATGGAAGAATTATTAGAGAAAAAAATGGAGAAGTATCTAAAATAGTTGAACATAAAGATTGCTCAGAGGAAGAGCTTAGAGTAAATGAGATAAATTCAGGAATGTACTGCTTTGACATAGAGAGCTTAATGGAAAGCCTAGATAAAATACATAACGATAACGCTCAAGGCGAATATTATTTGACTGATGTCATAGAAATATTGAAAGGTCAAGAAAAAAAAGTTGGAGCATTACCAATTCCATTTGAGGAGACTATGGGACTTAACTCAAGGGTTCAGCTTTCAGAAGCTGAAAGAATTATGAGAAAAAGAATAAATAGAAAACATATGGAAAACGGTGTTACTCTTATTGATGCTGATAATACTTACATAGAGTTAGACGTTAAAATAGGTAAAGATACTATATTATATCCTGGAAATGTACTTCAGGGTAATACTGTAGTGGGCGAAAATTGTACATTGTATCCTAATTCTAGAATACAAAATAGTACAATACAAGATAATGTAACAATTCAAAGTTCAGTAATACTAGATAGTACTATAGGAGAAAATACTACTGTAGGACCTTTTGCATACATAAGGCCTGAAAGTACAATAGGTAAGTCTGTAAGAATAGGCGATTTTGTGGAAGTAAAGAAGTCAACTATAGGTGATAAGACAAAAGTGTCTCATTTGACATATATAGGAGATGCGGAAGTTGGAAGTGGATGCAATTTTGGCTGTGGGACTGTAGTAGTAAATTATGATGGAAAGAAAAAGAATAAGACGTTAATTGGAAACAATTCATTTATAGGATGTAATACAAATTTGATCTCTCCAGTTAAAGTTAATGACGATACTTATATAGCAGCAGGTTCTACAATAACAGATGAAGTTCCAGAAGGAGCGTTAGCAGTAGCTAGGGCACGACAAATAAATAAGGAAAATTGGGTATATAAAAAAGGATTAAAGAAATAAAATTTTAGGAGGGCTTTACATAATGATAACCCATGGTAAAAACATTAAAATTTTTGCAGGCAATTCTCATCCTGAATTAGCTAAGCAAATAGCGGATATTTTAGGAACTAAAGTTGGAAATTCTAAAGTTTCTACATTTAGTGACGGAGAAATATCTGTAGATATTAATGAGACAGTTAGAGGAATGGACGTATTTATAGTTCAATCAACAAATGACCCTGTAAATGATAATTTGATGGAGCTTTTAATTATGATTGATGCATTTAAAAGAGCGTCAGCAGGGAGAATAACAGCAGTAATGCCTTATTACGGATATGCTAGACAGGACAGAAAAGCTAAGGCAAGAGATCCAATTACAGCAAAACTTGTAGCAGATATATTAACTGCTGCTGGGGCAGACAGAGTACTTACAATGGATTTGCATGCAGCACAAATTCAAGGATATTTCAATATACCTTTAGATCATCTTTTGGGAGCACCTATTCTTGCAAAGTATTTTATACAAAAGGAATTTGACAAGAGAGATGACATAGTTGTAGTTTCACCAGACCTTGGAAGTGTAACAAGGGCAAGAAAATTTGCCGACAAGTTAAATGCAAGTATAGCTATTATTGACAAGAGAAGACCAAAAGCTAATGTATCAGAAGTAATGAATATAATTGGGGATATAGAAGGAAAAACAGTTATATTAGTGGATGATATGATAGATACAGCTGGAACAATAACAAATGGTGCTAATGCTCTTATGAAACGCGGAGCAAAAGAAGTTTATGCTTGCTGCACACATGCAGTATTATCAGGACCAGCAATAGAGAGAATAAAGGATTCTGTTATAAAAGAACTAATAATGTTGAATACTATAAACTTACCTGACAGCAAAATGTTGGATAAATTTAAGATACTATCTATAGCTCCAGTATTTGCAGAAGCTATAAAAAGAATATATGAAGATGTTTCTGTAAGTAAATTATTTGAAGATTAGAATTAAAAGGCATGTAGAAAATATATTCTACATGCCTTTTAATTAAAAATATTAAAGCGTACGTAGTATTTATGACTTATTTGTAACTTTTGATAATATATTATTATTTATACAAGAATATGTGATAAATTTAATATAGGGAAATTTTCTTTATTATAAATAACATGATTGATGAGGTATTCATATATCAATATTTATTTAGGAGGGTGAAATTATGGAAGGGTCTATAGGTAAAATTTTAATAGTAGATGATGATGAAAATATATGTGAAGTAATAAAAATGTACGTAGAAAGTGCAGGATATGAGACAAAGGTTGTTAATGATGGTAAGACAGCGGAAACTATGTTTTTAGAATATAAACCGGATTTAGTGCTTTTAGATATAATGCTTCCAAATATAGATGGAATAGATGTACTTAAATGGATAAGAAAAGAATATGAGACACCTGTAATTATGCTTACTGCAAAAGGAGAAACTTTTGATAAGGTTTTAGGTCTTGAATTGGGAGCAGATGACTATATAGTTAAACCTTTTGAGGCCAAGGAAATGCTAGCTAGAATTAAGGCGGTACTTAGAAGGTATAGTGTGGATAACGAAAACAAAGAAGTGCTAAAGTTTAATCAACTAACTATTGATATAAATTCATATACAGTAGTTTATAAAGATGATGAAATAAAAATGCCACCGAAAGAGTTTGAACTACTACATTATCTTGCAAGTAATAAAAACAGAGTATTTACTAGAGAACAACTTTTATGTGAAGTTTGGGGTTACGATTATCCAGGAGATTCTAGAACTGTAGATGTACATGTTAAGAGATTAAGGGAAAAGCTTCAAGGAGGACCAAATTGGCAAATAGAAACTGTGTGGGGTGTGGGATATAAATTTGAGGTGAAGTAAATGAAAAAGGGGTTATTTTCAAAACTTATGGTTGCGTTTACTGGAATCATTATAGTTAGTTTTGTAATGACGTCAGGTTTTTTATCCTATTGGTTTGAAAGTTATTATTTTCAACAGAGGAAAGTAGAGATGCTTAGAGAATCTCAGCTTATAGAATATAAAGCTATACAGTATTTAAATGGAAATTTGACTTCAGATAATATAAATGAAACTTTAAGTTACATAGGAAAGTATTTATCAGCAGATATATGGCTAGTTGATAATTACGGATATATTTATTCCGTATCAAAAAGCGAGCATAAAAAACTGATAGCTACTTCTAGACAAATAGTTACCAAAGATTTACAAGACCTTAGAGAGAATAAAACAGTTAATAAGATACAAAATTACCCAGGTATATTTACAACTCCAGTTCATACATTTGAAATACCTATTTTTTCGAATGGAGTTTTCAGAGGTGCTATAATGATGCATACTTCTATAAGTGAATTAAAGAGCCCTCTAAAGAGAGTGTATGAAATTATATGGATATCAGCTGTTTTGGCCATTATAATATGCTGCATTGTAATTTACTATTTATCACAAAAAATAATAATAAATCCCCTTAAAAAAATAAATCATGTAGCAGATAAGATATCTAAAGGAGAAGTTGAAAAGAGAGTTCATATAGAATCCAAAGATGAAATTGGAGAACTTGCGAAATCCTTTAACATTATGGCAGATTCATTAGAAAAAGTAGAAAAGCATAGAAGAGAGTTTATATCCAATGTATCTCATGAAATAAGATCTCCAATAACTTCTATAAAAGGATTTATTGGGGGAATGATTGATGGAGTTATTCCAGCAGAAAAACAGAACTATTATCTGTCAGTTACTTATTCAGAGATACAAAGACTTACAAGGCTTGTAAATGATCTTTTGGATTTATCTGCAATTGAAGCTGGTGAATTTAAACTTAGAATAGAAGAAGTAGATATAAATGAGATTATAAGACTATGTGTTATAAAATTTGAAACTAAAATAAACAATAAGAAACTAAAAGTAGATGTATTGCTGGAAGATAATAAGTTGTATGTAGCTGCAGATAAAGACAGGATAACTCAGGTTGTTACAAATTTAGTTGATAATGCTATAAAATATTCAGATATTGGTGGAAATATAAAAGTTTCAACTAAGGTTAAAGGTGAAAAGGCAGTTGTATCTGTTTATAATGATGGATCAGGTATACCGGAGTCAGATTTAAAACATATATGGGATAGGTTTTATAAGGTGGACAAATCCAGAACTTCAAAAGTGAGTACAGGGCTTGGACTTTCTATTGTAAGAAGTATACTTACCCAATTAGGTGAAGATATATGGGCTGAAAATAAGGAACCTAAGGGAATTATGTTTACTTTCACTTTAAAGAGGGTTTAAGGAATAATTACATTCTGTTCATATTTGTGTAAAATTTTTTTATTATAATTACTCTAAGTTTAGAGATTATGAGGTGTAATTAATGAATGATGATAACATAAAAGATGCTAATTGGGAAAATGTAAAAGATGATGAGGCAAAAATAAAGTTTGTAAATAGTAAGAAAAGGTCAAATATAAAGAAAATAGCTAGTTTATTTTGTGTTGTACTAGTAGCTGCAGTTTCTGGAGGTATATCTGGAGCATATGTAATTAATAAAAAACAGGCCTCTAAAATGTATACACCTGATAATCGAATGTTAGTTGAACCAAAGCAAGATAATAGTGAAGTAAAAGATAAATCTGAAAATACGAAGGAAAATTCTATAACAGAAGTAGCTGAAACTGTTGGTCCTGCAGTAGTAGGAATAAGTAATAAATCAGAAGGATATTTTGGATTGCAGGATGCAGGAAGTGGATCTGGAGTAATAATTGATTCTAATGGATATATAGTTACTAATTATCATGTAGTGCAAGGAGCGGATAAGATTACTGTTAAGCTTTCAAGTAATAAGATATTAAATGCTTCTGTATTAGGAGCAGATCAAAGATCTGATTTAGCCGTAATAAAAGTGGATGCAAAAAACCTTCCCGTAGTTAGATTTGGAGATTCTTCAAAAGTAAAGGTTGGCGATACTGCAATTGCCATAGGAAATTCATTAGGCGAGCAGTTTGCGGGATCTGTTACGGCAGGAATAATAAGTGCATTAAACAGGAAGATAGAGTATAATGGATCAATATATAAAGTTATTCAGACAGATGCAGCTATAAATCCAGGAAACAGCGGTGGACCTCTTTGTGATTTACAAGGCAATGTTATAGGCATAAATAGTTTAAAAATAGGTGCTAATTTAAATGCAGAGGGAATGGGCTTTGCTATAGACATAAATGAAGCAAAGAATATAATAAAATCACTTATGAACAGTGGAAAAGTATCGAGACCTTATCTGGGTATATCTGGAGAAAGTGTAGTGTCAGAGGATGATAAAATTCAGGGAGTTTATGTTGAACAGGTAGAAAAAGATAGTGGGGCTGCCGTTGCTGGTATAAAGCCTACGGATATAATAATGCAGGTAGATGATAAAAAGGTAAGAGATGTATCAGATATAGAAGAAATAATAGAAAGTCATAAAATTGGAGAAAAGGTTGATGCCGAAATTTGGAGAGATGGTAAGACTATAAAAGTGGAAGTAGTTCTCTCTGAATTGAAGGGAAATAAATAAAGAGACTTTTGGTCTCTTTATTATTTATGTCTTTTAGTATAATATATATTATGTAATGGATTTAATATAGTATTGAGATTGGAGTGAAATAATGTTTTTAATAGTTGGATTAGGAAATATAGGAACTAAGTATCAGCATACAAGACACAATATAGGGTTTGATGCTGTAGATTTAATAAGTAGTAAGTATAATATTCCTATAAATAGGGAAAAATTTAAAGGAACCTATGGAGAAGGCATAATAGCAGATAATAAAGTAATGTTATTAAAACCGAGTACTTATATGAATTTGAGTGGAGAGAGTGTAATAGAGGCTGCAAATTTTTTTAAGATAAAAAGCAGCAATATAATAATTATATACGATGATATAGACCTTGAAATTGGAAGAATTAGAATAAGAAAACATGGAAGTGCTGGAGGACATAATGGCATAAAGAGCGTAATAGCAAATTTAGGTACAGATGTATTCCCAAGAATAAAAGTAGGGATTGGACAGCCTAAAGGGGATCTTGTATCTCATGTTTTGGGAAAATTTGACATAAATGAAAGAAATGATATAGAAAAGGTTTTAGAAACTAGCGCAGATGTATTGGAATGTCTCATAAATTGTGGAGTAGAAGAAGCTATGAATAAGTTCAATGGATTAAAAATATCAAGTGATTCTTAGGTTCAGATGGAGTTTGCTTATAAGGACAACTTTTTCCAGCTGAACTTTAGAAGAACTTATCCAGGCGCGTAGCAGTGCTTATCCCCTACTTTGATAGAAGAGGGGGGGGTTAGCAATGGTAGCGATCGGATAAAGCTTATTACAAAATAAGTCAGTTGATACCGTATAATCTCTTTAAACAAAGAGATTAACGGTTGTTGTGCGTTAAATTAAAAAACTTAAGTGCAATATTTATCTAGAGTTGGATGAATAAAATTTGTAGGGTGGTTGTTAAAATGAGATTAGATGGACTTATAAAACCTATGAGGGAGAGTAGAGAATTTAGAAATATTATTGATGGAATAAGCAAAAAAAAATTCCCTATAGGGGTATTTGGACTTTCAGAGTCAGCTAAAAGTTACTTAATATATGGAGTGTATAACGAAATAGACAAGCCTTTCCTAATTGTTACTCATAGTGATGTAGAAGCCAGAAAACTATATGAAGATCTATCCCTTTATTTAGCAGAAGTATATTATTTTCCTACTAAAGAGATGGTATTTTATAATATAGATGCCATATCGGGAGACCTGAGGTGGGAAAGATTAAAGGTAATAAGGAAAATGATAGATACAGGTAGAAAAATTATAATAACTTGTGTGGAATCTTTGGCCTCTGCATATATACCTGTAGGGTTATATGAAAATTATATAATTAACATATCTGTAGGGGAGGCTTTAAATTTAAAAGATATAAGTGAGAAATTGGTTCAAAGTGGATATGAAAAAAATGAGATTGTGGATTCAAAAGGCCAATTTTCCATAAGAGGTGACATAATGGATGTATACTCACCAATAGCTGCAGAAGCATATAGAATAGAGCTATTTGGGGATGAAGTAGAATCTATTAGAACTTTAAATTTAGAATCGCAGAGAAGTATTGATAAATTAGACAGTATAGAAATATTTCCTGCTAAAGAGATTATTCTTGATAAGGATAAGATTCAAAAGGGAAGAAAAAGTATAGAAGATGACGCAGCTTTAGTAGAAAAAAAATTAGAAAAAAGCAAGAATAAAGAAGCATTGGATAGAATAGATGAGTTAACAAAGAAAAACTTAGAGAGTCTAGAGGAGAACTGGAGCTTTGAAAATATTGATAGTTTTCTTCCATATTTTTATGATAAGCCTGCTTCTTTCCTTGATTATGCTAAGGACTATTTTGTAGTTATGGATGATGTGCAGAGATGCTCCGGGAAATTAGATAGTGTATATTTTGAATTTGAAGAAAATTATAAAAATCTTTTAGAAAGGGGAAATATACTCCCCAAACAGAGTAAAATGTTATGTGCAAAATCTGATTTATTTGAAGAACTTAAAAATAAGGAAATTATGACCTTAGATGCTATTGCTAAGTCTTCTAAGGTTATTCAACCTAAAACTATAACTAATTTTTCTCAGATAACTCTAAATAGTTACCAAGGACAGATAGATTTACTTATTGAGGATATAAAGGATAAAAAGTCTAGAGGTTATAAAATTTTGATCTTATCTGGAACAAGACCTAGAGGAGAAAGATTGGTAGACACTTTACGAGAAAAAGGCATAGAAAGTAGTTATAGAGATGTTATTCATGAGATTAAATCAGGGGAAGTTGTTATAACTTTTGGAAGCCAACTCAAGGGTTTTGAATATCCGGATTTTAAACTAGGGGTCATATCAGATAAAGAAGTTTTTGGGGAAGCAAAAAAGAAGAATACAAGGAAGGTTCTCAAAAAAGGAGTAAGCAAAATAAAAAGCTTTACAGAACTTAAACCTGGGGATTTTGTAGTACATGTAAATCATGGTATAGGAATATACAAAGGCATAAAGCAGTTGGAAGTTCAAGGTCACAAGAAAGATTATTTGGAACTTATATATGACTCAGAAGATAAATTGTATGTACCTGTAGAACAACTGGATATGGTGCAAAAATATATAGGTTCTGAAGGAAAGAGCCCCAAAGTAAGTAAATTGGGAGGATCAGATTGGGCCAAAGCTAAGAAAAAGGTAAAGAAATCAATAGAGGAAATAGCTGAAGATTTAGTAAAATTATATGCAATTAGGTCTACTCTAAAAGGTTACAAGTATTCAAAGGATACAGTATGGCAAAAACAGTTTGAGGATGAATTCCCTTATGAAGAGACTCCAGATCAACTTACAACTATACAGGATATAAAGCAAGATATGGAATCAGATAAGGTAATGGACAGATTACTTTGTGGGGATGTAGGATATGGAAAAACAGAAGTGGCAGTAAGGGCCGCTTTTAAGGCTGTTATGGATGGAAAGCAAGTTGCATTTTTAGTTCCAACTACCATACTTGCTCAACAACATTATAATAATTTTGTTCAAAGGTTTTCTGATTTTCCTGTAAAAATAGATATGATAAGCAGGTTTAGAACAACAGCACAGCAAAAAGCATCCATAAAGGCAGTTAAAGTAGGAGATGTTGATATATTAATTGGTACTCACAGAATATTACAAAAGGATGTACAATTTAAAGATTTAGGACTTCTTATAATAGATGAGGAGCAGAGGTTTGGAGTAAGTCATAAGGAAAAGATCAAAAAGATTAGAAAAAATGTAGACGTACTTACGTTAAGTGCTACACCTATACCTAGGACATTACATATGTCTCTCGTAGGGGCTAGAGATATAAGTGTTATAGAGACACCTCCAGAGGAAAGATATCCAATTCAAACTTATGTAGTGGAATATAATGATCAATTAATAAGAGATGCAATACTAAGAGAAATAAATAGAGGAGGACAGGTTTATTTTGTCTATAATAGAGTTGAGAGCATAAAAGAAATGGCTTCTTACATAGCCAAACTAATTCCAGAAGCAAAAGTAGCCGTAGCTCACGGACAAATGCAAGAAAGAGAACTTGAAAATATAATAGTTGATTTTATGAAAAATGAGTATAATGTTTTAGTAGCAACTACTATTATAGAAACTGGTATGGATATACAGAATGTAAATACAATGATAATATATGATGCCGATAAAATGGGCTTATCACAACTATATCAATTAAGAGGAAGGGTTGGAAGAACTAATAGAATGGCTTACTGTTACTTGAGCTATAGGAGAGATAAGGTTCTTACGGAAGTAGCAGAAAAAAGGCTTAAAGCTATTAAAGAATTTACTGAACTTGGATCTGGGTTTAAAATAGCACTAAAAGATTTGGAAATAAGAGGTGCAGGTAATATGATGGGAGCATCACAGCATGGTCATATGGCTGCTGTAGGATATGATCTCTATTGTAGGATGCTGGAGGATACTATAAAGCTTATAAAAGGAGATATAGACAAAGAACCTGTAGAAACTACTGTAGAATTGAAAATAGATGCATATATACCTGATAATTATATAAAGAGTGAAGTTCAGAAAATAGAAATATATAAGAAAATAGCAGCTATAAGTTCCTATGATGATATGCTTGATATAAAAGAGGAATTGGAAGATAGATTCTCTGATATACCAACTTCAGTATACAACTTGATGGATATAGCCTATATAAGAAGTATGAGTAAGAAAATTGGAATAGAGGAGATAAAAGAAATAAAGGACGAAGTTGTTTTTTCATTTCAAGATCAGGATAGGGTTGACAAAAATGTGCTTAGGGAACTGTTTAAAACTTATCCACATGAGTTTGTGTTGAAGATGAATAAAAAGCCCGGGTTTGGATATAAATTAAAAAATGTAAAAAGAGAAGATATTTTACATCAGATTAAGGAAATTGTGAAATATATGCTAAAAATATATGAACAAAAATAGCTTTGTAGTAAAAATAGTTTTGTGTTAAAATTAATTTATATTTTGCAAAACACAAAAAGAGTGGGGGAATAAACCGTGAAGAATATAAAAAGGTTGGTGGCTGCTGCATTTATAACAGTGTTCGCATTTTCAACTGCAGGATGTAATATGATAGAAAAAACACCAGAAGCTATAGCTAATAGTACTGTGGCAACAGTTAATGGAGAAAAAATCACAAGGGGTGATTTAGATAAAGATCCAAATACAATCCAATTGCTAAGTCAAGCTAAACAACAATATGGTTCAGACTATGCAAAAAATGATGAAGCTACTAGTGCTATTAAAACCCAAAAAGAACAGATACTTGACAATATGATTACTACTAAAGTAATCGAACAAAAAGCTAAAGAGTTAAAGCTTCTACCAGATGAAAGTAAATTAAAATCAGACATGGATAAAAAGATTGATGATATTAAAAAGCAGAATTTTAAAGGTGATACCAGTCAATTTGATGCAGCATTAAAAGCACAGGGATTTACTGAGGAATCATTTAAGACTATGTTTCTAGCACAATTGAAAACTCAAGCAATAGAAACAAACATAAGTAATTACCTTGCAAAAAGTGTAAAGGTAACAGATAAACAAATTAAAGACTATTACAATGCAAATAAGGATAAGTATACAGAGCAGCCTGATAAAATGCATTTAGCTCATATACTTGTAAAGACAAAAGATGAAGCACAAAAAGTGAAAGCAAGGTTAGATAAGGGAGAGGATTTTGCAAAGGTTGCAAAAGAAGTTTCTCAGGATACCGCTACTAAAGATAAAGGTGGAGACTTAGGATTTGTAAATTATAATGATTCAGGGTATGATGCTCAATTTATGGCAGGAGCAAAAGCATTAAAAGAAGGTGCCATATCAGATCCAGTTCAAAGTAGTTTCGGATATCATATAATCAAGTGTATAAAAAAGCAGGAATACCCAGTTAAGGATTTTAACAAAGTTAAAGATGATATAAAGAAGCAGCTGGAAAGTGATCAAAAGAGTAAATTAGTTTCTCAAAAAGTTCAAGAGTGGAAAAAAGCCGCAAGTATAACTAAAAAAGAAAAAAATATTATGTAAATTAATTTTTATTTAAATAGGTAGAAAAGAACTGTAGCAATTGTGCTGCAGTTCTTTTTATTTTTCTAATTTAAATAACAATTGTGTATAAAATTGCATATTTAGAAAGATAATAATAATACAAGTTATATATTATATTTTATAGGAGGAATTATAGTATGAAAGCAACAGGAATTGTTAGACGTATAGATGACTTAGGTAGAGTTGTCATACCAAAAGAAATAAGAAGAACTCTTAGAATAAGAGAAGGAGATCCTCTTGAGATATTTACCGATAGAGAAGGTGGGGTTATATTAAAAAAATATTCCCCTATTGGAGAACTTAGTGATGTTTCAAAAGGATATACAGAATCACTTCAACAAACTATAGGAAATATAATTATGATATGTGATAAAGACAGCATGGTGTCAATTAGCGGTATACCTAAAAAAGAATATATGGGAAAAAAGATAAGTAATGAACTAGAAAAGTTAATAGATAATAGAAAAACGGTTTCCATAGCTGGGGATAAGGATGAAGATGGAATTATTCCTTTGTATGATGATGAGGATGTACAGGGTAAGTACTCAGCTCAAATTATATGCCCTATAATAGCAGGAGGTGATGCAATTGGAGCTGTAATAATAGTATCTAAAGAAAAAGCTAACTTTGGAGATATGGAGATAAAGCTAGCTGAAACTGCATCATCCTTTTTAGGCAAACAAATGGAACAATAGATAATGGCAGCATTAGCTGCCATTTATATTCTGTTGACATTATTGACTATAATTTAAAAAATATTCATTTAAAGTAATAATACCTTCGAGTTTTAAATAATTATAAACATGGAACAAATTGTTTGCAATTATAGCGTTCGGAGGTATTTTTATGAAAAAACAATCCCTTATAAAAGGCACTTTTGTATTAGGGGCAGCGGGTATATTGTCAAAATTCTTAGGACTATTTTTTAGATGGCCACTTCAAATGCTTATTGGAGATGAGGGAGTGGGTTACTATCAAATGTCATTTCCGCTTTATATGTTTTTTATTGCTGCAGCTTCAGGTATACCTGTAGCGGTGTCAAAGATGGTATCGGAGAGAAATGCCATTGGAGATCATGAAGGGGTAATTCAAGTACTTAGAAAATCTATACTCTTAATGGTTATTTTAGGAACAGGGTTTACAGCTATACTACTTATATTTTCAAATCCAATTATACATTTTTTGAAGTGGGATAGAAAATCTTACTATTCTTTAATTGCCATTGCATTTGCACCTATATTTATATCCATAATGAGTGCTTTCAGAGGATTTTTCCAAGGACTTCAAAATATGAATTATACAGCTGCATCTCAAATTATAGAACAAATAGGCAGAGTAATAGTAGGAGTGGGATTGGCATATTTGCTATTGCCTAAAGGTATAGAGTATTCCGCAGGAGGAGCAGCATTGGGGGCAGCAGCAGGAGGACTATTTGGCGGTATATATTTAATAGTAAAGTATGTTTATGTAAGAAAAGAAATAAACGTATTTAAAGTTGCAGATAATAAGGATGTACTGAGTAAATTACTGTACATAGCTATTCCAGTATCTCTAGGAGCAGCAGTTAGCAGTATAATGAGTCTTATAGATTCAGCTTTGGTACCTCAGAAATTATTGGAGGCTGGATTTACATATAGGGAAGCTGCTATATTATATGGACAGCTTACTGGAAAGGCATTTGTGCTTATAAATATACCACTAACAATATCTTCAGCGCTATGTGCTTCTTTGATGCCAATAATTGCAGAATCGTATATATTAAATAGAAAAGTTGATGTCATAAATAAAGTGGATTTATCTTTTAAAATTTCTATGGTTATTGCAATTCCATCTACCATTGGATTATATGTCCTAGCACACCCTATTCTGGATTTGATTTTCCCAGGTCAATCTGCAGGATTTGATATACTTCAATATTCAGCATTGTCTATTCCTTTTATTGTACTTGTTCAGACATCTACAGCTGTGCTTCAGGGCATTGGACATTATGTTAGACCTGTAGCTAATTTGGCGTTAGGATGCATTATAAAGGTAGTTATAACCCTATTTCTTGTGCCAATACCTCATATAAATATTTATGGGGCAGTTTTAGGAAGTATAGGAGGATATATTGCGACCTGTATTTTAAACATAATATTTTTAAGCAGGAAATTAAAAATTCGTGTAAATTATTTTGAAACTATGGTTAAACCCGCATTTGCATCCATTTTTATGATGGCAGCTGTTGTAATTATATATTTGTATGTCTATAATTATAGCATGAATAGTAGAATAGCTTGTTTTTTAGCTGTAATTGCTGGTGTGATTATATATGTACCAATCATAGTTATATTTGGAATATTCAAATACAGTTATATAAAAAGGAGATTCTTAAAAAAATAAAGGAGGATTTACAAATGATTAAGGTAGTAGGTCTGGGGCCAGGATCCATAGAATCCCTTACAATAGGTGCTGTTAATGCACTGAAGGATGTGAATAAAGTATATTTGAGGACGGAGAAACATCCTACTGTGGGTTACTTAAGACAATTGGGTATAAATTTTGAAACGTATGATCATCTATATGAAAAAAAACAAAAATTTGAAGATGTATATAGATCCATAGCAGAAGATTTAATATTAAAAGAAAAAAGTTTTCATCAAATAATTTATGCAGTACCAGGACATCCCCTGGTAGCAGAAAAATCTGTAAAATTATTGTTAAAATTGTGTAAACAAAATTCCGTAGATGTGGATATGATACCATCAGTTAGCTTTATAGATGTTATTGCAGAGAAGTTAAACATAGATGTTATTGAAGGAATAAAAATAATAGATGCTTTTGATATAAAACACGAAACATTAGATAAAAGGGTAGGTACTATAATAACTCAAGTATACGATAGGTTAATTGCATCTGAAGTGAAATTAAGTCTTATGGATTATTATAGAGACGATGCAGACATATATTTTATAAGAGCTGCAGGAGTTAAGGATAGTGAAAGTATAAGAAAAATAAAATTGTATGAGCTGGACAGACAAGAGGATATAGACTATTTGACATCAATTTATATACCTAAAGATTTAGAGTGCAAATATGATTTAAAAGATTTATTAGATGTAATGGAGAAATTAAGAAGTCAAGAAGGTTGTCCTTGGGATAAAGAACAAAGCCATGAGAGTCTAAAAAAATATCTTATAGAAGAGAGCTATGAGGTACTAGAAGCTATAAATAAAAAGGATGATGTGGAACTGACGGAGGAACTAGGAGATGTATTATTTCAAATAGTTTTCCATTCTCAAATAGGAAAAGAAGAAGGATTTTTTAATATTAATGATGTAATCAATGGTGTATGTGATAAAATGATAAAGAGACATCCACATGTATTTGGAGATATAGAGGTAAATAATTCAGAGGAGGTGCTAACAAACTGGGATGCTTTAAAGAAAAAGGAGCAAGGGCTTAAAACTCATACAGATGAACTTAGACATGTTGCACAAGCTTTACCTGCCTTGATGAGAGCTTCTAAAGTTCAAAAAAAAGCTGCTAAGGTTGGATTTGACTGGGACAAAGTTGAATGTGCATTAGATAAAGTATTAGAGGAATATTATGAAGTAAAGGATGTATATAAAAGTAAGGAAAGGGCAAAAATAGTAGAAGAAATAGGAGATTTAATATTTGCTTGTGTAAATGTAGCCAGATTCCTTGACATTGACCCTGAATTTGCATTAAATTATACTATAGAGAAATTTATAAATCGTTTTGCATATATAGAGAAGTGTGCCAGAGAGAAAGGACTGGATATGGAAGACATGACATTAAATGAAATGGATGAACTCTGGGAAAAGGCTAAAAATATATAAATTTAATTTTTTATATGCAAAAAGAAGGAATTTTTTAATTAATGCAGAATATGCTACTATATCCATATAAGTATATTCAATGGATTAGAAAGTGATGAATATTTTTAAGTATATATAATTACATAGTAAGTTGCTAAAAATTTTTGAATAGTATACAATATTTATTGCTTTCAAAAGCTTAATTAGAAAAACTTGGTTAATGATGACCGAAAATTAGCCGTAAAGATATTTGTGAATATTTGTACACATTTATCTATGAAAATTAGAGGAGGTAAAAAAAGTGAATAAATCAGAATTAATAGCAGGTATAGCAGAAAAGTCAAAATTAACAAAAAAAGATGTAGAGGCAGCTCTTAAAGGGTTTATAGAAAGTGTAGAAGAAACATTGGAAAAGGGAGATAAAGTTCAATTAGTAGGGTTTGGAACCTTTGAAACAAGAAAAAGAGCTGAAAGAATTGGAAGAAATCCTAGAACTAAGGAAGAAATAAAAATACCTGAATCAACAGTTCCTGTATTTAAAGCTGGTAAAGAGTTTAAAGATAGAGTAAATAAATAATGTATTTTTCAGAAAGCCTGGGTGAAAATCTAGGTTTTCTGTTTTAAAGGGGAGTTTGTATGAGATTAGATAAATACCTTAAAGTATCTAGAATAATAAAAAGAAGAACTGTAGCAAAAGAAGCATGTGAAGGTGGAAGGGTTGCTATAAATGGAAAAGTGGCCAAACCTAGTGTTGAAGTCAAAGAAGGGGATATAATAGAAATCAAATATGCCAATAAGTGTTTAAAGGCAGAAATCTTAAATATTGCAGCTCATGTTACAAAAGAAAACGTTCAAAGTATGTATAGGATAATTTCAACTGAATAAGATTTAAAATAGAAAGTAATATAATCCCCAATGGCTACATATATTTATTATAGGTGGAGGGGATGTTTTATGGAGAAAAAAGAAATAAGTGTAGAAGATAAGAAAAGCTTATTAAGTCTTGAAAATAGAAGAAAGTTAATGTTAACTGGTGTTATTGAAGTAGTAAGTTTTAATGAAGATCAAATAGTTTTAAATACTAATCTTGGAACCCTCAATATTAAAGGCAAAAGTTTAAAGATGAATAAGTTAGATGTACAAAATGGAGATGTAGTTATAGTTGGTATGGTAAATTCTTGTGTATATACTAATAATAAGTCGAAAAAAAGGAACCAAAGTTTAATATCAAAGATGTTTAAATAAAATCACGTTACCATGAAAGGATTAGTATGATTATATCAATAAGTACTCAAATTCGACTTATAATATTTAGCCTTACAGCAGGAATAATAACGGGAATATTATTTGATTTTTACAGACTAATAAGAGGGTTTAAAGATTTAAATAAGATAATAACGTTTATCGAGGATACTCTATTTTGGGTATTTACAGCCATAATTGTATTTATATTTTTAATGTATACAAACTATGCCTATATGGGAATGTATGTGTATATCTTATTAGGTATAGGTATATGTTTATATTTGAAGTTTTTCAGCAATTTTCTTATAGAATTACATAATAAATTCTTCAAAGTATTGGGAAGATTATTTAGGGTATTTATATATATAATAATATATCCTTTTCAATACCTTATTTATAGTGTTAAAAGAAAAAATAAAAAAAAGTATAAAAATTAGCTTGAAGAAAATCAAAAATCAAATTACAATATAAGTGAGATGTGCTATGATAAATCGAGGAAGGCAATAGTTAATAGAATGAGTATATAGAAACGTAAATCGTTAGTGGGAGAATCGGTGATTATTAATGAAAATAAAAATCAAGTGGAAAAATATAATCTTTTTATTAATAGTTCTATATATAGGCTATATTTTTATAAGTCAGCAATTAACTATGCAAAACATAAATAAACAGATAAGTGAAAAAAAGATGGAAGAGCAGAGGGGTAAATATAAAAATCAAAAATTACAGGAAGAGGTTAAAATGTCTAATTCTAATGTGTATATAGAAAAATTAGCTAGAGAAAAATTAGGTCTTATTAAGCAAGGCGAAACTCCTGTAATAGACAATAAAAACTAATTACCAGTTATGCTGTAATAGAAAACTATAACAGGTTTTTTGAAATTATGCCTGTTGAGATTATGGAGGATAAGTGGTTGTGGATGTAGCAAAGATTTTTGGGCAAGATCCAAGAAGTCCTACTCTGTTAAAAGAGAAGAAGTTTATATTATATAGTATTATTTTTTAAGGAGGAGTTTTTTTAATATGACCTTAAAGGCAGGAAGCATACTAGAGGGTACAGTAGTTAACATTACTAGTTTTGGAGCTTTTGTAGATGTTGAAGGTAAAACTGGGTTAGTGCATATATCTGAGGTGTCAGACACTTATGTTAAGAATATACGAGATTATTTAAAGGAAAAGGACAAAGTAAAAGTTAAGGTAATTTCTATTGATGACAATGGAAAAATTAGTTTATCTATAAAACAGGCTGGACTTGATAAAAAGAGTGTTAGACCTATGGAAATAGATTGGCAAAAAGAAAAAACTAAGCAAAATCAAGGTAATTTTGAAGATAGATTATCTAAGTTTTTAAAAGATAGTGAAGAAAGATTCCAAGATATAAAGAAACATCAAGATGCAAAAGGCAAAGGATACAAAAAATCTTCTAATTACTAGTAGGATTACCTAAAGAGGCTGTTTAGCCTCTTTTTAAATTTTATTTATAGAAATTTTTAAAAATTAGTTGACAATATAGTTAGTACCATATATAATAATATATGTCGTCAATTTGTTGTGTATATATTTTGCTGGAGTGGCGGAACAGGCAGACGCACAGGACTTAAAATCCTGCGGGCTTTAAAACCCGTACCGGTTCGATTCCGGTCTTCAGCACCAATTAATGTCGCGGGGTGGAGCAGCTGGTAGCTCGTCGGGCTCATAACCCGAAGGTCGGAGGTTCAAGTCCTTCCCCCGCAACCACAGAAATATATAACATGGCGGAATAGCTCAGCTGGCTAGAGCATTCGGTTCATACCCGAAGTGTCGTAGGTTCAAGTCCTATTTCCGCTACCAATTGATGATGTGCTGGAGTGGCGGAACAGGCAGACGCACAGGACTTAAAATCCTGCGGGCTTTAAAACCCGTACCGGTTCGATTCCGGTCTTCAGCACCAATTAATGCCGCGGGGTGGAGCAGCTGGTAGCTCGTCGGGCTCATAACCCGAAGGTCGGAGGTTCAAGTCCTTCCCCCGCAACCACAGAAACTTGCATATATTGCAAGTTTTTTTTAGTTTCTAATTTACTTGCCATTGAAGTTCTTAATAATGGCTAAAGTCTAATCGGGTTACAGTATACCTTTCTAAAATTATCAAAATCACAAACTTATTAACATTGTGGATAAAATAGGATAACTAGTTTTTAGTGTATGTATAAAATAAAAATTATGAAAAAAAAATAAAATTAATGTCCTAAAAAAAATATAGGGGTATCTCACGTTATGACATTTATTTCCAGAAATTACTGCTATAATGTAAGCAGTAATTTTATAAGGTGGGTGGTATTATATGCAATATGGAGCAGAGGTATTTCCTTATCAAAGGACAGAAAAGCTAAAGAATGAAGAAAAAAACCATGAAGCCAGGGATATAACAAAAACAATTCAAATAATATTTTATTTCCTAGCAGGTTTTTTAGTTGGAAGGGTTATGATGGTAAATCTTATGGCACCCTTTGGAATAGCCTTTTTTATATCAATAGCAGAATGTGAAAAACGAAAACCTTCCCTGATTGCTGCGTTGGGAACACTATTAGGGTATATTTCAATGTATGGAAATATTAAATATCTTCCTGTATATTGTATAGTAATTGTAACATTAGCAACTTTAAATCATATATTAAATAACATTAGTGCAAAAAAGAAGTTAGTATTATTATTTTCTGCTGCATTAATAGAGTTTTTTGCTTATAAGTTTTTAATATTGAAATTAACTGTTGGGGTAGCTGCTTTTAATTCTGTTTTTGAAGTTATGTGTATCTTTCCAATATATTTTATTATTAATTATTCTATATTATGCTTAAAAAAATTAAAAACTAGACATTTATACAGCAGTGAGGAAATAATTAGTATGTCTATAACTGCATCTTTGATTATAGCAGGAACTTGGGGAATGAGTATACATGAAGTATCTTTTAGAAATATAATAGCACTAGGTTTTATACTTATATTAGGTTATGTAAAGGGAAGTCCATCGGGGGCAGCCGCTGGTGTAGCCATGGGAACTATAATAGGAGTTACCTCTAGCGATATGATGATATATATTTCAGTTTATGGATTATGTGGACTTATATCAGGTGTGTTTAGGGAAACAGGTAAGTGGATGAGCGGAAGCGCTTATATTATAGGATTTATGGTACTAAAGATGTATTCTAATATAGGAACAGAATTTAAAATAATAGAAATAATTATAAGTTGTTGTATATTTTTTGTAATACCTCAGAAAATATACAAAAAAATAGAAATGGAGTTAGACTGGGAAAAGAAGCAGGAGCATTTAAAAGAAAATTATGCAGGTAAAATCAAATCTATTTTTTCACATAAATTTGATAGCTTTTCTAAAGTACTTAATAACATGTCAGTTGTTTTGGCTAAATTGGCAGATAATGATAAGCTTGCTTTGAAAAATAAAAGTAGTGCACTTATAGAAAATTTGGCAGATAGAGTGTGTTCTGATTGCGATATGAAGCACATGTGTTGGAACAGAGAAGCTTTTTATACTTATAATGCTTTTGCAGAATTAATACAAAATTACGAGGATAACAAAAAACATATGCCAGGGGAACTTCAAAGAAAATGTACTAAAAGAACGGTACTTATAAAAAATACGGAAGAGATTGTAAATAATTATATTGTAAGTGAAATGAGAAAGAACAGACTCAGTGAATGTAGAGAATTACTAGCATCCCAAATAAAGAATATGGGAAAAACTATAGGTGATATAGTAGAAGATTTTAACTTAAATATGAAGTTCAATCCTGAGGTGGAAAATGATATACGAAGAATTCTAAACAAAAGCAACATACATTATAAAGATGTGTTTTGTTTTAATAATAAAAAGGGACACTTAGTTGTAAACTTATCTATGGAAGCTTGCGGCGGCAAACAGGAGTGTGTTAAAAATATACTTCCACTTATAAACAATGTAACTAAAAAATTAATGTGTGTAAGTGAAGACGGATGTAATATAAATTCTTCTATGGATAGCTGTAGTATAACTTTTGAAGAAACGCCTAAATATCATATAGCAGCTTATGTGAGTAGAGTTTGTAAGGATGGTGAAAAATGTAATGGTGACAGTTATAGCTTTGGAAAATTGCCAGATGGAACATATATGACGATTATAAGTGATGGAATGGGTTCAGGCCCTCAGGCAGGACAGGAAAGTAGTGCATCTGTTGAACTTATAAAGGAATTTACAAGTGCGGGTTTCAATAAAATGACAGCTATCAATACGGTAAATTCTATAATGGGTATAAAATTTACTGAAGATGAGAAGTTTTCCACATTAGATTTAAGCAGTGTGGATTTATATAAAGGCGAAGTAGATTTTATGAAAGTAGGAGCAGCGGCTAGTTTTATAAAAAGAGGGGAGGATGTTATAGTAATAAAATCAAAAACACTTCCTATAGGAATATTAGATAAAGTGGACGTGGACATTAGTAATAACAAAATAATGAATGGGGACTTCCTAATAATGGTAAGCGATGGAGTGATTGATTATGAAAGTGAGGCAGCAGGAAATTTATATTGGATGATAGAATTCCTAAAAGAATTAGATTGCACTGATCCTAAGGAAATGTGCAAGAAAATTACTGATAAAGCAAAAGAACTTTCTGGAGGGAAGGCAAAAGATGATATGACAGCAATAGTAGAAAAGGTATACAGCCTTTATTAAAGGAGATAGGTATTATCTTTGAGTATTCAACGTTTACAGTTTAAAAACATTGTGAAGCAAAGCTTTTGAAAATAGCAAAGTTCAAATAACAAAGAACAGATAAAGATGTTTTCCCTCGTACCTCAGGAAATCTATAATTTTAATATTTTCTGACGTTAAGAAGAAAATTATCTTTATTTGATATTTGAACTTTGTACTTTGTTTTTTAAAAATATTATGTCGTAATTTTGTTAGTTTACGCCACTTAGTTTTTAGATTTTTCATAATACTGGCGGATAAAAATCTTCTGAAATTGTGAATTGTGAATTGGTGCTGTAGGCAGTCTAAATATAGCTTTTATGTCATTCTTGCACAAAAAATAATTCATTTATGTTATAATAAATTAGCGTATTGTTTCTAAAATAATAATTTTTAGGAAGTGTTTGTTTTGATAGAATCTGTATTAGATACCATCACAAAAAATAAAATGTTTGATAGAGGAGATAAAGTAATAGTAGCTGTATCGGGAGGACCAGATTCGATATGTCTATTACACATATTGTATGTTTTGAGAGAAAAATTAGACATAACTTTATGTGTAGCTCATGTAAATCACTGTCTGAGAGGAAAAGATGCAGATGGAGACGAAGAATATGTAAAAAAGTTTTGTGAAAATTTGAAGATACAATTTAAAAGCTTAAAAATAGATGTAAATCATGTTTCTCAGGAAGAAGGAATATCTTGTGAGAGTGCTGGAAGAAAAGTAAGATATAGCTTTTTTGAAAAACTTAAAGATGAGTTAAAAGCTCAAAAAATAGCTATAGCCCATAATGCTAATGATCAGGCTGAAACAATTTTAATGAGAATTATGCGGGGTGCAGGGCTGGACGGTTTAGTGGGAATAAGACCTGTAAGAGATAATATATATGTTAGACCTCTGATATGCAGTACTAGAGATGAAATTGAAAAATACTGCAGCTTAAATAATCTTAATCCTAGAATTGATAAAACTAATTTAGAAACTTTATATTCTAGGAATAAAATAAGGTTACAACTTATACCATATATACAGGAGAACTTTAATAAAGATATAATTAAAGTATTAAATAGATTTTCTGATACAATAAAAATAGATAATGAATATTTAAGCTATATTTCACAAGAAAAATTTAAAAAACATTGTGACATAAAGGGAGAAAAGGTTATAATATCTAAAGAGGCATTCTTAGAAAAGGAAGCAATATTAAGTAGGATAATAAGAATGTCCTTAAAAATTGTAACTGGAAACTTAAAAGATTTTGAAAGAATTCATATTCTAAATATAATAGAAGTTCAAAAACATTCTACAGGTAAGGAACAGATGCTTCCCAATAATGTATTGGTTTTAAACGACTATGGAAATATTATAATAAGTAAAAATACAAAAAAAGCTGTATCAGATTATAAAAAGCAGTATATACTGCAAGTTGGATGCAATAATATCTCCCCAATTAAATCTACCGTGTACATAGAGCTAGTTGAAGCTAAAGAATATATACATTGTAAGAAAAATAAGTTCGTACAGTATTTTGATTATGATAAGATAGAAGGAGATGTTACATTACGAAATAGGAGAGAAGGGGATAAGTTTATACCACTTGGAATGACTGGAAGTAAGAAATTAAAAGACCTGTTTATAGATTTAAAAGTATCAAAAGATAAAAGAAATGATATTCCTATCATATGTTTTGGAGACAAAATTGGATGGATTGTTGGATATAGAATAAGCGAACTTTTTAAAGTTGATAAGAATACTAGAAATATTTTAGCTATAAAATTTGAAAGTGAGGAACTAGGAAAGCATGACCAACATTAGTGAAGATATCAAGGAAGTACTACTTGATGAAGGTAAGATTAAAAAGAAAGTTAAGGAAATAGGGAAAAGAATAAGTCAGGATTATGATGGAAAAGATTTGCTCCTTGTAGGTATTCTGAAAGGATCTGTCCCATTTATGGCAGATTTGCTTAAAGAAATAACTATTCCATGTAGCATGGATTTTATGGCAGTTTCAAGCTATGGAAATTCTACGAAAAGCTCAGGTGTTGTTAGAATTTTAAAAGATTTAGATTTTGAAATAGAGAATAAGCACATATTAATAGTAGAAGATATCATAGATTCAGGCATAACCTTAGCCTATCTTGTGGATTACTTGAAGGGAAGAAAAGCTAAGAGTGTAGAAATAGCATGTCTTTTAAATAAAGCCGATAGAAGAAAGGTTAGCGTCAATGCAAAATACATAGGATTTGAAGTGCCTGATTATTTTTTAGTAGGATATGGCCTAGACTATGCAGAAAAGTATAGAAATTTCCCATATGTTGGGATATTAAAAGAAGAAATTTACAAATAATTAGTAATAAATTTTATTGTAAAGGAATTTTAATTATGATACAATTTTACAGTATAAAACTAGAAAGAGAGGGGGGCCTTTAATGAAAAAATTTTCAAGTGCAACGGCCTGGGCAGTAGTTTTTATATTAGTGATAGTTGCAGCATTGTTGCTGGTAAGAACTGGTGAAAGTTCAACATCTATTAGTTTTAATGATTTTCAGAAGTATTGGTTAAGTAATGATGTAAAAAGTTTTCAGCTTAGAGAAGATAAAATGACAGTTCAAGGTAGTTTAAAAAATGGAACAGCATATGAGACTGTAGTCCCATCTGAAAGATTATTTCAATTTATAGGTCAGCATCCTAAAGATGGTGAAGTTCAAGAAATGTATGCTAAACCTGCAACAATACCTATGTGGGTACAATATTTACCAACGGTTCTTTTAATACTTATGCTTGTAGCATTTTGGTTTATGTTTATGCAGCAATCACAAGGTGGCGGTGGAAATCGTAATGTGATGAATTTTGGAAAGAGCAGAGCTAAAATGGCCACGCCAGACAATAATAAGAAGAAAGTTACTTTTGCAGACGTTGCAGGAGCAGAAGAGGAAAAAGCAGAATTAGCAGAAATAGTAGACTTTTTAAAACAACCTAAAAGATATATAGAAATGGGAGCTAGGATACCTAAAGGAGTTTTACTTGTAGGACCTCCAGGAACAGGAAAAACTCTTCTTGCTAAAGCTATATCTGGTGAAGCTGGAGTACCGTTTTTTAGTATATCTGGTTCAGATTTTGTGGAAATGTTTGTTGGTGTAGGAGCTTCTAGAGTTAGAGACTTATTTGATCAAGCCAAAAAAAATTCACCTTGTATAGTTTTTATAGATGAAATAGATGCAGTTGGAAGACAAAGAGGCGCTGGACTTGGCGGAGGACATGATGAAAGAGAACAGACCTTGAATCAACTCTTAGTTGAAATGGATGGATTTGGAGTCAATGAAGGAATAATCATGATAGCTGCTACAAATAGACCTGATATATTAGACCCTGCACTTTTAAGACCTGGAAGATTTGATAGGCAAATACTTGTAGGTGCACCTGATGTTAAGGGAAGAGAAGAAATACTTAAAGTTCACTCTAAAAATAAGCATTTATCAGATGAAGTTAAGTTAGATGTATTAGCTAAAAGAACACCTGGATTTACAGGTGCAGATCTGGAAAATCTTATGAATGAATCTGCACTTTTAGCAGTTAGAAAGAGTAAAACACTAATTGGTATGGATGAGCTAGAAGAAGCAGTAACTAGAGTAATAGCAGGACCTGAAAAAAAGAGTAGGGTAATTGATGAGGAAGATAGAAAGCTTACAGCATATCACGAGGCAGGTCATGCTGTTGTTATGAAACTTTTACCTAATTCAGATCCCGTTCATCAGATAAGTATAATACCTAGAGGAATGGCAGGAGGATATACCATGCACCTTCCTGAGAAGGACAGTTCTTATATGTCAAAGTCAAAACTGGAAGATGAAATTGTGGGTCTTCTAGGAGGAAGAGTAGCAGAAAAATTGATTATAGGCGATATAAGTACTGGAGCCAAAAATGATATTGAAAGAGCTACAACTATAGCTAAAAAAATGGTAATGGATTATGGTATGAGTGATTTAGGTCCTATTGCATTTGGATCAGGACATGATGAGGTATTCTTAGGTAGAGATTTAGGCAAGGGTAGAAACTTTAGTGAAGAAGTAGCTTTTGAGATAGATAAGGAAATAAGGAAATTAATAGATGAAAGTTATGATAAAGCAGAAAAGCTTCTTTCAGATAACTTAAATAAGCTTCATGCAGTAGCAAAACAGCTTTTAGAAAAAGAAAAACTTGAAGCAAATGAATTTGAAGAAATATTTGCTCAAGCCTAATTGAATATATTTAAGTAGAGAGTTCCTGTGATAGTATGCAGGGACTTTTTCTATATTACCACTACTTGTGCTAATACTCCTATGTATACTATAAAAGTGACTATCCCAAAGTTGTAGAACCTTTGGAGTATATGATTTTCTTTAAAGTGGATGATAGCAATTTAATCTTGACAAATAAAATTTTATTGATACAATTAAATTATTATTTTGACTTAAATTGATGTTTTATAGGGGCAGCTACAAAGCTGCTCCTTAATTGTGTATATCATGGGATTAATCATTATTATTTCGATTTAGAAGGGTGGTGTTGTTTAATGATTCTAGTTCTAGATGCAGGAAATACTAACATTGTTTTAGGAGTATATGATGAAAATAAACTTATTTCAGTATGTAGATTGTCTACAGATTCTAAAAGGACAGCAGATGAATATGGAATTCAAGTAATGGAACTTTTCTTACATGAAAAACTGGATCCTTCAGATATAAAAGGAGTTATCATATCCTCTGTAGTTCCAAATATAATGTACTCATTAGAGCATATGATAATGATATATTTTGGAATAGTTCCAATTATAGTTGGACCTGGAGTAAAAACTGGAATAAATGTGAAGTATGATAACCCAAGAGAAGTAGGGGCAGATAGAATAGTGAATGCTGTAGCAGCTCATGAAATGTATAATAGATCTATAATTATAATAGATTTTGGTACAGCTACTACATTTTGTGCAGTTACTGCAAAGGGAGATTATTTAGGGGGAGTAATATGCCCTGGAATAAAAATATCTGCAGATGCTTTAGTTGAAAAGGCAGCTAAACTTCCAAGAGTGGAAATAACCAAGCCTCAAAAAGTAATATGCAAAAACACAGTTGCTAGTATGCAATCTGGCATAGTGTATGGTTATATAGGTCAGGTGGATTATATAGTTGGGAAAATGAAAAAAGAAATGATAGATTTAGGAGAAGATGAACCTTTTGTAATAGCTACAGGTGGCCTTGCTAAACTGATAAATGAGGAGTCAAAGTCTATAGATAAAATAGATTCTATATTGACATTAACGGGACTTAAGATAATCTATGACAAAAATAAAGAGTAGGTGCTTTGATGAAAATAGGAAATTTTGAATTGAAAGATAATGTGGTTTTAGCTCCTATGGCTGGAGTTACAGATAGGGCTTTTAGAGAATTGTGCATAGAGATGAAGTGCGGATTTACCTATACAGAAATGATAAGTGCCAAAGCTCTTTTCTATGATAGTGATAGAACTAAACAGATGCTCAAAGTGTCTTCTATAGAAAAGCCTTTAGGTGTTCAAATATTTGGAAGTGATCCACTTATAATGGCTAAAGTTTGTGATTTTTTTAATTGCAATGAAGATATCGCCATTATAGATATAAACATGGGGTGTCCTGCTCCTAAAATAGTAAAAAATGGAGAAGGATCTGCACTTATGAAAAATTCTTCTCTTGCTTCTCAAATAGTAAAAGAAGTGAAAAAAGCTTCTGCAAAACCGGTTACTGTAAAAATGAGAATAGGATTTGACTTTGATAATATAAATGTAGTGGACTTTGCTCAAATTATGGAACAATCAGGAGCTGATGCTGTGACTGTTCATGGTAGAACTAGCACACAGATGTATAATGGCAGTGCAAATTGGGATATAATAAGTCAAGTAAAGAAAAAGGTCAACATTCCTGTAATCGGAAATGGAGATGTATTTACAGCAGAAGATGCAATTAGACTGTTTAATAATACAGGATGCGATGGGGTAATGGTTGGAAGAGGTTCTATGGGAAATCCGTGGATATTTAAACAGATATGTGAAATCAGAAATCATCAACCAGTTATATTTCCAAGTCCTTTAGAAAAAATAAATTTGTGTATGGAACACTATAGAAGGGCAATATATTATAATGGTGAAGATAGGGCTGTAAGAGAAATGAGAAAGCATATAGCATGGTATATAAAAGGACTAAAAAATAGTAAAGAGATAAAAGATAAAATAAATTGTGAAAAAAAGAGTGAAAATGTATTTAAAATTTTAAATGAATATAAATCTTTGCTGTAATTTTTAATAGAATAGGGGAATAGGATATTACTGTAAGCAATGTAACAGGAAGAAAAGTGTGAAATCGATTTTATATACTACACCGCAAAAAATTAGATTCTATAATGACAGTAGCTTTTGGGGAAAAATTAAGGATAGATTTAGGTTAAAATTGAAGGAAAAAATCTTTATAAAAGAACTAAAATTAGAAATAAAAAATGTTAAATTTCCGCCAAATATTAATATAGAGTCTTATAATAGTAACATTCTAAGGGCGAAAAAGATATCAAGGATAAGAGATATGGAACTAGCTCCTAAAGTATATAGATATTTAGATTATAATTTATACAATAAATTTCAAAGGGAACTAATGGCTTTTAGTATTATAAAGAGTTTAAAAATTATACTTAGAATTAAGAAAAAGAGTATAAGACATAGTTGCATAGTTGTTTATGATGCTTCAGAGAGAATTTTATTTGATACTATATGCTATTTGGCTAAAGAAGCTAAAAATATAATATTACTTTCTAGAGATATTATGAAAACTAATGATATTGGACAATATATTATTGCTAACTATGGAGTAACTCCCATAATTACATCTGATATGAAGTTTTCTTTTGAAAGTGCAGATTTTGTAATAAGTTCTAAGAATATCACTGTAAAGAGTGATGCATATGTATGGTATATAGATAATAGTTATATACCCAGTAATGGAGGCGTAATAGTGAACGATGTTGGTTATAAAGTTCCATGGGATTGTAAGTACAATGGAGTATCTTTTGAACTTTTAGGGTCCATACTTTGTCAAATGAATGAAAAAAATGTGGAAAAATCTTTATCCTATAATGGAATATTTCTTGATAAAATAAAATTTAATGAGGATATGCTAGTTTTATAATCTAGAAGAAATTGTAATATGAAAATTCAATTTTCAAAATGTTGACATTATAATAGTGCTGTTTTATAATTACTTAAATAATAATTAGTATGAGTAAAAGAGAGCACGTTGATGGCTAATAGGGTTATCTATAAGAATTTTAGATAAATTGTTAAAAGGGGATAGTTAAATGAGTGGATCAAAAAAATATGTAATGACCTATGAAGGAATAACAAAGCTTGAGGATGAATTAGAATATTTAAAAACAGCTAAAAGAAGAGAAATTATGGAAAAGATTAAAGTAGCACTTTCTTTTGGAGATTTAAGTGAAAATTCAGAGTATGATAGTGCTAAAAATGAACAAGCATTTGTAGAAGGAAGAATAGTACAACTTGAAAATATGCTAAAAAATGCTACTATAGTAGATGAAGAAGAAATTCCGCCAGGAGTAGTAGGCATAGGATCTATTGTAAAAGTTAGGGACTATGATTTTAATGAGGAAGTAGAATATTTGATTGTAGGTTCTGCAGAAGCGGATCCAATTAACAATAAAATATCCAATGAATCTCCAGTAGGTAAAGGACTTGTAGGTAAAAAAGCTGGAGATATAGTTGAAGTACAGGTTCCAGATGGAGTTAGTAAGTACGAGATACTTAGTATAAGAAGATAATTGGAGGGTAACATTGATGTCAAAAGACGAAAAGAAATTACATGCACTAGAAGAAAAGTCTAATGAGCTCATTAGGGAGAGACTGCAAAAATTTGAAGACCTTAAAGAAGCAGGAAAAGATCCTTTTGACGTATATAAAGTAGAAAGGACACATACTTCAAAAGAAGTAAAGGACAACTATGATACTTTAGAAGGTAAAGATGTAACTGTAGCAGGAAGGCTTATTTCGAAAAGAGTTCATGGAAAAGCTGGATTTTCCGATTTGTATGATAGATATGGAAAGATACAGTTATATATAAGGATAAACGATGTAGGTGAAGAGAAATTAAAAGAGTACAAATCCTATGATATTGGTGATATTTTATCTGTAACTGGTAGGGTATTTAAAACTAAAACAGAAGAAATATCAATTCATATTACAGATTTTGAACTGGTAGCTAAGTCTCTCAAACCGCTTCCAGAAAAATGGCATGGCTTAAAAGATCCAGATTTGAGATATAGGCAGAGATATGTGGATTTAATAATAAACAGTGACGTTAGAGATACTTTCTTGAAGAGAACTGCCATAATAAAGTCAATAAGAGAATTCCTAGATAATAAGGACTACATAGAAGTGGAGACTCCAATACTTTCGTCAATAGCTGGAGGAGCTGCAGCAAAACCTTTTACAACCCATCATAATGCACTTGATATAGATATGTATTTGAGAATTGCTACAGAACTATATCTTAAAAGACTTATAGTTGGTGGTTTTGAAAAAGTATATGAAATAGGTAAATGCTTTAGAAATGAAGGTATGGATATAAGGCACAATCCAGAATACACATCTATTGAATTATATGAAGCTTTTGCAGATTATAACGATATGATGGAAATTACTGAAAATATGATAGCCTATGTATGTGAGAAAGTCCTTGGTACTACAAAGGTAGTTTATGAAGATACGGAAATAGACTTTAAGCCACCATGGAATAGAATTACTATGGTAGAAGCAGTTAAAAAATTTGCAAATGTAGATTTTGATGAAGTGAAAGACGATGAAGAAGCTAGAGAAATTGCTAAAGGAAAACATATTGAATTAAAGAAGGAACTGAAGGATTGTTCAAAGGGTGATATATTGGATGCTATGTTTGAAGAATTTTGCGAAGAAAAGTTTATTCAACCTACTTTTGTAATGGATTATCCTGTAGAAATATCACCTCTTACTAAAAAGAAAAGAGGAAATCCTAAGTTTACGGAAAGATTCGAAGGATTTATATTTGGAAGAGAAATATGTAATGCATATTCAGAACTAAATGATCCTATAGTGCAGAGAGAAAGATTTATGCAGCAGCTAAAAGAAAGAGAACTAGGTGATGATGAGGCATATATGATGGATGAAGATTTCTTAAATGCACTTGAGATAGGCATGCCTCCAACTGGAGGTTTGGGAATAGGAGTAGATAGACTTGTAATGTTCCTTACGAATGCCACTTCAATAAGGGATGTTATATTATTTCCTACAATGAAGCCAAATCAACAGCAGTAAGTATATAACTTGTTTGAAGACCTAAGGAAATTTCAGTTAAAATCCATAGGTCTTCAAAATGTTTTTACATAAAAAATAAAAAAATGTTGCATTTTTAAAATCCCATGATATAATATTATATGTAAGTTATTCCGTGGTAGCTCAATGGTTGAGCATTCGGCTGTTAACCGAAGGGTTGGAGGTTCGAGCCCTCTCCACGGAGCCATTTCATTTTTTGTAATATTTAAAGACTTATTATTTACATTTAAAGATAATAGGATAAGATGAAAACTATATAGAAAAAATTAATATATGCTGTGATAAAGAATAGTATTAATGTAAATCTCTACAGAGAAGTTGTGGATGGTGTAAACAACTGGGATTTTATTTATGAAGGAACTTTTGAGCTAACTATGTATTTAAAGATGAGCTTGTGCTAAAGAGGGTGGAACCGCGGAAATAAAATTCGTCCCTTATGTGGCAGGTTCTTTTTTTATATTTTAAAATCCCAATTTAATGTTTAATAATAAGTAATGAATTAAAATAGAAAGGGGAAAAAATAATGTCTTTTGAAAAAACTATGGATAAAGTAGTAGCTTTAGCTAAAAGTAGAGGATTTGTATATCCTGGGTCAGATATATATGGGGGCCTTGCTAATACATGGGATTATGGCCCTATTGGAGTAGAACTAAAAAATAACGTAAAGAAAGTTTGGTGGCAAAAGTTTGTTCATGAAAGTGAACATAATGTAGGAATAGACTGTGCCATACTTATGAATAATGAAGTTTGGGTAGCTTCAGGTCATGTGGGGAACTTTTCTGATCCACTTATGGATTGTAAAGAATGCAAGGCTAGGTTTAGAGCTGATAAGTTGGTAGAAGAACATATGACAGCACAAGGAGTAGAAAAGGCTAGTGCTGATGGATGGAGCAATGAAAAATTAGAGAAATACATAGACGACAACAATATTGTTTGCCCTAGCTGTGGAAAGAAGAATTTTACTGATATCAGACAATTTAATCTTATGTTTAAAACATTTCAAGGAGTTACAGAGGATTCAAAATCAGAAATATATCTGAGACCTGAAACTGCACAGGGGATATTCGTAAATTTTAAAAATGTTCAAAGAACAAGTAGAAAAAAGATACCTTTTGGAATAGCACAAATAGGTAAATCTTTTAGAAATGAAATAACTCCAGGAAACTTTACTTTTAGAACTAGAGAATTTGAACAGATGGAACTTGAATTTTTCTGTAAACCGGGAACTGACTTAGAATGGCATGATTATTGGAAAAAGTATTGCTGGAATTTCTTATTGAGTCTTGGAATAAAAGAAGAAAATATAAGATTTAGAGATCATGATAAGGAGGAACTTTCCCATTATAGTAATGCCACTTCTGATATTGAATATTTATTTCCATTTGGATGGGGCGAGCTTTGGGGTGTAGCAGATAGAACGGATTATGATTTAAAACAGCATCAAGAGCATTCTGGTAAGGATATGACTTATTTAGATACGGTAACTAAGGAAAAATATATACCATACTGTATAGAACCTTCTGTAGGAGCTGATAGAGCTGTACTTGCATTTTTAGTTGATGCATATGATGAAGAAGAATTAGAAGGAGGAGATGTAAGGACAGTACTACATTTTCACCCTGCTATAGCTCCATTTAAAGCAGCTATTTTACCTCTTAGTAAAAAGTTATCAGAAAAAGCTTTAGAAGTATACAACATTTTAAGAAAAGATTTTAATGTGGAGTATGATGATGCAGGAAGTATAGGTAAGAGATATAGAAGAGAAGATGAAATTGGAACGCCTTATTGTATAACAGTAGATTTTGATACAATGGATGACAATACTGTTACTGTAAGAGATAGGGATACCATGGAGCAGTTTAGAATAAAAATAGAAGAATTATCGGCATTTATACAAGAAAAAGTGCAGTTTTAAAGTGCAGTTTTAGTAAAAAGGTGTCATATAAATTTGAGAAAATTTATATGACACCTTTTGTTATTCTGCGGTTATTTGTTCGGAATAGCAGTACTCTATATTTTTTATTAAAAAAATTTACCGAATCAAAAGATCCGGTAAATTAGGGTTTAATCATGGGGATATGTTATATGTTTAATTAAAACTTGGGGAATTATATTAATGTTTCCTTACGGCACGAATATAGTATAACATAACACAATAATAATTTTCAATAGAGTCATATAAAGTCATTAAATTAAATATTTTCTCACAATTTAGACTTTAATAGTATATTAGGGCGAATAAGCTAAATATTGTTTAAGATCTATACCGTCGGAGTTATTCTAGTACGATATATCTACTTCATACAAATTTATAGAAAATTATGTTATGATATAAGCGTGATTATAATTAGCAGATTTATTTTTGGAGGTTTTTTTAATGAAGGAAGATTTTGATAACTTTAAAAAGTTTATAAAGAATAAAAAGACGGCAGTAGTTGGAATAGGAATAAGTAATAGACCTTTAATTAATTTTTTATTGGGACTAGGTGCACAGGTAAGTGCTTTTGATAAAAAAGATGAAGGGGAACTTGGTGAAGTTGCCAAGGAATTAAAAAAGCGAGGAGTGAATTTAGTATTAGGCAAAAATTATCTCGAATATTTAGATAATTTTGATGTAATATTTAAGACTCCCTCTATGAGAATAGATAGTCCTGCACTTGTAAAAGCTAAACAAAATGGGGCATATGTAACTTCAGAAATGGAAGAGTTTATTAAATATTGTCCTGCTAAGATATATGGAGTAACTGGCAGTGATGGGAAAACTACAACTACTACGCTTATATACAATATGTTAAAGGAACAGGGATATAAAAGTTGGGTTGGCGGAAATATAGGTGCCCCATTATTTTCCAGGATAGAAGAAATAGATCCTGAGGATAAGGTAGTTCTTGAACTTTCAAGCTTTCAACTTATGGGTATGGATGTATCACCAGAGGTAGCTGTGATTACTAATATAAGTCCAAATCATCTTGATATTCATAAGGATATGGAAGAGTATGTGAATGCAAAAAAAAGTATATTTAAGTATCAAGGAAACCAGGATGTGGTCATTCTTAATAGAGATAATGAGTGTACTAATGCTATGGTAAAAGAAGCTAAAGGAAAAGTAAGACAGTTTAGTATTGAAGAAGAATTAACTTCTGGTGGATATTTAAAGGGAGACATTTTATGTATTGATGGGAAAAAAGTATGCAAGATAAGTGAGGTTAAACTTAGAGGAATGCATAATGTTGCAAATTTGCTTACTGCATTTTCTGCAATTAAAGAGGATGTTTCTGTAGATAATATGAAAAAAGTTGCTACTACATTTGAGGGAGTAGAGCATAGGTGTGAATTTGTAAGAGAATTAGATGGAGTTAAATATTATAATGATTCTATTGCCTCTAGCCCTACAAGAACATTGGCAGGATTAAGAGCTTTTGATAAACCTGTAATATTAATAGCAGGTGGATATGATAAAAAGATACCTTTTGATGTTTTGGCGGAGGAAGGATATTCAAAAATAAAAACTTTAATACTTATGGGAGCTACAAAAGATAAAATTAAAAAATCATTTGAGAAACTTAAGTGTGAAAAGGGAATTGACGTGCCTATAGTATCTGTAGATTCACTAACAGACGCAGTAAATGTTGCTAAAGAGTTATCAACTAATGGTGATATTGTGACTTTTTCACCTGCATGTGCTAGTTTTGATATGTTCCCTAATTTTGAAGTTAGGGGCAATGCGTTTAAGGATATAATAAATAATTTTTAGAATACATGAGAAGAGAAGTTGTTATAAAGAAGCAATTTCTCTTTTTTTGCCAAATTTATTGTAATAACGTTTCCTCGTGTATCGGTATGTGAATATTAAAGATTTTTATAGAAATTTATAGTATTATTTAGATAAATGATGCATATAATATGTAAGTATATAAAAGAAAATTGTAGGTATGGTATTATATCAACTGTTGTCACGTAAATAAGTCACACAGTTTGTTGAAAGTAAATTAAAAAATGTGTTGACAAAGAAAAAAATACATGATAAACTATAAAAGCTGTCGAAGTGAGGCAGCAAAATGATCCTTGAAAATTAAACAGAGGAAGATATAAGTACAACTTATTTAGAATAAACCAGCAATTCTTTTGAGCTGCGAGAGCAGCTAAAAAAGTAATTTCGTAATAAGAAGAGTCAATACAAACTTTTAAATTAAGAGTTTGATCCTGGCTCAGGACGAACGCTGGCGGCGTGCTTAACACATGCAAGTCGAGCGATGAAGCTCCTTCGGGAGTGGATTAGCGGCGGACGGGTGAGTAACACGTGGGTAACCTACCTCAAAGAGGGGGATAGCCTCCCGAAAGGGAGATTAATACCGCATAATAATCAGTTTTCACATGGAGACTGATTTAAAGGAGTAATCCGCTTTGAGATGGACCTGCGGCGCATTAGCTAGTTGGTAGGGTAACGGCCTACCAAGGCGACGATGCGTAGCCGACCTGAGAGGGTGATCGGCCACATTGGAACTGAGAGACGGTCCAGACTCCTACGGGAGGCAGCAGTGGGGAATATTGCACAATGGGCGAAAGCCTGATGCAGCAACGCCGCGTGAGTGAAGAAGGTTTTCGGATTGTAAAGCTCTGTCTTTGGGGACGATAATGACGGTACCCAAGGAGGAAGCCACGGCTAACTACGTGCCAGCAGCCGCGGTAATACGTAGGTGGCGAGCGTTGTCCGGAATTACTGGGCGTAAAGAGTGCGTAGGCGGATATTTAAGTGAGATGTGAAATACCCGGGCTTAACCCGGGCACTGCATTTCAAACTGGATATCTAGAGTGCGGGAGAGGAGAATGGAATTCCTAGTGTAGCGGTGAAATGCGTAGAGATTAGGAAGAACACCAGTGGCGAAGGCGATTCTCTGGACCGTAACTGACGCTGAGGCACGAAAGCGTGGGTAGCAAACAGGATTAGATACCCTGGTAGTCCACGCCGTAAACGATGAGTACTAGGTGTAGGAGGTATCGACCCCTTCTGTGCCGCAGTAAACACAATAAGTACTCCGCCTGGGAAGTACGATCGCAAGATTAAAACTCAAAGGAATTGACGGGGGCCCGCACAAGCAGCGGAGCATGTGGTTTAATTCGAAGCAACGCGAAGAACCTTACCTGGACTTGACATACCCTGAATATCTTAGAGATAAGAGAAGCCCTTCGGGGCAGGGATACAGGTGGTGCATGGTTGTCGTCAGCTCGTGTCGTGAGATGTTAGGTTAAGTCCTGCAACGAGCGCAACCCCTGTTGTTAGTTGCTAACATTTAGTTGAGCACTCTAGCAAGACTGCCGCGGTTAACGCGGAGGAAGGTGGGGATGACGTCAAATCATCATGCCCCTTATGTCCAGGGCAACACACGTGCTACAATGGGCAGTACAGAGAGAAGCAAGACCGCAAGGTGGAGCAAACCTCAAAAACTGCCCCCAGTTCGGATTGCAGGCTGAAACTCGCCTACATGAAGTTGGAGTTGCTAGTAATCGCGAATCAGAATGTCGCGGTGAATACGTTCCCGGGCCTTGTACACACCGCCCGTCACACCATGAGAGCTGGCAACACCCGAAGTCCGTAGTCTAACTTAGGAGGACGCGGCCGAAGGTGGGGTTAGTAATTGGGGTGAAGTCGTAACAAGGTAGCCGTAGGAGAACCTGCGGCTGGATCACCTCCTTTCTAGGGAGTCGAAAGATAGAGTATAATCTATCTTATAAATTGATGGTTTAAGTAAGTTAGAAAGTCTACTCTGTTTAATTTTGAAGGATCAGATAGATTCTTCTTTCAGTTTACAAGCAATTAGGAATGTAAATTGAAAAATTGTCCTTTGAAAATTGCACAGTAAATAAGAAATAAAGTAAAGCTAAGGTTATAATATAACCTTTGTAGAATAAACTTTAATATCATTTTAAAGATTTAAGATGATACAAAGAAAATTGCTAATAGCAATTTTCGACAATAAAGGTCAAGCTACAAAGGGCGCATGGAGGATGCCTTGGCACCAGGAGCCTAAGAAGGACGCGATAAGCTGCGAAAAGCTCTGGGTAGGCGCAAATAGCCAGAGAACCAGAGATATCCGAATGGGGAAACCCACCTAGACAACGCTAGGTACTGCAAACTGAATACATAGGTTTGTAGAGGCAAACCCGGGGAACTGAAACATCTAAGTACCCGGAGGAAGAGAAAGAAACATCGATTTCCTAAGTAGCGGCGAGCGAAAGGGAAAGAGCCCAAACCAGGAACTTGTTCCTGGGGTTGCGGATAGGTCATAAAAACTGTGAAGTGTTAATTGAAGAGAGCTGGAAGGCTCCGCCGGAGAAGGTAAAAGCCCTGTAAATGAAAACAAAGAGCAGTCAGATCTAATCCAGAGTACCACGAGACACGAGAAACCTTGTGGGAAACAGGGAGGACCACCTCCCAAGGCTAAATACTACCTGGTGACCGATAGAGAAGGAGTACCGTGAGGGAAAGGTGAAAAGAACCCCGGGAGGGGAGTGAAATAGAACCTGAAACCGTGTGTCCACAAACAGTCGAAGTACGTAAAGTACGACGGCGTGCTTTTTGTAGAACGAGCCAGCGAGTTACGATATGCAGCAAGGTTAAGTACTTAAGGTACGGAGCCGGAGGGAAACCGAGTCTGAAAAGGGCGAAAAGTTGTATGTTGTAGACCCGAAACCGAGTGACCTATCCATGGCCAGGTTGAAGCGGAAGTAAAATTCCGTGGAGGACCGAACCACGTTGGTGTTGAAAAACCATGGGATGAGCTGTGGATAGCGGAGAAATTCCAATCGAACTCGGAGATAGCTGGTTCTCCTCGAAATAGCTTTAGGGCTAGCGTCGGAAATGAGTAATGGAGGTAGAGCACTGAATGGGGTAGGGGCTGACAACAGTTACTGAACCTTATCAAACTCCGAATGCCATATACTTGAATTCCGGCAGTCAGACTGCGAATGATAAGATCCGTGGTCAAAAGGGAAACAGCCCAGACCACCAGCTAAGGTCCCAAAGTGTAAGTTAAGTGGGAAAGGATGTGTGATTTCTAAGACAACTAGGATGTTGGCTCAGAAGCAGCCACTCATTTAAAGAGTGCGTAATAGCTCACTAGTCAAGAGATCATGCGCCGAAAATGTCCGGGGCTAAAACTTACCACCGAAGCTGTGGACTCGAAAGAGTGGTAGAGGAGCATCCTGTATGAGTAGAAGTCGTACCGGAAGGAACGGTGGATTGTACAGGAGAGAGAATGCTGGCATAAGTAGCGAGAAATAAGTGAGAATCTTATTGGTCGAAAACCTAAGGTTTCCTGGGGAAGGTTCGTCCGCCCAGGGTAAGTCGGGACCTAAGCCGAGGCCGAAAGGCGTAGGTGATGGACAATCGGTTGAAATTCCGATACCGCATAAAAGCGTTTGACAAAAGGGATGACGCAGGAGGATAAGGTGTGCATACAAATGGATGTATGTCTAAGCATCGAGTCAGGTATACCAGGAAAATCCGGTATATCAATGATGAGGTGTTATGGGGAACCCGCAAGGGGAAGTACCTGATTTCACGCTGCCGAGAAAAGTCTCTATGGAGTTTTTATGTGCCCGTACCGCAAACCGACACAGGTAGGTGAGGAGAGAATCCTAAGACCATCGGAAGAATTGTTGTTAAGGAACTAGGCAAATTAACCCCGTAACTTAGGGAGAAGGGGAGCCACGCAAGTGGCCGCAGAGAAAAGGCTCAAGCAACTGTTTATCAAAAACACAGGTTTCTGCTAAAGCGAAAGCTGAAGTATAGGAGCTGACGCCTGCCCGGTGCTGGAAGGTTAAGGGGAAGACTTAGCGCAAGCGAAGGTCAGAACTTAAGCCCCAGTAAACGGCGGCCGTAACTATAACGGTCCTAAGGTAGCGAAATTCCTTGTCGGGTAAGTTCCGACCCGCACGAATGGCGTAATGATTTGAGCACTGTCTCGACAACAAATCCGGCGAAATTGAAGTGCAAGTGAAGATGCTTGCTACCCGCGATTGGACGGAAAGACCCCGTAGAGCTTTACTGCAGTTTAGCACTGAATTTCGGTATTGTCTGTACAGGATAGGTGGGAGACTAGGAAGTAGTGGCGCCAGCCATTACCGAGTCGATGTTGGGATACCACCCTGATAGTACTGGAATTCTAACCGGGCTCCATGAAACTGGAGACGGGACAATGTTAGGCGGGCAGTTTGACTGGGGCGGTCGCCTCCTAAAAAGTAACGGAGGCGTACAAAGGTTCCCTCAGAAGGGTTAGAAATTCTTCGAAGAGTGCAAAGGCAGAAGGGAGCTTGACTGCGACACAAACAGGTGGAGCAGGGACGAAAGTCGGGCTTAGTGATCCGGTGGTACCTCGTGGGAGGGCCATCGCTCAACGGATAAAAGCTACCTCGGGGATAACAGGCTGATCTCCCCCAAGAGTTCACATCGACGGGGAGGTTTGGCACCTCGATGTCGGCTCGTCGCATCCTGGGGCTGAAGTAGGTCCCAAGGGTTGGGCTGTTCGCCCATTAAAGCGGCACGCGAGCTGGGTTCAGAACGTCGTGAGACAGTTCGGTCCCTATCCGTCGCGGGCGCAGGAAATTTGAGAGGAGCTGTCCTTAGTACGAGAGGACCGGGATGGACCGACCGCTGGTGAACCAGTTGTTCCGCCAGGAGCATAGCTGGGTAGCCAAGTTGGGAAGGGATAAACGCTGAAAGCATCTAAGTGTGAAGCCCACCTCAAGATAAGATTTCCCATAGCGTAAGCTAGTAAGACCCCTCGAAGAACACGAGGAGATAGGTCAGAGGTGTAAGCAGGGCAACTTGTTAAGCTGACTGATACTAATAGGTCGAGGGCTTGACCAAATAAAAACGAAAGAAAAAAAGTTTACTGTGCAATTTTGAGAGGACAAAGTTCTTCTTTAACTATAAAATTTTTATAGTTAAATTCATGTTTAGTATTGACAGTTGTTTAAAAGCACTGTATAATATAAAACTGTGATAAGAAAATATCTGGTGGTAATGACGTGAAGGTAACACCCCTTTCCATACCGAACAGGAAGGTTAAGCTTCAGGGTGCCGATGGTACTGCAGGGGAGGCTCTGTGGGAGAATAGGTCGCTGCCAGGTAATAAGGATCTTTAGCTCAGTTGGTTAGAGCAACCGGCTCATAACCGGTGGGTCCGGGGTTCGAGTCCCTGAAGGTCCACCATGCGGGGGTATAGCTCAGCTGGGAGAGCATCTGCCTTGCACGCAGAGGGTCAAGAGTTCGAATCTCTTTATCTCCACCAAAACGAGTAACATTTTGTTACTCGTTTTTTAAAGAAATACACTGCATAGATTGTTCCGTGGTAGCTCAATGGTTGAGCATTCGGCTGTTAACCGAAGGGTTGGAGGTTCGAGCCCTCTCCACGGAGCCATTTTTATTTTTTGAATTTATTTAATTAAAATAGATTAGTAAAAATAAACCAAAGGTAGCTCACCTTTGGTTTATTTTTTATGAAGTGCATATTTTAGGTACTTGTTTTCATAGATAATAATATAAAAGTAAAATTATTTTGAAAATTTAATTAATTGTAGGAGGAATTTTAATTAGCAAATAGAATATATAATTAATCGAAAAGTAAGGGGAGGGATTGCTTATGAAAAAATATTCAGTAAATAATTTAAGAAATGTAGGATTTATTGGGCATAGCGGTTCTGGTAAAACTACATTAACAGAAGCAATACTTTATTACACAAAAGTTATTGATAGGTTTGGAAGAATTGAAGATGGAAGTACTGTTAGTGATTACGATATTGAAGAAAAAAAGAGAAAAATATCCATAGCTTCATCTTTAGCTTCTTGTGAATGGAAAAATACAAAGATAAATTTAGTTGATATGCCAGGATATTTTGACTTTATAGGAGAGACTATGGAAGGACTGAGGGCAATTGATGTAGCTATAATTGTTTTATCAAGTGTATCTGGAATTCAAGTGGGAGCTGAGAAATCTTGGAGTGGTGTCAATAAAAGTAAACTTCCTAGAGCTTTTTATATAAATAAGTTGGATAGAGAAAATTCAAATTTTGATAAAACATTGGCAGAATTAAAAGAAAAGTTTGGTATGTCTGTAGTACCAATTCAATATCCTATAGGAACGGAAAATAATTTTAAAGGAATTGTAAACGTTATTTCAGGAAAAGCTAAAATAATGAATAATAAGAACATAGCAGAGGAAACTACTATACCAAAAGATATTTTGGATAAAATCACAAAATGTAGAGATATGGTTATGGAAGCTGTGGCAGAAACAGATGAGGAACTTTTAGATAAATATTTTAGTGAGGGTACTTTAAGTGATGAGGACATTTACAAAGGATTAGTAAGAGGCTGTTCAAGAGGTGAAATTGCACCTGTAATGTGCGGATCTGCTGTAAATGGGATAGGAATAGATACTTTATTAGAAGATATAATCCAATGTTTCCCATCTCCTGAAACTTCAGAGGTAATTGATGTTAATTTAGAACAAAAATCACAGGTTGTAGTTAAAGTAGATGAAAAAAGTCCATTTTCAGCTTTTATTTTTAAAACTATAGCTGACCCTTTTGTAGGTAAGTTATCTCTATTTAGAGTTATGACTGGTAAGCTTAAATCAGATAT
Organism: Clostridium ljungdahlii DSM 13528; assembly: GCF_000143685.1. Classification (NCBI taxonomy): domain Bacteria; kingdom Bacillati; phylum Bacillota; class Clostridia; order Eubacteriales; family Clostridiaceae; genus Clostridium; species Clostridium ljungdahlii. Next base: position 4,479,725 of record NC_014328.1, on the reverse strand, counting down.
GACAGTATATAATGTAAAAAAAGATAAAAGTGAAAAAATAGGAACCTTATATTTTTTAAAGGGAAAACAGCAGATACCTGTATCGGAAATAGGAGCTGGAGATTTGGGTGCTGTTGCTAAACTACAATTTGCCAGCACAGGGGATACCTTATGTGATCCATCGTCTTTGGTCGTATTTAAAGATATTGAATTTCCAGAACCAGTAATTTCGATGGCCATGCTACCTAAATCTAAAAATGATGAGGATAAAATATTTAATGGATTAAGTAAATTGTTAGAGGAAGATCCTACTTTTAAGATATCTAGAGATATAGAAAATGCAGAGACTATAATTTCTGGACAGGGTGAAGTTCATATTGACGTGATATCATCTAAATTAAAGTCTAAATTTGGGACGGATGTTATTCTGAGAGAACCAAAAGTACATTATAGAGAAACAATAAGGAAAACCTCAGATGTACAGGGCAAACACAAAAAGCAATCAGGAGGACATGGACAGTATGGAGATGTAAAAATCAAGTTTGAGCCAAGAAATGATAATGAAGATGATTTAGAATTTGTGGATAAAGTAGTAGGGGGAGTAGTTCCAAGACAGTATATACCGGCAGTTGAAAAAGGGCTTAGAGAATGTATTAGTCATGGGGTTTTAGCTGGATACCCTATAATAAGGATAAAAGCTACATTACATGATGGATCATATCATCCAGTAGACTCTTCAGAAATGGCTTTTAAGGTAGCAGCATCTTTAGCCTATAAGAAAGGAATTTTAGAAGCTGATCCTGTATTATTAGAACCAATTTTACATGTAGAAGTATGTGTCCCTGAAGAGTATATGGGAGATATAATTGGGAATATAAATAAACGAAGAGGTAGAGTACTGGGAATGGAAACTTCCGGCAAGAATCAGATAATAATAGCTGAAGTACCTGAAGCAGAAATGTTTAAATATGCTACAGATTTAAGGTCCATGACTCAAGCTAGAGGAAGTTTCAATATGAAATTTGAAAGATATGAAGAAGTCCCAGATGTTCAAGCAAATAAGATAATAGAAAGCAAAAATAAAATAAAAGTTAGGCAAGAATAAATTTCAGCCTCAATAGAATATAATTCTATTGAGGCTTTTTAAAACTAAATATTGTGTATATTTTAATTCACTACAATGAATAATAATTTTATTAATCATTAGATGAACTTTTCAATTAAGGAGAGATTATATGTCTGAATATAAAATGAGCATAAAAGGTAAAATTACTTTAGAGGATTATAGTAGTATATATGATTATATAGCAATAGTAAATAAAAATGATAAATTAACTATAGTTGTAGATAGCAATGAAAATGAAAATGTAGAGATAGTATGCAATATGTTAAAAAATAAGTATTTTACTGTTAATCCAAATAGGCCCTGTGATGGAGGAAAGTATTGTATAAAAGCATTTAAGAATGAGGATTAAATTATTCTACAGGGTGACTATTCTTATTTAACACATATAAACAGTATACAATAGTATGTATTAGAAAAATGGAGAAAATAGTATTTGAACTTAGTATTTATGTATAAAACAAATATATTTAGTGAAATATAGAAGTTGAATAAAACCTAAATTAATAATATTATTAATTTAAGGTCAAAGAAAGTCAAAGTCAAGAAGGTGGTAAATTGGCAAGATTATCAGATATAATAGAAGACTTTATAAAAGAAATGCTTAATAATAGTGAGGAGACTAAACTTCAAATTGGCAGAAACGAACTAGCTAATTATTTTAGCTGTGCGCCCTCCCAGATAAATTATGTATTGACTACTAGATTTACTATGGATAAAGGTTACTACATAGAAAGCAAGAGGGGCGGCGGCGGATGTATAATTATACGAAAAGTAGAATTTGACTGTAATGAGAATTTACTTAAAAGTATAATAGAAAAAATAGGGGATACCATAACATACAATACTGCTGCACAGCTTATAGAAACGCTACTTGAAGAGCAAGTTATAACGGAAAGAGAAAACATAATATTAAAGACTATAATAAATGATAGGACACTAAATATTGCATTGAATAATAAAAATAAATTGAGGGCAGATATATTAAAATCAATTATAGTAGTTATATTTAGAAGCCCTAAATTTGGTATGAATAGATAGATAAATATATGATATAATATTTATTGTATTAAATTACATTAAATGTTAATCATATATGCATAGGAGTGATGATATGATTTGTGATATATGTAAGAAGAATGAAGCTACAGTTCATATAACAAAAATAATAAATGGTTCCAAGCAGGATATTAATTTATGTGAAAAATGTGCTATGGAAAAGGGAGAACTTAATTTTGTACCTCAAATAGACTTTGTTTCTCCATTTGGATTCCAAAATATTTTAAGTGGAATCATGGATTATATGACAAGTGGCAATAATGAAGAACATAAAACCTTTGATATATCTTGTAAAACTTGTGGTACATCTTATAGTGAATTTAAAAAAACAGGTCTTTTAGGATGCAGTGAGTGCTATAAAAATTTTAGTAATATTTTAGGACCTGTAATTAAGAGGGTTCAAGCAAATTTAGGTCATACAGGTAAAATACCTAAAAATCAGGGAAAAAGTATTATTGAAAGAAATAAGCTTTTGAAGTTAAAGTCAGATCTTCAAAAGGCAGTATCCTTAGAGGAGTATGAAAAAGCAGCAACTATAAGAGATGCTATAAAAGAAATTGAGAAACAAGTTCATGTGAGCAACGAAAATAGGAAGGAGGGTTAACTTTGAATAATTGGACGACTACTTGTGATGACAGCAACGGCGGTTTGGTAATAAGTAGCAGGATAAGATTAGCTAGAAATTTGGCTGAAGTTCCATTTCCACATAAATTAAATGAAGAAAAAAGCAAAGAGGTAATCAAACTAGTAGAGAATGCTTTTTATACACCTTCTAGTAATAAGGACACATTTAAGACCAATTATTTGTGGGAAGAAACTGATAATGAGAAGCGAAATTATCTGGAAAAGCACCTTATAAGCAAAAATTTGATAGATAACAGCCACAAATCTGCTTTTATACTAGATAATCAGCAGACTATAAGTATTATGATAAATGAAGAAGATCATATTAGAATTCAATGTATAACAGCAGGGTTAAATTTAGAAGAAGTGTATAATGTAAGTGATAAAATAGATGATTTATTGGAAGGAAATTTAAAGTATGCATTTGATGAAAAGTTAGGTTATCTTACAGCATGTCCTACTAATATAGGAACGGGACTTAGAGCTTCTGTTATGCTGCATTTGCCAGCACTTTCTTTAAACAATCAGATGAATGGATTTTTAAATGCATTATCTCAAGTTGGAATGACTGTTAGAGGATTGTATGGTGAAGGTTCAAAGGCCATAGGGAATATATATCAAATTTCCAATCAGGTTACTTTAGGTAGAAGCGAAGAGGAAATACTGAGCAATTTAAAAGCTGTAGTTGTTCAGGTAACAAATGAAGAAAAGGCTTCTAGAGAAAATCTTATGAAAAAATTTAAATATGAGGTAGAAGATAAAATTTACAGAGCATTGGGTATATTAAAATCAGCAGTGATTTTAAATGTAAATGAATGTTTCAAACTTTTGTCTGATGTAAGATTAGGCGTTGAAATGGGAATAATTAAGAATATAAGCAAGGCAACTTTGAATAATCTTTTAGTAAGTACACAGCCTGCTACAATACAAGATGGAAATGAGAAAATTTTATCAGCCATTGAAATGAATCTTAATAGGGCAAAAATTGTAAAAGAAAAATTAAATATTGATAAAGTTCAATAAGAAGGATGGTGAAATATACTATGATGTTTGGAAGATTTACGGAAAGAGCACAAAAAGTATTAGTTTATGCTCAAGAAGAAGCACAAGCACTTCAACATGGATATGTAGGTACAGAACATATACTTTTGGGAATATTAAAAGAAGAAGGAATATCCAGGAATCTTTTAAGTGATATGAATGTAAACATTGAAACAGTAAGAAATTTTATAGAAGAATATGAGGGTAGGGGAGAAATAAATTTGTACAATAAAGAAATCCCTCTTACTCCAAGGACAAAAAGGCTTTTAGAGCTAAGTTTGTTTGAAGCCAGAAATCTAAACCATAACTATATAAGTCCAGAGCATATCCTACTTGCACTTATAAGAGAAGCAGAGGGAGTTGCGTTTACTATTTTAAATAATTTGGGAGTAGATTTTAATAAGCTGAGGAAGGAACTTGTGGATTCACTTTCGGGAGAGCAATCATCAATGAATTCAAACAGTACTAAGAAAGAAAATGGAGAGCCAACCCCAACTTTAGATCAGTTTGGAAGAGACTTAACAGACATGGCAAAAGAGGGAAAGTTGGACCCTGTTATAGGAAGAGATAAAGAAACTCAGAGGGTTTTGGAAATACTAAGTAGAAGAACTAAGAATAATCCTTGTCTAATAGGAGACCCTGGTGTAGGTAAAACTGCAATTGCAGAAGGATTGGCAGAAAAGATAGTATCGTGTAATATACCTGAACTTTTAAGGGGAAAAAGAGTAGTAACATTAGATCTTTCTTCAATGATAGCGGGATCAAAATATAGAGGAGAATTTGAAGAAAGACTTAAAAAAGTTATGGAAGAGATAAGAAAATCAGGTAATGTAATATTATTCATAGATGAAATTCATACTATAATAGGAGCGGGAGCAGCAGAAGGTGCTATAGATGCATCTAATATATTAAAACCAGCTTTAGCTAGAGGAGAAATACAATGCATAGGAGCCACTACTATAGATGAATATAGAAAATACATTGAAAAGGATGCTGCACTTGAAAGAAGATTTCAGCCTATAATAGTAGGAGAACCTACTAAGGAGGAGGCAGTTTTAATATTAAAAGGTCTTAGAGATAAATATGAGGCTCATCATAGAGTAAAAATAATAGATGAAGCTATAGATGCAGCAGTAAATTTATCAGATAGATATATTACAGATAGATATTTACCTGATAAGGCAATTGATCTTATAGATGAAGCAGCTGCTAAAGTTAGAATACAAAATTTAATTGCCCCACCAGATTTAAAAAATTTAGAAGAAGAATTAGAAAAGGCAACTAAGGAAAAAGAGGATTCTATTAGAGTACAGGATTTTGAAAAAGCTGCTAGTTTAAGGGATAAAGAAAAGGAATTAAAAAATAAGTTAGAAGGATTAAAAACTAACTGGAAGACTAAAAAAGAAGTATCAACACTTACGGTAGGAGAAGACCAAATTGCATCAGTGGTATCTCAGTGGACCAATATACCTGTAGAGAAGTTAACTGAAAAAGAATCAGAGAGATTGCTCAAACTAGAGGAAATTCTTCATAAGAGAGTAGTAGGTCAAGATGAAGCAGTTAAATCCATTTCTAAGGCAGTAAGAAGGGCTAGAGTTGGGCTTAAAGATCCAAAGAGACCTATAGGTTCATTTATATTTTTGGGGCCTACAGGTGTTGGAAAAACTGAGTTGTCAAAAGCTTTGGCAGAGGCTATGTTTGGCGACGAAAACAATATGATAAGAATTGATATGTCGGAATATATGGAAAAGCATACAGTATCTAGACTTATAGGATCGCCTCCAGGGTATGTAGGCTATGATGAAGGAGGACAGCTTACTGAAAAAGTAAGAAGAAATCCTTATTCAGTAGTATTGTTTGATGAAATAGAAAAAGCACACCCAGAAGTATTTAATATATTACTTCAAATACTTGAAGATGGAAGATTAACCGATGGAAAAGGAAAAACAATAAACTTTAAAAATACCATAATAATAATGACTTCTAATGTAGGAGCAGCTACCATTAGAAAACAAAAATCTATGGGATTTACTGCTGCTAAAGGTGATGACAAGGAAAGTCAATATGAAAAGATGAAAGATAATATAATGGAGGAACTTAAAAATTCTTTTAGACCTGAGTTTTTAAACAGAATAGATGATATTATAGTCTTCCACCAGTTAGAAGAGGAAGATTTAAAACAAATAGTAAAACTCATGTTAAAAGATGTTTCCTCAAGGCTTAAAGATCAGGAAATAGAAATTGGATTTACAGATAAAGCGCAGGAGCTTTTGGCAAAAGAAGGCTTTGATTTAACTTATGGTGCAAGACCGCTTAGAAGAGCAATTACAAAAACTGTAGAAGATAAACTTTCTGAAGAAATGCTTAGAGGTAATGTTAAAAAAGGAGATAAAGTTAAAGTAGTTGTAGAAAAAGGAGAATTATCATTTAATAAAGTCAATTAATGATTGACTCACATAAAATTAAACTTTATACTTTTTACAGTATAAAGTTTAATTTTTATATAAATTTAGCTATTTTTATCGATTTATACAGGAAGAGATGATTCAATGGTAAAGAAAAAAACGGTTTTTGTATGCCAGGAATGTGGATATGAATCCCCAAAGTGGCTTGGTAAATGTCCTAACTGTAATAAATGGAACTGCATGATAGAAGAGATTAAGTCACCTCAGGAAGTAACATTTTCTAATATGAAATTTAGCAGCACGCCAAAAAGTATAAATAATATAAAATCTGGTGAATACGAAAGGCTAGATACTGGTATAATGGAATTGAATAGAGTTCTTGGAGGAGGTATTGTAAAAGGTTCAATAACACTTATATCCGGGGCTCCTGGTATTGGAAAATCAACTCTGCTTTTACAGACAGCCAGCAATATTGCTGAAAAATATGGGAAAGTGCTGTATGTCTCAGGAGAAGAGTCAGAAGAACAGATAAAGATGAGGGGAGATAGACTTGATTCTTTGTCTAATGATCTTTATATAGTTTCAGAAGTTAATATTGATAAAATAAAAGCTCATATAGAACAAACTAAACCCGTATTTGTAGTAGTGGATTCTATTCAGACTTTATTTAAAGAATCTATTAGCTCAGCACCGGGTAGTGTGTCTCAAGTAAGGGAAACTTCTAACGATATTATGCGTATAGGGAAGTCTAATAATATATCTTTTTTTATAGTGGCACATGTTACAAAGCAGGGTGAGCTAGCAGGACCTAGGGTACTAGAGCACATGGTGGATACTGTACTGTCTTTTGAAGGAGAAAGAACTGGAGAGCTAAGAATTTTAAGAACTGTAAAAAATCGTTTTGGTACTACCAGTGAAATTGGTGTATTTGAAATGGCAGGAAGCGGACTTAAAGAAATATTAAATCCTTCTGCAGCATTTTTAGAAGATAGAGAATTTCAAAAAGAAGGTTCTGTAATTATTGGTATAATGGAAGGAAGAAGACCTATACTAGTAGAAATACAAGCGTTGGTTAGCGAAACTAAAGCAGTTATGCCAAGAAGAACAGCCGTTGGAGTAGATATTTCTAGATTAAATTTAATTTTAGCGGTACTTGAGAAAAAACTTAGAATTACATTTTATAATTGTGATGTTTATGTAAATGTAGTGGGGGGACTTAAGATAGAAGGAACTTTCGGAGATTTAGGGCTTGCACTTGCACTTATATCTAGTGCTAAATCTAGGGAAATTGGACTAGATAATCTTTTAGCAGTAGGTGAAGTTGGACTTACAAGTGAAGTTAGACCAGTATCATTTTGTGATAGAATAGTAAATGAAGCAAAAAAAATGGGATTTAGGAATATAATAATACCAGATAGAAATAAGGAAAAGGTAAATTCTAAAGATATAAATGTTATAGGTGTATCCTCCCTAAAGGAGGCATTAAATAAAGTTTTTTAATTAGGGTGATGATTTTGAGATTAGAAAAAGATAAAGAACTTAAAAGTATATTAAAACTTTTAGCACCAGGTACTCAACTTAGGGAAGGTCTTAGAAATATTTTGAGAGCTAAAACCGGTGGACTTGTAGTTTTAGGAGATAGTGAACAGATAATGAAAGTGGTAGACGGTGGATTTACCATTAATTCTGAGTACAGTTCTTCTTATATATATGAGCTTGCAAAAATGGATGGTGCTATAATATTGAGCAGTGATTTAAAGAGAATATTATATGCAAATACTCAACTTATTCCAGATTCATCTATTCCAACTTTTGAAACTGGAACAAGGCATAGAACTGCAGATAGAGTGGCTAAACAAACAGGGGCTATAGTTATTGCTATTTCTCAAAGGAGAAATGTCATAACCGTATATAAAGGATACATTAAATATGTATTACAGGATAGTAGTGTTATGCTTGGAAGGGCTAATCAAGCACTACAAACTTTAGAAAAGTACGTCTCTGTACTTGATGGGGTTGTTAACAATCTTAATATTTTAGAGTTTCAAGACATAGTAACATTATTTGACGTAATGACGGCTATCCAAAGAACTGAAATGGTAATGAGAATAGTATCAGAGATTGAAAGATACATATGTGAACTTGGCAATGAAGGAAGATTAATTTCAATGCAATTAAATGAATTAATTAAAAGCGTTGAGAGAGACGGAATATTTATGATAAGAGACTATTGTCAAAGTGGTATGGATTATGATGAAATATATAAGCAACTTCAAGAAATAAGTTCAAGTGAACTATTCAATCTTGATTGTATTTCTAAATCTTTAGGATATGCAGGAGTTCCTCTAGTTGATACATTGATATCACCAAGAGGATACAGAATGTTAAATAAAATTCCTAGAATACCAACTAATGTAATAGAAAATTTAGTGAAAAATTTTAAGGAGCTTAAAGGTGTTATGGAAGCATCTTATGAGCAGCTTGATAGAGTTGAAGGAATAGGAGAAGCTAGGGCCAGAGCTATAAAGAATGGATTGAGAAGGCTTAGAGAACAAATCATGATAGACAATAAGTTTTAAGCACAAAATAATATGACTGGTATTATTTTGTGCTAGAAATTATCTGAAAGAATACTTACCTAGGGTATTTATTTTGTCATACTCTTTTAAAAGTATGTCATATAGATTTATATCCAGCGTATTACATAAACAAGTAAGATAAAATAAATTATTTCCTATTTCGTTTTGTATTACATCTCTACAGTTGTCACATAGCTTACCTTTTACATGTGTACTTAAGCAAGATCTTAGGGATTCAATATCCAAAGTATTATCTTCGGATGGAATATGTTGTTTCTTACCACAAACTTCTATACATCCGCAATTAGTAATAGATTTTGCAACAGCTCTATTTATTCTAGCATTTGACTCCTGAAGTTTCGTAATTATATCTAAAATACTCTTATGCCTTAATAAAGATTCACTTACTGCGTTTTGAAAATTATCAAAAATTATATCTTTCATCAAGTTCAACTCCTTATATATTTAGGATATTATTTGTAAACTTTAGTTAGTACTAAGTAAAATTGCTCTATGCATATATAATAAACCAAGAATAAATTTATGAATAGGGGGATTGTCATGTGAAATAATGGACAAAAATGTTTATAAATTTTATTTTTTGGTATAATTATCTAAAAGGAGGTTGTTAAATTAAGGACGTAAAGTAAATAATTTATTAAATAAATTTGGTTTTATTGAAAAATCTAGTTTATTAATATATAGTAAGTGTAATGAAAAAACATCAATGTAGGGGAGGTGAGTCTATTGTTAAAAAAAATACTGAGAGGACTTTTTACAATAATAGGCTTAATATTAGGATATTTGTTAGGAAAGAGTGCGTTAAGTTCTGACTATTTTGCTAAAATGTTTTATCTAGCCAATAGTCCGGTTAAACAATTTTTATTTTTATCTATATTAACTTTGTTTTTTGGAATCATTTTATTTTTAATATCACCGTGGATTAATTCAATTATTATGAAAACTATGGATTATATCGAAAAGAGCCTTCAAAAACTTCCTGCAGTAGAAATATTATTAGGTGTTTTGGGAGCATTAATAGGACTTCTAATATCAGCAGTATTTCTTAACTTGTTAGAAAAGATACCAGTTGTGGGGACTGTACTTGCAGTAATAGTAGCTATACTTATGGCTGCATTAGGTGCAAATATTGCCATACGAAAAAGGGAAGAATTAATGTCCATGTTTTCTAATATAGCAACTAGTGTAGCAACTAAAAGACTTCAGGGAACTAGAGAAAAAAAATCTAAAGGGGAGCACCAACATGCACATAAAGGTTACCCTAAGGTTTTAGATACTTCTGTAATAATAGATGGAAGAATATTTGATATATGCCAAACAGGATTTATAGAGGGGCCACTTGTAATTCCAAACTTTGTACTAGCAGAATTAAGACATATAGCTGATTCTTCAGATGGGTTAAAGAGAACTAGGGGAAGAAGAGGATTAGATATATTAAATAAGATACAGAAAGAGTTAAATATTGACGTCCAGATATATGAAAAAGATTTTCCAAACATACCGGAAGTAGATGCCAAGCTTTTAAAACTATCACAAGTTTTAGATGGAAAAGTAGTGACTAATGACTACAATTTAAATAAAGTTGCAGAGTTCCAAGGAGTACCAGTACTTAATATAAATGAACTTGCTAATGCGGTGAAACCTGTTGTACTTCCAGGAGAAGAAATGAATGTACAAATAATTAAGGACGGAAAAGAATCAGGACAGGGTATTGCATATTTAGATGATGGAACAATGATAGTTGTAGAAGGTGGAAAAAAGTATATAGGAGATACAAAAGGTGTGGTAGTAACTTCTGTTCTGCAAACAGCAGCAGGGAGAATGATATTTGCAAGACAAAAAGGGGATCTATAGCTTATGAATGGTAATTATGCTATTATTGTAGCTGCCGGCAAGGGAAAAAGAATGGGAACTACTATTAATAAGCAATTTATTAAAATTAAGGGTAAGCCTATATTATATTATTCCATAAGGGCATTTTCCATAAATCCTCTTATAGATGGAATTATACTGGTATGTGCAGAAACTGAGATAGAATATTGTAAAAGAGAAGTAGTAGATAAATATGGGCTTCAGAAGGTAATTAAATTAGTTGCTGGGGGTAAAGAACGTCAGGATTCGGTATTTAATGGACTAGGAGTTTTAGAAAAAGAAAACTGTAGTGTTGTTCTAATTCACGATGGGGCTAGACCTTTTGTCACTAGTAAAATTATTGATGATGGAATAAAATATTCTAATAGGTATGGGGCTTGTGCTTGTGGAGTTAGGCCTAAGGATACACTAAAAGTTAGGGAAGAAAGTGGATTTTCTTCTTCTACATTAGAGAGAAAAAGTTTATTTGCAGTTCAAACTCCGCAGTGTTTTAAATATGATTTAATTTATGACTGTCATAAAAAATTAATGAATGAAAAAATGTGTGTTACTGATGATACTATGGTAGTAGAGCGTTATGGAAATAAGGTTTATTTGTATGAAGGTAACTATGAAAACATAAAAGTGACCACACCAGAAGATTTAAATATAGCTGAAAGTATAGTTGAAAAATATTAAAGTAAGTTAAAGACCTATAAGTTTCCATGATGTTATGGATACTTATAGGTCTTCCTTATCTAAAGCAATGGGGATAAAAATATTAATAGCACTTAAATAAGTTATAATAATGTGATAAAATATTTAGGGAATTTAAATCGAAATTAGAGTAAAAATTTTATCCAATAGCTATCTATTGCAGATGAGAAATTCTAAGGATTTTATTTGGTGTAAAAAACTTTATTTATATTTTTAATTTAGCTTATATAAATAGAGAAACTAAACAAGGAGGCCAAAATATCATGAAAATTTTTAATACAATGACCAGGGAAAAGGAAGAATTCGTTCCATTGGATTCCGATGAAGTAAAAATGTATGTATGTGGCCCTACAGTATATAATTTTTTTCATATAGGCAATGCAAGAACTTTTGTTGTGTTTGATACGGTTAGACGGTATTTAGAGTACAAGGGATATAAAGTAAGATTCGTGCAAAATTTTACGGATATTGATGATAAGATGATAAAAAAAGCACAAGATGAGCATATAACTGTAAAAGAACTGGGAGATAAGTTTATAAAAGAGTATTATAAGGATGCGGATGCCTTGCATATAAAAAGAGCTACTGTAAATCCTAGAGCTACTTTATACATAACAAAAATAATTGAATTTATAGGAGATTTAATAGATAGAGACTATGCCTATGAGATAGATGGGGATGTCTATTTTAGTACAAAAAAATTTAGCAATTATGGAAAACTTTCCGGACAAAATATAGATGATCTTAGAGCAGGAGCTAGGATAGATGTTGATGAGAGAAAAAAAGATCCTATGGATTTTGCAGTTTGGAAGGGGCAAAAACCTGGTGAACCTGCATGGGAAAGCCCTTGGGGAATGGGAAGACCGGGATGGCATATAGAATGTTCTTGTATGGCGCATGATTTATTAGGAGAAACTATAGACATACATGCAGGAGGGTCTGATTTAATGTTTCCCCATCATGAGAATGAAATAGCTCAAAGTGAAGGTAGGACCGGTAAAACATTTGCTAGGTATTGGATGCATTCTGCTTTTGTAAATGTAAATAACCAAAAGATGTCAAAATCATTAAACAACTTTTTTACTGTAAGGGAAATTCTGGAAAAGTACGAACCGGACGTAATAAGAATGTTTATGCTATCAGGTCATTATAGAACTCAAATAAATTTTAGTATGGAACTTTTAGATTCTACAAAATCAGCGTTAGATAGATTGTACAATTCAATAACAAATTTAGAAAATCTTTTAGATAATAAAGAAGACATACCAATTTCAGAAAATGAAAAAGAGTATAGAAATAAATTAGGTAAGTACAAGCAAAGATACATTGAAAAGATGGATGATGACTTTAATACAGCAGATGCTATATCTGTAATTTTTGACCTGGTAAAGGATATAAATGTAAGCATAAATAAGGATTCCTCTGTGGAAGTAATTAGGGATTCGCTCAATTTAATAAGGGAACTGGGAGCTCCACTTGGAATACTACAGCAATCTAAACGAGGAAGCATTGAAAAAGAAATTGAAGCTTTAATAGAGAAGAGACAAATAGCTAGAAGTGAAAAAAACTGGGCACTTTCCGATAAAATAAGGGATGATTTGAAGGCGCAGGGAATAGTATTAGAAGATACACCAGAAGGAGTAAGATGGAAAAGAGTATAGAGATTATAATTTAACGGGGGATAAAGATGGAAAATGATTTGTTAGAGATAAGAATGAGTGAAGCAGAGGTAAGACAGATGAGTCCCCTTGCACTTGCGTTTATTGGAGATGCTGTATATGAGGTGTTTGTAAGAACTTACTTAGCCAGTGAACACAGAAATATGTCTGTACACAATTTGCATGTGGAAGCTATAAAATTTGTAAAGGCACATTCTCAAAGTGAAGTTATAAAAAAACTGGAACAAGAGTTATCTGATAGAGAAATGTATTTTTTTAAAAAAGGACGAAACGCTAAGTCAGGGACAGTTCCTAAAAATGCAGATGTACAGGAGTATAGATTTGCAACTGGATTTGAAACATTAATTGGCTTTTTATATTTAATAGGTAACCGAGATAGATTAAATTATTTATTTAGGTTTATAATAAACTTGAAGAATAAAGGGGGATTTTAATTGGCATTAAAGGTTAAGCTAATTGAATATACGCCTAATTTGTTTATCCGATGACTACCTGCTCTAATAATCCCACTTCTCCAAGTGGGATTAAAGAGTAGCTACGTCCCTGGATAACGATTCCTAAGCATCAGGTGGAGTCAAAACTCCATCTGATGCCAAGAACTCTGTTTATGAACTGTGGACCTTCCTGTGTAAATGGATATTGCTCGGAAGGGAAAATGACTTGTGGAAAATTATAAGAGATACGAAAGAAATATAAGGTAGACGAAAAAAGTAAATAAGAAATTGAGGTATAAAGGGTAGGATTATGAAAAATAAGTATAAAAAATCAACGAACTTGACAGATAAAACTGAGTTTAGAGAGGATTTAATTGAAGGCAGAAATGCAGTTATTGAAGCTTTAAAATCAAGTAATACAACTATAGAACAGATTTTTCTTGCAGAGGGAAATATGTCAGGTTCTATAAATATAATACTTGCTAAAGCTAAAGAGAAGCATATAGTTGTAAAACAGGTGGATAGAAAAAAGTTAGACAAAATTTCCCAAACAGGAGCACATCAAGGAGTAATTGCACAGATAACTCCCTATAAATACTGTGAAGTAGAGGATATACTAGAATACGCCAGAGAAAAAAAGGAAGCTCCTTTTATAATTGTATTAGATGAAATAGAAGATCCCCATAACTTTGGTGCAATAATAAGAACTGCTGAAATATGCGGTGCTCATGGAATTATAATACCTAAAAGAAGAAATGTGGGAATTACGCCTGTAGTATATAAATCCTCTGTAGGAGCAGCAGAGTATATGAAAATATGTAAAGTTACAAATTTAAATACTACAATAGAAAAATTAAAGAAAGATGGTATATGGGTATATGGGGCTGATATGAGTGGAGAAAATTATTGCTTTGATGTCGATTTTAAGGGACCTGCGGCTTTAATAATAGGAAGTGAAGGAAGAGGAATAGCTAAATTGACTAAAGAAAAATGTGATGTGCTGGTAAAGATACCTATGGTAGGAAGAGTATCATCCTTAAATGCTTCTGTGGCAGGTGGCATATTGATGTATGAAATATTAAAGCAAAGAATAAAATGTGGTAGAAGTTGAGAAATATTTTTGTAGATGGATATAATGTTATAAATAGTTGGCCTAAGTTAAATAATATAAAAAATTATAGCCTTGAAACCGCAAGACAGTCGCTTATAGAAACTTTAAGCAATTATTCGGTATATAAGGGCTATAAAGTTTTTATAGTATTTGATGCCCATATGGTATCGGGAAGCTTAGAAAAAAAAGAAAAAATTAATAAAAATGTTGTAGTAGTATTTACTAAAGAGAATGAGACGGCAGATAGTTTTATAGAAAGAACTGTAAACAATATAGGACGTAAAAATGAGGTATTTGTAGTAACTTCTGATTCGCTGGAACAGCAAGTAACATTTCAAAGGGGCGCTGTTAGGATGTCTTCTATTGAATTTTATCATGAAGTTAATAATGTTGAGAACCATATAAAAAGTAAAATTGAAAAGAAATATCACGAGCAAAGAAATACTTTGGAGGATAGCATAAAAGAGGATGTATTGGAAATACTTGAAAAGATTCGTAAAAGTGACTAAAATGTATTGACTATAAATTTACTTTTAATGTATAATTGTAGCAGTGGTTTATAATTATGTTGGAGGGGATACCTTGGATAATAGGAGTTATAATGCTAGGAAAGTTTCCCCCTTTGAAGAAAAATTAGATGAAGAAATAGTTATTGAAGCAAAAAAAGGGGATGTAAGTGCTCAAGAGTACCTGATAAATAAATATGGAAATTTTGTTAAATCAAAATCAAAGTCATATTTTTTAATCGGTGCGGATAAGGAGGATATCTACCAAGAAGGTATGATAGGTTTATATAAGGCTATAAGAGATTTTAAACCAGATAAGTTATCATCTTTTAAAGCTTTTGCAGAACTTTGCGTGACCCGTCAAATAATAACTGCTATAAAAACTGCTACTAGACAGAAGCATATTCCATTAAATACATATATATCTTTAAATAAGCCTATATATGATGAAGAATCAGATAGAACTTTATTGGATGTTTTGTCTGAAACTAAGGTGGCAGATCCCGAAGAACTTGTAATTGGAAGGGAAGAGCTAAATCATATACAAAGTGAAATAGGAGAAGTGTTGTCAAATTTAGAAATGGAAGTACTTATGTCTTATGTGGATGGGAAGTCATATCAAGAAATTGCATGTGATTTAGATAGACATGCCAAGTCTATAGATAATGCTTTACAGAGAGTTAAAAGAAAATTGGAAAAATGTTTAATTCATAAATAAAAAATAGTATATTGACAAAAAAATATACTTGTATTAGAATTAATAACTGATATGTTACTTTTGATATTTAATTGAAGTTTATTGGCGGGAGTAGTTCAGTGGTAGAACACCAGCTTCCCAAGTTGGCCGTCGCGGGTTCGAGTCCCGTTTCCCGCTCCAAGAGAAATTGCCCATGTAGCTCAGTAGGCAGAGCGTCACCTTGGTAAGGTGGAGGTCACCAGTTCAATCCTGGTCATGGGCTCCAATAATGATGTATAAAGTTTTTACAACACACCAGGATGAGTTTACTTAAATAAGATGTGTATAACCAACAAGGAGGAAGAGTAATGTCAAAAGAAAAATATGAAAGAACCAAACCACATGTAAACATAGGAACAATAGGACACGTAGACCATGGTAAGACAACATTAACAGCAGCAATAACAATGGTATTGTCAAAAGAGGGAAAAGCAGCAGCAACAAAGTATGATGAAATAGATAAAGCACCAGAAGAAAAAGAAAGAGGAATAACAATAAATACAGCGCATGTAGAATATGAGACAGACAAGAGACACTATGCTCATGTAGACTGCCCAGGACATGCAGATTATGTAAAGAACATGATAACAGGAGCAGCACAGATGGATGGAGCAATCCTAGTAGTAAGTGCAGCAGATGGTCCAATGCCACAGACAAGAGAACATATATTGTTAGCAAGCAGAGTAGGAGTACAGTATATAGTAGTATTCTTAAATAAGTCAGACCAGGTAGATGATCCAGAATTACTAGAATTAGTAGAGATGGAAGTAAGAGAGTTATTAAGTGAGTATGGATTCCCAGGAGACGACGTACCAATAATAGTAGGAAGTGCATTAAAGGTATTAGAGAACCCAGATGATCCAGAAACAACAAAATGCATACATGAATTAATGGATGCAGTAGATGAATATATACCAACACCAGAAAGACCAACAGATAAAGACTTCTTAATGCCAATAGAAGATGTATTCACAATAACAGGAAGAGGAACAGTAGCAACAGGAAGAGTAGAAAGTGGAGTATTAAAAATCGGAGACGAATTAGAGATAGTAGGATTAAAGGAAGAAAAGAAGAAGACAACATGTACAGGAGTAGAGATGTTTAGAAAACTTCTAGACCAGGCAATGGCAGGAGATAACATCGGAGTACTATTAAGAGGAATACAGAGGGACGAAGTAGAAAGAGGTCAAGTACTAGCAAAACCAGGAACAGTACATCCTCATAAGAAATTTGTAGGTCAGGTATATGTACTTAAGAAAGAAGAAGGCGGAAGACATACACCATTCTTCAATGGATACAGACCACAATTTTACTTCAGAACAACAGATGTAACAGGATCAATCGCTTTACCAGAAGGAGTAGAAATGGTAATGCCAGGAGATCACATAGACATGAACGTAGAACTTATAACACCAGTAGCAATGCATGAAGGATTAAGATTTGCAATAAGAGAAGGCGGAAGAACAGTTGGTTCAGGTGTTGTTACTACAATAACTGAGTAATATTTTAGGGACTGGGTTTCTAAATCCAGTCCCTTTGAAAGTAAAAAATTAGGTAGTACCTGTTTATATTTTAAGCCATTGACATAAAAACTAAGTTGTGATAATTTAGTTAAGTAATGCATGATTTTCAAAATAAATTTCTAATTGATTATGTTTGTGAGCTATATTAGGAGGTTAGAGAATAATGAGAGTAAAAGTGATACTAGCGTGTACAGATTGTAAACAAAGAAATTACAATACAATGAAAAACAAGAAAAATGATCCAGATAGATTAGAAATGAAAAAGTATTGTCCTTTTTGTCATAAACACACAGTTCATAAAGAAACTAGATAATATTGTAGAGGCACATATTAAATTGTTTTGAGGATGTGAGCAAATGGGTGCAAACGGTGATATGAAAAAAGTTGATAAGCAGACAGCACTTGAAGGTGGGTTCTTTAATTTTTTTAAAGGACTAGTATCAGAATTCAAACGGATAACTTGGGCCTCTAAAGAACATACAAAAAAAGCTACAATTGCCGTTATTGTATTTTGTGCTATTTATGTGGTGATTGTTGGAGTTATAGATTTTGGATTTAATTCTTTAGCTAAGATTATTATGAAATAAAAAGGAGGTAGGGACTAAGAAATAGTTTTGTCCCTAGAGTTATGTCAGATAAAGCTAAGTGGTATGTAGTTCATACATATTCTGGTTATGAAAATAAAGTTAAAGTTAATCTTGAAAAAACCATAGAAAATAGGAACCTTTATGATTGGATAGATGATGTTCAGGTTCCAATGGAAGAGCAAGTTGAAATTAAAGATGGAAAAAAGAAAATAACTTTAAAAAAAGTATTCCCAGGATATGTTTTAATACACATGATAATGACTGATGATTCTTGGTATATAGTTAGAAATACTAGAGGAGTTACAGGCTTTGTTGGACCTGGTTCTAAACCTGTTCCACTTACTGATGAAGAAGTAAAGGATATGGGAATTAGCGAAAAACCAGTAAATGTAGATATATCAGTAGGAGAAAATGTAAAGGTGAAATCGGGACCGTTAGAGAACTTCTTAGCTGTTATCCAGGAAATAAATACTGAGAAAAGAAAAATTAAAGCTTTAGTTAACATGTTTGGCAGGGAAACTCCTGTTGAACTTGATTTTAATCAAATAGAAAAAATAGAATAATGCATAAAGCAAAAGTTTATAGTAAGTGGGAGATGTATTTATACATAACCACATATAGGAGGTGTATATTATGGCTAAAAAAGTAGTAGGAATGATAAAACTTCAACTTCCTGCAGGAAAAGCAAGCCCAGCACCACCAGTTGGACCAGCACTTGGACAGCATGGTGTAAACATTATGGGTTTTTGTAAGGAATTCAATGCTAAGACTGCTAAACAAGCAGGATTTATAATTCCAGTAGTAATTACTGTATATCAGGACAGATCTTTTAGTTTTATACTAAAGACTCCTCCAGCAGCAGTATTACTAAAGAAAGCAGCAGGAATAGAAAGTGGATCTGGTGTACCAAATAAAACTAAAGTTGCTAAAGTAACTAAAGAGCAAGTAAGACAGATTGCTGAAACAAAAATGCCAGATTTAAATGCTGCATCAGTTGAAACTGCTATGAAGATGATAGCAGGAACTGCAAGAAGTATGGGAATAACTGTAGAAGACTAGTTAACCAAAATAAGTGGGAGGTATAAACCGTTAAAACCACAAGGGAGGATTTCGACATGGGAAAAAAGTATGTAGAAAGTGCTAAGCTTATTGATAAAGGTACATTATATGAACCATCAGAAGCTATAGAACTTGTCTTAAAAACATCAAAAGCAAAGTTTGATGAAACAATAGAATTAGCATTAAAGCTTGGAGTAGATCCAAGACATGCAGATCAACAAGTTAGAGGAGCTGTAGTTCTTCCTCATGGAACAGGAAAAAAAGTTAAAGTACTTGTATTTGCAAAAGGCGCTAAGGTTAAAGAAGCTCAGGAAGCAGGAGCAGATTACGTAGGTGCACAAGAATATGTTGATAAGATTCAAAAAGAAAATTGGTTTGATTTTGATGTTGTTGTAGCAACCCCAGATATGATGGGAGTTGTAGGAAGATTAGGAAGAGTGCTTGGACCTAAGGGATTAATGCCAAATCCTAAATCTGGTACTGTTACTTTTGATGTTGCAAAGGCAATAGAGGAGATTAAGGCTGGTAAAGTTGAATATAGAGTAGATAAAACTAGTATAGTTCATGTTCCAATAGGAAAGAAATCTTTTGAATCACAAAAGTTATTAGATAACTTTCATACATTAATGGAAGCTGTAGTAAAAGCAAAACCATCAGCATCTAAAGGTCAATATTTGAAGTCTGTAGTAATATCAAGTACTATGGGACCAGGAATAAAGATAAATTCAACAAAAGTTTTAGATTAAATTAACTTGTATGTGATGCAAAAATTAAATATGTAAATATTCCGTAGACAATAGGTGCGATAGCATAACGGTGTAACCAACCTATCAAGGATTCCAATAGAAAGTATAGTTGGTCTCTCTCTGTGTCTATGGAGAGACTTTTTAATTTATATGTGTTTATTATGTATTGTAGTTTAGACTGCAAGGAGGTGGATACACAGTGAAAAAGAATTATAGAGAAGTAAAAGAAGCTAGAGTTCAAGAGATTAAGGAAAAAATGGAAAAGGCTCAGGGCGTAATATTAGCTAAATATCAGGGCTTAACTGTAGAAGAGGATACTAAACTTAGAAAAGAATTAAGAGATGCAGGTGTAGAATATAAAGTTTACAAAAACACATTAGCCTTAAGAGCTGCTAAAGAATTGGGATTTGACCAATTAGAAGATTACTTTATAGGTCCAATATCTATAGCATTTGGATATGAAGATCCAACTGCACCAGCAAGAATTCTTAATGATTTTTCAAAAGATCATAAGGTTTTAGAACTAAAGGCAGGAATTGTTCAAGGCGAAATCTTTGATGAAAATAAAGTTAAAGAGCTTGCTACAGTACCACCGAAAGAAGTACTTATTGCAAAATTACTTGGAAGCTTCAAAGCTCCATTATCAAATTTTGTATATGCATTAAATGCAATTGAAGAAAAACAAAAATCAGAAGAAGCTTAATAATTTAAAGAGAGAAATTTTGGAGGTGTTCATTAATGAGTAAAGAAGAAATCATTCAAGCAATAAAAGAGATGAGTGTTTTAGAATTAAATGAATTAGTAAAAGCATGTGAAGAAGAATTTGGAGTAAGTGCAGCAGCACCAGTAGCAGTAGCAGGAGCTGCAGGAGCAGGAGCCGCAGCTGGAGCAGAAGAAAAAACTGAATTTGACGTAGTACTTAAAGCTGCAGGTGGAGAAAAGATAAAAGTTATAAAAGCAGTTAGAGAAGCAACAGGATTAGGATTGAAAGAAGCTAAAGCATTAGTAGATGGAGCTCCTAAGACTTTAAAAGAAGCTGTAAGCAAGGAAGATGCTGAAGCTATGAAAGCTAAATTTGAAGAAATTGGTGCTGAAATAGAATTAAAGTAATAAATTAATATAAGGCTTATAAAAGGGGCACTTTAATTTAAAGTGCCCCTTTTATAGTTTTTTATTATAAGTTTACAAATTTTATTGTTGACAATTTTTTGATATTATGATAACATAATAAATTGCATTGATTAGTTATGCAGAAAACATAAATACTTTATTATTTAACACAAATTGAATTAATTATAAAAAAATAGGTTATACTATTACAATGGCAATTAATAAATCCATAAACATCCATATAGTACATATATATACATTGTGAATGTTTTTGGTTATTTTTAGTTTATGCAAGGGGTGAAAAATCAATGGTACATCCTGTCCAGGTTGGTAAAAGAACAAGAATGAGCTTTTCCAGACTTAAAGAAATAGGCCACATGCCTAATTTAATTGAGGTTCAGCTAGATTCCTACAATTGGTTTTTGAAAGAAGGATTACAAGAGGTATTTGATGATATTAATCCTATTCAAGATTATACTGCTAACCTTAATTTGGAATTTGTAGGATATAAGTTAGATATGGATAATATCAAATATTCTGTAGAGGAATGTAAAGAAAGAGATGCAACTTACGCAGCACCTTTAAAAGTAAAAGTAAGGCTAATTAACAAAGAAACTGGTGAAGTTAAAGAGCAAGAAGTTTTTATGGGAGATTTCCCTCTTATGACGGAGCAAGGAACCTTTATAATTAATGGTGCAGAGAGAGTTATAGTTAGCCAACTTGTAAGATCACCAGGTGTATATTATGATCTTTCAGTTGATAAAACAGGAAAAAATCTTTTTTCTTCAACTGTAATACCTAATAGAGGAGCTTGGCTAGAATATGAAACTGACTCTAACAATGTAATATACGTTAGAATAGATAAAACTAGAAAGTTACCCATAACTATTCTTATTAGAGCCATGGGTTATGGTACAGACGCAGAAATTACTAATTTCTTTGGAGAGGATGAAAGGCTAAAAGCCACAATTGAAAAAGATAATACAAAGACTCATGAAGAGGCTTTGCTTGAAATATATAAAAGGTTACGACCGGGAGAACCTCCTACAGTGGATAGTGCCCAATCACTAATTGAATCTTTATTTTTTGATGCGAAAAGATATGATCTTTCAAGAGTTGGAAGATACAAATTCAATAAGAAGTTATCATTACACCTAAGAATTGCTAATCAGATAGCAGCACAGGATGTAGTTAATCCAGATACAGGAGAAATTCTTATCCAAAAAGGTGAAAAGATAAATAGAGAAAAGGCAGTAGAAATCCAACAGTGTGGAATAAATGTAGTAGATATCCAAATTGAAGATATAGTTTTAAGAGTTATAGGTAATAACTTTGTAGACATACGTAGTTTTATTGACTTTGATATAGATGATTTAAATATAAAAGAAAGTGTTCATTATCCCACTTTAAAGAAAATTTTAGATAATTATAGTGATGAGGAAAGTATTAAGGAACAAATAAGAAAGAACATCCATGAATTAATTCCAAAACATATAGTTAGAGATGATATGTATGCTACCATTAGCTATGAGTTGGGATTAGCATATGGAGTAGGTCATACTGATGACATAGACCATCTTGGAAATAGAAGACTTAGATCTGTTGGTGAATTACTTCAAAATCAATTTAGAATAGGTCTCTCAAGAATGGAGAGAGTGGTTAAGGAAAGAATGACCATACAGGATCAGGAAGTTATAACACCTCAAGCTCTTATAAATATAAGACCAGTAGCTGCGTCTATAAAAGAGTTTTTTGGAAGTTCTCAACTTTCTCAATTCATGGATCAAACTAATCCATTGTCAGAGCTTACCCATAAGAGGAGACTATCTGCTTTAGGACCAGGCGGACTTTCAAGAGAAAGAGCTGGATTTGAAGTCAGGGATGTTCATCACTCACATTATGGAAGAATGTGTCCAATAGAGACGCCAGAAGGACCTAACATAGGACTTATTAACTCTCTAGCTACATATGCAAGAGTTAATCAATATGGCTTTATAGAAACGCCTTATAGAAAAGTAGATAAAGAAAATAAGAGAGTTACAAATGAAATTGTATATATGACAGCAGACGAGGAAGATGAATATTTAATAGGTAGGGCAAACGAGCCTATTGATGAAAATGGTAATTTTATAGATAATAAAATTACAGTTAGAGATAAAGAAGATGTTATTGTAGTACCTGGTCAAGACGTTGATTATATGGATGTGTCTTCAAGGCAATTAGTTTCTGTAGCTACAGCTATGATACCATTCCTTGAAAATGATGATGCCAGCCGTGCACTTATGGGATCAAATATGCAAAGGCAGGCAGTTCCACTTTTGAAACCACAAGCACCTATTGTAGGAACAGGTATTGAATACAAGGCTGCAGTAGATTCAGGAGTACTTCCTAAAGCTAGAAATGCAGGCGTTGTCTCTTATGTATGTGCTAACGAAGTAAGGGTTAAGAGAGACTCAGATGGAGGAACAGATATTTATAGACTTCTTAAGTTCCAGAGATCTAACCAATGCACATGCATCAATCAAAGACCTATAGTTGAAAAAGGGGAAGTAGTTAAAAAGGGAACAGTTTTAGCAGATGGACCTTCTACAGATCTTGGAGAAATAGCACTTGGAAAAAATATTAGAATGGGATTTACAACTTGGGAAGGATATAATTATGAAGACGCAATGCTTATATCTGAAGAGTTAGTAAAAAAAGATGTATTTACATCAATACATCTAGAGGAATACGAATCTGAGGCTAGAGATACAAAATTAGGACCAGAGGAAATTACAAGAGATATACCAAATGTAGGAGAAGATGCATTAAAGGATATAGATGAAAGAGGAATTATAAGAATAGGTGCAGAAGTTAGAGCAGGAGATATATTAGTAGGTAAAGTAACACCTAAGGGGGAAACTGAACTTACAGCAGAAGAAAGGCTTTTAAGAGCAATATTTGGCGAAAAGGCCAGAGAAGTTAGAGATACGTCCCTTAGAGTACCACATGGTGAAGCGGGCATAATTGTAGATGTAAAAGTATTTACAAGAGAAAATGGAGATGAGCTTTCACCAGGAGTTAACAAATTAGTTAGATGTTATATAGCTCAGAAGAGAAAGATATCTGTAGGAGATAAAATGGCAGGAAGACACGGAAATAAAGGTGTTATTTCTAGAGTACTACCAGAGGAAGATATGCCTTTCCTACCAGATGGAAGACCTCTTCAGATATGCTTAAATCCACTTGGTGTACCTTCACGTATGAATATAGGTCAGGTATTAGAAGTTCATTTAGGATGGGCTGCCAGTAAATTAGGATGGCATGTAGCGACTCCAGTATTTGATGGAGCCACAGAAGAAGATATATTGGAATGCTTGAAAAAAGCAGGGTATAGAGAAGACGGAAAAACAATACTATATGATGGTAGAACAGGAGAAGAATTTAATAGGCCTGTAACTGTAGGATATATGTATATCTTAAAATTAGCACATTTGGTTGACGATAAGATCCATGCAAGATCTACAGGACCATATTCGTTAGTAACTCAACAGCCATTGGGTGGTAAAGCTCAATTTGGTGGCCAAAGATTTGGTGAAATGGAAGTTTGGGCATTAGAGGCATATGGAGCAGCTCATACACTTCAGGAAATATTGACAGTTAAGTCAGACGATGTAGTTGGAAGAGTTAAAACTTATGAAGCTATTGTAAAAGGTGAAAATATACCAGAACCGGGAATTCCAGAATCATTTAAGGTTCTGATAAAGGAACTTCAAGCTTTATGCTTGGATGTAAAAGTATTAAATGATAATAAAGAGGAAATCAAACTTAAAGAGTCTGTGGACGAAGAGATGGAAAAACTAGATGTAAATATTGAAGGAAAAGAAGATTCTACTGATTTACCTCAAGAACAAAATGATGACTATAATACTGAGCAAGAAGAAAACAATGATAGTGAAAATGACAGCGATGAAGATCTTGATTTAGATTATGAAGATCTTACTTTAGATGATTTGCAGAGTGATTTAGAAATAGATGATTTTAATGATGAACATTAGGAAGGGAGGATGTACCCTTGTTTGAATTAAATAATTTTGATGCACTTCAAATAGGCTTAGCTTCACCAGAAAAAATAAGAGAATGGTCAAGAGGTGAAGTAAAGAAACCAGAAACAATAAATTATAGAACATTAAAACCTGAAAGAGATGGACTGTTCTGTGAAAGAATTTTTGGACCAACTAAAGATTGGGAATGTCACTGTGGTAAGTATAAGAGGATAAGATACAAAGGTATAGTTTGCGATAGGTGCGGTGTAGAGGTAACTAAGGCAAAGGTTAGAAGAGAGAGAATGGGACATATTGAGCTTGCAGCTCCTGTATCCCATATATGGTACTTTAAAGGAATACCATCCCGAATGGGATTGATCTTGGATATGTCACCTAGAGCTCTTGAAAAAGTACTATATTTTGCGTCTTACGTTGTTTTAGATCCAAAAGAAACTCAACTGTTAAAAAAGCAACTTTTAACTGAAAAAGAATATAGGGAAGCTGCAGACAAATATGGTGAGCAAAATTTTGTAGCAGGTATGGGTGCTGAATCTGTTAAGAAACTATTAGAAGAAATAGACTTAGACCAGTTATCTGTAACCCTAAAAGAAGACCTAAAGAGCAGTACAGGGCAAAAAAAGGTAAGGATAATTAGAAGATTGGAAGTAGTTGAATCTTTTAGAAAATCTGGTAATAAGCCTGATTGGATGATTATAGATGTAATACCTGTAATCCCACCTGATTTGAGACCTATGGTTCAATTAGATGGAGGAAGATTTGCTACATCAGATTTGAATGATCTTTATAGAAGAGTAATAAATAGAAATAATAGGCTTAAAAAATTATTAGATTTAGGTGCGCCGGATATAATAGTTAGAAATGAAAAGAGGATGCTTCAGGAAGCTGTAGATGCTCTTATAGATAATGGTAGACGTGGAAGAGCAGTAACGGGACCTGGAAATAGACCTTTAAAATCATTATCTGATATGTTAAAAGGTAAACAAGGTAGATTTAGACAAAATTTGCTGGGAAAACGTGTAGATTACTCTGGGCGTTCTGTTATAGTAGTTGGACCTGAACTTAGAATGTATCAATGTGGTCTGCCTAAAGAAATGGCACTTGAATTATTTAAGCCATTTGTTATGAAGAAATTAGTAGAAAGTGGCTTAGCACACAATATTAAAAGTGCGAAGAGAATGGTAGAAAGAGTACAGACTCAAGTATGGGATGTATTAGAAGAAGTAATATCAGACCATCCAGTAATTTTAAATCGTGCTCCAACTCTCCATAGATTAGGAATTCAGGCATTTCAGCCTGTACTTGTAGAGGGTAGAGCTATAAAACTTCATCCATTAGCATGTACTGCATATAATGCAGACTTTGATGGAGACCAAATGGCGGTACATGTTCCTCTATCTGTTGAAGCTCAATCAGAGGCTAGATTTTTAATGCTTGCTGCACATAATATATTAAAACCTTCAGATGGAAAGCCGGTAGTTGTGCCTACACAGGATATGGTACTTGGTTCATACTATTTAACTATAGAAAAGGATGGAGCTAAAGGAGAAGGCAGAATTTTTTCTTCACCGGACGAAGTAATAATGGCATATCAGTTAAAACAGGTTGATATTAATGCCAAAATAAAGGTTAGACTTACTAAGGTTAAGGACGGAAAAACTATAAGTGGTATAATTGATGCCACCCCAGGTAAAATAATATTTAATGAATCCATACCTCAAGATTTGGGATTTGTAGATAGAAGTAAACCTGAGAACGAGTTTAAACTTGAAATTGATTTTCTTGTAGCTAAGAAAAACTTAGGTAAGATAATAAATAAGTGCTATATGAAGCATGGTGCTACTAAAACTTCCATAATGCTTGATAAAATAAAAGCTAGAGGATATCATTATTCTACTATAAGTGGTATAACAGTTTCCACTTCAGATATGGTGGTTCCAGAAGCTAAAAAAAGGCTCTTGGGCGAAGCAGATGCAGCAGTAGATAAAATAGAAAAAATGTATAGAAGAGGATTTATATCAGAGGAAGAAAGATATCAAAGAGTTATTGAGAAATGGACTAAAACTACAGAAGATGTTGCAGATGCACTTATGGATAATCTAGATAAATTCAATCCAATATTTATGATGGCGGATTCAGGAGCTAGAGGATCTAAAAGTCAGATCAAGCAGCTTGCAGGTATGAGAGGACTTATGGCAAATCCTTCAGGAAAGATAATAGAACTTCCTATAAGAGCATCTTTCAGGGAAGGTTTGGATGTACTAGAATATTTCATATCAACTCACGGAGCTAGAAAAGGTAATGCAGATACTGCATTAAAGACTGCTGATTCTGGTTATCTTACAAGAAGGCTTGTAGATGTAAGCCAGGATGTTATAGTAAGACAAGAAGATTGTGGAACTCACGAAGGATACGACGTTTCTGAAATAAAAGAGGGAAATGAAGTTATAGAAAGTTTGGCAGAAAGACTTACTGGTAGGTATTCTGCTGAAGATATTAAAGATCCTAAAACTGGAGAAATAATAATACCAAAAGATGTTTATATGGATCCAAAAATAGCTGAGAAAATAGAAGCTTCTGGAATTAAAAAAGTAAAGATTAGGTCCGTATTTACCTGTAAGTCAAAACATGGAGTATGTGCAAAGTGTTACGGTATGAATATGGCTACTGCAAAGAAAATTGATATAGGAGAGGCTGTAGGTATAATAGCAGCTCAAAGTATAGGAGAGCCAGGTACACAGCTCACTATGAGAACTTTCCATACTGGAGGAGTTGCAGGATCTGATATAACTCAAGGTCTTCCTAGAGTTGAAGAATTATTTGAAGCTAGAAAACCAAAGGGGCTTGCTATAGTAAGTGAGGTTTCAGGTACTGTAAAAATGGAAGAAACCAAAAAGAAGAGAAGTGTTTCCATAGTTATGGATACTGGAGAAGAAGTAAGCTATGATATACCGTTTGGTTCAAGACTTAAAGTATCTAATGGAGATACAATAAGTGCTGGAGATGAGATAACAGAAGGTTCTGTAAATCCACATGATATTTTAAGAATAAAAGGTGTTCAGGGAGCTAAAAATTATCTTTTGTCTGAAGTTCAAAAAGTTTACAGACTTCAGGGTGTTGATATAAATGATAAGCATCTAGAAGTAGTAATAAGACAGATGACAAGAAAGATTAAAATAGAGGAATCGGGAGATACAGAATTGCTTCCAGGAACTATGATTGATATGTTTGATTTTGAAGAGGCTAATGAAAAAGTAGAAGCTAATGGTGGAGAACCAGCTAAAGGAAGGGTAGCTTTACTTGGTATAACTAAAGCAGCACTTGCAACTGAATCTTTCCTTTCTGCAGCGTCGTTCCAGGAAACTACAAGAGTTCTTACAGATGCAGCTATAAAGGGCAAAATAGATCCATTACTAGGATTGAAGGAAAATGTAATTATAGGTAAACTTATACCAGCAGGAACAGGTATGACCAGGTATAGGTCTGTAAGAATTAATACAGAAGATAAATCTGAAGAAAAACAGGTAAGTGATGAGGCAGAAGTGTAGCATATAATTTATTGACATAGCAATATTAAAATGATAAAATACATCTGTATGTTTTTTCAAGAACAAAGTATCATGTACTTTATTTATATAGAATTGAAGGAGGGAATAAAATAATGGTTAACAGACTAAAAGGAAACAAGGTTGTCGGTTTAAAGCAAACAGTTAAAGCAATAAAGAATAGCACTGCAAAAACTGTTTATATAGCTAAAGATGCTGACGATAAGTTAATACAGTCAGTGAAAGTGTTAATTGAAGATAATTCCCCTGAGTTGATTTATATAGATACTATGAAAGAATTGGGAAAATTATGTGGTATAGATGTAGGAGCTGCTACAGCTGCTGTATTAAAAGATTAAATATACAGTATACTAAATAAGCTTTCAAGAATAATTAATATAAATTGTAAGATATTTTAATTAAAAGAGGAGGTGTAGATATGCCAACAATAAGCCAATTAGTAAGAAAAGGCAGAAAGACAATAAGCACAAAATCAACAGCACCAGCACTAAAAGAATGTCCACAGAAAAGAGGAGTTTGTACAGTAGTAAAAACTACTACTCCTAAAAAGCCAAACTCAGCACTTAGAAAAATTGCCAGAGTTAGGTTGACAAATGGATATGAAGTAAGTGCGTACATCCCAGGTATAGGACATAACTTACAAGAGCACAGCGTTGTTCTAATAAGAGGAGGAAGAGTTAAAGACCTTCCAGGTGTCAGATATCATATTGTAAGAGGAGCATTGGATTCAGCTGGAGTTGCTGACAGATTGCAGTCAAGATCAAAATATGGCGCAAAAAAGCCAAAACAAAAGTAATTGATTAATTAAGTTGAGTATTAGTGCTATGTCTTCAGCGTTTATATATATTTACAGTACTTTATCATATTTTGCAGGAGTACAAAGCACTTTGCGGCTTTATTAAAGCCGAGTACCGATGAACTTAAATTTTAATTGTTAAGGAGGGAAGAAAAGTGGCAAGAAAAGGACATATAGGAAAAAGAGATGTATTACCAGATCCAGTATATAATAGTAAGGTAGTTACAAAATTAGTAAACAGTATAATGGAAGATGGTAAAAAGGGAGTAGCTCAAAAAATATGCTACGGAGCTTTTGACATAATTCATGAAAAAACAAATAAAGAGGCAATGGAAGTTTTTGAAGAGGCAATGAACAATATAATGCCTTTACTAGAAGTAAAAGCAAGAAGAATTGGTGGTGCAACATACCAGGTTCCAATAGAAGTTAGACCAGAGAGAAGACAGACTTTAGGAATAAGATGGCTTCTTATTGCATCAAGAAAAAGAAATGAAAAATATATGAGAGAAAGACTTGCTTCAGAATTAATGGATGCAGCAAATAATACAGGTGCAGCTGTTAAGAAGAGAGAAGATACTCATAAAATGGCTGAAGCTAACAAGGCTTTTGCACATTATAGATATTAATATTAAAAACTGTTTTGGTATTTTTACTAAAGCAGTTTTGTCAAATCCTAAATTTACACTTGCGAGGAGGAAATTTAAGTGGAAAGAGAATATCCGCTAGAGAAGTTCCGTAATATAGGAATAATGGCACATATCGATGCCGGAAAAACTACTACTACGGAGCGTATACTCTTCTATACGGGAATAACCCATAAAATAGGAGAAGTACATGATGGTGAAGCTACAATGGATTGGATGGCTCAGGAGCAAGAAAGAGGAATAACTATAACTTCTGCTGCTACTTTTTGTAAATGGAAAGGCCATGCAATAAATATAATAGACACACCAGGACACGTAGATTTTACAGTAGAAGTTGAAAGATCACTTAGAGTTCTTGATGGAGCTGTTACTGTTTTAGATGCCAAAAGTGGTGTTGAACCACAAACAGAAACTGTATGGAGGCAGGCAGATAATTACGGTGTACCAAGAATGGTTTATGTAAATAAAATGGACTCAGTAGGAGCAGATTTTTACATGTGTATAAATACTTTGAGAGAAAGATTACACTGTAATGCAGTTCCTATCCAAATCCCAATTGGAACAGAAGATAAATTTAAAGGTATAGTAGATCTTATTAGAAATGAAGCTATAATATACGAAGATGATCTTGGAACTGTTATGGATGAAGTTAAAATACCTGATGAATTAGCAGATAAGGCAGAAGAGTATAGGACAGCTTTAATTGAAGCAGTAGCTGATGTAGATGAAGATTTAATGATGAAATATTTAGATGGAGCAGAAATAACACAAGAAGAAATAGTAGCTGCTATGAGAAAAGGTGTTATTGAAAATAAAATAGTTCCAGTTTTATGCGGATCTTCTTATAAGAACAAAGGCGTTCAGCCAATGATAGATGCTGTAGTTGATTTTATGCCATCACCTCTTGATGTACCACCTGTAAAGGGTACTAATCCGGATACTAAAGAGGAAGAAGAAAGAGTAGCTGATGATAATGCACCATTAACTGCATTGGCATTTAAAATTGCTACAGATCCTTTTATAGGAAAATTAGCATTTACAAGAGTTTACTCAGGAATTATGAAGAGTGGTACTTATGTATATAACTCAACAAAAGGAAAAAAAGAAAGAATTGCAAGACTTGTAAAGATGCATTCAAATCATAGACAGGAAGTTGACGAACTTCGTGCAGGTGATTTAGGTGCTATAGTAGGATTGAAAGATACTACTACAGGTAATACTCTTTGTGATGAAAACAGTCCTATAGTACTTGAAAGTATGGAATTCCCTGAACCAGTTATACGTGTAGCTATAGAGCCAAAGACAAAGGCTGGTCAGGAGAAAATGGGTATAGCTTTAGCTAAACTTGCTGAAGAAGATCCAACATTTAAAACTTATACAGATCAAGAGACAGGTCAAACAATTATAGCAGGTATGGGAGAACTTCACTTAGAAATAATTGTTGATAGACTTCAAAGGGAATTTAAAGTAGAATGTAATGTTGGTGAGCCACAAGTTGCCTATAAAGAGACTATTAGAAAAACTGTTAAAGCACAAGGTAAATTTATTAGACAGTCTGGTGGACATGGACAATATGGTGATTGTTCCATAGAAATGTCACCTTCAGAAGAAGGATATACATTTGAAAATGCCATTGTAGGAGGAGCAATTCCTAAAGAATTCATTGGACCAGTTGATAATGGAATTCAAGAAGCTGCTCAAAATGGTGTAATTGCAGGATATGAAACTATAAACTTTAAAGTTAAGTTATATGATGGATCTTATCATGATGTAGACTCATCAGAAATGGCATTTAAAATAGCTGGATCTATGGCATTTAAGAATGCTATGAATAAAGCAGACCCAGTTTTACTTGAGCCAATGATGAAAGTTGAAGTTACAATACCAGAAGAGTATATGGGAGATGTAATGGGAGATATAAATTCCAGAAGAGGAAGAATCGAAGGAATGGATCCAAGATCAGGAGCTGAAATTATAAGAGCTTTTGTTCCATTGTCTGAAATGTTTGGATATGCTACTACACTTAGATCTAGAACACAAGGTAGAGGAGTTTATTCAATGACATTTGACCATTATGAAGAAGTGCCAAAGAGTATTCAAGAGAAAATTGTAGGAGAGAGAAATAGCTAATTTTAATTAATATATTAGTGTATTTAAGGAGGAAGAGTAATGTCAAAAGAAAAATATGAAAGAACCAAACCACATGTAAACATAGGAACAATAGGACACGTAGACCATGGTAAGACAACATTAACAGCAGCAATAACAATGGTATTGTCAAAAGAGGGAAAAGCAGCAGCAACAAAGTATGATGAAATAGATAAAGCACCAGAAGAAAAAGAAAGAGGAATAACAATAAATACAGCGCATGTAGAATATGAGACAGACAAGAGACACTATGCTCATGTAGACTGCCCAGGACATGCAGATTATGTAAAGAACATGATAACAGGAGCAGCACAGATGGATGGAGCAATCCTAGTAGTAAGTGCAGCAGATGGTCCAATGCCACAGACAAGAGAACATATATTGTTAGCAAGCAGAGTAGGAGTACAGTATATAGTAGTATTCTTAAATAAGTCAGACCAGGTAGATGATCCAGAATTACTAGAATTAGTAGAGATGGAAGTAAGAGAGTTATTAAGTGAGTATGGATTCCCAGGAGACGACGTACCAATAATAGTAGGAAGTGCATTAAAGGTATTAGAGAACCCAGATGATCCAGAAACAACAAAATGCATACATGAATTAATGGATGCAGTAGATGAATATATACCAACACCAGAAAGACCAACAGATAAAGACTTCTTAATGCCAATAGAAGATGTATTCACAATAACAGGAAGAGGAACAGTAGCAACAGGAAGAGTAGAAAGTGGAGTATTAAAAATCGGAGACGAATTAGAGATAGTAGGATTAAAGGAAGAAAAGAAGAAGACAACATGTACAGGAGTAGAGATGTTTAGAAAACTTCTAGACCAGGCAATGGCAGGAGATAACATCGGAGTACTATTAAGAGGAATACAGAGAGATGAAGTAGAAAGAGGTCAAGTACTAGCAAAACCAGGAACAGTACATCCTCATAAGAAATTTGTAGGTCAGGTATATGTACTTAAGAAAGAAGAAGGCGGAAGACATACACCATTCTTCAATGGATACAGACCACAATTTTACTTCAGAACAACAGATGTAACAGGATCAATCGCTTTACCAGAAGGAGTAGAAATGGTAATGCCAGGAGACCACATAGACATGAACGTAGAACTTATAACACCAGTAGCAATGCATGAAGGATTAAGATTTGCAATAAGAGAAGGCGGAAGAACAGTTGGTTCAGGTGTTGTTACTACAATAACTGAGTAATTAAACTAGAAATATATTGCTTGTAAAATTTACTAAATATGTTGTATTAAAAGGGAAAGAGTGCACTCTTTCCTTTTTAATAGGCAGAAATATAAATTTTTACTTGTCATGTATATAAATTTATTGTATAATTAAGAAGTTGTGATGTTATAACAGCGATGAGGCAAGAGGTTGCCGGGCTTCCGGGTAATTCTTGACTGAGTATGCCTAGGTCTTGAACTTAGGCGACGGTGATTTTGTAAAGACAGTGCTTTCATAAAATAAAAGAAACGCCTGGAACAGTTTACAGAATATATCCGCTGTTGTACGTAAGAAGCATAGCGTGCATGAAAAGGAGGGAAATAACAATGGCAAAACAAAAAATTAGAATAAGATTAAAGGCTTTTGATCATACAATATTAGATCAATCATCTGAAAAGATAGTAGAAACTGCTAAGTCCACAGGGGCAAAAGTAGCAGGACCAGTACCACTGCCTACAGAAAAAGATGTGGTTACAATTTTGAGAGCCCCACATAAATATAAAGATTCAAGAGAACAATTTGAAATAAGAACTCATAAAAGATTGATAGATATAATAAGCCCATCACCAAAAACTGTTGATGCGTTAATGAGACTTGACTTACCAGCAGGTGTTGATATTGAAATAAAATTGTAATAAGTGGTTTATTACTAACTATTATGACCGTTTTGGCGATCCGCTAATATGTTTAGGAGGTGTATGTAAATGAAAAAAGCTATATTAGGTAGAAAGCTTGGTATGACTCAAATATTTAATGAAAATGGAAAGGTAATTCCTGTTACAGTAATTGAAGCAGGACCTTGTGCTGTTATACAGAAGAAAACTGTAGAAAAAGATGGATATGAGGCTGTACAGGTTGGTTTTAGCGATATAAGAGAAAAGTTGGTAAACAAACCAATGAAGGGACATTTTGAAAAAGCAGGAGTTACATTAAAGAGATTTATAAAGGAATTCAAACTTGAAAATGCTAGTGAATACAAGGAAGGCCAGGAAATAAAGGCAGATGTTTTCACAGCAGGAGATAAAGTTGATGTATCTGGAGTTTCTAAAGGTAAGGGATTCCAAGGTACAATAAAAAGATGGAATGCTCAAAGAGGACCAATGTCCCATGGTTCTAAATTTCACAGGGCACCAGGTTCAATGGGAGCTTGCTCAGATCCGTCCAGAACATTCAAGAATATGAAAATGGCAGGACATATGGGAAATAGAAACACAACAGTGTTAAATTTAGAAGTTGCAAAAGTTATTCCTGAGAAAAACATTATTTTAATAAAAGGTGGAGTACCGGGACCTAACAAAGGACTTGTAGCAATAAGAAATACAGTTAAGGCTTAGTCTTAGTAGAAAGGAGGATGCAGAATGCCTAAAGTAGGATTATTTAATAAAGAAGGTCAAAAAGTAGAAGATTTTGAATTATCAGATAAAGTATTTGGAGTTGAAGTAAACGAAAATGCTGTTCATCAAGTAGTTGTAGCATTACTTGCTAATAAGAGACAGGGAACTCAGTCAGCAAAGACTAGAGCTGAGGTTTCTGGAGGTGGAATTAAACCATGGAGACAAAAGGGAACAGGTAGAGCAAGACAAGGATCTATAAGAGCACCACAATGGATTCACGGTGGTATAGTTTTTGCTGTAAAACCTAGAGACTATAGAATTTCACTTACAAAATCAGTTAAAAGAGTAGCTATGAAATCAGCATTGTCAAGTAAAGTAGCAGATAACGAAATGGTTGTTTTGGAAAACTTAGAATTAGAAACTCCAAAAACAAAAGAAATAGTAAAGATGTTAGACGCATTCAATGCAAAGAAGGCATTGATTGTTACAGCTGAATCAAATAAAAACGTATATGTATCAGGTAGAAATATACAGGGCGTATCAGTTATACCTGTTAACAATTTAAATGTTTATGATTTATTAAAGTATGAAAAACTTATAATAACAAAGGACGCTGTATCAAAAATTGAGGAGGTGTATGCATAATGAAATATACTAATTATGATATCATAAGAAGGCCTGTTGTAACAGAAAAGAGCATGGCTGGTATGAATGAGAAGAAATACACCTTTATAGTTGACATACATGCAAACAAATCAATGATAAAGAAAGCTGTAGAAGATGTTTTCGGAGTAAGCGTTGAAAATGTAACAACAGCAAGATATATAGGAAAGAAAAAAAGAGTTGGCGTTCATATTGGAAAAAGAGCGGATTTCAAAAAAGCTATTGTAAAACTTAAAGAAGATAGTAAGACAATAGAATTTTTTGATGGAATGGAACAATAATTAAAGCAGTTATTGGAGAAATCCAGATAAGCGAAAAAAGGAGGGAATACCGTTATGGCAGTTAAAGGATTTAAACCTACTACACCTTCAAGAAGGAATATGACTGTAAGTACATTTGAAGAAATAACTACAGATGTACCAGAAAAATCACTTCTTGCAGCTTTAAAAAGAAGTGGTGGTAGAAATGCTCACGGTAAAATAACAGTTCGTCATATAGGTGGCGGGGCAAAGCAAAAGTATAGATTAATAGATTTTAAGAGAAATAAAGATGGTATACCAGCAAAAGTTGCTACTATAGAATATGATCCTAATAGATCAGCTTATATAGCTTTGGTAGTTTATGCAGATGGAGAAAAGAGATATATAATAGCTCCAGTTGGATTAAAAGTTGGAGATGCTGTAGTTTCAGGACCAGATGCAGATATAAAAGTTGGAAATTGTTTGCCATTAGTAAATATACCTGTTGGTACTATAATTCATAATGTAGAATTACAAGCAGGAAAGGGAGCACAACTTGTAAGATCTGCAGGAGCTTCAGCTCAGCTTATGGCTAAAGAAGGAAAGTATGCAACATTAAGACTTCCAAGTGGCGAGATGAGACATGTAAGAATAGCATGTAGAGCTACAATTGGAACAGTTTCAAACTTAACTCATGAGATAGTTAATATAGGTAAAGCAGGAAGAAAGAGACATTTAGGAGTAAGACCTACAGTTAGAGGTTCTGTTATGAACCCTAATGACCATCCACATGGTGGTGGTGAAGGTAAGGCTCCAGTAGGTCATCCAGGACCACTTACTCCTTGGGGCAAACCTGCATTAGGATATAAGACTAGAAAACATAATAAGTATTCAGACAGATTTATAGTTAAGAGAAGAAATAGTAAATAGTTTGAAGAGAATATATGTTCTCTTCACTGATTTCTATTTAATAAACTAGTCGCTTTTAGCTATAAACAAAAAAGTTATATCATGCAAATTGTATGAAGGGAGGCAAAATGAATGAGCAGATCAGTAAAAAAAGGACCTTATGTCCAAGAAGCACTTTTAAAGAAAATAAATGAATTAAATAAAAATGGTGAGAAGAAAGTTGTAAAAACTTGGTCAAGAAGTTCAACGATATTTCCTCAGATGATAGGTCACACTATAGCAGTTCATGATGGAAGAAAGCATGTTCCTGTATATATATCAGAGGATATGGTAGGACACAAATTAGGAGAATTTGCACTAACTAGAACATACAGGGGACACGTTGCAGACAAAACTGAAAAAACAACTCGTGTTGCTTCTCAAAAGTAGTTAGGAAGGGAGGTAGAATAAATGGAAGCTAAGGCTATAGCTAGATATGTTAGAATGTCTTCAATGAAAGTAGGAGTTGTACTTAATTTAGTTAGAGGTAAAAATGTAAATGAAGCTTTTGCTATATTAAAATATACTCCAAGAGATGCAGCTGTAGTGGTTAATAAAGTTCTTAAATCAGCAGTTGCTAATGCAGAGAATAATTTGGATTTAGATAAGGATAATCTATATGTTTCAGAAGCTTATGCTTGTGAAGGCCCAACATTAAAGAGATTTCAACCACATGCTCAAGGTAGAGCATTTAGAATAAATAAGAGAAGTAGTCATATAACTTTGGTAGTTAAGGAAAGAGAGTAATAAGAAGGAGGGAAACAGATGGGACAGAAAGTACATCCACATGGCCTAAGAGTTGGTGTTATTAAAGAATGGGATGCTAAATGGTATGCAGATAAGAAAAATTTTGCAGACAATATAGTTGAAGATAATAAAATTAGAAAATTTGTAAAAGAAAAAACTGCTATTGCTGGAGTTTCAAAGATTCAAATTGAAAGAGCAGCAAAAAGAGTTAAGCTAAATGTATTTACAGCAAAACCTGGAATGATAATAGGAAAAGGCGGCCAAGGAATTAATGCTTTAAAAGCTGAAATTCAAAAAATGGTTACTGAAAAAACTGTGCTTATAAACATTGTTGAAGTAAAGCAGGCAGAAGCTGATGCTCAGCTTATGGCAGAAAATG
Organism: Clostridium ljungdahlii DSM 13528; assembly: GCF_000143685.1. Taxonomy (NCBI): domain Bacteria; kingdom Bacillati; phylum Bacillota; class Clostridia; order Eubacteriales; family Clostridiaceae; genus Clostridium; species Clostridium ljungdahlii. Next base: position 4,442,092 of record NC_014328.1, on the reverse strand, counting down.
TAGCTTTGCAATTGGAAAAGAGAATTTCCTTTAGAAGAGCTATGAAACAAACAATACAGAGAGCTATGAAGTCTGGCGTTAAGGGTGTTAAGACTACATGTTCAGGAAGACTTGGTGGTGCAGAAATTGCAAGAGCTGAGTCATACCATGAAGGTACAATTCCACTCCAGACATTAAGAGCCGACATAGATTATGGATTTGCAGAAGCAAATACCACATATGGTAAAATAGGTGTAAAAGTATGGGTATATAGAGGAGAAGTGCTCCCTGCTAAAAAACCTGTTGAAAACAAGGAAGAAGTTAAAGCATAGGGAAGGAGGAATAGCATATGTTAATGCCTAAGAGAGTTAAGCATCGTAAAGTACAACGTGGTAGAATGAAAGGCAAAGCTACAAGAGGTAATTTTATAGCATATGGAGATTACGCTATACAGGCTACAGAATGTGCATGGATAACAGCAAATCAGATAGAAGCAGCCAGAATAGCTATAAATAGATATATCAAAAGGGGAGGAAAACTTTGGATAAAGATTTTCCCAGATAAACCAATTACAGAAAAACCTGCTGAAACACGTATGGGATCAGGTAAAGGATCACCAGAATATTGGGTAGCAGTTGTTAAACCAGGTAGGGTATTATTTGAACTATCAGGTGTTCCTGAACCAGTAGCAAGAGAAGCAATGAGGCTTGCATCACATAAATTGCCTATAAAGACTAAGTTCGTTACAAGAAAAGATTTTGAAGAAGTGGGTGGTGAAAGCAATGAAGGCTAGAGAATTGCAAGAGTTAAGACAAAGCAGCACTCAAGATTTACAGGCAAAAGTACAAGATCTTAAGTCAGAATTGTTTAATTTGAGATTTCAGTTGGCTACAGGTCAATTAGAAAATCCAATGAGAATAAAGGAAGTCAAAAAATCTATAGCCCAAATTAAAACCATCCTTAGGGAAGAAGAGCTAAGATCATTTGAACAATAGTTTGAAAGGAGGTTTATTCTGTGGAAAGAGGATACAGAAAGACAAGAACAGGAAGAGTTATCTCAGATAAAATGGATAAAACTATAGTAGTTGCAGTTGAAACTAAAGTACGTCATCCACTGTACGGAAAAACAGTTAACAGAACTACTAAATTTAAAGCTCATGATGAAAACAATGAAGCAAGGAATAATGATAGAGTATTAATAATGGAAACAAGACCTTTATCAAAGGATAAAAGATGGAGACTTGTGGAAATAGTAGAAAAGGCTAAATAGTATAATAGCTGAAAGGAGGGTATTTTCAATGATTCAGCAACAGACATTATTGAAAGTTGCAGATAATTCCGGAGCTAAGGAAATTATGTGTATAAGAGTTTTAGGTGGATCCAAGAGAAAATGGGGAAACATCGGTGATACAATAGTTGCTAGCGTTAAAAGTGCAACACCAGGCGGTGTTGTTAAAAAAGGAGAAGTCGTAAAGGCTGTTATCGTCAGATCTGTAAGAGGACTTAGAAGAGCAGACGGTTCATATATAAAGTTTGATGAAAATGCTGCTGTTATAATAAAAGATGATAAGCAACCAAAGGGAACTCGTATCTTCGGACCAGTTGCGAGAGAGCTAAGAGATAAAGATTATACAAAAATATTATCACTAGCGCCTGAAGTTCTATAAGATAAGGAGGTGGCTATAATGGCAAAGGTACACGTTAGAAAAAAGGATACAGTCATGGTTATATCCGGTAAAGATAAAGGAAAAACAGGAGAAGTTTTAAAGGTTATGCCTAAAACAGGTAAAGTCATTGTTAAAGATGTTAATGTAGTTTCAAAACATCAGAAACCAAATAAGCAAAATATGCAGGGCGGCATAATTAAAAAAGAAGCTCCTATATATAGCTCAAAAGTAATGTTATATTGTGACAAATGTAAAAGTGTAACTAGAATAAGTCACAAAATATTAGATGATGGAACAAAAGTAAGAGTATGTAAAAAGTGCGGAGAAACATTTTAATCTTTGAAAGGAGGGCAAAAATATGAGTTCAAGGTTACAAGAGAAATATGAAAAGGAAGTTATTCCTGCTTTAATGGATAAGTTTAAATATAAGAACATAATGCAGGCACCAAAACTTGATAAGATAGTTATAAATATGGGTGTAGGAGAAGCTAAGGATAATCCAAAGGTTTTAGAATCAGCAGTTAGTGACTTAACTTTAATTACAGGACAAAAACCAGTTTTAACTAGAGCAAAAAAATCTATAGCAAACTTTAAAATAAGAGAAAATATGGCTATAGGATGTAAAGTTACTTTAAGAAAACAATATATGTATGAATTTGCAGATAAATTAATTAATATAGCACTACCAAGAGTTAGAGATTTCTCAGGAGTTCCAGATAAGTCTTTCGATGGTAGAGGAAATTATTCCATAGGAATTAAAGAGCAATTAATATTCCCTGAAATAGAATATGATAAGATAGACAAAGTCAGAGGTATGGATGTTATCTTTGTCACTACTGCAAATACTGATGAAGAAGCAAGAGAGTTGCTTAAACTTCTTGGAATGCCATTTGCTCAAAAATAAGGAGGGAAAAACGTGGCACGTAAAGCTTTGATAGAAAAGTGGAAAAAAGAACCTAAATATCCAACAAGGGCTTACACAAGATGTAGAATATGTGGAAGACCTCATGCTGTATTAAAAAAATATGGTATATGTCGTATATGCTTTAGAGAACTTGCGTATAAGGGTGAAATACCTGGCTGCAGAAAAGCAAGTTGGTAAATGTTAGTTATTGATGAAAGGAGGCACAATAAATGGTAATGACTGATCCTATAGCAGATTTGCTTACTCGTATAAGAAACGCAAATATTGTTAGACATGAAATAGTAGAAGTACCTTCTTCAACTATTAAGAAGGCACTATTAAATATAATGCTTCAAGAAGGATATATAAAGAATGTAGAGGAATATACAGATGGTTCTGTAAATATGATAAGACTTTCAATGAAGTATGGTAAAGATAAAGAAAGGGTTATAACAGGACTCAAGAGAATATCTAAACCTGGATTAAGAGTTTATTGTAGAAAAGAAGAAATTCCTAAGGTTTTAAATGGACTTGGAGTTGCAGTAATATCAACATCTAAAGGAATTGTTACAGATAGAGACGCAAGAAAATTAGGAGTAGGTGGAGAAGTACTTTGCTACATATGGTAGTTTTAGAAATGAACTAAGATTAGTAGTAAATGATATTTATTATGAACCTATTAGGAATACAGGAGGTGTAATGATGTCAAGAATAGGAAAGCTTCCAATAGCTATTCCAAGTGGTGTCACCTTTACAGTAACACCAGACAACGTTGTTACTGTAAAAGGACCTAAAGGCCAACTTGTAAAGGCTATGAGAAAAGATATGAATATTGCTGTTGAGGATAACTCAATAGTAGTTAAAAGAAATAATGATGAAAAAGAATCTAGAGCTCTTCATGGATTGACTAGAGCATTAATAAATAATATGGTTATTGGTGTAACTGAAGGATATGCAAAGACATTAGAATTAGTAGGTGTTGGTTATAGAGCTCAGTTACAAGGAAAAAAGTTAGTTTTAAACTTAGGATTTTCACATCCAATTGAAGTAGAGGCAGTTGAAGGAATAACTTTTGAAACACCTGCACCTACAAAAGTTATAGTAAAAGGTATCGACAAAGAATTAGTAGGCGATGTCTCAGCAGATATAAGAAATTGGAGAAGACCTGAACCTTACAAGGGAAAAGGAATTAAGTATGAAAATGAAGTTATAAGACGTAAAGAAGGAAAAACAGGTAAGAAGTAGTAGAAAGGAGTGAACCTTATGTTTAAAAAAGATGATAAGAAAAAACTAAGATCAAAGCGTCATCTTAGAGTTCGTAGAAAAATTTCTGGAACAAATGAAAGACCAAGACTTGCAGTATATAGAAGTGCAAAAAATATATATGCTCAAATAATAGATGACGTAAAGGGAACAACTCTAGTTTCTGCTTCAAGTGTAGATAAGGATTTTCAAGGAGTTGGAAGTAATAAAGAAGCAGCAAAAGTTGTTGGTCAGACAATAGCTAAGAAAGCTATTGAAAAAGGAATCAAAGAAGTAGTTTTTGATAGAGGCGGATATATATATCATGGAAGAGTACAGAATCTTGCTGAAGGTGCAAGAGAAGCTGGCTTAGAATTCTAATAAGGAGGGAAATAAATGAGAATCGATCCTAGCGCTTTAAATCTTAAAGAGAAGGTTGTATTCATAAACAGAGTTGCTAAGGTTGTTAAAGGTGGTAGAAATTTTAGATTTAGTGCCCTAGTTGTAGTGGGAGATGAAAATGGCCACGTAGGCGTAGGAACTGGAAAATCTATAGAAATACCTGAAGCAATCAGAAAAGGAATAGAAGATGCTAAGAAGAATTTAATCGAAGTTCCAATTATAGGTACAACAGTACCTCATAGTATAGCTGGTCAATTTGGAACAGGAAGAGTACTTATAATGACAGCTCCTGAAGGTACTGGAATTATAGCCGGTGGACCTTCTAGAGCAGTTCTTGAACTTGCAGGATTAAAGGATGTTAGAGCAAAATCAGTTGGTTCTAATAATCCAAGAAATATGGTAAATGCTACTATTGACGGTTTATCAAGATTAAAGACAGCAGAACATATAGCTAGTCTTAGAGGAAAAACTGTCGAAGAGATTTTAGGTTAGGAGTGAATGACCTTGGCTAAACTTAAAATAACTCTAGAAAAGAGTTTAATAGGAAGAAAAAAAGATCATATAGCAACTGTAAATGCTCTTGGATTAAGAAAAATAGGAAAAGTTGTAGAGCATGAGGATAATCCTCAAATCAGAGGAATGATCCAAAAAGTTAGCTATCTTTTAAAGGTAGAAGAGGCATAATACAAAGGAGGTGTAAGTACGAATGAAACTTCATGAATTAAAACCAGCAGAAGGATCAAGAAAATCACCAAAAAGACTTGGAAGAGGTACTGGTTCTGGTTGGGGAAGAAATGCTGGAAAAGGTGAAAATGGACAGAAAGCTAGATCCGGTGGTGGAGTAAGAATAGGATTTGAAGGCGGACAGATGCCATTGTATAGAAGACTTCCTAAAAGAGGCTTCACTAATATATTTGCAAAACAATATTATGAATTAAATGTTGAAAGATTAAATGCATTTGAAGATGGAACAGAAATTACTCCAGAATTACTTTTAGAGAAAAAGGTAATTAAAAAGTCTAAAGATGGTTTAAAAATACTTGGGAATGGTGAATTGCAAAAGAAACTCACAGTAAAAGCAGCTAAATTTACTAAAACTGCAGTGGAAAAGATAGAGGCAGCTGGAGGAAAAGTAGAGGTGATATAAAGTGCTATCAACCTTGCGTAATGCTTGGAAAGTTCCTGAACTAAGGAAAAGATTGCTATTTACTTTATTTATGATAATAATTTTTAGAATGGGAAATTTTATTCCTGTTCCAGGAATTGACACTACAAAGTTAAGTAGTTTAACTAGCAATGGCTCGTTGTTTGGCTTTTATGATCTTCTAGCAGGAGGAGCATTTAGCAGATTTAGTATATTTGCTATGGGAGTTATTCCATTTATCAATTCCTCCATCATATTCCAACTTCTTACAGTCGCTTTGCCTCGTTTAGAGCAATTATCTAAAGAAGGAGAAGAAGGTAGAAAGAAGATACAGGAATACACTAGATATGCTTCAGTACCACTAGGTGTAATTCAAGGAATAACCATATATGTTATTATAAATAGAGCAGGTGCACTTGCAAATCCATCTGATAAATTCAATATATTTATGATAATATTTACTGTGACTGTAGCGTCAACTTTTCTCATGTGGTTTGGTGACCAGATTACTGAGCATGGTATTGGAAATGGAATATCTCTTATAATATTTATAAACATTATTTCGAGATTTCCTTCTGCAGTATCTGGAATTTTCAAAATGCAACAAGTTGAAACTGTTAACTTTGTGGAAGTAATAGGACTTGCAGCAGTTATATTCTTGCTATTTTTAGGAGTTGTAATTTCAAGTTTATCTGAAAGAAGAATCCCTATACAGTATGCAGGGAAAACAAATGCAGGAAGAATGTATAAAGGGCAATCCACTAATATTCCAATCAATGTAAATGGAGCAGCTGTTATTGGAATCATATTTGCCATATCAGTTATGCAGTTTCCAATGACTATAGGGCAATTTTGGCCGGACTCAGCTTTTAACAAGTTTATAACAGGAAGTGTGTATAGTCCATTTAAAGAAAGCAATTGGACATATTTAGTGCTTTATTTCTTGCTTACAATTTTCTTTACATGGTTTTATACCGAAGTTACTATGAAGCCAGAAGAAATGGCCGAGAATATGAATAAGTCTTCAGGATTTATACCTGGCATAAGACCAGGAGAACCTACGGCTGTATTTATTGAAAGAGTTTTAGCCAGAGTGTCAGTATTAGGAGGAGCTTTTGCAGGAATAATAGCAATATCCCCTATAGTAGCAGAAACGTATACTAGTTTTAAAGGCATATATTTTGGCGGAACAGGGCTGTTAATTATAGTAAATGTAGCTATTGAAACCATAAGGCAATTACAATCGCAACTAGTAATGCGTCATTATCATGGATTTTTGAATTGATAAAATATTTTTGGAGATGGTGCTGTTGAGAATAATTTTATTAGGTCCTCCAGGAGCTGGAAAAGGGACTCAAGCTAAATTTATTAGTGAAGAATATTCCATACCTCATATATCAACTGGAGATATTTTTAGAAAAAATATTTCAGAGAAGACTCCACTTGGAGTTGAGGCAAAAAAGTATTTAGATAACGGACAATTAGTACCAGATGAGGTTACTATAAATATAGTTAAAGATAGATTAGGCAAGGATGATTGCAAAGAAGGATTTTTATTAGATGGATTTCCTAGAACCGTAAATCAAGCTGAAGCTCTAGACTTATTTTTAAATAATAAAGGGCAAAAGATAGATACAGCTCTCCTTATAGATGTTCCTAAAGAATTAATTCTTGAAAGAATGACAGGTAGAAGAGTTTGTCCATCTTGCGGCGCAAGTTATCATGTAAAATTTAATCCTACTAAAGTTGAGGGCAAGTGTGATGTGTGTCATAATGATGTTATACAAAGAAAAGATGATACTGAGTCAACTGTTAAAGATAGATTAGATGTATATGATAAGCAAACTCAACCTCTGATTGGGTACTATAAAAAGCAGAAAGCACTTTCTATAGTAGACGGAACTGGAGAAATAAATGAGGTCTTTCAAAGAGTAAAAGAAAGTTTAAAATCTATTTGTAAATAATTTGACACAAATAGAGATAGATATGCTGGAACCTGTAAGTTGAAAACCAAGCAAAAGCTGATGATACAGTAAAATCTAGAATAACTACTGAATAATTGGATAGAATTTCAGAGGAGTACATATTAAGACAACAGTGTTTTAAAAAATACTCCGGAAATATTGACTTTAATTTAAAGTGTTAGTATTATGGATTAATATGGACTGTAAGTATATGAAGCATAATTTACTGCTACGTTGAAAGTGATTATAAGCTCGGTGCTAAACAGATTTTTGCAGTCAGCAATAACAAGGAGGTTTGATTATACCTTATGTCAAAAGATGATGTTATTGAAATTCAGGGTACTGTTTTAGAAGCTTTACCAAATGCTATGTTTCAGGTAGAATTAGAAAGCGGACATAAGATATTAGCACATATATCTGGTAAATTAAGAATGAATTTTATAAGAATATTACCAGGTGATAAAGTTACAGTAGAGCTTTCTCCTTACGATTTGACTCGTGGGAGAATAACTTGGAGAGCGAAGTAATAAGGAGGGTTAGCTATGAAAGTAAGGCCATCAGTTAAGCCTATGTGTGAAAAGTGTAAGATCATAAAGCGAAAAGGAAGAGTAATGGTTATCTGTGAAAATCCTAAGCACAAACAAAAACAAGGCTAAACTAATAAAAAGTAAGTATTAGTAAAACACGTTACTAATACTTAACGTATGATTTATGAGTTAATAACGTTTTAAGGTGCGGCTGCAGCAATGTAAAGTTATTTACTTTGCTGGCTTTAAAGCTTAATATAATATAAATAAAGTAAATTAATCCTTACCAATCAGATTTTAGGAGGTGTAAATTTTAATGGCAAGAATAGCAGGTATTGACCTACCAAAGGAAAAAAGAGTTGAAATAGGTCTAACTTATATATATGGCATAGGGTTATCAACTTCTCAAAAAATTCTAAAAGAAGCTGGAGTAAATCCAGACACTAGAGTTAAAGACCTAACAGAAGAAGAAGTTAACTCTTTGAGAAATTACGTAAAAAATGTAACAATTGAGGGTGACTTGAGAAGAGAGATTGCTCTTAATATAAAAAGATTGATAGAGATAGGTTCATATAGAGGAATAAGACATAGAAGAGGTCTGCCAGTCAGAGGACAGAAAACAAAGACAAATGCAAGAACAAGAAAAGGACCTAAGAAAATGGTAGCAGGCAAGAAGAAAGTAGTAGGAAAATAATATAAGGAGGTAAAAAGATGGCAGCTGGAAAAGTTAGAAAGACAACTAAGAGAAAAAAAGAAAGAAAAAATGTTGAGCATGGTTGTGCACATATAAGATCAACTTTTAATAATTCTATAGTTACAATTACCGATGCTGCGGGAAATACTTTATCCTGGGCTAGTGCAGGTGGTTTAGGGTTCAGAGGCTCTAGAAAGAGCACACCATTTGCTGCACAAATGGCAGCTGAAACATCAGCTAAAGCAGCTATGGAACATGGATTAAAAAGCATCGAAGTATATGTTAAGGGACCTGGTGCTGGTAGAGAAGCCGCAATAAGGTCATTACAGGCAGCAGGACTTGAAGTTACATTGATCAAAGATGTTACTCCAATTCCACATAATGGATGCAGACCACCAAAAAGAAGAAGAGTTTAGTAACGGGAGGTGTAAGTTTTAATGGCAAGATATACTGGATCAGTATGCAGACTTTGCAGAAGAGAAGGCTTAAAATTATTCCTTAAAGGGGATAGATGTTATACAGATAAGTGTGCATTTTCAAGAAGAGGATATGCACCAGGACAACATGGTCAAAGAAGAAAAAAAGTATCAAACTATGGTTTACAATTGAGAGAAAAGCAGAAGGCTAAGAGAATATATGGACTATTAGAAGGACAATTTAGAAAATACTATGAAACAGCTGATAGGAAAAAGGGAATAACAGGTGAAAATTTGTTAGTTTTACTTGAAACAAGACTTGACAATGTAATTTATAGATTAGGATATGGACAGTCAAGAGCAGAAGCTAGACAATTGGTAACTCATGGCCATTTTTTAGTTAATGGAAGAAAAGTGGATATACCTTCTTTTAAGGTATCAGTTAATGATAATATAACTGTAAGTGATAAAAGCAAGTCATCAGAGAAATTTAAAACTTTTGCAGAAAACCCAAAAACTTTACCAAGTTGGTTAGAAGGAAATGTAGAAAATTTTCAAGCAAAAGTTCTTAGACAGCCAACAAGAGAGGATATAGATGTTCCTGTTAACGAAACATTAATCGTAGAGTTATACAGCAAGTAGTTAATATAGAATCAGTTGCCCTCAGAATACATTATTAGATAAATAGAAGGAGGGTTATATTCATGTTAGAAATAGAAAAACCCAAAATAGAATGTGTTGAAACTAGTGAAGATGGTAACTATGGAAAGTTTGTAGTGGAGCCCCTTGAAAGAGGCTATGGTATTACTCTTGGTAATGCACTTAGAAGGATTCTTCTTTCTTCCCTTCCAGGAGTTGCTGCTAATCATATAAAAATAGATGGTGTACTTCATGAATTTTCAACTATTCGTGGAGTAAAAGAGGATGTTGCAGAGCTAATTCTAAATATAAAAGAATTAGCTTTAAAGATGAATGGAGAAGGTCCTAAAACTATATATATAGATGCACAAGGACCAGGAGAAGTTGTTGCAGGAGACATAAAAACAGATGGTGATGTTGAAATAATTAATAAAGACTTACATATAGCTACCTTAGATGATGATGGCAAACTCTATATGGAGATTGCAGTCAACGGAGGAAGAGGATATGTTTCTCAAAGAAAGAATAAGTCTGAAGACATGCCAATAGGTACTATTCCTGTAGATTCAATATATACTCCTATTAAAAGAGTTAATTTTGCTGTAGAGAATACAAGAGTTGGTCAAATAACTGATTATGATAAATTATCATTAGAAGTATGGACTAATGGAACTATATTACCAGATGAAGCTGTAAGTTTATCAGCTAAAATTCTCATAGAACATTTCAAACTATTTATGACTCTTACTGATCATGCTAATAATGTAGAAATAATGGTTGAAAAGGAAGAGGATAAAAAGGAAAAAGTTCTTGAGATGACAATAGAAGAATTAGACCTTTCAGTGAGAAGTTATAATTGTCTAAAGAGGGCTGGAATAAATACAGTTCAAGAGTTAACAGAAAGAACAATGGATGATATGATGAAGGTAAGAAATTTAGGTAAAAAATCCTTAGAAGAAGTTGAGCAAAAGCTTGATGCCTTAGGATTATCATTAAAGCAAAGTGAAGAATAGAATTTGTTAAAATAACGAACGGATAAACTTATTACCTACAGTAAGGAGGGATATAAATGGCACAGTATCGTAAATTAGGACGTCCATCTGACCAAAGAAGAGCAATGCTTAGAAGTCTTGTTACTAACTTTTTGAAGCATGGTAAAATACAAACAACTGTAACTAGAGCAAAGGAAACAAGAAGTTTAGCAGAAAAGATGATTACTCTTGCAAAGAGAGGAGATCTTCATGCTAGAAGACAGGTACTTTCTTTTGTAACTGAAGAAGAAGTTGTAAAAAATTTATTTACAGATATAGCTCCTAAATATGCTGAAAGAAATGGTGGATACACTAGAATGTATAAAATGGGTCCAAGAAGAGGCGATGGAGCCGAATTAGTTATACTAGAGTTAGTATAAAATTAAGGGGATTAAGTAAAGACTAGCTTAATCCCTGTTTTTCTATAAAATGCTGTTTCAATTTTGTTGCTCATCAAATTAGTGAGGTGTTTCTATGGAAAAAGATATGATATTATGTGATAATGTAAGCTATAAATATAAGGACAATGATAATGGAAATGAAAAATTAGCTGTAGATCATGTGAATTTTCAAGTAAAAAAGGGAGAATTCCTTGTAGTGCTTGGAAGAAATGGATCTGGAAAATCTACTATGGCTAAACATATAAATGCTCTTTTAGTTCCAACTGATGGAAAAGTATATGTAGAAGATATAGATACTTCAGATGAAAAAAATACCTGGAAGATAAGAAATAAGGCAGGAATGGTTTTTCAAAATCCAGATAACCAAATAGTTGCTACTATAGTAGAAGAAGATGTTGCTTTTGGACCAGAAAACCTAGGAGTTCCATCAGAAGAAATAAGAGCAAGAGTTGATGAGTGTTTAAAAAGAGTAAATATGTATGAATATAGGAGACATGCACCTCATTTACTTTCAGGTGGACAAAAGCAAAGGGTAGCTATAGCGGGAGTACTTGCTATGAGACCTGATTGTATAATATTTGATGAATCAACTGCAATGCTTGATCCGTCTGGTAGGCGTGAAGTAATGAGTACAATAAAAGATATAAACAGCAAGTACAATATGACAGTAATTCTAATTACACATTATATGGAAGAAGCAGTAGAAGCAGATAGAATAATTGTTATGGATGAAGGTAAAATTATAATGGAAGGATCTCCTAGAAACATATTTAGTCAGGTATCTAAGATGAAAAAAATAGGACTTGATGTACCTCAAATGACAGAATTAGCCTATGAACTTAAGAATAGTGGTGTAGATATTAAACCTGATATATTAACTATAGATGAGATGGTGAATGAATTATGCCGATTAAAATAGAAAATTTAACTCATATATATATGAAAGGTTCACCCTTTGAAAAAAAAGCACTAGATGATATAAATATTGAAATAGAAGATGGAGAATTTGTTGCTTTGATAGGGCACACTGGTTCTGGAAAATCAACACTTATTCAACATATAAATGGACTCTTAAAGCCAAGTTCAGGCAAGATAATAGTAGACGGAGTAGATATTACTGATAAAAAAATAAATTTGAATTTTATAAGAAAAAAAGTAGGGCTCGTATTTCAATATCCTGAATATCAGTTATTTGAGGAAACTATAGAAAAAGACATTGCTTTTGGTCCCAAAAATTTGGGATTGAGTGATGATGATATAAATAAAAGAGTAAAGAGAGCCATGAATATGGTGGGGTTAAAATATGAAGATTACAAAGATAAATCTCCTTTTGAATTAAGCGGAGGACAAAAGAGGAGAGTTGCTATAGCAGGAGTGGTTGCTATGGAACCTAAAGTACTCATATTAGATGAACCAACAGCAGGTCTTGATCCCAAGGGAAGAGATGACATCTTTTCAGAAATAAAAAATTTACATAGAGAATACAATATGACTATAATATTTGTATCTCACAGTATGGAAGATGTAGCTAAGCTGGCTGGTAGAATAATTGTAATGCATCAGGGAAAATGCATACTTGATGGCCCTCCTGAAAAAGTTTTTAATGAGGTTGACACTTTGGAAAGTGTAGGACTTGCAGTACCTCAAGTAACATATATGGTAAAAAAGCTTAGGGAAAAGGGTATAAATATATCAAAAGATGTATTTACAGTAAAGCAGGCAAAAGAAGAAATACTTAAGATATTAAATAAAAGTTAGGAGAGCTAGTAAATGATTAAAGATATTACAATAGGTCAATATGTACCTGGGAATTCTTTTGTTCATAAGTTGGATCCGAGAGTTAAGATATTGATATCTTTAATATATATTGTAGATTTATTTATAGTAAACAGCTTTAAAGGCTATATATTTATAGTATTATTCACTATAATTTCAATACTTATATCTAAGATACAGTTTTCATATATTTATAAAGGACTTAAGCCAATATTCATATTAGTTATTATAACTGCAGTGTTAAATATATTTATGACAACAGGAGTTAATCCACCTTTATTTAAGTGGAAGTTTTTAGTTGTCTACAAAGAAGGATTAGTTATGGCTGCATTTATGGCAGTTAGACTTGTATTTTTAATTATAGGAACCTCATTACTAACATTAACTACATCTCCTATTGAACTCACAGATGCAATAGAAAAACTTTTAAATCCAATGAAAAAAATAGGGGTACCTGCTCATGAATTGGCTATGATTATGACTATAGCACTTAGATTTATACCAACATTAATGGATGAAACAGATAAAATAATGAAAGCTCAAATGGCAAGAGGAGCGGATTTTCAATCTGGAAACATAATTCAGAGAGCTAAGAATCTTATCCCAATCCTTGTGCCACTTTTTATAAGTTCTTTTAGGCGTGCAGATGAACTAGCAATGGCGATGGAAGCTAGATGTTACACAGGTGGAGAAGGTAGGACTAGAATGAAACAGCTTAAGTTAACTAATAAAGACTTTACGGCATCAGTGTGTGTTTTTGCATTGGTGTGTGTGTCCATATTCAGTAGAGTATGGTGGCATTAATGAAGAATGTAATGCTTACAATAGAATATGATGGTACAAATTATTCGGGATGGCAGAGACAGAATAATGCTATGACAATTCAGCAAAGATTAGAGGAAGCTATTAAAAAAATTACAGGGAATTTTTCTGAAGTTATAGGTGCAAGCAGAACTGATGCAGGAGTTCATGCGAGAGGATTTGTATGCAACTTTTTTACTAATAGTAAAATGCCAAGTCCTAATTTTAAAATGGCGTTAAATGGAGTATTACCTAAAGATATAGTTGTATTAAACGCCAGAGAAGTTGATAATAGTTTTCATTCTAGGTATCACAGCTTAGGTAAAAAATATGTTTATACAATAGTAACGGGAAATAATAGGCCTGTTATTGGAAGACAATATGTTTATTACTTTAGGAGAAAATTGGATATTGATAAAATGAAAAATGCATGTAAGTACTTTATAGGTACTCATGATTTTTCTGCTTTTAAGAAAAAAGGAAGTTCTGCTAAATCTTCTGTTAGAACAGTGAAAGAGTTAACTATTGCACAAGAAGACAATTTGATTAAATTTAGTATAGTTGGAGATGGATTCTTGTACAATATGGTAAGGATAATAGTAGGCACTTTGTTAGAAGTAGGGTTAGGAAGGTTTACACCGGAATATGTGAAAGACATCTTAGACTCTAAGGATAGGTCAAAAGCCGGGAAGCCTGTACCAGCCTTAGGCCTTTGTTTGGAAAAAATATTTTACTAGATTGACACACCAGGCACATTGTATTATAATATAAATTGTTTGTATTTTGGATATAAAGGACCCACCAGCCCCGGGTCTTTATATAGAGAATCGTTTATGAAAATTTAGAAGTTTCTTTTTATAGATTAGAAGAAACTAGAATAAGAGAGGAGTTGAAAACCGTTAGTTGTATAACGGGAAAGCCATGAAATCATATATAGCAAAACCTGAACAAATTGAAAGAAAATGGTACATTGTTGATGCTGCAGGAAAGCCCCTTGGAAGAGTAGCAAGTCAAATTGCTTCAATATTAAGAGGTAAAAATAAACCAATATATACACCACATGTTGATACAGGAGATTTTGTAATAGTAATAAATGCAGAAAAAGTAGTTTTAACTGGTAAAAAATTAGATCAAAAGATGTTGAGACATCATTCTTTATATCCAGGTGGATTAAAGGAAATTTCTTATAGAGATGCTTTAGCAAAGAAACCAGAATTTGTATTCCAGGAAGCTGTAAGAAGAATGCTTCCAGATGGTCCACTAGGAAGACAAATGTTCAAAAAGTTAAAAGTATACAGAGGTGCTGAGCACAATCATGAAGCTCAAAAGCCAGAAGTATTAGAATTAAAATATTAGGTTAGAGCTGGAGGGAGGATAAAAAATGGCTAAGGTTCAGTATTTTGGAACAGGAAGAAGAAAAAAGTCAATAGCAAGAGTTAGACTTGTACCTGGAGAAGGTAAAGTAACTATAAATAAGAGAGATATGGATGATTACTTTGGATTGGATACTTTAAAGGTTATAGTTAACCAACCATTGGAATTGACTTCAACTAAAGGAAAGTTTAATGTACTTGTAAATGTTCATGGAGGAGGATTTACAGGTCAGGCTGGAGCTATAAGACATGGAATATCAAGAGCTCTCTTAAAAGCAGATGAAAATTTAAGACCGGAACTTAAAAAAGCTGGTTTCTTAACAAGAGATCCAAGAATGAAAGAAAGAAAGAAATATGGTCTTAAAAAAGCAAGAAGAGCTCCACAATTTTCAAAGAGATAATGTCAGAGTTCAAAATAGCTTATACATACAAAATTTGTGTATGTATAAGCTATTTTTTTATTATTGAAAATAATTTAATAACTTTTTATGTTTTGGGTAAATATATATTAAGGCTCTAAATAATTATAAGGAGTGAGTGTATATTGAACATAAAAAAAGCAAGAGTTATATTGTTGATATTGGCAATATGTAGCATAAATATGGTATGTCCATTTCTAGTATTAGGTAATGAAAATGTTACTAAAGAAAGTAGTACTATACTTATAGATCCTGGTCATGGAGGGATAGATAGTGGAGCAATATCAAAAGATGGAATAATGGAAAAGGAAATAAATTTAAAAATAAGTAATAAACTTAAGGACAAGTTACTAAAAGAGAAGTTTAAAGTTGTTATGACTAGAGAAAAAGATGAGGGTCTGTATACAGATGATGGTAGAATAAGAAAAAAGAAAGTTGAAGATTTAAATAATAGGTGTGAATTGAAAAAAAGTACAAAGTGTAATATGTTTATAAGTATACACTTAAATATGTTCCCTCAGACTAAATACTATGGAGCCCAGGTGTGGTACTCTAAAAATGATAATAGTAAAAAGTTAGCTTATATTCTTCAAAAAAATTTAGTTAATGATCTTGACAAGAACAATAATAGAAAAGAAAAAGCAGCAAAAAATTCTTATAAGGTACTTAGATGTGAAGATACTAGGCCTTCTGTGTTGATAGAATGTGGATTCCTATCTAATGCCCAGGAAAAAAGTAAATTGGTTACGGATGAGTATCAGAGTAAAATAGCAGATTCTATAGCTAGATCAGTGAAAGAATATTATTCTTCTAATTAAATATCAACTAAAATAAAGTAGATTTTGTGATAAGAGCAAAGTCTACTTTATTTTTGCCAAATTAGAAGTAATTTTCATTTTGACAAATATACTGTCAAAATGAGTTTTATTTCTAAAATAAAAGTGAACAGTGTACTGAAAAAATCATAAAAATACTATTGTCATAATGATTTCTCATTATGACAATAGTATTTTTATAGTATGCTCATATGCCTTATATAGTGTAGGATTTATTGTTGGTATAATTATTGCTTGTTTATGAGGTTAGTTAATAAAATGACTAAAGGAGAGGAATTACATTTAATGAATAAATTAAATTGTCATATTTAAAATATATTAATATTTTTTATAGGAGGAAATAAAGTATGAAAACAATTATAGGTATATGTGCAGATTATTGCTATGGGTTGGATGAAATTTATAATGGTCTTGGTAGTAAGTTGAACTGGCAAATTGCAGCAAATGATTTTGTTAAGGTAGTAGAAGAAGTCGGAGGAGTTCCTTTAATTATTCCTGTATTCACCAATAGGGGTAACATTGAAAATGCTATAGATATTGTAGATGGCGTAATTTTTGCAGGAGGAGCTGATATTGAACCAAAGTATTATGGAGAAGAAATAGGACCTGAAATAGGAGAAGTTATTCCAGAAAGGGATGCACAGGAGCTATATTTGGCAAAAAAAATTATTAATAAAAGTAATGTTCCTATTTTGGGTGTTTGTAGGGGATATCAACTATTAAATGTCGCTTGTGGGGGAACACTTTATCAGGATTTGTGCCAAGTTTCATCGAACTTAAAAAACAATTCTACTATAAATCATTCTGTAATAGGTTCGCCAAAGTATAATACTGTACACAAAGTTTTAGTTAATGAAAAGAGCAAATTGCATAAAATTTTAAATAGAAATACACTAGAAGTAAATTCCTATCATCATCAAGCAATAAAAGATGTTGCTAGTATTTTTAATGTTGCTGCAATGTCACCAGATGGAGTAGTAGAGGCTATTGAAATGAAAGAAGATAGGTTTATATTAGGAACGCAATGGCATCCTGAAATGTTAGAAGAAAAACATGGTGAACAGCTCCTTATTTTTAAGGCATTTATAGAGGCATGTAGAAAAAATAAGGTTTCTAGAAAAGGTAAGGTTACTATAGCCTAATTGTATATTTTATGCATAAAGTATATTTAAGTATAATTATGTAGTTTTAACTATATTTAAGTATAAACTATATTTATGATATATTGTTAATCATTATGGTGGAAAGTTCTTAGTTATTACTATGGTATGCTAATTAATATCAAACAACATACAGTTTTAGTCAGGATAGTGAAATAATATGTATAGTTCAATGTATGAGATAAGAGAATTTATACAAAATTTAATAGAGACAACGAGTTCAGTTATTGAATTTGATATCTATGTTGTAGACAGCCATTTAGTAAGAGTTGCAGCAAGCGGATTATTCAAAAAATCGATTGGTCAAGCTCTTCCTAAGGGATGTGCCAATGACTATGTTATTAAAAATGGTAAACCTCTAGTTATTGACAGCCCCAATGGAAGTGACATTTGTAAAACTTGCCCCATTAGTGCATATGGGAAGTGCTTTAATGAATATTCCATATATTATCCTATAAAAAATGATGTAAAGTGTATAGGAGCTATTACTATTTTATCTCTTACACCAAAGCTTAAAGAAAAACAAATTAAAATGAGAGATAAGCTGAGTATATTTGCTAAAAAATTAGGAGAAACCATTTTAATTAAAATAAAAGAAAAAGAGACAAAAGATAGGTTATTGACAGTTTTAAATTCTATAAGTGAGGGTGTTGTATTAACTGATTCTTCAGGGAATATACTTATTTATAACAGTGTTATGAAGGGAATGTTAAAAAATGAGAAAAATATTCAGAATATTTTCTCGGAAAATTATTTTGAATATGTTATGAAAGATGCAAAAGAATATGATAAGGAATTTGAGGTAGTTTTAAAATATCCAATTCCTAATAATAGAATGTTTTTAAGCGTAAAGTTTATTAATAACAGTAATGAAAAAATAGATATTCTCTTTGTATTTAAGAAAAAGAAAGAATTAGGAAATATAGCTTATAAACTTTTAGCAGATGCTTCACATTTGAATATAAACTTTGACAGCATAAAGGGAAATAGCAAACTTATCAATGAGGCTAAAAGCCTTGCTACAAAAGCTGCAGGATGTGAATCTAACATTTTAATTTTAGGTGAGAGTGGTACAGGAAAAGAAGTATTTGCTAGGGCAATTTGTAAGATGAGTAGAAGAAAAAATGAACCTTTTATAGCAATAAACTGTGCCGCTATACCTGAAAACCTTCTCGAAAGCGAACTCTTTGGATATGAAAAGGGTGCGTTTACAGGAGCTAATAAGGGAGGAAAACCGGGTAAATTTGAACTTGCCAATGGTGGAACCATTTTTCTTGATGAAGTTGGAGATTTGTCTTTGCATTTACAACCTAAATTACTTAGAGTTATTGAACGGGGTGAATTAGAAAGGGTTGGAGGTGTAAAATCAATAAGATTAGATGTAAGAATAATTGCAGCAACCAATAAAGACCTTGAAGAGATGATGAAAAATGGTGAATTTAGAGAAGATCTTTTCTACAGATTATGTGTAATACCGATAATGATACCACCTCTTAGAAAACGTCCTGAGGATATCATATTGTTAGCTGAATATTTCCTGGGGAAATATAACGAAAAATTTAAAAAAAATATTGTTAGTATATCAGAAGAAGTAAAAAAACATTTACTATTATATAATTGGCCGGGAAATGTAAGAGAATTAGAAAATGTTATCGAATACTCAGTTAATATGGCCAGTACTAATATATTGATGCCAGATTGTATTCCAGCAAAGCTTAACAATAATCTAAACAGTAATAAAGAAAATAATCAGTTTAGTAGTTTGAAACTAATGAGAAAAAATTCTATTAAAGAGTTATTACTTAAATATGGTAATACCTTTTTAGCAAAACAAAAGATTGCAAAAGAGTTAGGAATAAGTGTGTCTACATTATATAGAGATATAAGAAGATATGACTTATAAATATAAAAATAAAGGGAGGATTTTACATGGGCAATGAAAATTCTGGTTTACATGAAGATCTCAATCGTGGATTGGAAGAAAGGCATATTCAGTTAATAGCACTGGGTGGTGCCATTGGAGTTGGACTATTTCTAGGATCTGCAAGTACTATTAATATGGCAGGGCCTTCAATTCTACTGGATTATGCCATAGGTGGAATGATTTTATTTTTTATCATGCGAGCACTTGGTGAAATGTCAGTGGAACAGCCGCTTGCAGGTTCTTTTAGTGCTTATGCTAATGAGTATATAGGACCACTTGCGGGTTATTTAACAGGATGGACTTATTGGTTGAATTGGATTTCATGTTGTATGGCAGAAATTACGGCTATTGGTATTTACATAAATTTTTGGTTTCCATCAGTTCCAAGGTGGGTATCTGCTTTTGTAGCACTTGCTTTAATGATAACTATAAACTTAATTAATGTAAAAGCTTATGGAGAATTTGAATTTTGGTTTGCAATTATAAAAGTTGTTGCTATTATTGCCATGATAATTTTAGGTTTAATTGTGGTATTTACTGGGATAGGAAATGGAGGAAAGATAGTAGGATTTAAAAATTTATGGAGTAATGGAGGATTTTTTCCCAATGGAATAAAAGGTTTACTAAAAGCACTTCCACTAGTTACTTTTGCTTTCTTCGCAACTGAACTTATAGGAATTACGGCAGGAGAAGCAAAAAATCCTGAAAAAACCATACCGTCAGCCATTAATAAGGTTTTTTGGAGAATTTGCATATTTTATATTGGATCATTAACAGTAATTATGTCACTTTATCCTTGGGATAAAATAGGAACAATGGGAAGTCCTTTTGTTTTAACATTTAATAAAATAGGAATTAAAGCTGCAGCTGGAATTATAAATTTTGTTGTACTTACTGCAGCACTATCTTCATGTAATAGTGGTATTTATACGACAGGACGTATGGTATACAATTTATCTCTTCAAGGTGGGGCACCTAAAATATTTAGCAAGCTTAGTAGTACAAAAGTACCTAAAAATGCAATATTAGGTTCTGCAGCATGTATGCTTATAGGTGTTATACTTAATTATTTTCTTCCAGCACGAGTATTTACATATATTGCATCTGTTGCAACTTTTGCAGGACTTTTTGCCTGGTTTATGATTGTACTTGGACAAATGAAATTTAGAAAGACTCTTACACATGAACAAATAAGAAAATTAAAATTTCCAGCTAAAGGGTATCCTTATGTAAGTTATATTAGTTTAGCATATCTAGTATTTGTATTTATAATGATGGCATTTAACCCAGATACTGTAATAGCAGTTGTGTTAGGACCTATTTGGATAGCAGGTTTAATTATCTGTTATTATGTATTTGGCATTAATAAAAATGTAACTAAAAAAAAGAATAGTGTTGTTAAGGAAAATCATAATTAAATAAAAAATTTAGCATATCTATATTGGAAAAAATTTTGTTCCCCAATATTTACAATAAAATAACCCTTATAGGGAGATAATTTTAAGAATTGCATAGGGATATGCAATTCTTAAAGGGGAATTGTTCAGATATCTTATTTTAGGATACATTTCTCAAAATTGGACTTTAAGGTTGGGCCAAGTAAAATTGGACTAATTAATGGTAGCCATCCTTGAATTTAGACTAATTGAAGAAGGAGTTTGTTTAGTCTCTAATCCTTTAAAAACACATTTTGAAAACAATTTCATAAGAATTTTCTGAAAATTGAAAGTTTACAAAAAGCTATTGATTTTAATCCTGCATTATGGTACCCTTTAGGTAAAGTAATGGATTAATCCATTAATCCAATAATTTGAGGTGATTGCCATAAACATTAAAATAAATAAAGATAGTGGAGTACCATTATATTTACAAGTAAAAAGCCAAATAATGGATTTAGTTAAAAGTAACCTCATTAAGGTAGGCGAAAAAATGCCTACAGAAAGAGAATTATCTGAAAAACTTAATGTAAGTAGAAATACTATAAGCACAGCTTATAATGAATTGGAACAGGATGGCGTTTTAAAATCTTACCAGGGACGAGGAACTTTTGTAGCAGAAGAAGCAAATCCTTGGAAAGTTCAAAATACAAAGGAAAAAATAACAAAGTTTATAGATCTTGCGTTTGAAGAAGCTATTGAATCGGGTATAGATCCAGATGTATTTTTAGAAATTGTCACTCAAAGAATAAGGGAAAAGAAAGAACTTATAAGTAAAATTAGTGCAGTATATGTGGAATGTAACATAGAGCAATCTAGAATGTTTAGTAAACAGCTTATGGAAAGCACAGACATGAATATAGTGCCTTTTACCCTTGATGACATAAGGAATATAAGCAGCGAGACTAGGGAGATTATAGAAAAAAGCCAAGTTATAATAGCAACTTTTAACCATGTGAATGAAGTAATTAAACTAACGGAAGGATTACACAAAGAAGTAATAGGTGTAGCCATAAATGTAGATTTGGCAACAATAGTTAAGATTGCTAGATATCCTAGTAATACTAAATTTGCTTTTGTATGTATTTCTAAGGAGTTTATGTTTAAAGCAAGAGGAGCACTTGAAAGAGCAGGGCTTGGGGATATTGATATTCAGTTTACTAATACTTTTAATGATCAGGAACTTGAAAGAGTTATAAATAATGTAGATATATTGATAGTTTCACCAGGAAGATATAAAGATGTTGAGTCACATAATGTGGACAAGAAGCATATAATGAGATTTTTATATAATCTGGATGATAATTCAATTAAAGATTTAAAATCGAAAATAGTTGAACTCAATCAAAATAATTAAACTAGAGTATGCAAATTGACATTTAATAAGATTGAAAATAAATAATATTATTTATTTTTTAATATATGATTAATATATGCTAATAAAGATTTTAATTAATTGGTATTTATGCAATTTGGAGGTGTTTTATAATGAAAACCATAGTTTTAGGGGTAATTGGATCTGATTGTCATGCAGTTGGAAATAAAATATTAGATCATGCCATTACAGAAGCTGGATTTAACGTAATAAATATAGGAGTTCTTTCACCACAAGAAGATTTTATAAATGCTGCAATTGAAACTAAAGCAGATGCTATTTTAGTATCATCACTTTATGGACATGGAGAAATGGACTGCAGGGGACTTAGAGAAAAATGTGATGAATCAGGTCTTAAAGGTATACTAATTTATGCAGGCGGAAATTTAGTAGTTGGAAAACAAAAGTGGGAAGATGTATATAATAAGTTTAAGAGTATGGGATTTGATAGAATATATCCACCAGGAACATTACCTGAAGTTACAATTAATGATTTGAAAAAAGATTTAAATGTATAAAAGTAATCTAATTATTGAATCCTCTTTATGAGAACAGAGGTGGTTAATTATGAAAGGATATTTGCTTATAGATTTTGGAAGTACCTATACAAAGTTGACAGCTGTAGATATAGAAAATGAAGTGATTTTAGGCACAGCTAAAGCTATAACTACAGTGGAAGATGACATAATGATAGGTTTTAACAAAGCCTATGCAGAATTACAAAGTAAATTAAAAGATAAAAAAGTTGATTTTGTAAAAAAACTAGCATGCTCGTCTGCTGCAGGTGGACTAAAAATGGTTGCTATAGGCCTTGTACCAGAGCTTACTGCTGAAGCTGCTAAAAGAGCAGCACTTGGTGCTGGAGCAAGAGTTATGCATGTTTATAGTTATGATTTGAGTTCAAAAGAAATGGAAGAGATAAAAAATTCAAAGCCAGACATGATACTTTTAGCCGGTGGAACAGATGGTGGAAATAAAGAGTGCATAATTGGCAATGCTAAATTGCTAGCTAAAAGTGGAATGGACATTCCTATAGTTGTAGCAGGAAATAAAGTAGCAGAAGATGAAATATCAAAAATATTAGAAGATGCAGGAATGTTTTATAAAGTAGCTGAAAATGTAATGCCTAAGCTAAATACTTTGAATGTTGAACCAGCTAGGGAAGAAATAAGAAAAATATTCATGGAAAAAATAGTTGAAGCCAAAGGTATGAAAAATGCTGAAAACTATATAAATGGCATCCTTATGCCTACACCAGCTGCTGTATTGAAAGCTGCTAAAACTTTGAGCCTTGGAAGTGATAAAGAAGAGGGTATAGGTGATTTAGTAGTAGTGGATATAGGTGGAGCTACTACGGATGTACATTCTTTGGCTGACGGAGAGCCTACAAAACCAGCAGTGACTTTAAGAGGATTACAGGAGCCTTTTGCAAAGAGAACTGTAGAAGGAGATCTGGGAATGAGATATTCCGCAGTGTCCTTGTGGGAAGCTGCCAGTACTAAACGGGTACTCAAATATTTAGATGATAAAAGCATAGATATAGAGGCTGGCTGTAAATATAGAAGTGAAAATATAAAAATGATTCCTGATAATGAAAGAGATATAAAATTTGATGAAGCAATGGCAAAGGTAGCTACGGAAATGGCTATGGAAAGACATGTTGGAGTTTTAACTAGTGTGTATACCCCTTGTGGAGTTGTATATTCTCAGATAGGAAAAGATCTTTTGAATACCAAATACCTCATAGGAACAGGTGGAGTATTGGTTCATAGTGAGAATCCTGAAGAAATATTAAAAGCGGGAATTTTTACTACAGAAGATCCTATGCATTTGAAGCCAAAGAATCCAGAGTATTTAATAGATAGAAGTTATATATTATCTGCTATGGGACTGCTTTCAGAAGAGTATCCGGATATAGCAGTTAGAATAATGAAAAAATATTTAGTTAACACTAAAAAAATATGTTGTATAACAAAATAGAAAATATAAGGGGGTAAAGATATGGAACTTAAAAATAAAAAATGGTCAGAAGAACAATTTTTTAAAGTTAGAGAAGAAGTTTTAAGTCAATGGCCAACAGGTAAGGAAGTTGATCTTAAGGAAGCAGTAGATTATTTAAAGAAATTGCCTGAGCATAAAAGCTTCCCTAAAAAGTTAATAAAGGCAAAAGAACAGGGAATTACTTTAGCTCAACCAAGAGCTGGAGTTGCACTTATAGATGATCATATTAAATTATTAAAACATTTACAAGATGAAGGAGGAGCTGATCTCCTTCCAACAACTATAGATAGTTATACGAGACAAAATAGATATGATGAATGTGAAGTAGGTATAAAAGAAAGTAAATCTCAGGGAAGGTCACTTTTAAATGGATTCCCAGGAGTAAATCACGGAGTCAAGGGATGCAGACAAGTAGTAGAAGCATTGGATTTACCAGTACAGGCTAGACATGGTACTCCAGATTCAAGACTTTTAGCAGAAATAATTCATGCAGGTGGATTTACTTCAAATGAAGGAGGATGTATATCCTATAATGTGCCTTATGCAAAGAATGTTTCAATAGCTAAGTCACTTGTAGATTGGCAGTATTGTGATAGATTAGTTGGGTTCTATGAAGAAAATGGAGTATCCATAAATAGAGAACCGTTTGGACCGCTTACAGGAACATTAGTACCACCAAGTACTTCAAATGCAGTAGCTATAATAGAGGGGTTACTTGCAGCAGAACAGGGTGTTAAGAATATAACTGTAGGATATGGTGAGTGTGGTAATGTAATTCAGGATGTAGCAGCTATGAAAGCATTAGAGCAGCAGATAGATGAATATTTGAAAAAGTACGGATACAATGATGTTTATATAACTACAGTATTTCATCAGTGGATGGGAGGATTCCCTGCAGATGAAGCAAAAGCTTTTGGAGTTATATCTACAGGAGCGGCTACAGCAGCCCTTGCAGGAGCAACAAAAGTTATAGTTAAGACACCTCATGAAGCTATAGGAATCCCTACCAAAGAAGCTAATGCAGCAGGAATAAAAGCTACAAAAATGGCTTTAAATATGTTAAGTGGACAGAGACTTCCTATGTCAAAAGATCTGGAAGATGAAATATCAGTAATTAAAGCAGAAGTAAAATGCATATTGGATAAAGTATTTGAACTTGGAAAGGGAGATTTAGCTGTAGGAACAGTAAAAGCATTTGAAACTGGAGTTATAGATGTACCATTTGCACCAAGTAAATATAATGCAGGCAAGATGATGCCAGCAAGAGATAATACAGGAGCAGTTAGATATTTGCACTTTGGAAATGTTCCTTTTAGTCAGGAATTAAAAGACTTTAATCAGAGAAAGTTACAGGAAAGAGGAAAATTTGAAAATAGAGAAGTAAGCTTTCAAATGACTATAGATGATATATTTGCAGTTGGACAGGGAGTACTTATAGGAAGACCAAAAGAAAAATAATTAAAAAACAGTTTAATTTTCAAGGAGGACTTAAAATGAAAATAGTTGACGTAATTTGCTCAGAAGGAAAAACAGGATTTTATTTTGATGATCAGAGAGCTATAAAAAAAGGAGCTAAACATAATGGATTTACTTATGTGGGCGAACCTGTAACAGATGGATTTGCTAAAGTTAGACAGGCAGGAGAAGCTATATCCGTAATGCTAGTACTAGAAGATGGACAGGTAGCTTATGGTGATTGTGCTGCTGTTCAATATTCAGGTGCAGGTGGAAGAGATCCATTATTTTTAGCTAAAGATTTTATACCAGTTATAGAAAAGGAAATAGCTCCCAAATTAATAGGAAGAGAATTAAACGAGTTTAAGTCATTAGCAGAAGAATTTGATAGTATGAAGGTAAATGGTAAGAGACTTCATACAGCTATAAGATATGGTATAACACAAGCTATATTAGATGCTGTAGCAAAATCAAAGAAAATAACAATGGCAGAAGTTATAAGAAATGAATATAATCCAAAAGGTGAAATAAAGAGAGTTCCAATATTTACACAATCCGGTGATGATAGATATGATAATGTAGACAAGATGATAATAAAAGGTGCAGATGTTATGCCACATGCCCTTATAAACAATGTAGAAGAAAAACTTGGAATGCATGGAGAAAAACTTTTAGAATATGTTAAGTGGCTTAGAAATAGAGTAATAGAACTTAGAACTTCTAAAGATTACAGCCCAATATTCCACATTGATGTATATGGAACTATAGGTATTGCCTTTAAATATGATACAAAAGCTATGGCTGACTATATAGCTTCACTTGCAGAAGCAGCAAATCCATTCCATTTGAGAATTGAAGGACCAATGGATGTAGAAGATAGACAAAAACAGATGGAAGCTCTAAGGGATTTGAGAGCAGAGATAGATAGTAGAAAAATAGATGCAGAATTAGTAGCAGATGAATGGTGTAATACAGTAGATGATGTTAAATTCTTTACAGATAATAAAGCAGGTCATATGGTTCAAATAAAAACTCCGGATTTAGGTGGAGTTAACAATATAGCTGATGCTATCATGTATTGTAAAGATCATGATATGGGAGCTTATTGTGGAGGAACTTGTAATGAAACAAACAGATCCGCAGAAGTTACAACTAACATAGGAATGGCTTGCGGTGCAAAACAAGTTCTTGCAAAACCAGGTATGGGTGTAGATGAAGGATATATGATAGTTAATAATGAAATGAATAGAGTAGTTGCATTAGTAAATAGAAGAAAATAGAAAATATATGAAAAGGCGGTTTTTTAAACTGCCTTTTCATATATACTTTATTGGACCTAAAATATGTTTTATTAACTTTTAGATATATTTTAGTAATTAAAAATTAGTATACGTAAAACGAGTTGATTTTTTGCTTTAAAACCTTATATAATGAGCTTGTTATACATTAAAAATACAATTAAGGAGAATGGTGTTAAATTATGAGAGAAGTAGATGTATCCACTATAACTAAAGCTGTTAGAAATCTCTGTATAGATGCCAATTATTATCTTTCGGAGGATGTTAAGAAAAAGATAAAAGAATGTGAAGAGGACGAAAAATGGCCTACTGCAAAAGACATTTTAGGTAAAATACTTGAAAATATAGATATATCTAAAAATGAAGATGTGCCTATGTGTCAAGATACAGGAATGGCTTGTGTATTTATAACAATTGGCCAGGATGTTCATATAGTAGGAGGAAGTTTAGAAGACGCAATAAATAAGGGAGTAGGCCAGGGGTATGTAGAAGGGTATTTAAGAAAATCTGTAGTCTCTGATCCTATAAATAGAGTTAATACTAAGGACAATACTCCTGCAGTAATATATTATGAAATAGTTCCAGGAGATAAACTTAACATAAAAGTGGCTCCTAAAGGATTTGGATCAGAAAATATGAGTCAGATAAAAATGCTTAAACCAGCAGATGGTCTTAAGGGTGTTAAAGATTTTGTAATAAAAGTAGTAAAGGACGCAGGACCAAATCCATGTCCTCCTATGGTTGTAGGAGTAGGTATAGGAGGAACTTTTGACAAGGCTGCAAATCTTGCAAAGAAAGCTCTTGTAAGACCATTATCTGAAAGAAATAAAAATAAGTTTTATTCAGATTTAGAAAATGAACTTTTAGACAAAATAAATCTCCTTGGTATAGGACCTCAAGGACTAGGGGGAAAGACTACAGCTCTTGCAGTAAATATAGAAACTTATCCTACCCATATAGCAGGATTACCTGTAGCCGTAAATATAAATTGTCACGTTACAAGACATAAGGAAATAGAATTGTAATATTAAATTTCAAGTTGAAATTCAGAGAGGAGTTGAAAAGCCGTTTTATTTAACGGCATGTATATGGAAAAAAAGATAACTACTCCGTTAACGGAAGAAAAGGTTAAAACTTTAAAAGCAGGGGATAGTGTTTTAATATCAGGGACAATATATACTGCTAGAGATGCTGCTCATAAGAGATTAGTTGAATTATTAGATGAAGGTAAATCACTTCCTATAAATGTAAAAGATGAAATAATATATTACGCAGGACCAAGTCCTGCAAAACCAGGCCATGTAATAGGTTCAGCAGGACCAACAAGTAGTTATAGAATGGATCCATTTGCACCAAGACTGCTTGATATAGGTTTAAAGGGAATGATAGGAAAAGGCCTTCGTTCAAAAGAAGTTATAGAATCCATGAAGAAAAATAAAGCTGTTTACTTTGCTGCAATAGGCGGGGCTGCAGCACTTGTAGCAAAATCCATAAAGAAAGCAGAAGTAGTAGCTTATGAAGATTTGGATTCTGAAGCTATAAGAAAATTAGAAGTAAAAGACTTACCTGTAATTGTAGTAATAGATTCAGAGGGCAATAATTTATATGAATCAGGACGAAAAGAGTACTTGGACTCTGTGGACCAGTCTAAGTAGGATTCATTGATAGATTTTAGAAGCAAACAATTGATGTGGATTATGTTGCAATTATGCAGGATAATCCATATTTTAAGGAGGTAGCATTTTATGAAAATAAATAAACCAGCAAAGGCAGGCACTCTTGAGTCAAATGATATACTCATTATGGTAATGCCAAATGACAAGGATGGTATAGAACTTGAACTTGAGAGTGTAGTTATGAAACAATTTGGAAAACAAATAAAAAAGACCATATTAGATAAAGTAAATGAACTGGGAGTAAAAAGTGCAGTGATAAAAGCTCAGGACAAGGGAGCACTGGACTATACTATTAAAGCAAGAGTTGAAACAGCTTTGAGAAGAGCATTATAGAGAGGTGATTGTAATGAAAAAATTGAGAAGAACAATGCTTTTTATGCCAGGAAACAATCCAGGTATGCTTCAAAATGCACCTATACTTGGAGCAGATTCTGTCATACTTGATTTGGAAGATGCAGTAAGTCTTACAGAAAAAGATAGTGCAAGATTGCTTGTAAAAGAAGCCATTTGCAATGTAGATTATTCTAAGGTAGAACTTGTAGTTAGGGTAAATCCTTTAGATACAGAATATGGACCAAAGGATATAGATACTATAGCTAGAGTTAAACCTGATTCGCTAATGATTCCAAAGGCAACTGAAAAACAATTAGAAGAAATAGATAAAATATTAACTGGCATAGAGGAAGAAGAATCATTTGAAAAAGGTTCAATAAAATTAATACCTATAGTTGAAACTGCTTATGGACTTGAAAACGTATATAACATAATAAACTCATCAAAAAGAGTGGCAGCTGTACTCTTAGGAGCAGAGGATTTGACTTCTGATTTTGGAATAAAGAGAACAAAGGAAGGTCAGGAAATATTCTACGCAAGAAATAGAGTTTCTACAGCTTGTAGGGCAGCTAGGGTAGATGCTATAGATACACCATTTACAGATACAAATGATTATGAAGGATTGAAAAAAGATACAACAACAGCGAAAAAGTTAGGATTTACAGGAAAGGCAGCTATAAATCCAAGGCAAATTGACAGTATACATGAAGTATTTGCACCTGCAAAAGAAGAAATAGACCATGCTGTTAGAGTGCTAAAAGCAAGAGATGAAGCACAACAAAAAGGACTTGGAGTATTTTCGTTAGATGGGAAAATGGTAGATGCCCCAGTAATAAGCAGAGCAGTAACTACTGTAGAACTAGCAAAATTACTTGGATTTATCTGATGCCAAAAATTCTGTTTATTTAATTAGATAAATTGAGAATAATAAGTAGAAATGAGGGATTACAGTGAAAAATTCAGTTGGAAGAGAAATTCCTGATTACATAGAAGGTTATGGCAAGGTAAAGCCTTTTGAAGGTGCCTTTGCAAACTATGGATTAAGAGAAAAGGCAGGAGTAAAAATAAAAAGTGTAAAACCTGGAGAAGATAAGGTATTAAATAGTATAGATGAAGTACTTGATAAGATAGAATTAAAGGATGGGATGACTGTGTCATTTCACCACCATTTGAGAAATGGAGATTTTGTACTTAACAATGTAATATATGCACTTGCCAAAAGAGGAATAAAGGATATAACTGTAGCAGCAAGTAGTATATTTCCAATACATGAACCGCTGGTAGAGCATATGAAAAATGGAGTAGTTACCCAGATTATAGCGGATTATATATCAGGGCCAGTAGCAGAAGCAATATCAAAAGGGTATTCAAAGAAACCTTCAATCATGATGACTCATGGTGGAAGACCAAGGGCAATTGAAAGTGGTGATCTTCATATAGATGTGGCATTTATTGGTGCACCTACAGCAGATACCTATGGAAATATAAATGGAGTATATGGAAAATCTGCTTGTGGATCTCTCGGATATGCAATAGCAGATGCCCAGTATGCAGATACAGTTGTAGCAGTTACAGATAACTTAGTACCTTATCCTGCATGTCCAATAGAAATAAGTCAGGAATATGTAGATTATGTAGTAAAAATGGATTCCATAGGGAACCCTGAAGGAATAGTATCAGGAACTACCAGGATAACAAAAGATCCTGTAGGACTTAAAATAGCAAAGATGGCTTCAAAGGTAATAGAAGCATCAGGACTTGTAAAAGAAGGAATGTCTTTTCAGACAGGAGCAGGAGGAACTTCTCTTGCAGTAGCTATGGAATTGAAAGATATAATGAAGAAAAAAGAAGTTACAGGCAGTTTTGCAGCAGGAGGAATAACAGGATATATAGTTGATATGCTTCAAGAAGGACTGTTTAGAAACATTTTTGATGTACAGTGTTTTGACTTAAAAGCAGTGGAATCTTATAGAGACAATCCAAAACACCAGACAATGTCAGGTTCTATGTATGGAAACCCACATAACAGAGGCTCAGTAGTAAATAATCTAGATGTGATGATACTAGGAGCTACAGAAATAGATACAGATTTTAATGTAAATGTAACAACAGGATCAGATGGTATGATAATGGGTGGTTCAGGTGGACACAGCGATACTGCAGCAGGAGCAAAGCTTGCCATAGTTGTTACAAATCTTATAAAAGGTAGACTACCAATAATAAAGGACAAGGTAACTACAGTAACCACACCAGGAGAAAGTATAGATGTAGTTGTAACAGATAGAGGAATAGCAGTAAATCCAAAAAGAGAAGATTTAATAGAAAAATTAAAGAAAGCTAATTTGCCAGTTATGACTATAGAAGAATTAAAGGAAACAGCTGAGAAGATGACAGGAAAACCAGAGGCTATAAAAACTTCTGATGAAATAGTAGCAGTAGTTGAGTATAGAGATGGAACTGTAATTGATGTAGTTAGAAAAGTTATATCTTAATTTTACAAAAAGATGGGAAGGAAGGATGAAGTTATGTACGATTTATCCCTTGAAAGTATAGATTTGAGTTCGGAGCAGGAAAAAGATGAGGTAATTTGTTTTTTACAAAAGTTTGATTTAACACTGGACGAAGATGTAGACTACACTGTAGTACTTAGAGACAATAATAGAAGCATAAAGGCAACTTGTTCTAAGGCAGGCAACATATTCAAATGTTTTGCAGTGTCAGAAGACATGAGAGGGGAAAATTTAACTTCATCACTTATATCCCATTTAATTGACAAGAGTTTTAATGAAGGAATATTTCATAATTTTATATTTACAAAACCAGATAGAATCAATGTGTTTACTTCTTTGAACTTTAAACTTTTATATAGAGCAGAAAAAGCTGCCCTTTTAGAGTATGGTATATATAATATAGATAAATTTTTAGATAGTATAAGTGAAAAATATTCTATAGACAATAATATAGAAAGTACTGCTTTAGTGATGAATTGCAATCCTTTTACAAAAGGACACAGGTATTTGGTAGAAGAAGCTGCAAAAAACTGTAATCAAGTTTTATTGTTTTTGGTGGAGGAGGATAGATCTGACTTCCCATTTTCTGATAGATATACTATGGTGAAAACAGGAACACAAGATTTAAAAAATGTTAAAGTAATTCCAGCAGGAGAATACATTATATCTCAAGCTACATTCCCCAATTATTTCATAAAAAAAACAGATGAAAGATTACAGGCTTATGAAGAAATAGACAGCGGCATATTTGGGAAGTATATTTGTAAGAGGTTTAATATAAAAAAAAGATTTGTAGGAAAGGAACCTTATTGTGATGTTACTAGCACTTATAATGAAACCTTGAAAAAAATTATGCCTATCTATAATGTAGAGGTTGTAGAAATTGAAAGAGAAAAGTATAATGAAGAATATATAAGTGCTTCCAAGGTAAGGAAGCTTTTATGTGCAGGTAGAATGGATGTAATAGAGAAAATTGTTCCACAATCTACCTGGCAATTTTTAAATTCTGATAGAGGAAGAGACATTGTAAAGAATAAACTTCATAAGGCTTTTTAGGGGGAGAAATAGATGGCTTTTAAAAATAGAAAAAGAATGGGCTCCAGATTATTCGGGAAATTTTCTTTAAAGACTAAAGTGATAATATTTTGTGTTCTTTGTATATTTTCCATAGCACTTATAGGAAAAGACATCTATATGAATAAAAAAAATGAAAACGTTATACAAAAATCTAATAATAATGTAGAAAAAAATTCAGTTATAAAACCTGCAGATGGAAAAAAGGATGAAGAGAAAAAATATGATGAAGCACAAAAGCTTTTTAGCAATAAAAAGTACTCTGATGCTATTGCTAAAGCGGATGAAATTATAAATGAGGATAAGGAATTTTATAAAGCTTATAATATAAAGGGTATAGCATTATGTTACAGTAATAACTATGAAGAAGGTATGAAAAATATAGATAAAGCACTTGAAATTAACCCTAATTTTGGATATGCCAGGTTCAATAAAGCTCTGGCTTATGAACTTTATGCCAAATACGATGATGCACTTAATTGGTATGATAAAGATTTGGAGATAGAAAATTATATTTGGAGTTATTATGGAAAGGCTAGCATATATGGAAGACGTGGAGATGTTGAAAATACAGTTAAATTTTTAAAAATAGCCGTAAATATGTCACCAGATATTAAATCTATTGCTAGAGAAGAGAAAGATTTTGATCCTGTAAAAGATTCAAGTCAATTTCAGGATTTAATTAAATAGATACTATTTATGCATAACTTAGACAGTTATTTTCTAAATTGTAATATTTTATATTAAAATGATTAATTTACAGTACATATATTTAAAAATTTTTGAATATGAGATATAATTATGTAAAAAATAAATATTTATAGCAACATTTATATATAACTTTGTATAAATATACGATTTTAGGAGGAAAATAAATGAAAAAAGGTATATCGGCTTCTAAAGGTTATGCAATAGGAAAAGTAGTTGTAAAAATGAAAACTGAAATAAGTATAGAAAAAAGGCATATAGATGATGTGATACAGGAAAAAGAAAGGTTTCAAAAAGCCCTTGAATTATCAAAAAGTCAATTGGAGAAAATTAAGGCAAAAGCTGAAAAAGAAGTAGGTAAAGATAAGGCAGAAGTATTTGAAAGTCATATTATGCTTTTAGATGATGTAGAATTTGCAGGTGCAGTAACAGTAAAGATAGTAAATGATCATGTGAATGCAGAAAGTGCACTTTATGATATAGTAGATTTATATATGAAAACCTTTCAGGCTATGGAAGACGAGTATATGAGAGAACGTGGAGCAGATATAAAGGATGTAGGTAGTAGAATACTTGCAAACCTTACAGGAAATAACTCTTCCATAATTGACATGGAAAATAATACGGTAGTTGTAGCTCATGACTTAACTCCTTCAGATACAGCACAGCTGGATAAGAGTAAAGTAATAGCCTTTGTTACAGACATTGGAGGAAGAACTTCTCACAGTGCAATTATGGCTAGAACCCTTGAAATACCAGCAGTAGTTGGCCTAAACGATATAACAGATTCAGTTAAAGATGGAGACCTTATTATAGTAGATGGAGTAGAAGGTGAAGTTATAATAAACCCGGATAAAAATACTTTAAATACTTATAAGATAAAAAAAGAAAATTATAATAAAGAAAGAGAGAAACTTAAAGCTTTAATAGATGTAGAAACATTTACAAAGTATGGAAACAGAGTAGAGGTTTTTGGAAACATAGGTAAGCCAGAAGATGTAGATCAGGTTCTAAAAAATGGGGGAGAGGGTATAGGACTTTTTAGAACCGAATTTTTATATATGGATAGGGATAGTATGCCTGGAGAAGAGGAACAATTTAATGCTTATAAAACTGTAGTGGAGAAAATGGGTAAAAGACCTGTAATTATAAGAACATTAGATATAGGAGGAGATAAAAAGCTTTCCTATTTACCTGTACCGGAGGAAATGAATCCTTTCTTAGGGTATAGGGCTATAAGGCTTTGTTTGGATAGAACGGATATATTTAAAGTCCAGCTAAGAGCTCTTTTGAGAGCATCTGTTTTCGGAAATTTAAGAATAATGTTTCCAATGATAAGTTCTTTGGAAGAATTTTTAAAGGCCAAGGAAATATTGAAAGAGTGTATGGATGAACTTACTAAAGAGGGAAAGAGTTTTAATAAAGATTTACAAACAGGAATAATGGTAGAAATACCTGCAGCCGCAGTAAATTCAGATGAACTTGCAAAGTATGTGGACTTTTTCAGTATTGGAACTAATGATTTAATACAATATACTTTAGCAGCAGATAGGATGAATGAAAAAGTAGCTTATATTTACAATCCAATGCATCCAGCAGTTTTGAAACTTATAAAGATGACCATAGAAGCTGCACATAAACAGGGAAAAATATGTGGAATGTGTGGAGAAATGGCTGGAGATGAAAATGCTGTTGAAACTTTAGTAGAATATGGATTAGATGAATTCTCTATGAGTGCTTCCTCTATATTAAAGGCAAAAGAACTTATAATGAAAAAGTAACATTAAAAACTACTGGTAGAATAGCATACCAGTAGTTTTTAGCATAGAATTATTATGGTATAATTTAATTAAATATTAAGTTAGTATGATAAAAAATAGGCTAACGTACTGATTGATTATTAATTTGAAAATGCCTAAGACTGCATAGCCCCAAAAATAACAATATAATTTTATACAAGGAGGAATATATTATACATGAAAAATAATAGATTGAGTTTTATAATGTGTTCATTATTAGTTATTTTTACTTTAGGACTTACAGCCTGTTTTGGCAGCAAAGGCAATTCTACTTCCACTCAAAGCAGCGGTAGTACTAATAGTAAAAAAATAGACTCAAGCAATGCAAATAATAATAAAGAAACTCAAAAGCCAAAGGAGAAAATGAAAACTTCTTCTACTGCTGTTAAAAGTTCAAGTGAAATAAAATTTATAAAGCAAGAAATGAATAATAATTCTACAGTTAGTTTTAACACTACCTGGAAAAGTAACAAAAATGGAACTTATAATGCCTGTATAGAAGGAAAAGGCAGTGAAGCATTAGAAGAGGGTACAGGGAAAATAATCATAAAAGGTTCTCAGAAAGTTTATAGCTTTCAAATTGAAAACAACACTAAATTATCTCCGAAATACTTGGAATGGGCTGATGATAAAAATTTATTGGTGGTTATAGGATATTCAAATGGATCCATTTCAAAAGGTGGAGATCTTTATATGCTAAATGTAGATACAGGGGATAATGAAATATTAATAAAGATGCCAAGTAAAAAACAACAGATAGTGTCTGCAGAGAAAAATGGAGATATTGTAAATTTAAAAGTCAATGTATATGATGATGATGTGTATAATAAATGTCATGTAGAAAATTGGACTATAAATTCTTTTAGCACAAATTTAAATAATAAGATGGAAGTTAAAAATTCTAATGGGAAAGTGGTATATACGATAAATGGATAAGTCTCAGAAAATATACAATAAAGCTCTAAAAAAATATAATGATGGGTATATAGATAAAGCAATAGAACTTTGTGAAGAAAGTATATCTTTAAATATAAAAAATAGGGCATCTATTAATCTTAAGGGACTTTTATTTTATCTTAAGGGTGATTTAGATAAAGCTCAAAAACTTTGGAAGATGAACCATCAAGTTAATGGAGATGGGGTTTCAGAAAAATATCTCGGTTCTTTAAAGGAAGATGATGTTCGATTCAGTTTGTATGTAAAGGCTTTAAGGTTAATTAGAGAATTAAAAATAAATGAAGCACTTAAGTTACTGGAACAATGTGCTGAAAGCGATTTTAATTATATTAAAGTAAATAATTACAGTGCCCTTTGTTATATAAAAAAGGGAGAGTATAAAAGTGCATTGGAAAAATTAAATAATGTATTAAGAGTTGATGTAAACAATGATGAAGCTAAAAAGACCATGAAGATGCTTGAAGATTTAAATGTAGTAAAGAAAAAGTTCCCACTTAAAAAGGTAGCTTGCATTTCAGCAGGTGTAATATGTTCGGTAGTTTTAATTGTATTAATTTTTAATGGTATTAAAAATAAAAGTTTGCTTAATAAAAATTTTGCAAAGATAAAAACTTCTACTATTAAAAATAGTGGACAAAAGGCTTCAGGTGTAAGTAATAAGGCTAAACCGAAAGTCGAAACCACTAAAGAAGTTTTCCCACAGGAAAAGTTTAAAGGTTATATACAAAATAAAGATTATGATTCTATATATATAGAGGTTAAAAAGTGGAAAGATAAACAATTAAGTACTGATGAAGGAGCACTTCTTTCAGAAGGTTCAAATCTCTTAAAGCAAGACGGATCTGCCTATTTTTATAAGTTAGGAACCAATTATTTAAATAGTAAAGATTATAATAATGCCAAAGCTTATCTGACAAAAGCTTATGAGTTTGGAAGTGAAAATTATCTTTATGCGGACATAATATATATGCTTGCCACAACCTTAGATTCCTCAGGAGATACAAAAAATGCTATAAATTATTATATCCAATATGATAAAGGCTTCTCTGATGGAGATTATGAAGAAACTGTACTGTACAGACTTGCCGTTATATATAAAGATACGGATAAGTCACAAGCAAAAAAATATGCTCAAAGCTTGGTAGATAAATATCCTAATTCAATTTACAATAATTCTATAATAAGTAATTTGATAAATGACTAAAATTTTTATTTTTCATTAAATTTATAGACTAAAAACGTTGACCTAGTAGATAATATATTATAAAATATAATTAAAGATAATACCCCTACGGGGTATAAGGAGGGCAAATAATGGTAGAGGAAATAAAAGATCAAGATTTTTCACAATCAATTGAAAATGCACCTACTCCTGTAGTTGTAGATTTCTGGGCTTCATGGTGTGGACCATGTAAAATGCTTTCTCCTATAATAGAAGAAGTTTCAGATGAGTTGGGGGAAAAGGCAAAATTCTTTAAGTTAAATGTAGATGAGAATCCTGTTACAGCAGCACAATTTAAAATTGCAAGTATTCCAACTGTAATGGTATTTAAAAACGGAAATATGGTAGATAAATTTGTTGGATTCAGACCAAAGGATGCAATAAAAGATGCTTTGAAAAAACATATATAGTTTAAATTATATTTATTTGTTAAAATGACAAATTGACAATTTAGTTGATTTGTCATTTTAACTATGAAATTAGAAAATAAAAATTGGAGGTGGTAGCATGGACACTAGATATGATATTGCTATAGTAGGCAGTGGCCCTGCGGGACTGTCAGCAGCAATTAATGCAAAAATAAGAAATAAAAATATAATTGTTTTTGGAAGCAGCGAGCTCAGTGGCAAATTAATAAAAGCACCTAAAATAGATAATTACCTAGGGCTTCCTGGTATAACAGGAATACAGTTAAAAGATAGATTTCAGCAGCATGTGGCAAACATGGGGATAAATATAACTTATGAAAGAATAAATACTATATATGCTATGGGACAGTATTTTGGTGTTGCTGTAAATGAAAAAATGTATGAAGCAAGTGCAGTTATATTGGCAACTGGCATTGAATATACAAAAGCATTAAAGGGGGAAGAAGAATTCCTAGGGAGAGGAGTCGGATATTGTGCTACCTGTGATGCGCCTCTTTATAGAGGAAAGGTTGTTACTATAATAGGGTATAATAAAGAAGCTGAAGCAGAAGCCAATTATGTAAATGAACTGTCTAAAAAAACATACTATATACCAATGTATAAAGAAAGCTTAAATTTAAGTGAAAATATAGAAGTAGTAAGAGATAAGGTCGTAGAGATATCTGGAGGAAATAAAGTAGAAAAGGTAATTTTGAAAAGTAAGGAAATAGTTACAGATGGAGTGTTTGTTTTAAAAGATAGCATAGCACCAGATAAATTGGTACCGGGACTTATTATGGAAAATGGACATATAAAAGTAGATATGGATATGAAGACTAATATTGAAGGTTGTTTTGCAGCAGGAGATTGTGTGGGGAGACCTTATCAGTATATGAAAGCCGCAGGACAGGGACAGGTAGCAGCACTAAATGCTGTCTTTTACATTGATAAAAATTAATTAAAAAATCCCCCTCATCTTAAAAAAAGATGAGGGGGATTTTTTTAATTAGCTACAAAAAATACATGATGCCCTATAGTTCTCATATTTCTTTTATCTATGTTTTTCATCCATTGAGATGTGGCTATTTGGGGATTATAAAAGAAAATAGATTTACCTGAAGGATCTATACCTTTTAGAGCCTGAGAAACTGCACTATAACTGCTTTCATTTGGAGATACATTTATAGTACCATTTTTGACACAGGAAAAAGCACCCCTCTGTTTTATAACACCTTCTACTGTCTTTGGAAACTCAGGGTATTTTAATCTGTTTAGTATTACGGAAGCTACTGCTACCTGCCCTTCAAATGGTTCTGAATTGCTTTCAGCATAAACAACTTTAGCCATTAAATCAACATCATTTTGAGTTATATATATCTTTTGATCAGAGTAATTAAACACTTGCACGACTTCTTCTTGACCATTAAATAAATTGGAACTGGTACTGTCTAAATTCTTTGCAGTTACTTTAGAAAAAGGAATAAGTAACAGTAAAGAAAACAGTATTAAACAAAAAATTTTTTTCAATCTAATCCTCTCCTTATTACCGACGGGGTTAGCTGACGGGTTCGGTAAAGGCATAACCTACGTAAATACGATTCACCCCAATGTTACTGGTTTCCCCGCGTTTTTAGTAAAACTTAGGCTAATGATATTGTACCCATATAAAAAAATAAAATACGATAAAAATGTATTTTATTAAAATTTTATAAAATAATTTATTACGTGATATAAACAATATCAAATAGTGTATAATTTAAATATATATTTATTGACAGGTGGTGAGATGGGTGGAATTATTGCAAATGACAGCTAATTCAATAAGAAATATAAGTATATCCTCCGTTATGGATATACTAGTAGTATCATATATACTCTATAAAGGATACATGCTTATAAAAGAAACTAGAGCTGAACAGCTTTTAAAGGGAATTATTCTTATAATATTTCTTATACCAATAAGCAGCTTTTTTAATTTAACTATGCTCAATTGGATACTTACCAAGACTTTGACCATAGGCGTCCTTTCTATTGTTATTATATTTCAACCGGAAATTCGTCGGGCACTGGAGCAGTTAGGAAGAACCGCTTTTAATGATAAGCATATTTTAGAAGACGAAGAGACTATGGAAAAGGTTATAACAGAAATTACAAATTCAGTAGGCAATTTATCTGAAAGCAAAACAGGGGCACTTATTGTAATAGAACAAGTTACTGGACTCGGAGATATAATAAATACCGGTACTAAGATAGATGCTTTGGTATCATCTGCTCTTCTAGAAAACATATTTGTAGTAAATACTCCACTGCATGATGGGGCAACTGTAATAAGAAATAATAGAATAGTTTCAGCAGGATGTTTTTTGCCGCTTACTAGTAATAACGATTTAAACAAAAAGTTAGGCACAAGACATAGGGCTGCAATTGGTATATCAGAGAATTCCGATGCACTTATCATAGTGGTTTCAGAAGAGACTGGTACTATTTCTCTTGCCATGAATGGAAAAATTACAAGGAATTATACAAAGGATAGGTTGAAAAAAGTTCTTATAAATATAATGAAAAATAGATTTCAGAAAAAGAGTACATGGAGAGAGAGGGTGATTGGGTGGAAAGAAAAAATAAAAGGAACCAAATCCTAGTAAAAATATGCTGTGTAATAGCGTCATTTATTCTATGGCTGTACATATTCAACGTAGAAGATCCTATGAGGGAAAGAAAGATTGTGGTACCTGTTACTATAGTGAATAAAGATGCACTTGCTCAATCGAAACTTGTACAAATAGATAATCAATCCGCTAGTATATCTCTTTTAATAAAGGGCAATGCTTCCAATGTATATTCAGTAAAACCATCAGATTTTAAATTACAATCAGATTTAAATGCTTATGTTATGAAAAAAGGGGAAAATAATATACCTGTAGAAGTAAAGAAAAGCCCTGATAACATAAGTATATTAAATAATGAAAATTTGTGGATAAAGGTACAACTTGATGAATTAAAACAGAAAAGTGTGCCTGTAAGAATAGGAGTAGTAGGTAAACCAAAAGAAGGATACTATGCATTAGATCCTGTCTTAAATACAGATAAAGTGGAAATAAGCGGAGCAGCAGATGCGGTAAATAGTGTAAAGTATGCTGCAGCCACATGTGATGTAAAATATGCTGGAAGTGATGTAAATACATCTGTTAAACTTCAGGCTCAGGACTCATTTGGAAATGTGGTAAAGGATGTTACAATAAGTCCCTCTCCTATTAAAGTTACTGTACCAATAGGAAAAGTAAAGACTGTACCTATAAACGTAAAAATTCAAGGAAATACAGGAAATGGATCAGTTCCTAATTCAATAGTAAGTAATCCAGATAAAGTAGATGTATCTGGGGATGAAAATGTAATAAAGGGTATAAGTAGTTTAGATACAGAGCCAGTTGATTTAAGTAAAATTGGTAGTTCAAGTAGTATAGAAGTTAAGTTAGTAGTACCTAAAGGGGTAAAATTAGTTAATAACGCAGGAACGGTAGAATTGAGGGTAAATATAAATAATGAGGCTGCGGCTTCTTCCGATAAAAGTGGCCAAAAGACAATGAATCTTAATATACAGGTTAGAAATTTAAATGCCGGGTATACGGCTAGCTTAGGCAGTAACAGTGTATCTGCAGTATTTAATGGACCTACTAATAATATAAATAGTCTAAATGGAAATAATATAAGTTGTTTTGTGGATGCAAGTTCTTTATCAGAAGGCACTCATACGGTAAATGTAGTTGTATCTATGCCTCAGGGAGTGTCTTTAGTATCACAAGACCCACAAAAAATTAGCATAGAAATTAAGAAAAAAACGTCGGAGGGACAAAATGGCAATTAGAATAAATAATTTAAGCATAAACATAGATGAAAGTATAGATGAATTAAAAAATAAAGCTGCAAAAAAGCTTAAAATAAGTGAGAAGGATATTAAGAGGTTTAAAATACTTCGAGAATCTCTGGATGCCAGAAGGAAAAACAATATAAGGTTTAACTACTCTGTTGAATTAACCTGTGATGGAGAAAGAAAAATTGTATCAAAAATTAGAGATGGGAATATAAAGATAGAAGAAGAGGTAGTAGAAGAAAAATTAGTTTTAGGTACAAAAAAAATGAAATACCGACCTATAGTTGTTGGCATGGGACCTGCAGGTATGTTTGCAGGTCTCTTGCTGGCGGAAAATGGTTATAGGCCAATCATAATAGAACGGGGACAAAAAGTTGAAGATAGAACAAAAACTGTAGATGAATTCTGGAAAAGTGGAAAGTTAAATTTAGAATCCAATATACAGTTTGGAGAAGGTGGAGCAGGGACATTTTCAGATGGAAAATTAACTACCAGGATAAAAGATGAGAGATGCCAATTTATATTGAAAGTTTTTGCAAAGTATGGAGCTCCAGAAGAGATTATTTATAATGGAAAGCCCCATTTGGGAACGGATAATTTGAAAATAATCGTAAAGAATATAAGAAATAGAATACTTGAACTGGGCGGAGATATACTATTTGATAGTAAGTTGGATAATTTAATAATAGAGCATAAAAAATTAAAGGCAGTATTAGTAAATGGAAATGAGATAGGCTGTGACAATTTAATATTAGCTATAGGACATAGTGCAAGAGATACCTATGAAATGATATTAAAAAAAGATGTTGTGGTAGAACCTAAGGCATTTGCTATAGGAGTTAGAGTAGAACATTCCCAGCATATGATAAATGTAAATCAATATGGGAAATTTGCAGACCATCCTAAATTAAAAACTGCAGATTATAGGCTAGCTTATAATAGTAAAGAGGGAAGAGGAGTCTACAGTTTTTGCATGTGCCCCGGAGGGGAAGTAATTGCGGCAGCTTCAGAGGAAAATAGGCTTGTAACAAATGGAATGAGTTACTATAAAAGAGATTTTGAAAATGCAAATTCTGCAGTAGTTGTAACTGTAGGAGAAAAGGATTTTGAAGGAAATTCCCCTTTAAAAGGAATGGAATTTCAGAGGCATTATGAGAACCTGGCCTATAAGTTAGGAGGAGGCAATTATGCTGCTCCAGTACAGTTAATTAAAGATTTTTTAAATGATACAGTTTCAAATAAAGTTGGAGAAGTAAAACCTACTTACAAACCTGGATATGAATTTAGAGATCTTAGAAAGTGTTTGCCATCCGCTGTTTCATCTGCATTAAAAGAAGGATTTATTGATTTCGAAAAAAAGATAAAAGGGTTTTCTAAAGGGGATGGTGTAATGACAGCCATTGAAAGTAGAACCTCATCTCCAATAAGAATGATGAGAAACAGCAACTTTGAGAGTGTATCTTTAGAAGGGTTATATCCTTGTGGAGAAGGTGCAGGTTTTGCAGGAGGTATAATATCAGCGGCAGTAGATGGATTAAAAACTGCAGAGAGTATAATACAAAAATACAGTCCACTTTTATAAATATAATTAACTCAACTTTTGCATATATACTTGACTTAATATGAAAACTTTGCAAAATAATTTTTCAGAGGACAATTGACAGAGGACAGAGGACAATGAAGGTGAGTTTTCCTCCCTACGTCAGAAAACTAATTTATTTTTAAGCTTGTTTTGCTAAAGCAAAACATCGCTAAAAATTGCGTTGTGGAAAAATTTTTAATGTAATATAATAAAAGATGAATATTTTCAAAGTAAGAGAGGAGCACAGATTTTAGATTTAGTGTGATAACCTATAGAAAAATTAACTTTTAATAAGAGAGGTATTAATAATATGCAGAGAATGTTTGGAACTGATGGAGTAAGAGGAATTGCAAACAAGGAGTTAACTGCAGAACTAGCATATAAATTAGGACGGGCAGGAGCATATGTGCTTACAGAAACGGCACATAAACCAAAGATATTAGTTGGAATGGATACAAGAATATCTGGAGATATGCTAGAAAGTGCCCTGGTTTCGGGTATACTTTCTGTAGGAGCAGAAGCTGTTTGTGTAGGTGTAATACCAACTCCAGCAGTTGCTTATTTGACTAGAAAATATAAAATGGATGCAGGGGTAGTTATATCTGCTTCACACAATCCTGTAGAGTATAATGGAATAAAATTTTTTAATAGTGAGGGATATAAACTCTCAGATGAATTAGAAGATAGGATACAGAAAGTAATTGAAAGTAATTTTAAAGATGTATCTATGCCTATTGGAGCTGAAATTGGAAGAAAGGTAGTGGAAACAGGAGAAGCACTAAAAGACTATGTAGAATTTACAAAATCCACTATAGATATAGATTTAAAAGGATTAAAGGTAGTTTTAGATTGTGCAAATGGAGCATCCTACGTAACTTCTGTGAAGGCTTTTGAGGAATTGGGAGCTGAAGTGAAAGTTATAAATAATGAGCCTGATGGAATAAATATAAATAGAAAATGTGGTTCAACTCA
The DNA here is from genome assembly GCF_000143685.1 of Clostridium ljungdahlii DSM 13528. Lineage (NCBI taxonomy): Bacteria > Bacillati > Bacillota > Clostridia > Eubacteriales > Clostridiaceae > Clostridium > Clostridium ljungdahlii. The sequence goes on along the minus strand of NC_014328.1, from coordinate 4,398,117 downwards.
CCCTGAAGAACTTATGCAAACTGTAGTAAAAGAAGGTTATGATTTAGGACTTGCCTTTGATGGAGATGCAGATAGATGTCTTGCAGTGGATGAAAAGGGAAATCTCATAAATGGAGATTTTATAATGGCTATAATAGGAAAACATTTAAAAGATGAAGGAAAACTTTATAAAAATGTGGTAGTAGTTACTGTAATGAGTAATCTTGGACTTGATATAGCACTCAAAAAAGAGCAAATGAGTACTGTAAAGACTAAAGTTGGAGACAGGTATGTGCTTGAAGAAATGAAAAAACAAGGCTATAAATTAGGTGGGGAACAGTCAGGTCATATAATTATGCTGGATTACAATACTACAGGAGATGGGCTTGTAACAGCACTGCAAATAGCTTCTATAGTAAAAAAGACTGGAAAGAAGTTATCTGAATGTGCTTCTATGATGAAAAATTTACCTCAAGTACTTGCAAATGCTAATGTTCCAAATGATAAAAAGAATATATATGCAGAAGATGAAGAAATAATATCTGAGATAAAGAAGATAGAAGAAAAATTAGATGGTTGTGGAAGAGTGCTTATAAGACCTTCGGGAACGGAACCATTAGTAAGAGTTATGTTAGAAGGTCAAAATCAAAGTGAAATAGATAAAATTGCGCATAAATTGGCTGAACTTATTGAATCAAAAGTGAATTAAAAATATAAAAGTGCACTGTAATTGAATTTAACAGTGCATTTCTTATTTGTAAAAATTAAATGTTTTAAATATATTAGAAATTGGACACTCTAATAATTGAGATATAAATTATTAGAGGAGTGAGTCCAATGTCGTGGCAATATAGAATATTTACAGTGGAGCGTTTTTTAAATTCAACTGATAATTTAAACTTAGAAGAAAAATTAAATAAGTATGGTAAGGAAGATTGGGAACTTACAGGAGTTTTACAAAGACATTATGCTACACTTGGAAATCAAGATAAATTAGAAGATGATTTAATAGTGTTTAAAAAACACAGTTAAAAAAAGCCGCCTTTAAAGTAAAATTTAAAGGCGGCTTATTATATATTTGCAATTTTGAGGGTATATAGCACATTTCAATCTCAATTCCATAATATGAAAATAAGAACAAAAAGTTAATTTTAGCTATCTAGTTGACATAAAATAAGATTAAAGAATATAATAGATTGACAGGTTTTTAATACTGTTATATTTTAAAAAGAAGGTGGTTGAATTTAAGAAAAATGTGAATATAAAGCGCCAGAGCTCAAGGCTTAACTTAAACAACACTTTGAGCTGACGAGGATGGGGAGTATCGAATCTTCGGCGGGTGCCCCACGGTATCGCACTACCGTTAACAACTGATAAAACCAGGAAGTGATTTCTGATACAACATCAGTTTGGTGTTAAAACCTTTAATAGGAATCAAAATATATGATTCCAAAAATATATTTACCTGTAAAATTTTAATAACAATGCAGGTTTTATTTGCTTATGAAATTTTTTATCAATAAAGTTGCAGTGTTTTATAGGTAGATTATAATTTATTATATTAAAATGTGAAAGGAAGAATTGATTATGTGCGGAATTGTTGGATTTGTTGGAAAGAAACAAGCATCATCTATTTTGGTTGAAGGATTGAGCAAACTTGAGTACAGAGGTTATGACTCTGCAGGTGTTGCCATAATAGATAATGATCATATCAATGTAGTAAAATGTAAAGGAAGGCTTAAAAACCTTGAAAATAAATTGTCAGAACATCCTCTAAAAGGAATAGTAGGTATAGGTCACACAAGGTGGGCAACTCATGGAAAACCATCTGATCTAAATGCTCATCCCCATAACAGCCAGGATGGAACTATAAGCGTAGTTCACAATGGTATAATAGAAAATTATGTACAACTTAGAGAATGGCTCACTTCAAAGGGATACAAATTTGTATCTGAAACTGATACTGAAGTTATTCCACAGCTCATAGAATATTTTTACAAAGGGGATATAGTTGAAGCAGTTATGCGTGCAATATCTAAGATAAAGGGAAGTTATGCTGTAGGAGTTATCTGCTCAAAAGAACCTGGAAAATTAGTAGCAGTAAGAAAGGACAGCCCTCTTATAGTAGGACTTGGAAAAGATGAGTATTATATAGCATCAGATATACCTGCTGTATTAAATCATACTAGAGATATATACCTTTTAAATGACAATGAATTTGTTGTCATAACTAAAGATGGTGTAAAACTTTTATCAGAAGATAAAAAAGAAATAAAGAGGGATGTATACCACGTTACATGGAGCGCAAATGCAGCTGAAAAGGGTGGATTTGACCATTTCATGATGAAGGAAATACACGAACAGCCAAAGGCAATTAAAGATACAATGACATCAAGAATTATGCCGGGAAAGCCTATAACGTTAGATGATATAAAGATAACTAAAGAGCAAATTAAAAATATAAATAAAATATATATAGTAGCTTGTGGAACTGCTTACCATGCAGGAATAGTTGGAAAATATGTAATAGAAAAATTGGTTAGAATGCCTGTAGAAGTAGATATTGCTTCAGAGTTTAGATATAGGAATCCTATAATAGACGAAAAAACACTTATGATAATTATAAGCCAGTCTGGAGAAACAGCAGATACTTTAGCAGCTTTGAGAGAAGCAAAAGCACAAGGTGCTAGAGTAATAGCTGTAACAAATGTAGTGGGAAGTTCTGTATCCAGAGAAGCAGATGACGTGCTTTACACTTGGGCTGGACCTGAAATAGCAGTTGCATCCACAAAAGCTTATGTAACTCAGCTTATTGCAATGTATATAATTGCATTGTTCTTTGCGCAAAGCAAGGGAACTATAAGTGAAGAAAAGATGGAAGAACTAAAAAATGAGATGCTTACACTTCCTATTAAGGCAGAAAAAGTTCTTTCAAATAAGGACATTATACAGGAAGCCGCAGAAAAGATTTATAAAGAGCAGGACGTATTTTTCCTTGGAAGAGGATTGGATTATGCCGTTGCATTAGAAGGTTCTTTAAAGCTTAAAGAAATATCTTATATTCATTCTGAAGCTTATGCTGGTGGAGAATTAAAGCATGGACCTATAGCTCTTATTGAGGATGGAACTGTAGTAATTGTAGGAGCTACTCAAGGATATTTAGTTGAGAAGATGATAAGTAATATTAAGGAAGTAACTACAAGGGGAGCTAACGTATTGGCTTTTGCTTTTGAAGGCAGTGACGAAGTTAGCAAAGCAGTTGATTCTATAATATATCTTCCAAAGGTAAATGATATATTTGCACCAGTACTTTCCGTAATTCCTCTGCAGCTTTTAGCATATTATATTTCTATAAAGAAAGGCTGCGATGTGGATAAGCCTAGGAACTTGGCCAAGTCAGTTACGGTAGAATAGATAATTAGGTAGTGAAAAGATATTTTGTAGTTGTCTAAAAAAGTTATGTATTGATTAAAAAAGTCTTAAACTGATCAAGAATAGATTTTCTAAAAAAGTTTTAAACTAGATATAATGTCATTAAAATATTAAATATGGAACATTAGGATGTAGAACTCAATATACTTAGAAAGTTAAGTATATTGAGTTTTTACTCTATAGGGGTGTTTTGTATAAAAAATGTTTGAAACTATAAATAATATCGGGAACTATAAATAAAGTTGGAAACTAAAATAGTGCTAAATGTTTAACAATAATAGTGTTGATGATATTTAAAAATTTTAAATTAAGTATTATTTATAGTTAGTATAGAGAATATTTAAATATAGAACTTGATATACTCAAGAATTAAGTATATCAAGTTCTTATTTTATATGGTGAAATCATGAATTTTTTGAAAATCAATAGATACAAGATATTGTATAAAATGATATAATCTACTCATAAGTTAATTCGCAAAGGTAAATTATTATTCACAAACAGGTTTTATTAAAATGACAATTTTAGAGTCACTTTGGAAAGATAATATCCAAAAGCAAATGAAAATATACTAAATAGCCTGATAGAAAAGTGTCAACAATGTAGTAAATGATGACGATAATTTGTGCTAAATTTATAAGGAGTATTTACGGCGGAAGTTTATTTTGTAGAAGAAATGATTACTTTAAATCTATCCACACTATCCTGTTTTAATTTATTGGTAACATGCGAATAAGTCTCCATAGTTATTGACAAAATATTTGTAAATGAAAGCTGTTTGTATGATATCATAGAGATGTAAATCCTTTTTTAGTGGAGTGCTTAAGTATTTTTTTACAATTAAATGCTAACATAAGCTGTGAGAAATAATTTGTTCTTGTAACAAAGATCCTATATTTGTAAGAGTATGCGTTTTTACAAACATCGAAAATTGAATTTTGATTGAGGTGAAATAGTTTGGTGAATGATTTTTATGAATTTGCCCAACAGTGCGCAGAAGCAATATCTAATGCTTTGGAAGTTGATACTGTTATTGTAAACAGAGAATTAATTAGAATTGCGGCCGCTGGTAAATACAAAAGTAGAGCTAGAACAAAAATACCATCATACTATCATTTATCTGAAATGATTAGAACAGGAAAAGAATTTGTACAAGAGACCTCCAAAAGTGAAGTATGCGCTGAATGCCCTGAGAAGAATATATGTAAAGAAAAAGTGAATATTGGCGTACCGATAATGGATGAAAAAAATTTGTTGGGTGGTATAGGGCTAACTTTTATTACAGAGAAGCAGTTAGAAACTTTTATTAGTAAGAGAGAGTCTTTAATTAAGTTTGTTAGAAATATAGCCGAATTATTGGCTTCTAAGATTAAGGAATATGAGATTGTAAGAAGATTAGAACTTAATAATAGTCAATTAAATGCAATCTTCTCATCTATTAATGATGGTATATTAATTACAGACGTTGATGGTAATATTGTGAACTGCAGTGATTCTATATTTAAATTAGTAAAAGTGTCAAAAAAAACTCTGATAGGACAAAATGTTAAAGATGTTTTTGAAAAATTTGATATGAAATACACAAATGAAAAGCAAAAGACCACAAAGTTAAACGAAATTAAACTTAAGAATAGGAAAGAAATCCTATTGTGCTCAATAAGCCAAATAGAGGCTAATAATGCGGTTAATGGCAAAATTATTCTTTTGATGGAGCCTAAAAATATTGAAACTGCAATCTATAGAAGAATCCATGAACAGAGAATATTTAAATTTGATGATATGATAGGTCAATCTCAAGCATTTTGCGAATCTGTCAATCTTGGAAAGAAAATAGCTGGTTTTGACTCAAATGTATTAATATTAGGAGAAAGCGGTACTGGAAAAGAGCTATTTGCTAGAGCTATACATTACAATATTGGGGAAAATAGATCACAATTTATAGCTATAAATTGTGCTGCAATTCCTGAAGCATTACTTGAATCGGAATTATTCGGATATGAGGAAGGTGCTTTCACAGGCGCTAAGCAGTCAGGAAAACCAGGGAAATTTGAACTTGCAAATGGAGGAACGATTTTTCTTGATGAAATAGGGGATATGCCTCTTCATCTTCAAGCTAAGCTGCTAAGAGTTTTGCAAGAACAGGTAGTAGAAAGAATAGGAGGAATAAGAGCAATCCCAATAAAAGCAAGAGTAATTTCAGCAACAAATAAAAATCTAAAAAAGATGATAGAGAATAAGGAGTTTAGGGAAGATTTATATTACAGACTAAATGTTTTTGAAATAACTATTCCACCTTTAAGAGAAAGAAAAGATGACATACCTCTTTTGGTTAATCACTTTATTGCTAAGTACTGTGATAAACTGCAAATTACTGAAAAGAAGATAGAAGATGAAGCAATGACAGCGTTAATCAATTATGAATGGAAGGGCAACGTTAGAGAACTTGAAAACACTATTGAATATTTGTGCTGCATTAGTTCAAATGAAATAATATCTTTTAATGATGTCAAAGGGAAAATACAAGTCAATGGTAATGAAAATATAAAAAATTCAAAAAAAGCTACTGAGGTAAATAAATTAAATGAACATGTACTGGAAAATGAAGAAGTCATGACTATTAAAGATTTGGAAAAGAGAGAAATAAAGAAAGCATTAGCCAAATATGGACATACAAAAGAAGGAAAGACTGATGCTGCAAAAGCATTAGGTATCAGTAGAGCCACATTATATAGAAAACTTAAAGAATATAATATAAAGTCTCAAAATGCGAACTAATTCTTAAGTTGAGATTTAAAGTTCTTAAATTGAGACCTTCGAAGGTCTTTTTTAGAAAATACTTTGCGAAAGGCATAAAGAATAGAGCAATATCTATTGGTATAGATATTGCTCTATTTTTTAGTGAATGATATATCATAAACTAAGCAATAGTTAAATAAAAAGGAGGAATATCATGAATAATATCATAACAAAGAACGCACCAGCAGCAATTAGATCTTATTCACAGGGGATTATCTGTGGAGATTTAATTTTCGTATCTGGACAACTTCCAATTAATCCAACAACGGGGAATTTATTAGAAGGTAATATTAGGGATATGACAAGACAATGCATGGACAATATTTCAGCTATTTTAAAATAAGCCCAAAGTGATATAAATAAGATCATAAAAACCACTATTTTTGTAGCAGATTTAAAGGATTTTGCATAGATATAATTTAACAATAATGAGGGGGGTATAATTTATATGTTGACTAATCATAGACCTGTATGGGTGGAAGTTGATCTAAGTATAATAGCTAGCAATATGAGAAGTATCAGAGATGTGTGTAAGGACAAGGAAATATTTGGTGTCGTAAAAGCTGACGCATATGGGCATGGTGCGATTGATGTAGCGCCTGTTCTCTTGGAAAATGGGGCAACAAGGCTTGCAGTTGCACTTGTGAGCGAGGGGATTGAACTAAGAAAAGCTGGAGTGACCTGCCAGATTAATGTGCTGGGTATAACACCACCAAATTTATTCAGAGAGCTTCTTGAATATGAACTTGAACCAGTAGTGTCTGATTATGATTACGCAAAAGCGCTTTCAGAATCTGCAGCAGCATTAAACAAGACTGTCAGGATACACCTTAAAGTAGATACAGGGTTGGGAAGAATAGGATTCTTGACAACGGAAAAGGCAGTGGATGAAGCTGTTATGATAAGTAAGCTTCCCAATATTTTCATCGAAAGTATCTTTTCACATTTTAGTAGTGCGGGTGAAGCTAACAAAGAGTATTCGTACAAGCAGTTTGAAAAATTCCAATGGTTCATAAATAAAATGGAGGAAAAAGGATTATACATAAAGTTAAAGCATATTGCCAATAGTTCTGCCATATGGAATTTACCCGAGACTTATCTTGATGGTGTCAGACCGGGGACAATCATCTATGGTTGCTCATCTGATGATGTAAAGAGAGAAGTAATTCCAATAAAGCCTGCCATGACTTGGAAAGCAAATATACTATTTCTCAAGGAACTTGAGGCAGGACAGTATATTGGCTACGGAAGGAAGTTCAGAACCGAGAGGAAAAGCATAATAGGGACTTTAGGTGTGGGTTATGCTGATGGTTATTCGAGGATGCTTTCAGGAAAGGCCAAAGTAATAATAAACGGGAAATTTGCACCGGTTGTTGGAAATATATGTATGGATCAGTGCATGGTGGATCTAACAGATATAGGAGATGTTAAACTGGGAGATGAAGTAATACTCATGGGAAGTCAAGGAGAGCTAAAGATCGATGCAGATGACATAGCTAAACTCATAGGCACAAACAACAATGAAGTTATGTGCTTAATTGGGAGAAGAGTTCCTAGGGTTTACATTAAAGATGGAAAAGTGATTAAGATAAAAAACAATTTCTAATTAAATCAGCAGGTAATTCAAAATGTGTTTTTCACAAAGTTATTTTGCTCATTTCTGTTTAAGATAAATTCAAACATCCTATTTTGGTAAACATTCAATATATAACAATAAGTAAAATGAGTACGAAGCATGTTTTTATAACACATTAAAGAAATAATTAAGCAACCGCACATGAACAGGTGAAGCAATCTGATTGTGTGCTTTTTTTATTTTCCAAAATTTAACAATTATCCGTGAAAAAATGCATCAAACACCATCTCTTATGGAAGTTATGTTGTGAAGGGGGAAAGAAAAAACCTTAACAATTCCGTGATACAAAGGAGGTAAATGTATGAAATTATAAAAAATTCAAAAAAAGCTACTGAGATAAATAAATCAAATGAACATGTGCTGGAAAATGAAGAAGTCATGACTATTAAAGATTTAGAAAAGAGAGAAATAGAGAAAGTATTAGCCAAATATGGACATATAAAAGAAGGAAAGACTGATGCTGCAAAAGCATTAGGTATCAGTAGAGCCACATTATATAGAAAACTTAAAGAATATAATATAAAATCTCAAAATGCGAACTAATTCTCAAGTTAAGATTTAAAGTTCTTAAATTGAGACCTTCGAAGGGCTTTTTTAGAAAATACTTTGCAAAATACATAAAAAATAGAGCAATATCTATTGGCATGGATATTGCTCTATTTTTTTAGTGAGTGATATATCATAAACTAAACAATAGTTAAATAAAGAGGAGGAATATCATGAATAATATCATAACAAAGAACGCACCAGCAGCAATTGGACCTTATTCACAGGGGATCATCCATGGAGATTTAATTTTCGTATCTGGACAACTTCCAATTAATCCAACAACGGGGAATTTATTAGAAGGTAATATTAGGGATATGACAAGACAATGCATGGACAATATTTCAGCTATTTTAAAAGAAGCCCAAAGTGATATAAATAAAATCGTAAAAACCACTATTTTTGTAGCAGATTTAAATGATTTTGCAGAAGTGAATGAAGAATACGCTACATTTTTTGAAAATGTATCGCCAGCACGATCTTGTGTTCAAGTAGCAGCACTTCCGAAGGGAGCACGTATAGAGATAGAGGCAATTGCTAGAAAGTAGGTATAGAAAATATCAAGTCCAACTAACAAATGTCAATAAAAAATAATTGTTGTTTTTATGAGCCTAAAAAAGGGTAACTTTAATAAGCCTTTTGACTAACTATCAAAAAAGTTATTTTTATGGAATTATACTAAGCAGCGAAGCCATATTTCGCTTTGCGATAATTCCTTTGGTGTTCTTCTGGGGTGATGATTTCAAATGCTTTTTCATCACAGAGAATGGCAAATACAATATAGCAAACTTTATGGATAACAGCTCTAGGAGCCACCATTTTAGGCTTGCTCTTACATTTTAAAAGATAGTAGTCTCGAAGTATAGAATTTTTGGTAGAACCATCGTTACTTTTACTAATACTGATTAAGGCCATGGAGTGAATGACTTTTTCAGCAATTTTTGAAAAGCTTTTCGAATATTAGGAAAATACCATTCGAAGTTCACCTTGAAGATTATACTTTATGAAAAGTATGGAGTCTATCATGAACCGTCAGACATATTAAATTATACAAATAACATCTGATTAAAGGAAGAAATCCTTCTTCCGTTATTTATTTTAGAAATTTATTAAGAAAAGAATAGTCCTTAGTGGCTATATCATTATTATACTTAGGAGGAATTTTTATGTATACAGGAAAATCAAAGTGCTTAAATTGCGGGCACATTTTTGAAGATGAATCAATATTTGAGGGATGCCCATTCTGTAAAACTGACTCTTTTGTTTCTAATATAACACCTATTTATGATCTCCCTAAAACTAATGGAACAAAGCAGGAATTTAATAATATTTTTTCTGGTAAAGGAATCGAAAAATATATTCCTGTTCTACCATTTAAGGCCGGTACAAATTTAGTTTCTTTAAATGAAGGGAATACACCTCTTACATATTTAAATTCAATCAGCAACGAATTGAATATAAAGTTATATGCGAAAGATGAAACGAGAAATCCAACTTGGGGACACAAGGATAGACTAAATGTAATTCTTATTAATAAAGCACTAGAAAAGAAGGCTCCGGGGGTAATTTATGCATCTACTGGCAATAACGGAGCATCTGGCTCAGCTTATGCAGCAAAAGCAGGCTTGCCATGCATTATTTTAACTGTAAAAGGTGTTAATAAGACGTTGGATACTTTTATGCAGGCATATGGAGCTTGTGTGGTTGGAGTAAAAACTACTTCAGATCGATGGAACATCTTAAAAGAATGTGTTGATAAGTTTGGATGGTATCCTGCAACTAATTATACAGTTCCAATCGTAGGTAGTAATCCTTGGGCTATTGAAGGTTACAAAATTATTGCTTATGAACTCTTTCTTGATATGGAAGAACTACCAGATAAAATTGTAGTACCTATTTGTTATGGAGATGCATTATTTGGTATAAATAAAGGTTTTGAAGAATTAATGAACATGGGATTTATTCAAAAAATGCCACAGATGGTTGCTGTAGAAGATTATGGACCAATCCATAATGCGATTAAAGAAAACTCTAAAATCATTAAACCTATTAAAGGATGGGGAAGTATTGCATCATCTATGTCAACTGTTTATGGAACTTATCATTCTCTTTATACCGTGCGCAATTACAATGGATTAACAGCTGTTATGGATAACAATGAACAAATTTCTTCAGCTCAGTTAGAGCTTGCCCAAAAGGAAGGACTTTACTGTGAATCTGCATCTGCGACAACTTTGGTTGGTGTAAAGAAGTTACTTGCATCTGGACAAATAAAGAGTGGGGATAAAGTTGTGATGCTGATAACAGCAAGCGGAGTAAAAGATACGGCAAATACTTCTAAATATGTGGGTGAAGTACCTGAGTGTGAAGCAAACATGGAAGAGTTCAGCAAACTTTTGCAGAAAAAGTATGATATAACTCTTTAAAATGATATTATGTAGTATTTATAATTAAATAAAAGGTGGGTGTCAACTTTATGGAAGGAAAAAAAAATCAGAATAAAAAACGCGAAATGTCCGTTGGTGTGGCAGTTTTAATATTCGTATTAGTGGCTGGAGCAATTGCTGTACAAAAGGCCGTGTTTCAAGGTGACATGGGATCCATGTTTTTTATTTGTTGGTTATTCCTAATACCAATTGGAGTATTCTTTGGATATGACAGTAATGAACTTACTAAGTCTTCTTTCAATTTTATACAAAAAGCTATTCCTGCCATTTTTATCTTGCTGGCAGCTGGATCGCTTATAGGAACTTGGATTGCGGCTGGTACAACTCCCGCAGTTATCTATTATGGTATTAAAATAATTAATCCAAAAGTTTTCCTTGTTACGACATTGCTATTGTCCTCAGCTCTCTCCATGTTTACTGGGTCTGCCTATGGAACAATGGGAACAGTTGGAGTTGCAATGATGGGTATTGGTTCTGGTCTTAATGTTCCACCTGCAATCACTGCTGGTGCAGTTATTTGCGGAGCTTATTTTGGGAATAGATTATCTCCAATGGCGGATACCACAATTCTTGCATCTACAACTACAGGAATAAATATTTTTAAATATATTAAATTTGCATTGAACGATCAAGTGCCAGCTTATCTGATTACAGTCATTTTCTTTCTAGTAATTGGTTTCAGGTATGGGGGAAGTATAGATCCAGGTACAACAAGAGAGATTGTGACAGGGCTGCAATCAAATTTTCATCTTGGAATTATTACACTTACTCCGTTGGTTATAACAGGTATTTTGTTGGCGAAAAAGCAACCTGCTTTAATAGCAATATTGTCAGGTTCAGTTTCAGCAATCTTTGTTTCTATTTTTTATCAAGGGGTTCCAGTTGCAAGAGCATTTAATATATTTTATAGCGGATATAGTTTGGAAACTCAAAGTAAAGTTATGCAAACTCTCTTAAATCGCGGAGGAATTGACAGCATGTGGTCGTTGGCAGGAATCACCTTGTTTGGCTTTGCGGTTGCTGGGATGCTACAACATATGAAGGTACTGGAAACGATTGCCGAGGCAATGGTAAAACGAGTACATACTACTGTAGGACTAACATTTATTACCCTTTTATTGGGATTCCTTGGAAACGCCATTGCTTTAAGTCAGAACTTCGCAATTGTAATGACAGGAACTTTAATGGCTCCGATATATAAAAGATATAATCTTCAAGTATTATGTTGTTGCAGAGATGTAGAGGCTGGAGGAACATATGGAGCATTATTTTTTCCATGGAATTCTAATACGGTCTTTGCTGCATCAGTTCTGGGAGTTTCTGCGGGAGCATTCATTCCATACCTTATACTTTTGTACATTACACCTATAATTATAATAGGCTATGCAATAACAAATTTTAAAATGCTAAAAATTTATTCTGATGAAAAATATGTAGACGTTTCAGAACGTTTAAAAAGTGATCCGGATCCGGATATAATAATTTAAGATGTAGTAAGCCTGTAACAAATAATTCGTTTTAGTATATGCGGATTCTTATATGACAGTTATCTCAAAATAAGTTTTTCGAATAGCCACCTAAATTTAAGGTGCTTTTAAATAATTGTTAAGAGATTTTGTTTGTTAGCATATGGCTTGAATTATTGCATTTTGCTTCTATAATCAAGTCTAATTAATAATTACTCTATAGGCCCTCTTGATAGAAGGGGGATAAATTCAAAAAGATATTAGCTGTTTTATTTAAGATTAAAAATATAACTTATATAAAGTTTGGTGACATCATATATGATCATCAGACTTTATATAAGTTATATTCCTTTTATGCCATACAAGATTGGATTTTAGTGTCCAATTTTGTATAGATTTTTTTAACTTTTAATTCCTAAAATATAATTTTTACAAATAAGACAATAAAAGAGGTGTGCAGATGTTTTTAATAAATTCTTTTGAAATAATAGGCACTATTGCCTTTGCTATTTCAGGTGCTTTAACTGGAATTGAAAAAAAGCTTGATTTATTCGGTATTATTTTTTTGGCTATTACAACAGCTGTAGGAGGTGGAATATTTAGAGATATAATAATAGGACGAACGCCTCCAGATGCCTTTGTAGATCCCACATCTTGTATAATAAGTATTGTAACTGCACTTATAGTGTTTTTATTTTATGAAAAAATAAACAAGTTTAAAAACATAATAATAATATCAGATGCCTTAGGGCTTGGAATTTTTACATTGGTTGGTTGTAATACTGCAATTGTACATGGTGCAAATAGTGCTTTTATAGTAATTGCTATGGGGCTGATAACAGGAGTTGGGGGAGGGATGTTAAGGGATGTTTTTGCTAAAAATGTTCCATTCATTTTTAAAAAAGAAATTTATGCCATGGCGTCAATAACAGGGGCTTTATGTTTCTATTATATCCATAGATATTTTCCAGAGATAATATCTTTATATATTTGTTGTGCAATTATATTTATTATAAGAATTTTATCACTAATATATAAGTTAAATCTGCCTGTAAGTAAATTTAGCACAAATAGTAACTTTGTAAAAAGTGAAATTACGCCCCATTAAGTATTAGTAGGATTATTTCATCTTAAATATAATTAATCTAACTTCACTTCTAAGCTCATTTATGTCACATTTTATTGTAAATCATATGGGCTTCAAATAATATCAACAATTTTATGATTGTTGACATGGTGATATGTACCCGATTTGAGGCAAAGTTAAGTTGGAATCTTCTTATTAAACGCAATAACTTTTTTAGTATTTTTAAGGGCATTGATTTGCCATTTTTATTTATTCACATAAGTATTTATACTGATATCCTTATAATTATAAGCCTGTAAGGATTGATTAATTGTATATTGTGAAATTGCTAAATACAGAATAGGGCATTTTATCTTATAATTAATAGGATTGTGGCAAAGATACTTATAAATTGTGACAGCTTCAAAATATAAAAACATATATTTTAACCAGTATTTTATGACAATATTAATTATAACTCACATTGTGAAACTTTAAAAAAAGTCGTATCGTTTGAAAAAAAGTTAAATTAAAATAATATAAAAGGCAATACTATATTAGGAGAAGTATGGTATGTAAATTACAAAAATATTGAGACTGTACATTCTCATTTTATAGAATGTATGGTTTCTTTTGTTTTTTAAAAGTGTGAAAAATGGCTAAAAGGTTCTGTGACCTTATAAAATTTAACTCTTATTAAGGTAATAACTTAATCATATTTTACAAAATTAATATGTAGATTTTATGAAGAAAATGCTATCAGAAAAATGTTTTCTGACAGCATCTAAGTTACATACGCATTGCCATTGGAAGCATGAATAGTATTATGTTTATAATACCTAATATCAGTATTAAAATGCCATATACTATTGAAGTTCCTAGGGACTTACTACTCTTACCACCATAATTATTTTTAGCAAGTCTATATGCAGTGTATATTGAACCTATAGTTCCAAGAACAATTAGGATATATTGAAGAGTTTGTATTGTTGGAGTATCCAATATTGCTGTTGAACCTTGCATTTCAATTCCAAATAACCCCACAAAAGCATAGAGAATTGATTTCCCTTCTGCTAGTAGATGGAAAAGGTTATGAGCTATATGGGCAGCCATATCTAGTGGTATAATAGCATATCCGAATTTAGCAAAGTTTTGTTTGACAGAATCTCCATTAAACTTTTTAGCAATTAGCCCTGTTGTTGCTAACATTACTATAGGAATTAGCATTGCTATAGCAAAGGTTATAGTGAAGGTTACATAGTAGCTATCTGTACCAGCAGCTTTTTCAAGCCAATTTAATATAGGTTCCCATATATTAAGCATAGTGATGTTCTGCACAAATACTATACCCATAATTACAATAGCAAGAAAGGACTCTTCAAGTTTAGGTTTACGGATAAACCATAATTCTCTAGTAGGTACACGCCTTGATATTTTAATAGAGTTATTTGGACAACTTTTCACACAGTTTCCGCAGAAATTACATTCTGCGTTAGTATCCATAATTCTCGGAAATTCAAACATAGGACATCCTGCTGCTTTATTACTTCCTTTGTAACAAGCGGCAACATTACATTTAGCACATTTTTCAGGAGTAGCTCTAAGTTCCATCATACCTGCTCTAGTATAGTTAGCAGACAATCCTCCTAAAAAACAAACGTATCTACACCAAGTTCTACGTTCAAATATAGCACCGGAAGCAATTACACCTAGAGTAATTAGTAATAGAAGGTTACCGGAGCCCCTTGGTGATTCAACAACACCGAAAATATGGTCGCTCCACGTAATTAAGATGAATATTGCATCGATAATCCAAATTCCATATTTTTTTAGAAATTTAGGTACAGGATGATTATTACCAACAAATTTTTGAACTAGATCATTAAGTGTCCCAAAAGGGCAGATTGTACACCAAAATCTACCTAACAATAATATTATAATTGGAAGTAGAGGCCACCATAATACCCAAGTTGCAGCGGTACCAAAGTTATCATGGGCACTTGTAGAACCGAATAAAAGTTGATAAACTATAAATGCAAATACTATTGCTACTGGCCATTGAAAAACACCAGGATACCATTTACTCTTCAT
Organism: Clostridium ljungdahlii DSM 13528; assembly: GCF_000143685.1. Lineage (NCBI taxonomy): Bacteria > Bacillati > Bacillota > Clostridia > Eubacteriales > Clostridiaceae > Clostridium > Clostridium ljungdahlii. The sequence continues at coordinate 4,382,658 of NC_014328.1, read as the reverse complement.
AAAGCTTGCAAATTTTTTGTTGTCTAAAAGGTTTTTATCATCTGATGAGTATGCTTTTTCTTCATCAATTTTAGTTTTCTTTTTTTCTGACACAAAATATTACCTCACTTTCTATGATTTTACGGCCTTCTTACTTTTCTTTGATATCCCGGCAGTTATTATAATTAAGGCAGCTACTACTAAAAAGCCTCCAACGACAAGTAAGTTAGGTCCAGAACTTGCTACATCAACATCAAAATCAGCCATCTTCTCTCCAGCATTTGTCATAAAGCTTGTTTTAACTTTCCATGTACCTTTATCACTAAGTTTTACAGTTCCAACATATTCACCATCTTCATGGCCTTTTTGGAATTGGATAGTTTCAGCTTTAGAGTCACCCATATTCATATCACCCATACTGCCTTTATCCATTTCTGCAGATACTTTTACATCAGCGTTATTTATTGGCCTATCTTTATCATCAGATAGTTTTAATGTTAACTCATTATCACCGGTTTTAGCTTTATCTCCTGTTAGCATAAGAGTTGCTTTAACTCCATCAATGTTTTTTTCTATCATTTTTCCGCTGCCATCAGCTAATACCGATGTAGATAAAGTTAGAACTAGAGCTGAAATAATTGATAGTTTTTTAATTAGTTTGTTTTTCATTTTAAATACCTTCCTTTACAATTAGTTTAATGTTTTTGTCTTTTAGGGCTGCTAACATTAACAAAATTATGTCACCGTTTTTATATTAGAATTTTTATTAAAAAGCTTGACTAACTTAGGTAAAATAAATCTATCAAGGCCAAATATATAGGCATTTGCTCCAGCAGCCATAAGTAGAATAGTCACTATAATGTATTCTCTACCTTAGGACTATAAAAATCTAAAACATAGTCTACTAACATTATTAAGCTTTGTTTGTATGCTGAGTCTTTTAAATTTTCAATAGAAGCTTTGGCATTATATGCAAATTCAAATCCCTCTTCAATAGTTACATTTTTCATTGCAACGGGATCCTCATCGATATAATCATCCAGTATTTGATATGCCATACCAAGGTTTTCACCGTATTTAGAAAGCATATTAGACTCTTCGTAAGGGGCATAAGCTATGCTGCCACCAAGCCTACAACAAGCGCTCATGAAAGATGCTGTTTTTCCTAAGATGATTTTAAAATAGGTTTCACGATCGGGAGAGGGATTGTTAGCATTTAATATTTCAGCTACAGACATTGATTCAGTAACTCTGCCCATTACCTGCGCAAATTCTCTTGGCAGAGTATCTGAGAAAATAGTAAAGGCCCTTGAGTACAAAGCATCACCGGCAAGTACTGCTATTTTATTTCCAAAGGTCTTATTTAAGGTTTTCTGACCACGTCTTAGTAAGTCACCATCTATGATATCATCATGAATTAGACTAGCGCTGTGAATAAGCTCTAAGCTTATTGACAACTGAATTAAGTTGTGTTTTGCAGATGAAGTAAGCTCGCTACTAATAGCACCTGCAGATAAAAATGTTAATGTAGGTCTTAGTCTTTTACCTGGAATTGAAAAAAAGTAGGTAAAAATATCTTGTGTAACAGTAGAATCTAATTTTGATGCAATATTTTTTAACTCTAACTCAAGTTGATTAAGTTCTTTTATTATTGGAATTGAAATTCCATCGAAGTTCATTCTTTCACCTCCTGTATATTTTAATTAAGTAAGTTAATGGATAATTAATTTTTTTATATCTTATTTACAATTGTTATTATAGAAATTTGCTGTGAAGAAAATATGAAGATATACTTTAAAATTAAAAAAACTATTAAATAAGTTAAAACCCGAATTTAGTCATGAATGTTATAACTAAATTCGGGTTTTTAATCTAACTACAAATCAATTTAATGTAATATTTCTATAGAATCTATTTTTTGACTCCGTAATGAACTGAAGCAATTCCACCAGTTAAAGATGTATATCCAGTACTTATAAAACCAGCAGTATCAAATAAAAGCTTTAATTTCTTTTTAGAAATAAAGTTTTTTACAGAATCCATAAGATAGGTATATGCTCCTTTGTCTTTTGTACCTATGTAACCAATAGTAGGTAGAACAAAAGTCAAATATGCTGAATGAAGCTCTTTAAGAATAGAAAGTTCTGGACAGGATAGCTCAAGGCAAACTAATTTTCCTCCAGGCTTCAAGACTCTATACATTTCTGATAGAGCTCTATTTTTATCCTTAATATTTCTAAGACCAAAGGCGATTGTTACACAGTGAAAACTGTTATCTTCAAAAGGTAATTCTAAAACGTTACCTTTTATTAATTTAAAATTATAAGCCTTTATGTTTTGGTTAAGTCTTTTATATCCAACATCAATCATTTCTTGATTGAAATCAAGTCCTATAACTTCAGTATTTTTCCCTACTTCCCTGCAAGCATAATTAATCATCTGTCCTGTACCACAGCATAAATCTAAAACTTTGCTATCCACTTTTAGATCACACACTTTTATAGCTTTTTTTCTCCAGAGTTTATCTATATTAAAGGTTAGAATTGAATTCAATCTATCATACTTTTTTGCGATAGATGAGAAAATGTTTTGTACTTCTAAGGAATTGTTCACCATGTCCAGTATACCTTCTTTCTTAATTAAATTTATTATATTCTACAATTATTTTTTAAGAAGAGAACTTTTTAATATGTTTATGAGTTCCTTGTTTTTCTTTGTTATCTTCATGACAATTCATAATATATACCTCCAAATTACTTTTTCTAAATTTATAAAATAATTTTTATTTTATTTGAATTATATAGCCTACATATAAAGAAGTTGTGAAGAAATTAAAAAACTATAAAAATTGATTATTGGGATATTGTCCTATATATAGCTAAAAAAATTACATTAGTGGAAGCAAAACGAATATTGTTAAATCCCAAATAGCGTGGGAGATAATTACTGGTATCAAACTCTTCTCTTTTTTATAAAGCCATCCCCAGAATAATCCACATACCAAAGCTGCTATAATTAGCATAAAGTTGCCTGTAACAATATGCACAGCTGCATATAATAAAACTGAAAATAAATATCCTTTGTTTTCTCCAAATTCTTTACCTAAAGTATTTTGTATAAAGCCTCTCCAGTATAGTTCTTCACCTGGACCAATTATAAAAAATAGTAGCAATCCTATTAGTGCTAAGTTAGCATTTGATTTATTACTATAAACTGATGAAATTTGAGTATCCTTAAATGGGAATAAGTATCCTGATATAATATTTCCTACATAAAATATTCCGTACAAGGCTATTGCTGAGAGTATTCCAATTAAAATATGCCTCGGTTCTATTTTCCCAAAGTGGAATATATCTCTATCACCAAAGAATGCCATTAATATTAATAGTAATATCGATCCACTCATTTCTATCCAAAAGTTAAAGGGCTTTATAACAAACATTAGATACCATAAGATTGCTGCTGCAAACAATGTAAAAGTTAAATATTTATAGTTTTTATTGTTCAAGAGTAATACCTCCGTTTATCTTATATAAGAAAATAGTATTGAAATAATAAGGATAACTCCAAATTGTCCCTGTAGTTTTGCTGTTTCCTGATCAAGGGTAGCGAGTTTAGAATTAGATCTATTAGAAATACGCAATTTATTGATATTTTTCAATGCTGTTGGCAATGTAATTAGACAAAGTAAACTCCAAATAGGGGTAACTCTGTAATAAGTCATAGCTAAAACAGAAATATAGGATAAATAAACTAAGCCATAATAAATATAGCAGGCATTAGTTTTTCCAGTCATTATAGATAGAGTTTTTATTCCAGCTTTTTTATCATGATAAATATCCCTAATATCATTTGCGTGTAAAATAGCTGTAGTTAAAAGCCCAATTGGTATAGATAACAGAAGTACGTTTATATTAATTCTCTGAACTTGAACAAAGTATCCACCGAGTGTCATTAGGGGCCCAAAGATCATAAATATTAAAGGGGCACCTAAGCCTCTGTATTTTAGAATAAGTGGCTTTCCGGTATAAAAATAACCACTTAAAGCTCCTATAGTACCTAGAATTAGAATAAAACCCCCTTTTTGAAAAGCTAAAAATAGTCCGAGTATACATCCTAAAGCTAAAACTAAGCGTCCTCCTTTAAGGAGTTCTTCAGAAGTCAATAAATTTTCAAAAATAATACCACTAGAAGATCCAGATTCCTTGGTATCAACTTTGTTAATAAAATCATCATAGTCATTAATCATATTTGATGAGGCTTGCAAAAGTACAGCAGCTAATAAGGAAATCAGGTAGTATATAAACTGAAATTTTGATTCCTTTGCAGCAAATATAGCACCTATTGTAACTGGAATTATAGAAGCAGTTAATGAAAAAGGCCTTGCAGCCATTAACCATATTTTAAATTTTTGTTTCATCACGTATCCCCCTAAATATATTTGTAACTATTAATTTTATAGTACTTTTAAAAAGCAGTCGATTTAAATTTTTGCTTTATACATACTATAAATTAACGATGTGAAGATTTTATAAAGATTCCTAGGGGCAATTTTGGAGTGCAGCTAAATAAGAGATTACTATAGATTTTATATAATTCTACAATCTACATATAATCTTTATAAAATTCAGCTATTATGAGAATTAATAATAGAATTAGTTTTTTACAATACAAAATTGAGGTGAGTAACATGAATAAAGTTTTGATAGTAGAAGATGAGGAAAAGGTATCTAATATTCAAAAGGCATATTTAGAAAAGGAAGGTTATGAAGTATATACATCAACAACTGGACTAAAAGCTTTAGAACTCTTTGATTCAATTGAATTTAGCTTAATAATACTTGATCTAATGCTGCCGGATATTCAAGGAGAGGAAATATGTAAAATTATAAGAGATAAGTCTGATGTGCATATATTTATGGTTACTGCTAAATCTGCATTAGAAGACAGAATAGAGGGGCTTAATACAGGTGCAGATGAGTATTTAGTTAAACCTTTTAGTCCAAGAGAACTGGTTGCCAGAGTTAATTCTTTATTCAGAAGGTTAGGGGCAAATAACATTTCAGTTTTATCTTTAGATAATGGAAATATCCAAATTTATAAAGATAGTAGAATTATAAAAGTTAAAGGACAAGAAATATCCCTTACTCCTAATGAATTTGATATTTTATATGTTCTTGCAATAAATAAAGGAAAAGTTCTTACTAGAGAACAATTAATAGATAGGGTTTTTGGTATGGATTTTGAGGGGTTTGACAGGACTGTAGATGTTCATATAAAAAACATAAGGAAAAAAATAGAAGAAGACAGTAAAAGTCCTAAGTATATTTTGACAGTTACTAGACTAGGATATAAGTTTGGTGGTGACAATTGATGTATAGTATTAGGCGAAAGCTAAGCATTATAATTTTAGCTTGTTCTATATTAGCTGTAGTATTAACTGCTATCTTTGTAAATATCACAATAAATAATAAATTTAGTGAATATATGGTGAACAACCAGAATAAAAGAAATGATAGAATAGTACAGTATTTCCAAGAGGTTTATAAAAGAGATAAAAAATGGACAGCAGCTTCAGGAAGTGAAATGAAGCATGAGGCATATATGAGCAATTACTGCATAACTCTTTTAGATTCAAATAAAAAGTTGGTTTGGATGATGGATCCAAATGATATTAAAGAAAAAGAACATTTTAAATCCTTAGATGGTAAAAGTGGAGTTTTTACTACAAATAGTTTCCCAATTAAATATAATGGTGATGTTGTTGGATATGTACAGATAGGTCAATATTCTTCAGTATTATTATCCGCTGATGATGTAAATTTTAAATTATCCATTAACAAAGGAATTATTGCTAGTATTTTTTTAAGTCTTCTTATTGTAATAATTATCAGCCTGTATATTTCAAAGCAGTTTTCAGTACCAATTAGAGAAGTATCAAATGTATCAGTAAAGCTATCTAATGGAGATTATAATTCTAAAACTAATGTAGATACAGACATATTAGAGATTGAAAAGCTTAAAAGCAGTATAAATACGTTAGGAGAAAAACTTAATCATCAAGATTTATTAAGAAAAAGGCTAGTTTCTGATATATCACATGAAATAAGAACTCCACTTAATGTTCTTCAAAATAACTTAGAAGCCATGATTGACGGAATTTTTCCGGTAAATACAGAACAGTTAATAGGTTTAAATGATGAAGTTATCAGGTTTGGAAAGCTTTTAAATAACCTAAATACCCTAAAAGAATTTGAATCAGAGACAATTTCTGTTAATAAAGAGAAGATCTTATTAGATGAATTGTTATCTGCAGTATGTGATGGCTTTTCAATTGCATTAAAAGAGAAAAGTATAGAGTTAGTGTATAATATAAGACCGGATAAGGACTATAGTATAGTAGGTGATGCAGACAAATTAAAACAGGTATTTATTAATCTTTTATCTAACGCAGTAAAATTTTCAGATTATGGAGGAAAAGTTTGGGTTAATTTAACTAGAGATAAAGAAAGTATTGTTGTTAGTATAAGAGACAATGGAATTGGAATTAGCAAAGAAGATTTACCTTTTATATTTGAAAGGCTGTATAGGGGAGATAAAAGCAGAAATAAAATTGAAGGAAGCGGAATCGGATTAACCATAGTAAAGGATATTTTAACTCTACATTCAGCTTCTATTGAAGCTCAAAGTGAAGTAGGCAAAGGATCCATATTTACTATACGATTTAGAAATAATGTTTAGTATTAATTGATTGGGATATACTGAAGTTGTAATGCTAACTAAATTTATAAAGGAGTGGTATTATGGCGATAACAACATTTAAGGCAACAACAAGACGAAAGAAAGGTCTTGCAGTTACAGCAGAAGCAAGGGGGTTTAATGTAGATATTGACGAACCAGAAAGCTTAGGTGGAAGTAATACTGGAATGAATCCGGTTGAATTAGTTCTTTGTGCTTTAGGTGGATGTCAAACAATTCTTGCATCATCTTTTGCTGAAAAAATGAAAATAAATCTTGAGGATTTTTGGATAGAGTTAGAAGGAGAATTGGATCCAGATGGATTTATGGGATTATCGGATGTGAGACCGGGATACCAGAGTGTAAGATATAATATGCATATAAAGAGTGATGCTTCAGAAGAAAAAATTAGGAAGTTTATTGAACTCATTGAAAAAAGATGCCCAGTAGGAGATACAATAGGAAATGTTGTTAAACTAGAAAAGGCAAAGATTACAATAGAGAAGTAATTATTAAACTAAAAGTGATTGATAAAGTAAAAATGTGTAGATTACTTTTATTCAATCACTTTTTTTATTATGGTAATTAGAGCATCTACAAAATTACTCTTGAATACTATTTAGATAACTTTCATATATGTTTTGAGTTTGTTATTTAGTTGACGAATTAGCACTAGGTGCTACTGCACCACCACTACAGCAATTAGGAGTACCAACAGGAGGAGCGGAAGGATCGGTGGGCTTAGATGTATCAACAGAATCTAGATTATCTACTACTCGAATTACCCCATTTATCATTCCCATCCAGCAGCTAAAGTTTATGTCTTTGTCATTTGGTGTAAACTCTATTATATTTTCACCATTATCCAACTGCTTCTTTATATTTAGCGATGCTACTACAATTGCATTGTTACAAGAAGTTATTTGTTTCCCATCTATTATCCACTTAACAGGAATGCCTTTTTTTACATACAGTACATTAGGCGTATACCCATTTCCATCTGCAGTCATATTTACTACCTGAACTCCATCCTTTAAAACAGCTTTAGTGCTATTTGCCGCAGAAGCAGCAAGGGATTGGTTAGTTCCAGGTAAAAGAGAACCTATAGACGAAACAACATTTATTCCAGCTAAAGATAGTCCTCTATTACCCATAATTAACCCTAGGACAATTACAAGGACTCCACTAAATTTTAAAATCTTTTTTGTGTATCCTTTACTTAATAGGCCAGAAACTGCACCGAAAGTTAACATTAAAGGCACTGTACCTAAGGCAAAGATGAACATAGAAAGAGCACCTTTAAAAGAGCTGCCTGTACCAAGAGCATATAGCTGCATAGTTTGAAGAGGCCCGCATGGCATTAAACCATTTAAGATACCTACCATAAATGGAGTTTTAGGCTTATTCTTTACTGAACAAAAGGACCAAGGTAGTTTTATTTGCAGCTTTCTAAATAAAGAAAAACCAGCCATATTAAATCCCATGATGATCATAAATAAACCAGCAAACAGTTGAAGAGCAGCTTGAGTTTTTATAGATAGTGAAAGTACGGAGCCCAAGGTACCAATAATTCCACCTAGAATTGTATATGATATTACTCTCCCTATATTATAAAGTATTGCAGGTTTAATTGCCTGAAATTTATTGGTGCTTTCATTAGTTAAGCTTTGAGAAAGCATTATTCCACCGCACATTCCCACACAGTGTATAGAGGTGAGCACTCCAACTACAAAAAGTACAAAATAGGTTGCTCCTTTAAGCATATTATTCATATCGAAACCACCAGTAGAATTACCTATAAGAATAATGGAAACTGCTACCATAAGTATTCCAGCAAATCCAAGATTATAGGAATTCTCAGTGCTATATCCAGTACTATTTATACAATCCTTTATATCCTTTAGATTGCAAAGTTTAGAATCATATTCTATGTCTATAAATTGACCACTGTAGTTAGCCTTGGCATTAAAAACCCCTACTAACTTTTTTAATGTTCTTTCTATAGTTTTTTCACAAGATGTACAAGTCATATTATATACTTTTAGTCTTATATTTTTTATACTCATAAATTTACCTCACCAGTATATTATTATTTTTATTCTATAAGCTGAGTACATTGGTATAGTCCTCACATTATAAATACATTTAATAGCTATAATATACAGAATAGTTGTGTAGAAATTATAAAGATTTATATAAAAAATATTTGCATAACCAAACTTGTTTTAAATAAATTTTTTAAATTATTTAATCTTCATTTTTTCTTCATATGAGACTTATATAATAGAGCACAAATAATGAAAAATGATTGTAAATAATAATTTTAAATAAAAATTGAAGGAGTTGTTGTTTAGTTGCATATTTTAGTTTGTGTGAAACAAGTACCGGATACTACAGAAATTAAAATGGATCCAAAAACAAATACTTTAGATAGATCAAGCGCACCTACAATTATTAATCCTTATGATGCACATGCAGTAGAAGAAGCTGTGAAAATTAAAAATAAGTTTGGAGGTAAGGTTTCTATTATATCAATGGGGCCGCCACAAGCAGAGGAAGTTATTAAAAAGTGTATTGAAATGGGAGCTGATGAAGGGTATCTTCTCTCAGATAGAGCATTTGCTGGTTCTGATACTCTAGCTACAAGTTATATACTTTCAATGGGAATAAAAAAAATAATGGAGAAAGAGGCTATTGATTTAGTGTTTTGTGGAAAGCAAGCTATAGATGGAGATACAGCTCAGGTTGGACCAGGTATTGCATCTAGACTTGGAATACCGCAATTAACCTATGTGGAAAAAATAAAGTCTTTAAATTTAAAAAATAATACTGTGATAATACACAGAAAAATTGATAATGGCTATGAAGTTGTTGAATCAAAACTTCCATGCTTAATCACAGTAGAAAAAGATATAAATGATTTAAGTTTTTCTCCACTATCAAATATTATTAGAGCAGCACGTTATAAAGCAACAGTTTGGGGAATTAATGATTTTGAAGCAGATATGAGTCAATTAGGGCTTAAAGGATCTCCAACTTCAGTTCGACGTATATTTCCACCACCTCAAAGGTCCGGTGGGGAGTTACTAAAAGGCAACATTGATGAGGTGGTAAAACAACTTACAGATAGCTTGAAAGGAGGAATAGTTAGATGGCAGTTATAATTACAGATTCTTGTATTGGATGTGAATCATGTATCCCAATTTGCCCCTTCGATGCATTGGGGATTAATGGAGAAGGTAAATTAGTGGCTAGTAAAGAAAAATGTACTGAATGTGGAAAGTGTGTATCGGTGTGTCCAGTTTCTGCGTTAAATATTTCAGGTGTCAACAAGAAAGCCAATGATATCTCGAAGAATGAGACTAAGGAAGGTAGCAAAGCTTCAAAGTCAGAAAAACCTACTGGAGATGTATGGGTCTTTGCAGAACAATTAGAAGGTAAGCTATCTTCTGTTACTCTTGAACTTATTGGTGCTGCAAGAAAGCTTGCTTCAAAATTAGAGGTAAAGGTATGTACAGTTTTATTAGGTGATAAAGTTGAATCTATAATACCTGAGCTTTTTGGATATGGTGCAGATACCATATATGTTATAGATGATGAAGTATTTCATTTTTATAGAGCAGAGACTTATAATAGAGCTTTCTGCTATTTAATAAATAAGTATAAACCAGAAATATTATTAATGGGAGCAACAACTACGGGAAGAGATTTAGCTGGTGCCGTTGCAACTGCATTGAAAACTGGACTTACAGCAGACTGTACCGGACTAGATATTGACTTAGAAAAAAGAGTATTGCTTGCTAGCCGTCCAGCCTTTGGAGGAAATATAATGGCAACAATAGTATGTGAGAAACACCGTCCTCAAATGGCTACTGTGCGTCCAAGAGTTATGATGATGCCAGAACCTGAAGTAAATAAAACAGGCGCTATAATTAGAGAGAATTTTAAAATTGAAGAAAAATGTCTTAAGACTTGGGTACTTGAGATTATTAAGGAACAGGCAGAAAATGCAAAACTTGAAGATGCTAAAATTATAGTTTGTGGTGGACGTGGTGTGCAGAATCAGGAAGGATTTAAGTTGCTAGAGGAGTTAGCAAAGGTTGTTGGAGGTGTAGTTGCAGGAAGTCGCGGCGCTGTTGAGAAAGGTTTAGTAGATCATAAACGTCAAGTTGGTCAGACAGGACAAACAGTATCCCCAAAACTATACTTTGCTATAGGAATTTCTGGTGCAATACAGCATACCGTTGGAATGCAAGGAGCTGAAACAATAGTTTGTATAAATACAGATTCTGAATGTGAAATGATGAAGTTGGCTACTTATGGAATAGAGGGAGATGTTTTTGAAGTATTACCTAAATTAATTAGTAGTTTTAAAGAAGAAATTACAGAAGTTTCGAAGATAAATAATAAAGGTTTGTGTACGATTGCGAAGGAGGTTTAAAGAGTGGCTGAAAAATTTGATGTTATTGTTGTAGGGGCTGGGGTTTCCGGGCTTGCAGCAACATATGTAATGGCAAAAGAAGGTCTTAAAGTTATTGTTATTGAAAAAGGTAAATACCCTGGCTCAAAAAATGTTATGGGTGGTGTATTATACCGCCACATGATGGACGAGATTATACCAGAGTTTTGGAAGGAAGCACCTCTTGAACGTCCTATTGTAGAACAAAACTTTTGGTTACTAGGTAAAGAATCCGCAGCTAAAACCGGTTATAGAGGAATGGAGTGGTCAAAGCCCCCTTATAACAACTTTACAGTTTTTAGAGGTAAGTTTGATCAGTGGCTTTCAAAAAAGTGTATAGAAGCTGGTGCATTGATTGTCAACGAGACTGTTGTAAAGGAATGTATTGTAGAAAACAATAAAGTTGTTGGAGTTAGAACAGATAGACCAGATGGAGATATTTATGCTGATGTGGTTGTTCTTGCAGATGGAGTTAATTCATTGCTAGCTAAAAACCTTGGCTTCCATAAAGAATGGCGTAAGGATCAGGTAGCCCTTGCAGTTATGGAGGAATTAAAACTGCCTTCAGATAAAATCGAAGATAGATTTAACTTAGACAAAGGTATGGGAGCAACTGTAGAAATGTTTGGTGATGGAACCTTAGGTATGGTAGGTACAGCCTTTATCTATACTAATAACGAACATATATCTATTGGCTGCGGAGCTTTGCTTTCACAGATGAGTGAAAGAAATGTTAAACCTTATGAATTATTAGAGTATATCAAGCAGCATCCTGTTATTAAGCCTTTAATTGCAGGAGGTGAAGCAAGTGAATATTATGCACACTTAATTCCAGAAGGAGGGTATAATAGTATACCTAAATTAGTAGGGGATGGAGTACTTGTAATTGGGGATGCAGCACAGCTTGTTAATGGTATTCATAGAGAAGGATCAAATCTAGGAATGACCTCTGGACGTTTTGCTGCTGAGACTATTATACAGGCTAAGAAACTAGGCAAATTCAATGAACAAACACTTTCACATTATCAGGAGCTGCTTAAAGAAAGTTATGTTATGAAAGATCTAAAAAAATATAAGAATGCATCTACAACTATGGAAGAAAATCCGAAGTTCTTTAATCATTATATACCAGCAGCTAACAAGGTGATGAGTGAAATGTTTACTGTAGATGGAGTATCAAAGAGAGACAAGCAAAAGTTAGCTATTAAACATATGGCTGGTGGAAAATCTATATTAAGTATGGGTATGGATGGATTTAAAATATGGAGGGCGATGAAATAATGGAAGATACAAAATTAAAAGTAAATATTGATGATAAGCTGTATTTAAATACTTATAATGTAGACACTCTTTCCCACTTAGCTATAAAGAATCAAAAGATATGTGAGACATGTAATGAAAAGACCTGTACTTTCATTTGCCCTGCTCGTGTTTATGAATGTAAGGATGGACATGTTACTGTTGGTTATGAAGGTTGTCTTGAATGTGGGGCATGTCGTATAGCTTGTTCTCATGATAATATTGATTGGAACTTCCCAAGGGGAGGGTTTGGTATACAGTTCAGGTTGGCATAGTATATTGAATTATAAAAGGTCTCAGCAAATTTTATTTGCTGAGACCTTCTTATTTTATACTATAAAACTGTGCCTAAGAATGATAGTAAACAAAGTAGTGGCAAGTATTATCCTGCTCATTGTTGCTGCAGTGAATTTCTTCGGGATAACATCAACTCCAAAAGTAATAATCGAAATATTTTTTATAAATTTAGTTTTACTAGTATTATATGTAGGTATTTCTGTGTCAAATGTTGATGTAACTAACCTTTCACATGTTTTCGGTTCGGGAATAACTGGTATTGTGACTGACGCAAGGCTTTTCTTCCGGTGCTTTGATGACTTTCAGCGTATGGCAATCATGTCCAATACAATAAAGAATCCACAAAAGTCAATTCCTTTCTCAATTATTGGTTAAAGTCTAATAACTGCTGTTATTTATCTAATTGTTACAGGTACTACCCTTGGTAGTCTTGTTTTATAACTAAACTGTAGAAATCAAATAATCTATTGAAATACCATATTATTCAATTTCAAATTCTATGGTATTTTTATGCTTGTAATTTTAAAACAATATGGAAGTGTTGTAACTCTAATTATATTAGTATTTTTATAATTTCTAAAACTTAATATTATTATGATTTACAAATTTATTTGTTTTGACTTATAAGTATAATTTCTATGAGTGTTAGGAAATCTAAGTACATGAGCATATTCTAATACAATTTTATTAATACATAGTTTATAAAATTAAGAGGTATCTCTATGAAAATAAAAAAATTTATTAATTTAATACTAATTATCTTGTGTGTATGTCTTATAGTAGGTGCTGGTGCATTTATTTATAATGCTAAAGATGCTTACAAAATTAGCAGCGACTTTGTTAGTATACCGCTTAAGTTCAATTATGATGATTCTTCTTCGACATATAGTATACAAAATACACAAGTTACTGTTTATGGTGGATTTGTTAAAGGGATTAAAAATGGGGAAAACAATGTAAAAAGTCTTGTTATTAGAGCATTATCTCCACTTCCAACATTAAAAATACAAGGAACAAAATCAGCTAATGTTTCAATCTTTATTGAAAATGTTAATCCCGATTTTTATGCGAAGAGTATTGAAGATAGTAAGCTACATATGTCAAAGGTTACCGTTAATACTTTGCAGCTTAATATTCCTGTTAGTCATGGTAAAACTATAAAAATTGAACCAGTTAAAAAAAACACGCCCAATAATGTGAATAAATATCAATATATTATTTTAGGTGATAATCGTAATGGATATGATACTTTTCAGAAAATTATTCAGCAAGTTAATGGAGAAGAACCTGTATTTGTAATAGATAATGGTGACCTTGTATTTAGTGGAAAACCTAATCAATATCGACTTTTTGACAAGATGGCATCAAAAATATCAACTACCCTATGTATGACACTAGGTAATCATGACATTCGCGGTAATGGATATAATACTTATACTATGCTGTATGGTCCGTCTTATTATTCCTTTGATTTTGCAGACAGCCATTTTACATTTTTAAATTCAGTTCCAGGATGGGCTCAAAAAAGAGCAATTTCAGATGAGCAATATGTATGGCTTCAAAAGGATTTGAAAAAAGCACAAGGTAAGCGTATTTTTGTAATTACACATACATAGTTATTTTGATTATACTAGAAAAGGTGTACGTTATATAATTACTGGTGGCGCAGGAGCAGAGTTATTAACAAAAAATAACTATTATCATTATATAATAGAAAAAATCGATAATAGTAAGAGTGCTACTAGGGTTGAACTTCCATCACCAGCTAACACTTATATTACAAGGTATCTTGCAGCTACACAACTTTTTGCAAATTCAATGTATGAAGAGAATCCACTTGCGGTTGCTTTTATAATTTTAGGATTTTCGTTACTAATTATCTTATTAATAATGAAAATTTATCTTAGAAAAAAACAGCCTATTAATACTTTTGGGAAATGGTTGCTTGATATTTTTAGATATGCAACGGAAGATTTTAAGGAATTGTTTAAGAAAAAGGATACTAATTAATATACAAATGTAAAAATGATTTTAAATCTAATCATAATATAAGAAATGTAAACTTAAAATCATTTTTATAATTGTATCTTAATTCCAAAATCGTTCCACTAATCAAAGTATTAAGATAAGTTATAAATAGTATTTATGGTAGTTATGTTTTAGATATTACTTCTTATTTATTATTTCAAGTTTCATCAGTTCTTTTTCCTCTGCTTCCGTTAAATTTTCAAACGTTCTAAAATTAAACCCTTGGTCTTTTAAGTATTTTATTATTTCAGGTAGTGATTCTACTGTAAAATGTTTGTAGTAAGTATCATGCATAAGTATTACTGCAATTTTTTTATTTTTACATTGATTTTCAACGTTTCTTTTTATTTTCCCAACAGGTACTTCATGACTATCTGCATCACCTGAACAAACATTCCAATCTACATATTTTATTCCTTTATTATTTAAGGCTTTTTTTATTAAGGATAAGTTTGTTTTACTAATTATTAGGTTAGTCGAACCACCTGGTAATCGGGTATAGTTTACGGGATCTTTACTTGTTATTTTTTTTATTATATTTCTACACATTTCATAGTCATTAGCATAAGCATCTAAATTTTTATATATTTTTTTATAATTATGAGAATAGGTATGAACTCCTATGCACATGCCACTATTACTTAATTCTTTAAGTGCTGTAGGATTTTCTTCTGCTTTTATTCCAACTACAAAAAAAGTAGCTTTTATATTGTTATCATTTAATATCTTTAATATTTTTTGTGTGTTATTTACAGATGGACCATCATCAAAAGTCAAAAATACTTCTTTAGGCAATTCTTGAACGGTTTCATCTTTAAATTTGTTATTAGTTATATTTAATTTATTCGCATATGTAATACTGCTACAATTCAAACATACAAGTAATAATGTAAGCATAAAAGCGTTATAGTTGAAAATAGAAAATCTTTTCATAAGAAAAACACCTTCTTTGATTTTAAAATATAAATTTTATCTTAAGGTTGTAATTAACTTATACTACATATTTAATGTATCCTTTTTTCTTTTGTATATTCTATGGAATATTACACAGATAATATACAAAAAAGTAAATAAAGATAAAAAATCAGTTTAGAAGCTACTTGAAATTCTAAAAGAATATAAAAATTCTCTTTACAATATTTGCTGATATATCGCAATTTGAAAGAGATTTAATAATTCAAAGAACCAAAGAAGGATTAGTAAGTGCAAGAGCACGAGATCGTAAAGGAGGAAGACCATTTAAAGATGAAAAAGATGTGGCATTGAGCAAAGTAATAGAGAGTGATGAAAATTTAAGAAAAATTGCTATTGATGTAGCATGTAATTCAAGACTTTGTGATTATCATACTAAGAATGTAAATAAATTAAAAGAAAATAATTTGCTGCGTACAAAGTAAAGTATTATAAATTTGGTCATTTGTAGAGGAGTTTGGGTTAATTTGTAGAATTTATATTATTGTGTAAGTAATTGATGAAATAATAAAATTATAAGAAAATGGGGGAGTAAATATGTTATCAGGAAAAATAATAACTTTAGGGATCACAGCATGCAGCCCAGCAAACCAGTCGCTTACGTTAATTAAGGAATTGAAAAAGCGTGGAGCACAGGTGCATGTAATTATGACGACAAATGCAGCCAATTTTGTTACACCGCTTATGGTACAGAGAGAGGCAGGAACACCTATCCAGATTGAGCAATTTGAACTTCCAAAGGCTTATGATATGAATCATCAGTCGCTGTCATTTAAATCTGACTTAATGCTTGTTGCACCAATTTCTGCCAATACTGTTGGAAAAGCAGCAAATGGAATAGCAGATAATCTTCTTACTACAAATCTATTGTCAACAAGTGCACCTATTATTTTTGCAACTCATATTAATCCTAAAATGTACAGCAAACCAAGTGTACAAAGAAATGTGAAAACACTTAAAGAAGATGGGGTAATATTTGTTGAAAATAAAGAGGCAAAATTTCCAAGTCTATTTCCAAGCATAGAGGCTATTATTAAAACAGTTGAAGAAGTAATTGGTTAAAAATTATTTTAACCAAAATGGAGCTATAACTTAATATAGTTCCATTTTAGCTGAAGCAAAGATTTTCTTTGTCTTAAATAAGAATATTTATTTGATTAAATTGACCCATCTGTGAAGCAGGAACTTTAGAAGCTATGACAGTGTCATAAGCCCTTTATAGGTTTCCTAATTTTGATTTTATTGCTTCAAGGCTACTCTTAAATTTGGGCTGATCCTTAAATGCTGCAAATGCGGGATTTTCTGTTATTGCTTGGAGTATGATTTTTTTAATGACCTTTTCATCTCTCGGTGCCTGGTTACCTAAATCAAATTCTGCAAACCAATTATCAATACTGTCAAAGAACTCATCGCCGTGTAGTTTAAATGAGAGTGACTCTGATGTGCATATATCTGCATATTTTTTTATCATATCAATTGCTTTATCCTGATTATTTTGCATTGCATAGCACTGTGCTGCTGTTAAATATATCTTTAGCATAACTCCGGGATGAAGTTTGTTTAAATTGAAAAGCTCGGCTGTGGAGATTGTGCGCTGGAGTATATTTTCAAACTGCTTTGGAGTATCCTGATTCAATATAAAATAACTTGGCAATATATCCATCATGTTAATTAAATGATGATATATACCAATCTGTAAAACTTCTTTTGCCTTTTGTATATTTCCTGTCATCTGATATGCACTTGCCAGTAGTACTTCATCTGATGGTTTAGGTTTCATTGTTCCATTCAGTAATTCCTGAACTTCTTCTGGATGCTGTAGCATGAGAGAGCAGGCAGCTTCAAGTGAGTTTGCCTCATTTGTTACATACACATCATCCTCTTCTGTTCTAATCCTCTGGCATAAATCAATTACTTCATGAAGAACGGACTCCTGTGCTTCCTTGCCCTTTGCCAGCATATAATGGTTCGTAAGAAGTACAGCCATCTGCACTAAAAGAGGAAAACAAGAATAGTATTTTTTTATAATCTCATGACACTTATCTAGAACCTCTTCAAAAGGTTTGCTGCTAAATTCACTAGCTAATTTATTATAGAGTTTTTTTATATCATCCTTTGTCATCTGCGGCTCATATCCTATAAGCTCATCTATACTGATATTAAAATATGCTGCAAGCTGTGGAAGAAAAGTAATATCAGGGTAACTTTGACCTGTTTCCCATTTAGAAACTGACGCTTTGGATACACCTATATATTCAGCCAATTTATCTTGAGTAATGGCTTTTTCCTTACGCTTTGCAACAAGTGTTTTTGCAATATTAATTTCTTTCATAATTATCACCCCATAATGTAATTATACGGTTTTAATATATGATAACAATGGATTAAAAGTTGATTTTAGTTTACAAAATCAACTTACAGTTAACTTCGAATATTTCTTAAGTTCTGAGGTAATAAGAATAATAGTCACTATAACTGATAATATTTCTGCACAGGGTCCTGCATATAAAACTCCTAAAACTCCAAGAAATTTAGGTAAAATTATCATAAGGGGAACTATAAAGAAGGTCTGTTTACATAGTGTAAGAAGCATTGCTTTTCCAGGTTTACCTACAGCCTGGAAGAAAATACAACTTGTAAGTTCAAAACCTATAAACATACAGAGCATCAAAAATATCTTAAAAGATTTTAATGCAAATTCATTATATAATGCACTATTTTGACCAAATAGATTTACTATACTCTGTGTAAAAAACTGAAATATAATAAAGCCTATTATTGATACAACAGTTGCTATTTTTATAAGCATAAAATAGGTATCTTTAACACGTTTAAAATTTTTAGCACCGTAATTGTATCCAAGTATTGGCTGGCCTCCTATGGCTATACCTATTACTACTCCTAATAAAAGATCATTTACTTTCATTACAATACCTATTGCTGATATGGGAATATCACTGCCATAAATTGATTGTGCTCCATAAATTTTAAGCATATTATTGCTTACTATTATTATTATTGTTACTGCTGCCTGCGTAATTAAACTGGAGATTCCTAAAAGCATTACTGTCTTGCTCACCTTTACATCAAGCTTCAAATATTCTCTTTTAAACTTTATGTTTTTAAACTTTTTAAGGTAACTTAGAGAAATTGTGCAGGATAAAATTTGTCCTATTATTGTTGCTATAGCAGAACCTTTAACCCCCATACTGAAATGAAATATAAGTATAGGATTCAAAACAATATTTATAACTGCTCCTACTATCATCGCAAGCATTGAATATTCCGGGCTGCCATCTGCACGTATTATTGAATTTAGACCTGCTGCCAAAATCATGAAAGGAAGTCCTATTAAGATTATTCTCATATAATCCAGTGCTACAGAAATGTTAGTGCTTGTAGCCCCAAAGCTCCACAGCAGCTTTTTCATAAAAATATATCCAACTGCTAAAAATATCAAACCTAAAATCACCATCAAAACAATTGCATTACCTATTGCCTTAGCGCCCTCTTCTTTGTTCTTTTCTCCTAATTTTATACTGTAAAAAGCAGCTGCTCCATCTCCCAAAAGTAGTGAAAAACCTAAGGCTAAAACTACAAGTGGAAAGGTTATATTTGTAGCTGCATTACCAATATAGCCTACTCCCTGACCAATGAAAATCTGGTCCACAATACTGTAAAGAGCATTGACCACCATTGCAAGTACGCAGGGAATTGAAAACTTCATAATAAGCTTGCCAAGCTTTTCATTTTCAATATAGCTTTCATTAATTTTTGTACTCTTTTCGCTCAACTTACATACACCTCTTTCAAACTTCATATAGACATCCACTGAAGTTAACAGACTTATCTAAGATATATATTTCTGGTGTGAATATCTACAATTGAAAGAATAATGCATACAGTAACGGGAGAGTCAACACTTATTTTAATTATTTTATTGGAACTATAAGTTCAGTCACATAATTTTCTTCATCTACTGTGTTCATTATGTCCACAAGATAATTATCTACAGGTTCACCGCAAATTTCATATTTATTTTCATAAATGTATTTGTACAACTTTCTATAAGTATCTATCATACTATCATAACTTCCATAATGGACAGCAGTAACAGCTTTAAAACCTCCAAACTTTCTAACTAGACCATCTATTTCTCTTTCCTCAGACACAGCTATACAAACTTCTATATCATAATCTTCCTTTTCTTTTTCTTCAAAATCAATACAGTTATCATAATACACTGCCATAGCATTCTTTATAATATGAAAATTGTTTTTTTCAACTAATGAAATCAGTTTACAGTACCTAACTGTAAATTCTTCAATAGTACAGGGCCCTTTGCTCCTGAGATAGGCAACATAAGAGACTGGTATTTCTTTTATCTCAATTTTAAAATCCTTATTTTTTTTCTTTTCCTTTTTGCTTTCTTTTATAAAAAACTGCAATTTTTGTTTTAGCATCTTTAAATCGTTAATTTTGTTATCAATCTCTATACATTTTTCATTAATTTTTCTTGTGTTATATTCTAAATTTTCTCTGCCCAAAAGTACTTTTATTTCTTTTAATGAAAAACCTGCTTCTTTAAAATGCTTGATCACAAGCACTAAAGCCAATTGGTCATTTGAATAATATCTATAATTACTGTCTGGATCAATCTTTCTTGGTATCAACAATTTTATTTCATCATAGTATCTGAGTGTTTTTATTGGAATATTGCATATTTTAGATACTTTTCCTATTTGATAAAGTTCTTTACTTTCATCCATTGTATTAATCAACTCCTCATATAAACACAGTTAACTATATTTTACCATAACATATATGCCAAAAAAATTCTAAGATTAAGATGCTTATTTATGCAGTTCAAATTTATTCATTTTAGAAATACTTAAACAGAAAGATTTGCGATAATTTCAATTATATACCTGACTATATGACCAATCATGTCAAAATCAATGGTATCCAACGTATCTTTTGAGGTATGGGTGTATTCTAAGCCACCACTAAAAAGATCTGATGATGTTACTACTAAACAAGGTATACCACGAAATATAAAAGGAGCATGATCTCCGGCATACCATTTTCTGCCTTTAACAATTTCTTCACTCTTACCTATAGTGCAGTTTATAATTTCACTTATATTATTACTTAGATTGTGAAAGGAAATGGCAGTTTGAGCTCCCTTATGGCATGGTGAATCTATATTAATCATGAGCTTAATTCTATCTTTTTCATTATCAATTAATTTTAAATATTCCATTTCACCACAGGCACCATAGAATTCTTCACTATTAAATGGTACGATCTCTATATCGTATGCTGTAGATTTCAATACTTCAGCCATCTGCAGCAACACTGCTACTCCTGATGCGTTATCCAAAGCTCCAGGTGTATTATATTTTGTGTCCATATGAGCACCTATAACAATTTTTCCCATTGATTTTGTAGCTTTCTTTAATGCTACAATCTGTCGACTTTTGGACAACCTTTTATGGGAATCTATTGTTAAATTCACAACCTCACCTAAAAGCCCCGCGGCCTCAATTTTTGATAAGGTTTGATCATTGATATTTGTTGATGGTATTAAAAAGTTTCCATCTTCAAAAAGCGGAAATGGATTTTGCCCACTTAATGGATTTTTACCGGTTACAGCAATAATTGCCTTTGGCTTCTTTCTTTCAAGTAGAGAAATAAGATATTTATGCTCTTTCGGATAATAAAAGGGATAGTCTTTTGGCTGCAAAGGACTTTCTGTAAGCTTTCCTGACAATACTAAAATAACATCATTACAATCAATATCTTCTAATTCCTTCACAGTTTTAACCATAATCAACTTTCCACTTCCTTTAAAAGGCTCGGAAAAAGGACTTGGCTCAACCTGGAACAAGTGATTGCGGCTTATAAGAGTTGATTTTGCTTTTTCCCAAACAGTACATTCAAATGGCAGCGACTTTATTGAATAGTTCATATATTTAAACTTATTTTCTAAAAAATTTACTATTTCATCATTTGCAGCTGTTCCTACTGCACGTTCTTTCGTAATTATTTCAAAAACCTTACTTATCATTGTTTTACCTCCAGTTTTTATAGTTAAGGATGAAAAAACAACACACCATCCTTCTATAAAAAAATAACATAGAAAATATAGGGTGGTGTGCAAGTGTAAGGTTTTTTATAAGTTTTTCATCTCTTCAATAATTGAAGGTATTTTTTGAGCTGCTTTTAGTAGTTTATTTAATTCATAAAGCCAGCGATCTCCAACTGAAATAAACTCATCATACTCTTGACAGTCCAGTGATGATGCCACTAACTCGGCATGTCCTTTATCATACATTGAAATACTACGATGGATCGAGGCCATACTATATCCGGACTGTAATAACATATATATAATGTGCATTCTTCCTAAATCAGTACTTGAATAAAGTTTTTCACCTTTTGCACCTACTTTTTCTGGAAGAATTAACCCATTCCTTTCCCAGTTTCGTATGGTTTCAGTAGTGACTCCAAGATAATCAGCAATATCTTTACGTGACAACATTTTCTTTTCTAAAAAAATTTCATTATTCTTAGTTGAGTTTGTCCAATTATCTAGCATTTCACAGGCTTTTTGAGCCTTCTTAATTTCCTGTTCAATTATTCCTATATATAAATCTGTATTTTGTCCTGCTTCATCCCACTGTTTTTTTGTTATTGACCACATGATTTCATTACCGGCATTCCTTATATGTTTGTTTGTAAAAGGATAACCAAAAATACACCGACAAACCTTTATTTGTAGTACATGTAATTCTCCAAATATGCGGTAGTTATTTATATTTCTTTTTGCTTTAGATATAAAGCCTAGCTTTTCATAAAGCCTTATAGTATTGGAATGAATACCATACATTCTAGCTAAATCAATAACTTTATATATTTTTTTCTTTTTCTCCATAATATCTCACCCTACCAGTGGCTCATCTATAAATTTAGTTTCATTTTTCATTATATCCCCTAAAACATTTAAAATAAAAGCCTTGCTTAAAATTTCCTGGACCGTCTTTCTATCATAACAAATATATAAAACAAGTACCCTAACTCTTAAATTTAAAACGATACTTTTCAACAACATCAGGAGGTAGCTAACAATATTGGTAAAGCTTTGAAAATTTACTACGAGAATATTGTTAACGTATTTTTATTTATTATATAAGGGGTTTTGAATTATGAATGTTAGTAGTATATCAAATTCAACAGAAAACAGACTTTATACAAATGAAAATTTATGGGATAAAAATGGCAATATTACAAAAGCCAAGTTTGATACAAGTAAAGCCTTAAAGATTGAAAATGCAAATGTTAATGAAACAAACAGAACTCCATCAGAAATATTATATATACCATCAGAAGATATAGACTACGAAAAGTGCACAGGCAAAGATGGAAAGGAATTTACTGTAACTAGTTATTGTAAGATTAAAGGTGAAACTTTAAATAAAGATTATTTAGATGTATTTGCTTCTAAAGCTCAAGGAAAAGATGTAAGTTATTATGATTATTATGTAAATAATTTTGTGGCAAAAATAGCTCAAAATTTTAGTGATAGTAGTAGTTTAAAAGAGGATGAAAAGTCAATAAAAAAAGGAATAACTGATCTTATTGGAGAGATGAAAAGAAATATTTCAAAAGGTATTTCTAATAATATAGAAAACTTAAATACTAAGTTTAAGGTAAATGGAGTTGATTTTACTTTAAAAGAATTAGTGGATTCTTCAAAGGTTATGGATTATGCATGTTCTATTGTAAATACTTTAGGTGGTATGGATTATAGTGATTATGCAGAAATGGGAATAGCTAAAGGTAAGGTAAGTTCTTATGCAGAAAAAAATCTAAATGTAGAGCAGCAGAAGTTACTTAATTCAACTATGTCTGCAAGAATACAAAAGGTTATAGATTCAGAGCCAGAAATATCAACTGTAATTGAAGACCTGAAACGTGTAAATATCAAAATTGACATGGTTACAGATAAAAATAGTAAATACTATGCCGTAAAAAGTTTAGAACGTGCCACTAATAAGGAATATGCACAAAAAATTATGGATACTTTTGCAAATGTAGATTATTCAAATGCAAAAAGTTTTGATAAAGCTATAGAAGAATATAAAGTTCTAATAAAACCTGTATTAGAGGAAGCAGGTATTAAGAATATGGGAAAAAATGACGCTTTAGATTATACAATTGATTATGAGGCTAATAACCTTAAAACTTTATTTGATAAAGATTATAAAAGAGTTATTTCATCAAGTGTTAAACTTAAAACTTTGTATGGACATTCTTTAGATGTTTATAGATAAATTTTAAAAATGTCTCTATTTTGTAAGATTGAAACTATTTATTTAGAAGAAATATTAAGTAAATTATTAGAATAATAAACAGAGTTCTTGGTTTCAGGTGGAGTTCTTTTCTCCATCTGAAGCTTAGAAATCGTTATCCAGGGGCGTAGCAGCCGTTATCCCCCACTTTATAAGAAGATGGGGGTATTACGGCTGGTAGCCATCGGATAAAATTTAATATTTCTTATTGAAGTCATCTTAAATTAAAGCTTTGAAAATGTTGGAGTTTATATTATACTTAATTTGATTGTATTTGAAATCTTCAATAGTTTTCATGATGTATGAGTTCATAGAATAATTATTGTAAATATACAATTAGTAGATTAAGGAAAAAAGGGGGAATTTATAATGATTTTAGTTATAAGAGTTAGCTCCATGCAAAGATTGTAAAAACATGGAAAAATTTTGTTTGGAGCTGCAGGGAAAATAATGTTAAACTTAATTTATGTATGTTTCAAAATGACATTTTCAAATCATTATGAGTAGTGTATAAGTTAATTAGCGACCCTATAAATTTATCAATTTAGTTTTTACATGTTTTGTTCAGTCTTTGCTTCATTATTTACAAAGTAAATGTAGATTGGAGCAGATGACTTATGAAATATGAAAAGGCACAGAGTGTATTACCAGAATGTATAATTCAAGAAATTCAAAAATATACTGATGGTGGATATATTTATATTCCTAGGAAAAATGAAAATAAAAAATCCTGGGGAGAAAATACTGAAACCAAAAAGTATCTTTATATAAGGAATAAAGAAATTTTTAATAAGTATTGTACAGGAATATCTGTTAAAAGCTTATCTAAACAATATTATTTAACAGAAAATAGTATTAGAAGAATAATCAGAAAACAAAAAAAACATGGTTAACGTAAAACGGTATATTAGCATAAAAAAGTATGCTAATATACCGTTGTTTTATTTTACTATAGCTAAACAATTGAATATAGTTGAGGCTGTTTAGCTATATAGTCACATATAATACAGAAATATTTATGAGCTTGAGTATTTATAGCATGAAATGATATGCTTTAAAAGCGCATAATATATTAGATTGGAAATACATAGATAAAGGAAGTAAATAAATAATGAGTATTTTAACAGTTGAAAATATGAGCCATTCATTTGGTGAAAGAGTATTATTTAAAAATACATCTTTTAAACTATTAAGAGGAGAGCATATTGGTCTTATTGGTGCTAATGGGGAAGGTAAGTCAACCTTTATGAAAATTATTACGGGAGAGCTTCTGCCAGATGATGGTACAATTCAATGGAATCCTAAATTTAGCATAGGCTATATGGATCAGCATGTTGATCTAAAAAAAGGAAATACTACACTAGACACTTTAAAGGGCGCATTTTCAAAGTTATTTGATATAGAGAAAAAAATAAGTGACTTATGCAACAAGCTTGGTACTATGGATGAAAAGGAATTATCCAAAGCTCTCAATAAGTTATCAAATATGCAAGAAACTTTAGACAAAAACAACTTTTACAGTATTAATTCAAAAATACAATCTACAGCAGCAGGTCTTGGGATTAGAGAACTTTTAGATAAAGACGTTTCAGATTTAAGCGGTGGACAAAGAACAAAGGTTTTACTTGCTAAGCTTTTACTTGAAGCACCAGACATTTTGTTATTAGATGAGCCTACTAACCACCTGGATGAAGAACATATAGAATGGTTAAAAAGCTATTTAATAAATTATGAGAATGCCTTTATATTGATATCCCATGATAACAGCTTTTTAAACAGCGTTGTCAATGTAATATATCACCTTGAACACAAAATCTTAACTAGATATCACGGAAATTATGATTATTTTCTCAGGCTTTATGAAATAAGAAAACAGCAGCTGCAGATTGAATACAAAGAGCAGCAAAATGAAATTGCAAAGCTTGAAGATTATGTGAGAAAAAATAAAGCGAGAGCTGCAACGGCAAAACAAGCAAAGGCAAGAGAAAAAAAGCTAAGTAAAATTGAAAGAATAGAAATTAAAAAGAACCTTATAAAACCTCGCTTTAATTTTAAAAGTGTAAAAATGCCGGAAAGTGTAATTTTTAGAGCCAGCAATTTAGTTATTGGATATGATAAGCCTTTAAGCAGACCTCTAAATCTAAAAATGAAAAGAGGAGAAAAAATTGCAATAACTGGAGCCAATGGCTTAGGAAAAACAACTCTATTAAAAAGTTTGCTTGGATTATTAAAACCTGTAAATGGTAAAGTAGTTTTAAGTGACTATAAAAAAATAGGCTACTTTGAGCAGGAAGTTGCAGAAAGTAATACCCATACGGTTTTATATGATGTTTGGAAGACTTTTTCTGATTTGACCCAAACTGAGGTTAGAAGTGACCTTGCTAAATGCGGACTCACAAGACAGCACATAGACAGTCCTATTAATATATTGAGTGGAGGAGAACAGGCCAAAGTTAGATTGTGCAAGATCATCAATAAACCAACCAATATATTAGTTTTGGATGAACCAACTAATCACTTAGATATCTATGCTAAAGATGAGCTTAAGCGTGCTTTAAAGGAATATGACGGCAGCATAATTTTAGTGTGCCATGAACCAGAGTTTTATGAAGACATTGTAACGAATGTATGGAATTGTGAAGACTGGAAAGCGTGAGTATTAGAGCCGGTTAAAATAACCGGCTTTTTTCTGTAGTTTATCCATATTATGTAAACAATTATAAATCTATCTTGGTATCAATAATTGTCTCTAATTTTTTGATTTCTTCATGTGAAATAGTTCTATTTTTACTTTTAAAATTATCTATAAATGAAAGTAATTCATTTACTTTCATAACAGGAGTAGAATTTGTAGGTACTTTTAGTCTTGAACTCCATCTTATTGTGAATACTACTATAGGTTGAATCCACAAATGTCCAAGTTGATTCTCTTTTAAATAACAACTCAAAGTGTATACATGTCTCCGGGATTGTTTACATGGATTGTAAAAGTTTTTATAGTAAACTCCTCCTTTTTGGCCAACTTTTTTCTCGCCTTTTATACCATAGGAGAATATTGATGCCTTATTCAAATGATATAGCAAATAAATTATTGGAATAAATGATGAATTAGATTTTGTCGGCATAGCTATAATTTTAATTATTGCCATAATAGTATTACTCCTTTACTAACAGAGGTAAGTGTATATATTAGTTAATATGTGATAATAATAAAAATAATATTGAATTTTAGGAAGAGGAGTGAGATTAGATGTCGCGAGGTTTACAGATATTTTTAATTACTATAGGTGGATTAATTACAATTGGAACAATAATGGCTGTATTTATAAAAATTATGATTAATATTACGAAATATGTGAATGAAAAAAATGGGTCATATTAGAATGGATAAGTTTTATGGTAACAATATTGAAGAACATACATAAACTAAATGTAGATTATGAAAATTGTATGGAGGGAGCTTTTTGCCTAATGAAAAACAAGATTTATTATTTTGGACAGGTATAATGAGAGACCATGCTATATTTCAAAATAGTGCATTAACATCTAAAGAAGTGCCATATATTCAGAAAACAATAATTTTTAGAAACTTTTTTCAGAAAACTATGGACAAAATTGAAAGCAAAGACAATTTTAATGAAAATACACCTGGTTTAATTGAAGCTGTTAATGACTTCATAAATTTTAAAGTAAGTATACTTAAAGGTCTTTTGACCTGTAAATTAGAGATGAATTTGCCGCCAACTCTTATTAGTCATCAAATAAATGAAGCTATGGAATTTAGACTTCAACTTATGTATCCAGAAGATTATTTAAAAAGTATTCAAGATCCTATACATTTTATAGAGTTATTAAATAAGTGGATATCTGATAGTTCAGGTCATGCCTCGGCTTATGCTTCATTTTTAGATCCTACTGAATCAATTCTTAGCGCTGAAGCACTTGAATTTAAGATGAAATTTGATATGTTGTCAGTGAAAGGTAATGAATTACAAATGATGATGATGCAAAGTGAATCAGGCAATGATGCTCTAATGCTCTTGATTGAAGAAATAGAAAAAGTAATGAAAAAATTTATCCTATATTTACAAGAAATATTAAAATTGAGATCCAGTTGTGAGGTTATGGCAATAGGTACATTAAATCCTCTCCTTCCAGACCATATGATTAGAGAGCATAAATACTATCTGGATAAAATTAATAATTATATGAAAAGCAAAAAATGTTAAATATACTTTTGTACACCTTACAAAGCTACATATGCATAGTTTGTAGAAGGTTCAATATTATAAAAAAGAAGACTAGGTATTCTCCATGCCCAGTCTTCTTTAAGTTACTAAAAATTCTTATTTTTCATAGCATATCTTATATTGAACAATTTCAATCTGTCCATTTTCAATGTGGTATACCACTTTTAAAACTTAAGACGCAAAGAAAAAATATTTTTTATAAATGGTTATAATAATAGATATGTTTAAATTAGAAGGAGTGATATTGATTGTCACAAAGCGTAGGAATAGTTTTAATTATTGCAAGTGGATTAATTGTATTGGAAGGTATAACATTTGCTTTTATAAAAATTATGATTAATATAATTAAATACTTAAATAACAAAGATAGACATCATTAAATAGCGCTATACTTGGTATTAAGTAGGATGAAATACAAAATTTTACACAAATTTGGAAATATATTTATCACATGATTTTATGATAAATTCCTAATCATATATATGAAGGTTTTTATCCGATGACTACCTGATCTAATACTCCAACTTCTTTAAGTTGGAGTAAAGATCAGCTACGTCCCTGGATAACGATTTCTAAGCATCAGGTGGAGTCAAAACTCCATCTGATGCCAAGAACTCTGTTTATTAAAATAATGGGCAAATTGTTAAGCCATCTTTTAGGAGGAGACTACTCGTGAGATTAAATCATGTGATGAAGAAAATTAAAGTTATGTCATTGTTAAAATACATAACTTTAATATTTATATTCTTAACGATCCCTATACTTAAATGTTCAATATGCAAGTCTAGGGAAAGTATAAATAAGGAAGAGATAAGTGCAGAAATTCAAAAAATATATAATTTTCGGTGTGATGCTCTTAAAACCGGTGATTATTCAACATTGAATAATTACTATGATACATCTAGACCAAGCGGTAAATATGCATTAGAGCATGAAGTAAAAAGAGCTAAATACTTGAAGGATTGGTGCAGCAAAAGAAATATAGAATTTAAAGATATTAAATCTACTATAAATTTAAGAAAAGCTATACCTCACGGTAGCACAGTAAGATTAGTTATTGCAGAAAGTTATAAGTTTGATTATAAATATAAAAATGATGAAGCTAGTCCATTAAATTCATTTGGAGTAGGTATACGCCATACGGCAAGTGTAGTAAAAAAAGATGGAAAATGGCTTGTACTTAGTGACTGGTACACTGATTGCTTTGAAGATTCTCTTCAACTTTATACAGCAGCATTAAATAATAACATAAGTTCTTCAAGAAAATATTCCAATAATTTCAGCGGTAAAAGGAGAATGGTTTATGACAGGAAAAATGCAGTGGCTTATGCTGACAAGTATTGTGGTATAGCTTGGGGAAATAGCAATAACTTTAAGTATAATAGGAAATATGATGATTATAATGGAGCAGGGGGAGACTGTACTAATTTTATATCTCAAGTATTGGGAGATAAAGAAGGAGGTGCCATGCGTACCAACGGTGAATGGCATCCAGGTACAAGAGCTTGGTCAAATGCAGATGGATTAAAAAATTATTTGTTACGCAGTGGAAGGGGAAGTGTTATAAAGATTGGAACTTTTGATCAGTTAACTGCTAATATATCAAATACATCTAATGGAGTATTTAGTAAGTTAAAGATAGGTGATTTGATAGCTTATGAGAAAGGCAGAGGTAATATAGATCATTTTGCAATAGTAACGGGATTTGATTCTCACAATTACCCTTTGGTTAACTCCCATACCACAGATAGGTATCATGTACCCTGGGATTTAGGTTGGGGAAATAAAAATATAAGATTTTTTCTCATACACATGAGGAATTAAGAATTTTATATTAAGGTTGAACATCTATAACATAGGTCTGCGGCATTAAGAAATTAGTGCCGCAGACCTATATTTATCCGATGACTACCTTCTCTAATACTCCAACTTCTTTAAGTTGGAGTAAAGAGCAGCTACGTCCCTGGATAACGATTTCTAAGCATCAGGTGGAGTCAAAACTCCATCTGATGTTAAGAACTCTGTTTATGTTAAAGAAAATAATATAACAAAAATGTAATGTTAATGAAATATAGTTCAATTGATGATATAAATAGAATCTTATAAAATAAGTTACATGAAATGACGTTAATAGTGCTAGTTAATATCTCAAAATGAAAGTATTATATCAAGTGATTCTTAGGTTCAGATGGAGTTTGCTTATAAGAATGACTTTCTCCAGCTGAACCTTAGAAGAACTTATCCAGGCGCGTAGCAGTGCTTATTCCTCACTTTGATAGAAAAGCAGATATCCCAAATATTTGATTTGGTGATAGTTGCTTTCGCTGTGTGCGATGGGGGTGTTAGCAATGGTAGTGATCGGATAAATTATCAATAATATTGCAAAGGAGTGCGGTATGAATTATATCAAAAAAAAGTTTACAAATTTCATGAATATATCTTTAAAAATTCTTTTTTTAATGATTATATTAGGAAGTATAGGAATGTCATTTTTAAGCCTTATAAAGTTATCATTCAAAAATATAATATACTTAATAATAAGTAGTTTAATTTTATTTTTGATTTGTTCATTAATAGGATACTTTATTTGTAAACTTTTGAAAAAAGGTTATTCTGATAAAGTAATATTATTAATAATTTTGTTATTAGCATTTTCATTAAGGCTATTATACATTTTATTAATAGATGTTAAACCATTTTCAGATTTTGAAATAATTTATAATTGTGGCCAAAAATTTGCATATGGAGACTACTCAGTCTTTAAAGGTACAAGCTATATAGCCAGGTTTCCCCATTTAACAATATTAACATTATATTTTGGAATGATAATTAAAGTATTTCCAGATGCTTTATTGGTAATTAAATTAATAAACATAATTTTATCAACAATAAATGTATATATTATTTATTTGATAAGTATAGAATTATACGGAAATAAAAAGGAATCAATCATAATTTCTTTTATAGCATGTGTATTTCCAGCATTTATATTTTATAATTCTGTAATTTGTTCAGAAAATTTAGCTATGACATTTTTTTTAGGAAGTATCTACATATTCATTTTAGTAATAAAAAATAAAAAGGGTTCACTGTGGATTCTTGTTTCAGGACTATTATTAAGTATAGGTAATCTTTTTAGAATGGTAGGTATTGTTATTATTATAGCGTACATTTCTTATTTAATAATTTATTATCAAAATAGGAAAAGCATTACTATAAGTATATTATTAATAGTTTCATTTTTAATTCCATTAGGCACTACTAACACCATATTGTTAAGATTGAATATAACAGAATATTCGCTGTGGCATGGAAGAGAACCAGCTGTATGGACCTCTGCCTTAAAAGGTACAAATATTAAAGCTATAGGTATGTGGAATAATGAAGACAGTCAAGTAGCAGAAAAATATAATTTTAATTATGATAAGGTTGAATCAGCTTGTAAGTCTATTATTAAGGAGAGATTGACGAGTACACCGTTGTATGAATTAATTGGATTTTATATAGTTAAATTTATAGGACAATGGTCAAGTGGTGATTTTTCAGGAGCATATTGGTCTACAGGTGAGATTAGCATATTAAATTCAAGATTTACTTTGAGCATAGTATTATTCTTTTATTCTCAAATGTTATATATTATTTTAATGATGTGTATATATAAACGATTATTTCATGTAAAACAATATTTGTATAATAAGCTAATAAACTTGCTATATATAATATTTTGTGGTTTTGGGATGCTTTATTTAATTACTGAGCAACAACCGAGGTATGGTTATATAATATCATGGGTATTTATATTAATGTATCAATTACCGGTGAGACAAACAACGGATTAAGTGATATACATGTAAAATTGAATCGCTTGATGGTAATGTCATCAGATAACAAAATCATTAATGTTTAGAATAGTACTAAGAAAAAAGGGAGATTTATAAATGCAAAATATATTAAGTGTAGAAAAAATTGAAAAGTATTATGGTAGTAAAGATAATGTAACAAAGGCTATAGATAATATCAGCTTTAAGGTAGATGAAGGGGAGTTTGTTGGAATAATGGGACCTTCAGGAAGTGGTAAAACTACATTACTTAACTGTATATCAACTATTGATAATGTTACTGTGGGAAAGATAATAATAAATGATAGTGACATTACCAGGTTAAAATCAAAAGCATTGGACAAGTTTAGGCAAAATGAGTTAGGATTTATATTTCAAGACTTTAACTTATTAGATACTCTTACAGCTTATGAGAATATTGCTTTAGCATTAACAATAAAAGGCGAGAAAATTTCAGAAATAGATGAAAAAATAAAATCAGTAGCTAAATATTTAGAAATAGGACAAGTATTAAATAAATATCCTTATCAGATGTCAGGAGGACAAAAACAAAGAGTTGCTTCAGCAAGAGCAATAGTAACTAATCCATCTTTGGTACTTGCAGATGAACCAACAGGAGCACTGGATTCAAAATCAGCCAGATTAGTACTTGAAAGATTTGAAAGTTTAAACAAGGAGTTGAATACTACCATACTTATGGTTACTCATGATTCTTTTACAGCAAGCTATGCTCATAGAATACTTTTTATTAAAGATGGAAGAATCTTCAGCGAGCTTGTAAGAGGTAATAACACTAGAAAAGAATTCTTTAATAAAATTATAGAAGTTATAACTCTTCTTGGAGGTGATGACAACAATGTATTCTAAGATAGCTATAAACAATATTAAGAAAAGTTATAAGGATTATACGATATACTTTTTAACACTAATACTGGCTGTTTGTATATTTTACAGCTTTAATTCTATAGATTCACAAAAAGCACTTATTGATGTAAAATCTTCAAATGCAAAATACATATCCAGGTTAATGGAAATGATGTCTGGCGTATCAGTATTTGTATCAATGATATTAGGGAGTTTAATATTATATGCAAATAATTTTTTAATAAAGAAACGCAAAAAAGAATTAGGAATATACATGTCTTTAGGTATGGGAAAAGGAAAAGTATCCAGGATATTAGTAGCAGAGACACTTATAGTTGGAATTATATCTTTAATTGTCGGTCTTATATTAGGAATGGGAACATCACAGGTTCTATCTATTTTTACATTAAAATTATTTGAGACTCCTATAAATGAATACAGGTTTGCTGTTTCAACAAGTGCTATAGGTAAGACTATATTATACTTTGGAATAATGTTTTTGCTTGTTATGATATTTAATGTATTTGTTATTTCTAAGTATAAAATAATTGATTTACTAACAGCAGGCAGGAAAAATGAAAATATAAAATTTAAAAATTCATTTACATATTTATTAGCTTTTATTCTATGTGTGGTATTACTTGGATTTACGTATAAATCTATACTAAAGATAGGTTTAGATACAAGAAATCCTATGTTTAAGCCATTAATAGTCCTCTCGGTAGTAAGTACAGTATTATTCTTCTTTAGTTTATCTGGAGTAATGCTATATATAGTAAATAGAAATAAGAATGTATATTTAAAAGGATTGAATATATTTGTAGTAAAACAAATAAGTAGTAAAGTTAATACAAATTTTATATCAATGTCAGTAATATGCTTAATGTTATTTATTACAATACTTGTATTATCTACAGGAATAAGTCTTAAGAAGGATTTTGAAGCAGGGCTTGAAAAAGAGGCACCTTTTGATGCTAGTATAACAGTATACAATAATAGTAAAAAGAACAATTTAGAAGATGTATTAGCTAAGGTTAATTTTAAAACAAGTAAAAATGAAAAGTATGCAGCTTACAATGAATATCTTTCAGGAGTAAAAGTAGGCGGTTTATTATCAATTACAGATGAAGAGCATAAGGATGATAAGGTATCCTTTGTTAAAATATCCGATTATAATAAAATGTTGAAACTGAGAGGAAAAAAAGAAATAAGCTTAAACAAGGATGAGGTTTTACTTATGTCTAACTATAATGAGATGGTTAAGTTAGCTCATGGAAAGCTTAAAAGTAATAAGAAAGTTAATATTAAAGGAAAAGAGTACTTGGTTAAAAACGATAAAATTATAGAAGAAAATCTCGGAAATGATATAGTGCAAGATACTTATTTAACGATAGTTATAAATGATGAAATTCTACCAAAGTCCAATAAAATTTGCAGATCCATACTTAATGTGATGTATTCAAATAAAAATAGGGAACAAAATAATAAAAAATATAGTGAAATACACGAGAATTTATTAAATCACAAGTATAAGGGCTTAAGTATTTCAGATATGAATGCTTATTCAAAGGATGATATTTATTCCAGTGAAAAGGGTGGAACAACAGCAGTATTATTTATAGGAATATATTTAGGGATAATATTTCTAATAACCAGCATGGCAGTACTTGCTCTTCAACAATTATCAGAAGCCAGTGATAGTATAGAAAGATATAAAGCATTAAAGAGAATTGGTGCAAACAAAAAAATGATAGATAAAACAATCTTCATTCAAACTTTTATGTATTTTAGTCTCCCAGTTACGCTTGCGATAATTCATTCTATCATTGCCATTTCAGTAGTTAATGGAGAGATGAGTAAGTTTAATCAAATAGATATTAGATTTTCAGCTTTAACAACAGCGTTATTATTTATCGCAGTTTACGTAGGATATTTCTATACAACATATACAGGATACAAAAATATAGTAAAAAATAATATCTAATATTATAATAATTATTAGGACTATTAAATTTTGTTTGCCAAAGTTTAATAGTCTTCTATATAGAAAGGTAAAGAAAATAATGACAAAAATTATTATTATTGAAGATGATGAAGTTATAAGAGAAGAATTACAAAATTTTTTAATGAAATATGGATACGAAGTGAAAGCTCCTGTAGATTTTAATAATATAATACAATATGTTGAAAATGAGAATGCAAACCTTATACTGCTAGACATAAATCTACCACAGTTTGATGGCTATTATATATGTAGAGAAATACGTAAAACCTCAGATGTTCCCATTATAATAGTTACTAGCAGGGATAGTGATGCAGATGAATTAATTAGTATGAATTTGGGGGCAGATGATTTTATAACAAAACCTTATAATACAGAAATACTACTTGCAAGGATAACAAATATATTAAAAAGAACCTATGGAAACTTAAAAACTAGTAATATATTAAATTACAAAGACTTTAATTTAAATCTTTCAAATGCAACGGTTATTTATAAAGACAAATCCTTAGAGCTAACTAAAAATGAGGTTAAGATACTTTCCTATTTAATAAATAATAGAGGAAGTATAGTAAAAAGAGATTTACTTATGGAATACTTGTGGAAAGTAGACTATTTTGTAGATGACAGTGCTTTAACTGTTAATATTAACAGATTAAGAAAGAAGCTTGAAGAGATAGGAATAAAAAATCCAATAGAGACAAGAAGAGGGTTAGGGTATATAATGCCATGAGTATAGGTGAATTTATTAAAGATAAAATGGCAGTAATATCATGCAATATGCTGATGTTTATTGTGTTATCAGTTATAATGCTTGCTATTAATGTTAACTTCATTATAATTGTATTGTTTTTTTGCATCTGGTTTTTACCACTAATTTCATATATGGCCTTAGAATTTATAAAATATAAAAATTATTATGATGAAATTGACAGTATATTAGAAAAATTAGATAAGAAATATCTGCTTCCAGAGGTAATAAAAGAAGCAAACTTTATAGAAGGTGAAAAGCTTAATTCTATACTTAAAGTGGTAAGCAGAAATATGCATGAGAATGTTAAATATTATAAAGATATGCAGGCAGATTATAGAGAATACATAGAGACCTGGGTACATGAAATTAAGACGCCAATAGCTTCTACAAAACTTATACTTGAAAATAATCAAAATGAAGTAACTAATAAAATAGATTTCCAGATGGATAGAATTGAGGGATTTGTAGAACAGGTACTTTATTATTCACGAAGTAACAATGTGAGTAAAGACTATATTATAAAACAAATTAACCTTGATAATGCAGTAAGAAATGCAGTCAAAAGGAATTATAGAGATTTTATTCATAAGAAAATAAAATTAGATATAAAAGATATTGATGAAATTGTATATACTGATGGAAAATGGGTTGAATTTATTATAAATCAGATAATAGGAAATTCTATAAAGTACTTAAGTAATAAGGAGCCAATGATAATTATATATTCAGCGAAGAAAGCTAATTTAGTAATGTTAACTATAGAGGATAATGGAGTGGGTATAGTAGATAGAGATATAAATAGAGTTTTTGAAAAAGGATTTACTGGTGAGAACGGAAGAAAGTTTAGCAAAAGCACAGGAATGGGACTATATTTATGTGAAAAGCTTTGTTCAAAATTGGGGTTGAAAATTAGTATTAACTCTGATATAAATAAAGGAACTAAAGTTACATTAATATTTCCTTTGTCAGATATGATTGATATATGCAACACTTAAAATGTGATCTAAAATATGTGTGGAAAAATTAAGAAATCCTTTGTGACCATGCAGTAGAGACAATGAGTATAACATAAGGGTTATACTTGTATATGTGAGGTGAAAATTTTGCAGTATGTAATAGGATTATTTAATCATTATGGATACATTGTATTATTAATAGCGTTAATGCTGGAACTTATAGCGTTTCCCTTACCTGGAGAGGCACTTATGACCTATTGTGGATATGTTATTTATAAGGGGAAAATGAGTTTAATTTTAAGTATATTAATTGCTTCACTTGGAGTAAGTATAGGTGTAACTCTATCCTATTTTATTGGAAGAATATTAGGATCAGCTTTTTTCGAAAAACATGGACATTATATTCACATGAATAAAAATAAATTTGATAAGGTATCTCTATGGCTTAAAAAATATGGTAATAAGCTGCTAATTATAGCCTACTTTATTCCAGGTGTAAGGCATGTTACGGGGTATGTTTCAGGCATTGCAGATATGTCATATAAAAGATTTTCAGTTAATGCATATATAGGAGCTCTTATATGGACCACTACTTTTATTTCATTGGGAAGTGTCCTTGGAGTTAACTGGGTAAAATATCATCACTTGTTAGAAGGTATTTGTTTATAGAAAATTTACAGAACAGTGCCTAAAATAAAACAAGAAAAAATTCAACTATCAGTTATCTACTCATAGTGTACAAAAAAGGTGCACTTAATAGATGAAATAGAAATCAATAAAATATAGTATTATAAAAATTTTAATGAAATACAAAGGAATATACGGCTATTATCCAAATAATAACATTACAGAATTATCTGAAGATTGTGTTCTTTATTTGATCAAAACCCTGTTCTTTTTTTGAACAGAGGTACCGGTATTATTAAAGATAAGCATAAAGTTGGAAAAGCTATAAAAGTACCTCGAAGCCTTAACTGGTATGGCTTTGGGTACAATATCTAATGATATAGAAAATTTGAAAAGTAAGTAAGTTGATTGGTACGAATTTTGCTAATGAAATATATGGGAATAAAAATATATGGAAATAAAATTAGGGGGAATAATAATGGAGAGATTTACGTTGCCAAGAGACATTTACTTTGGAGAAGATGCTTTGGGTGCTTTGAAAACGTTAAAAGGTAAGAAAGCTGTAGTAGTTGTTGGAGGAGGATCCATGAAGAGATTCGGTTTCCTTGACAAGGTAGAAGAATACTTAAAAGAAGCAAACATAGAAGTTAAACTAATAGAAGGTGTTGAACCAGATCCGTCTGTGGAAACCGTTATGAAAGGTGCCAAAATAATGACAGAATTTGGGCCAGATTGGATAGTTGCTATTGGAGGAGGTTCACCAATAGATGCTGCAAAGGCTATGTGGCTATTTTATGAATATCCAGATTTTACTTTTAAACAAGCAATTGTTCCGTTTGGATTACCAGAATTAAGACAAAAAGCTAAATTTGTAGCTATAGCTTCTACTAGTGGAACAGCTACTGAAGTTACTTCATTTTCAGTAATAACTGATTATAAAGCTAAAATAAAGTATCCTTTAGCTGACTTCAATTTGACACCGGATATAGCTATAGTTGATCCAGCATTAGCCCAGACAATGCCACCTAAATTAACTGCACATACTGGTATGGATGCATTAACTCATGCACTAGAAGCTTATGTAGCATCAGCTAGATCAGATATTTCAGATCCACTTGCAATACATTCCATAATTATGACAAGGGATAACTTACTTAAATCCTATAAGGGTGATAAAGATGCTAGAAATAAGATGCATATATCACAATGTTTAGCAGGTATGGCATTTTCTAATGCACTTCTTGGTATAACTCATAGTTTAGCACATAAAACAGGAGCTGTATGGCACATACCACATGGATGCGCTAATGCAATATATCTTCCATATGTTTTAGATTTTAATAAAAAAGCTTGCTCAGATAGATATGCTAATATAGCTAAAATATTAGGACTTAAAGGAACTACTGAAGATGAATTGGTAGATTCTCTAGTTAAAATGGTACAAGATATGGATAAGGAATTGAATATACCTTTGACCTTAAAAGATTATGGTATAAGCAAAGATGATTTCAATTCAAATGTTGATTTTATAGCAAAGAATGCGCTCTTAGATGCATGTACAGGAGCTAATCCAAGGCCTATAGATTTTGATCAAATGAAAAAGATACTTCAATGTATATATGATGGAAAAAAGGTAACTTTTTAATATGACCCAATATGACCTCAATATAACCCTAATATAAACTTAATATAATTTTATGAAGCACCAGTTATTAATACAATTGATAACTGGTGCTTTAATAAATATTATTTTATTGATATTCCATATAGGATAATTTTTAATACTTCCTGGATAGCTTCCGAAAATTTCATTTTGTTATCCATTAGAAAATTATAATCTAGAAATGTATCAGCTGTTTGTTCAAGCATTTTGATGAGTATTGGTAAATTAATATCTTGTCTTATTACGCCGCTTGAAACTCCTTCTTCTAATAATTTTTTAATAGCACCAAGTTTATATTGTTTTAATTCCTGGATTTTACCCCATTCTTTTGGATAATATATTTTCGCTTCATTTATTAAATTAATAGGAATCTTGTACTTATGGTTTGAGTATATAATAGAGTGAATTTTTGAAATAAAGTCATTTTGGTGGCTTAAAGAGTTTTCCATATTTTTTTTATCACTTTCCACTACTGTCTTAAAAAACTCCTCTACAATTGCATCTTTACTATTAAAATATTTATAAATAGTTTTTTTACTAATTTTTAAATCTTTGGCTATTTCGTCTATAGTAAATTTTTTTAAACCATGCATTTGTATTTTATTAGCAGCCGTGTCTAATATTTTATCTTTCATAATTTACCTTCCTCTTTTATATTTGATTTACTAAAAATTATTGTAAAAATTCCACCTAGTCCAATAAATATTGTGAGAATCAAAGTTATTCTTTGTGAAAATCCCCACAAAGCTCCTGCAGCAATAGATCCCGCAAAGGAACCAATATACTGAAATGAGTTGAATATACCATTTGCTGTACCTCTTAAATCATCTTTTACTATATTGTTTACATTGGTTGCAAGTATTGTTGTTAGGCACATATATCCACAAAAGAAAAAAATAGTACCTAGAAGCAAAAATATATAAGATGTTTTTTGAAAGTAAAAAAATATACTTAAGGATGAAACTGTGAAGGCTGCAGCAAGGATTATATTACTGCCATATTTTTTCATGTACCTTATTGCCTTTTTCATAAATATTATAGCAATAATTATGGATGGAATAAATATTCTCCACATACCATTTATACCTGTTACGTTACTAAGATAAATAGGAAGTACGTAAAATACTGCCATCATCATAAAATTATTACAAAATGCAGCTTTATTTAATATTATAAAAGTTTTATTTTTAACAAGGATCTTGAAGTTTTCTTTAAATGAATTTTTTATTTTATTAGTATAGTTTTTACTATCTTCTAGGAATAAAAGTATATACAGCCAGTTTACAAATATAAGGAGGGCGCAAATTAAAAACATTTTGTTTACGGGAAGAAAATTATGAATAATAGGGCCAAGTGCAAAAGAAAGGGCAGCTGCACAGGATACAAAAGCACCTAAAATACTTAGGGCTTTTATTTCCTTGTCTTTAGTTACCATACTTGAAACCCAAGAGTATCCAACACCCAGTATTGCACCACTTCCTTGAAGTGCTCTTGCAAAGATAAAAACATATATATTTTTTGCTAAAAAAGCAACTACAAGTCCTATATCAACCTGTAAGATGCCGATAAGCATCATGATTTTATTTCCATACTTATCACTTAAAGCACCAAATGGTATTTGGAAAATTGCCTGTGTAAGTCCAAATATGCCAAGTGCTAACCCCGCAAGAAGAGGAGTATTGTATAAAAGGGATTTACTATAAACGGAAATAAAAGGGGATACAATAGTCATTGCCATTTGCCTTAGTGCTAGAACCAAACTTAACATAATTACGCTTAACATTTCATTATTTTTTGTACTGATATTCTCCATAATTACACCACAAAAGTTATAAAAATATAGCTTCCTTTCATCAAGATTTACACTATGGAAACTTATATGGTACATATGGTTTCCGACTTAAATATTAATATATGGGTATTGATTTGTCAATACAAAGAAAATAAAATCTTTTGGTTGGTATAAATTTTAGATTTTGGTTGAAGACATTGGCATTTTAATAAATATAATTGATTTTATAGGGTTTTTGTTTTTTACTTGGAAATTCTATAATATGAATTTTTAGAGGTGGAAAAATG
Organism: Clostridium ljungdahlii DSM 13528; assembly: GCF_000143685.1. Lineage (NCBI taxonomy): Bacteria > Bacillati > Bacillota > Clostridia > Eubacteriales > Clostridiaceae > Clostridium > Clostridium ljungdahlii. The sequence goes on along the minus strand of NC_014328.1, from coordinate 4,341,498 downwards.
ATTAGATATTTTTTACAAGGATTTTTACTTGGAATTTCTTATGTGGCTCCAATTGGTATGCAGAACTTATATGTAATTAATTCAGCTATAACTGCTAGTAAAAGAGCAGAGGCATTTAGGACAGCTTTTATAACTATATTTTTTGATATTTCCCTTGCACTAACCTGCTTTTGGGGTGTAGGAACCATAATCCAAAAATCAAAGGTTTTGAGATCGGTTGTGCTATTGGTTGGATGCATAGTTGTTATATACATTGGAATAAGCCTTATAAGAAGTAAACCAGATATTGATGAAAAAACTAATATAGAAAAAAACTTAGTTAAAGTAATTATATCTTGCTTTGTTGTGACCTGGATGAATCCACAGGCTATTATTGATGGTTCACTTCTCCTTGGAGGATTTAGGGCATCTCTTTCTTATCAAAGCTCCTGGTACTTTATACTGGGATCATGCATGGCATCAATTTTTTGGTTTACTTCTCTTGCAGCTATTATGTCAATTTTTAAGCACAGTTTTAATGAAAAATCAATTAAGGTAATTAATAGAATATGTGGTATAATAATAATTTATTACGGGGTAAGACTTGGTTTTAATTTTATATTATCAAAATAAAAGGATTTGAATATGTATGTTAAACATTGATTGGAAACCGGATAAAAAATCTTGTATTTCTATGTACAGGCAAATTGTAAATTATATAAAGGAGAAAATAGGAAATGGAGAGTGGACTGTAGGAGAAAAGTTACCATCACAGAGAGAATTGGCAGAAAAATTTGAAGTAAATAGAAGCACTATTGTAGAAGCCTTAGACGAGTTAAAAGCTGATGGTTTAATTGAGGGAAAAAGTAAAAAAGGTACCAGAATTATAAATAATACTTGGTCCTTGATGGCTTCTATGCTGCCAGGTAGTTGGGAACCTTATATAAAAAGTGGAATACACAAACCTAACCTCCATACAATCCAAATTATAAATAAGATGGAGTATAAGGATAATATAATAAGGCTTGGTACAGGTGAACTTTCTCCTGAATTATTTCCAAAAGATATGATGAAGAAGGTATTTAAAACTGTGTCCAATAATATAACTTCTTTAAGCTATGAAATGGCTAAGGGTTCACTTAAATTGAGAAAGGTTATAAGTAAGTATTTAAAAAAGTTTCATATAAATGTGTCACCGGATTCAATACTAATTGTTTCAGGTTCACTTCAAGCTCTTCAGTTGATTTCAATGAGCATACTAAAGCCTGGTTCCAAGATACTTGTGGAAAAACCATCATATATAAAATCACTTCATGTATTTGACTTTTCCGGAGTTAGTTTTAGTGGAATATCTATGGATGCAGATGGAATTAAGTTAAATGAAATTTTAAAAAATATAGATAGAAATACATCTCTTCTATATACTATTCCAACATTCCATAATCCTACAGGTATATTAATGCCGCAGTATAGAAGAAACAAGCTATTGGATTTATGTAATAAAGAGAGAATTCCAATTATTGAAGATGATGCTTATAGGGAATTATGGTTGGATGAAATACCACCTTATCCAATAAAAGCAAAAGATGAAAATGGAATAGTACTTTATATGGGTACTACATCGAAATCAATGGCAGCAGGAATAAGAATAGGGTGGGTTGTTGCGCCGGAAACTGTTGTTGAGCGACTTGGAGATGTTAAAATGCAAACGGATTATGGTGCAAGTTCCATTTCACAGTATGTAACTGCGGAATGGATAGAAAGTGGATTTTATGAAATATATTTAAAAGAACTGAGAGAGAAACTTAAAATAAGGAGAGAAATTGCATTAAATGTTCTTGAAAAATATTTTTTTAACATGGCTAGTTGGAATGTGCCAAAAGGAGGATTTTATATATGGTTAAAGCTTAAAAATAAAATAGACATGAAAAAACTTTTTTATAAATGTTGTAAAAATGGAATATTAATAAATCCAGGATATATATACGATTTTACTAAAAATTATAATATAAGGATATCCTATTCCTATGCTTCTCTTTATGACTTGGAGCTAGGACTCAAAAAGCTTTCGCAAATAATCAGAAGTTTATCTGATAGCTGCTATTGCTAACACTCCCATGGACATAGTGAAAGCGACTATGAAAGTGGGGTATAAGCACTGCTGCGCGTCTAGATATGTACTGCAAGCAGATTACATAACATTTTGTATAATTTTTAACAATTCTAGAAGTGGTAGGCATAATCTTCTGTCTTATCGCAAAATGCACCTCTTTATTCTAAATTATTCACAAAGTAAGATAATTCCTTTAATATTTTATTGAAAAAAATTAATACTATTAATACAATAAGGTAACGATAGTACAAAAAAATAAAAAAATAAGCGGATATTGTCCAAATAACATATGTCGCTTTATGCCATGAAAAGATCTTCTATTCGTTTACAATAAGTAATGTATTAATATATTAATATTACAAAAGCGTCTTAATCTGAAATTCGCATTAAGATGAGGCCTCTCATCAAATAACAATATAATAAAATAATTGGAGGTTTATTTATGGAATTGTCAATGGATGCAGCTTTGGCGGCTGCTAAAAAAAAGGTAAAATCAAGTTTCTTTAAAAAAGGTATTGCAATTGGTTTATTTTCAGGAATTTCATATGGACTATATTCAGCATTTTTGACATTAGCTACAACAAAGGGAGTTTGGAGTGACTGGTATGGTGCAAATACAGCAGGTTTAACAGCACTTACTATTGCATATGTACTTGGTGCACTTAGTAGTGGAATAAATGATACTGCTAGTGCAGTTTGGGCATTAATTGCTGCAGCTGGTAGAGGTAAATTGGGTGATTTCTTTAGATGTCTCAATAGTAAACCAGGACGATTGATTATGGTAGCTGCTCTTATGGGAGGACCAGTTGCTACTACAGCTTATGTTGTAGCTCTAAAGATGGCAGGTTCACTTGCTGTTCCAATTTCTGCTCTTTGCCCAGCTATTGGTGCTATATTAGGTAGAGTTTTATATAAACAAGAATTAAACAAGCATATGATTGTAGGTATTCTTATCTGTGTTTGTGCAAGTGGTTTGATTGGTCTTCAAAGTGTTACTGGAAATGCACCTGCAGGAGCAGGATTAGGTATGGTTATCGCTCTTATTGCTGCACTTGGATGGGGACTAGAAGGTTGTATAGCTGGTTATGGTTCATGTATGGTAGATTCAGAAATTGGTATTGCTATTCGTCAGACAACATCAGGTCTTTCAAATTTAATTATATTTATTCCTATTATATCTGTAATTGTAGGTAATAATGCAGGTCTTGCATTTCATCTTACTGCTAAAGCATTTACAAGTGGTCCTGCTATGATTTGGCTTGCTATAAGTGGCCTTTGCGCTTATCTGTCATTTATGACTTGGTACAAAGGTAATAGTATGACTGGTACAGCTCTTGGTATGGCAACTAATGGAACATATTCATTTTTCGGACCATTCTTCTGCTGGATTATACTTGGCGTAATTTTCGGAATATCAGGTTGGTCAATGGCTCCTATAGTATGGTTCTCTGCTATATTAATGGCAGTTGGTATTTTCGTAATTGCTGTAAATCCAATAGATTTATTTAGAAAACAGGAGGATTAATTGTATGAAACCACTAAATTATGCTATTTTAAAACATTTTACAAAAACTAAAGAAGCCTGTGCAGATGATGTTATTGAAGCTTTAAAAGGTGACTACGGCGATTTTAAAGGACTTAAAAAAGGTGCTGTAATTGAAGCATTAATGACAGCTGAAGCTAATGGACTTCTTGAAGAAACAAGATCTATATTGGACAAGTCAGGTGATTTAGTTGTTTACTATCATGCAAATGAAGAGGGAGCAGCTACAATTAATAAATACATTGATTAAAGTCAATACTATTAGTGCAAGAAAATAACTATAGTACAAGAACTCCAAAAAACTAGCAGATATTATGCATTAAAATATGGCATTTTGTACCATGAAAAAATGCTCTAATGAGTTAATATATCATTAGATTGCAAAAAACGTTTTCATCAATCTAGTTTTTTAATATGAGGAGGAATTTTGTTTATGAGTGAAATGACAGGAGCGGTTAGTGCATCTGCAATTGCTGCTAAAAAAAAGTTATCATCACAATTTTTTAAAAAAGGTATATCAATTGCTATATTTTCAGGTATTATGTATGGATTTTATTCAGCATTTTTGTCATTAGGTATGACTAAGGGAGTTTGGGGTGACTGGTATGGAGCTAATAAAGCAGGATTATCCGCTTTTGTTATTACATACGTATTGGGTGCCCTTGGTAGTGCAGTAAATGATTCTTGTAGTGCTATATGGGCAATGCTTTATGCAGGTATTAAAGGTAAGTTTGGAGATTTCTTGAGATGTATTAATACCACCCCAGGCCGTGTAATGATTTTGGCAGCCCTTATAGGAGGACCAATTTCCAGTACAGCTTATGTTATCGGTCTTCAAATGGCTGGTTCAATAGTTATTCCTATTACAGCTCTTTGTCCGGCTATTGGTGCTATATTAGGTAGAATATTATTCAAACAAGAATTAAATAAACGTATGATGTTAGGTATAGTTATTTGTGTTGCTGCTAGTTTTATGATTGGTAGTACAAGCATTACAGGAAGTGCTCCTAAAGGTGCTCTTTTAGGTATTGCTATTGCTTTCATAGCAGCTCTTGGTTGGGGTTTTGAAGGCTGTGTAGCTGGTTTTGGTACATCTATGATTGACTCTGAGATTGGTATTACTATTCGTCAGGCAACATCAGGTATTTCAAACTTAATTATATTAATACCTATTATGGGTATGCTTGCAGGTAGTGTTAAGCTTTCAACTGGTCTTGTATTTCAGGCATTTACAAGTGGATCTGCTATGATTTGGTTTTCCATGAGTGGTCTTTGTGCATTTGTTTCATATATGAGTTGGTATAAGGGTAATAGTATGTGTGGTGCAGCTCTTGGTATGGCTTGTAATGGTACTTATTCATTCTGGGGTCCATTCTGTTGCTGGATAGTACTTGGTGTAATCTTTGGCAAATCAGGTTGGTCAATACCTGCTATTGGTTGGATTGCTGCAGTACTCATGGTATTAGGTATTTTAGTAATTTCCATGAATCCACTGGATTTATTCAGAAAAAAGGAGGATTAATTGTATGAAACCACTTAATTATGCTATTTTAAAACACTTTACAACAGTTAAAGAAGCTTGTGCAGAAGACGTTATTGAAGCTTTAAAAGGTGACTATGGTAATTTTAGAGCACTTAATAAAGATGCTGTAATTGAAGCTTTAATGACAGCTGAAGCTAATGGTCTCCTTGAAGAAACAAGATTTGATGAGGATAAATCAGGTAATTTGAGAGTTTATTATCACGCAAATGAAGAAGGAGCAGCTACAATTAATAAATATATTAAAGACTAATAACTTGGATTCCATAAGTTCAAATTATTAGTTCAAATAATAAATAAACATTTTCAAGCAAAGGTAATTGAATCAAAATTGCATTTAATTGAAAAAGATCCATACTGCGTAATTGCGTATAGAGGAGGAGGGTAATGAAATGAGGTATTATGGCGAAGAGGCATTAGGCCTTATTGAAACATTAGGGATGGTTCCTGCAATTGAAGCAGCAGACAAAATGCTGAAGGCTGCTGACGTTGAACTTATATCATATGAAAATATAGGTTCCACTCTTGTTACAATTATGGTAAAAGGTGATGTTGCTGCTGTTAGAGCATCTGTGGAAGCAGGAGCTGCTGCTGCTGCAGCAATAGGAAAATTGACAGCACACAATGTTATGCCAAGACCAATTAAAGGTGTTGGGGACATTGTTTCAGTACATGACATCGATGCATAAAAATATAGTAAAAAATATGATAAAGGAAAGGGAAAACAGATGAGCAAATATGTAGCTTTAGGTTTAGTAGAAACATTTGGTTTGGTTTTTGTTTTAGAGGCTGCAGATGCAATGTGTAAAGCTGCAGATGTTGAATTAATTGGCTATGAAAATGTAGCTTCCGGTTATATTTCTGTATTGGTTGCCGGGGATGTAGGAGCTTGCAAAGCAGCTGTAGAAGCTGGAGTAAAAGCTGTAAAAGATATGGGAACTGAAGTTTATAGTTCAGTTGTTATTGCAAGTCCACATCCAGATCTTCAGAAAATCACCAAACGTTATACAATTGAAAATTTACTTCCTTAATATGTGGATGTTATGATCTACCACATAAAATAGAAAAGTACAGAAATTGAGTACTTAGTTAGTAAAAATGAAAGGGAGAGTTAGAAATGAATATTATTGATAATGATTTGCTCTCCATCCAAGAATCCCGAATCCTTGTGGAAAATGCTGCACGAGCACAAAAAATGTTAGCAACCTTTCCACAAGAAAAGCTAGATGAGATTGTTGAACGTATGGCGGAAGAAATCGGAAAACATACCCGAGAGCTTGCTGTAATGTCACAGGATGAAACTGGTTATGGAAAATGGCAGGATAAATGCATCAAAAACCGATTTGCCTGTGAGTATTTGCCAGCTAAGCTTAGAGGAATGCGATGTGTAGGTATTATTAATGAAAATGGTCAGGATAAGACCATGGATGTAGGTGTACCTATGGGTGTAATTATTGCATTATGTCCTGCAACTAGTCCGGTTTCTACTACCATATATAAGGCATTGATTGCAATTAAGTCTGGTAATGCAATTATCTTTTCTCCACATCCTAGAGCAAAGGAGACAATTTGTAAGGCGCTTGACATCATGATTCGTGCAGCTGAAGGATATGGGCTTCCAGAAGGAGCTCTTGCATACTTACATACTGTGACGCCTAGTGGAACAATCGAATTGATGAACCATATTGCGACTTCTTTGATTATGAATACAGGTGTTCCCGGGATGCTTAAAGCAGCATATAATTCTGGGAAACCTGTTATATATGGAGGAACTGGTAATGGACCAGCATTTATTGAACGTACAGCTGACATCAAACAGGCGGTAAAAGATATTATTGCTAGTAAGACCTTTGATAACGGAATAGTACCATCAGCTGAACAATCTATTGTTGTAGATAGCTGTGTTGCATCTGATGTTAAACGTGAGTTGCAAAATAATGGTGCATATTTCATGACAGAGGAGGAAGCACAAAAACTAGGTTCTCTCTTTTTCCGTTCTGATGGCAGTATGGATTCAGAAATGGTTGGCAAATCCGCACAAAGATTGGCTAAAAAAGCAGGTTTCAGCATTCCTGAAAGTAGCACAGTGCTAATTTCAGAGCAGAAATATGTTTCTCAAGATAATCCTTATTCCAAGGAGAAACTTTGTCCGGTACTAGCTTACTACATTGAAGATGATTGGATGCATGCATGTGAAAAGTGTATTGAACTGCTGTTAAGTGAGAGACATGGTCACACTCTTGTTATACATTCAAAAGACGAAGATGTAATTCGCCAGTTTGCATTAAAAAAACCTGTAGGTAGGATACTTGTTAATACGCCTGCTTCCTTTGGTAGTATGGGTGCTACAAGTAATTTATTTCCTGCTTTAACTTTAGGTAGTGGATCGGCAGGTAAAGGTATTACCTCCGATAATGTTTCACCAATGAATCTTATTTACGTCCGCAAAGTCGGATATGGCGTACGGAATGTAGAAGAGATTGTCAATACTAATGGATTGTTTACAGAAGAAAAAAGTGATTTGAATGGAATGACAAAAAAGTCAGACTATAATCCAGAGGATATACAAATGTTACAGCATATTTTAAAAAAAGCTATGGAAAAAATTAAATAGTGTACAGATGTGTTTAGAACATGGTAAACAATAAGTTAAAAGTAAAATATTTAAATCTAAAATAATTATGAAAGAAAAGAGGTAAGTGTTTTGGATATTCGTGAATTTTCAAATAAGTTTGCAGAGGCAACTAAAAATATGTCTGCAGAAGAACAAGCAGCTTTAATGAAGATATTTCAAGGAGTTTCCCAAGAGATTACAAAAGAAGATAATGGAGCACCTGCAGTTAGTGCAGAACCTTGCACTAACAATGGAGAAGTTCCAAATGGAATGACAGAACGTTTAAAGAGAATAAAGGAAAATTATTTAAAGCAAAAGCCTTCAATAACAACATATCGTGCTAAGGCTATTACAAAGATTGCTAAAGAAAATCCTGGTATGCCTAAGATTTTATTACGTGCTAAATGTTTCCGTTATTGCTGTGAAACTGCACCTTTAGTAATTCAAGATGATGAGCTAATTGTAGGAGCTCCTTGTGGTGCACCTCGTGCTGGAGCTTTTTCTCCTGATATAGCATGGAGATGGATGCAAGATGAAATAGATACAATTGGAACACGTCCTCAAGATCCATTTTATGTATCTGAAGAAGATAAAAAGGTTATGCGTGAAGAGCTTTTCCCTTTCTGGCAAGGAAAATCTGTTGATGAATACTGTGAAGACCAGTACCGTGAAGCAGGTGTTTGGGAACTTTCTGGTGAATCATTTGTTTCAGATTGCTCTTACCATGCAACTAATGGTGGTGGAGATTCAAACCCTGGATATGATGTTATCTTAATGAAAAAAGGTATGGCAGATATTCAGCAGGAAGCAAAGGATCATTTAGCAAAATTAGATTATGAAAATCCTGAAGATATCGAAAAGATTTATTTCTATAAATCCGTTATTGATACTACTGAAGGAGTTATGATTTACGCTAAACGTATGTCTGAATATGCTGCTGAATTAGCTGCAAAGGAGACAAACCCTAAACGTAAGGCAGAATTACAAAAGATTTCAGAAGTTAATGCTCATGTTCCTGCACATAAGCCTAGCAATTTCTGGGAAGCAATTCAATCAGTTTGGACTATTGAGTCATTACTCGTAGTTGAAGAAAACCAAACTGGTATGTCAATCGGCCGTGTTGACCAATATATGTATCCATTCTATAAGGCAGATATAGAATCAGGACGTATGAATAATTATGAAGCATTTGAATTAGCTGGTTGTATGTTAATCAAAATGTCTGAAATGATGTGGGTTACAAGCGAAGGTGCTTCTAAGTTCTTTGCAGGTTACCAACCATTCGTAAATATGTGTGTTGGTGGTGTTACTCGTGACGGTCTTGATGCAACAAATGACTTGACTTATCTTTTGATGGATGCTGTTCGTCACGTTAAGATTTATCAGCCATCTTTAGCTTGTCGTATTCACAACAAATCACCTAAGAAGTACTTGAAGAAGATTGTTGATGTTGTTCGTGCTGGTATGGGATTCCCAGCTTGCCATTTTGATGATGCACATATTAAGATGATGCTTGCAAAAGGTGTTTCCATAGAAGATGCTAGAGATTATTGTATAATGGGTTGTGTTGAGCCTCAGAAAGCTGGACGTTTATATCAGTGGACTTCTACAGCTTATACTCAATGGCCTATATGTATAGAATTAGTTCTAAACCATGGTGTTCCTTTATGGTATGGAAAACAAGTTTGTCCTGATATGGGAGATTTAAATAGATTTAAGACTTATGAAGAGTTTGATGCTGCTGTTAAGGAAGAAATCAAATATATTACAAAATGGACTGACGTTGCTACAGTTATTTCTCAGCGTGTTCACAGAGATTTAGCTCCAAAACCTTTGATGTCCATCATGTATGAAGGCTGTATGGAACACGGTAAAGATGTTTCTGCCGGTGGTGCTATGTACAATTTCGGACCTGGTGTTGTATGGACTGGATTGGCTACATATGCAGATTCCATGGCTGCTATTAAGAAGGTAGTATTTGATGACAAGAAATGTACTTTAGAGCAATTAAATCAAGCATTGAAAGCTGATTTTGTTGGATATGAAGAACTTAGAAATGATTGCTTAAAAGCTCCTAAGTATGGTAATGATGATGATTATGCAGATTTAATTGCTGCAGATTTAATCAACTTTACAGAGATGGAACATCGTAAATATAAGACTCTGTACTCTGTTTTGAGTCATGGTACTTTATCCATCTCAAATAATACTCCATTTGGTCAGTTGACAGGTGCGTCTGCTAACGGACGTAAAGCTTGGACACCATTATCTGATGGTATTAGTCCAACTCAGGGTGCAGATTTTAAAGGACCTACTGCTATTATTAAATCTGTTTCCAAGATGTCTTGTGACAATATGAACATAGGTATGGTTCATAACTTTAAACTTATGGCAGGATTGCTTGAAACTCCAGAAGGAGAAGAAGGTATTATCACATTGTTACGTACTGCTTGCTTATTTGGTAATGGACAAATGCAGTTCAATTACTTGGATAACAAGACTTTGATTGAAGCACAGAAGCATCCAGAACAGTACAGAGATCTTATTGTTCGTGTAGCAGGTTACAGTGCATTCTTTGTTGAATTGTGTAAGGATGTTCAGGATGAAATTATTAGTAGAACTATGTTGACACATTTTTAAACATAGCATTCCATTGATTTTAAATTAATTTATCTGATGTCTGTATCTTGCATACTGCAAGGTATGCAAGAGGACAGGCTCGGTTAAAAGTTTATCTGAACACCAAAATGAATCAAACAGGAGATTGGTTAGTATGAGTAATGCGAAGGCAGCAATGATTGAAAGAAAAGCAGTCATTTTTAATGTGCAAAAATACAATATGTATGATGGACCGGGAGTAAGGACACTGGTATTCTTTAAAGGATGCCCATTGCGTTGCAAGTGGTGTGCCAATCCTGAAGGACAATTACGAAAATATGAAGTTATGTTCAAAAAAAATTCATGCATTAATTGCGGTGCTTGTGTCTCTGTTTGTCCGGTTGGAATACATACAATGTCAAAAGGAATGGAACATGAGGTAGATCATAGTATTGATTGTTTAGGTTGCCGTAAGTGTGAGAATGCTTGTACCGAGTCAGCAATATCCATTATGGGACAAGAAAAAACTGTTTCTGAAATTATGGAAATTATAGAAGAGGACAGACAGTTTTATGAAATTTCAGGTGGTGGTGTCACACTAGGTGGCGGCGAGGTATTGATGCAGTGGGAATTTGCAGCAAATTTGCTTATGGTATGTAAGCAGGAAGGAATCAATACAGCCATTGAAACTTGTGGTCATGCAAAATTAGAAGCAATACTTAAGGTTGCTGAGTTCACAGATTTGTTCCTTTTTGATATAAAGCATATTGATCCTGAACGACACTATCAACTGACAGGAGTGCATAATGAACAAATTTTGAAGAACTTGAAGGAACTTCTTAATCACAGATATAACGTGAAGATTAGGATGCCCCTGTTAAAAGGCCTGAATGATAGCAAAGAAGAGTTTGATGGTGTAATTAACTTTTTGATGCCTTTCCGTGATTACAAAAACTTTAAAGGTATAGATTTACTTCCTTATCATAAATTAGGCGTAAATAAATATACACAGCTAGGAATAGAGTATCCAATAGAGGGAGATCCAAGCTTAAGCAGTGATGATTTGGATAGAATTGAAGGCTGGATTAAAGAATATGATTTCCCGGTTTCGGTTATTAAGCATTAATAAGTAGTTAATTAGTCAATATGTGTTAATGTGTAATTTCCCTGGTTTTATAAAGATTTATTATATGACCTGTAATTGGTGTAGTAAATAAAATTGATTTGATGGCGGAACATTAGAGTTTATGTTTCCGACAGTTGAGGCAAGTAAAAGCTTCAGAGCCTTATTATAAGATTAGTGTTCCTAGCGGATTAGCCGGCGGAGCCCTAAAAAATGTTTATTTTTAAAATAAAAGTAAAGGGGGGCCAAAATGAAATTTATTACCGAAATTGATTTGCGGGATTTATATAGAAAAGAACCTTTTACAGATTATGAATTAGAACCGGGAACAAGACTTACGCCTGGAGCACGTCAATTTCTATCAGATAAAGGTATAAATATGTTTGACGATGGTCCTTACACAAAGAGAAATACTGCAAATAAAAAGCAGACTGTAGAGAAAAAGCAGACTGTGGAGAAAAAACAAGCTGTAGAGAAAAAGGAAACTGTGGAAAAGGTGCAGATTAAAGATGAAAATCAAACACCTGCACAGCCCAAAAAGAAGAATAACTGGAAGAAGAAAAAACTTTACAGTAAGATGAAATCAACGGAAGCATTGTTCCTTATTACAGAAGAAGAACTTTTGAATAAGGATATCCTTTGGGCACAGAATGTTATTAGTTTAGGTAAGCAGTTTACTAAAATTAAAAACGCCATTCAGGGTAAAGGGTCCGTTGAAAATCTTTGTATTAAGGAATGTACAGCAATAAATTTTAGCAATTATTCACTTGATTTAGATGATTGCTTTGAAATTACAGAATTTCATATGCAGCTTAAAAAGGGCAGAGATATTATAATTTTGCATAGACTGCGATGTGCTCTTAGAGAAATCGAACCATTTATTTTAGAAGCATATGAAGATAGTGAAGATGAAGATGCATTGTGCAGCGATACTATTGGAAAGATCAATCAAATTATTAATGCTTTGTCCCAAATGATTTGTTCTATTTTTGGAGGTACAAAATGTCAGAGAAAAATTTGACTTTTAAGTTCTGCGACCAACTTGTGAAAGATTTTGAACATGTAGTAAAGCATCCGATTGTTGGCAAGTCATCTGTTTATTATACAGGAGTTGACTTAGGTACAGCATGTGTTGTCCTAGCAGTTGTAGATGAAAACTATAAACCAGTAGCAGGTGCTTATAAATATGCAGATGTAGTTCGAGATGGTATGGTTGTTGATTATATTGGTGCAATCAATATTGTTAGAGAGATGAAGCATGAAATTGAAGAAAAGTTAGGTACAGAGTTGATTTATGGAGCTGCAGCTATTCCACCAGGAACAGATGATTTGGATTCAGGGGCAGTTAAAAATGTAGTTCAGGCAGCTGGATTTGAACTTACAAGTGTGCTTGATGAACCAACGGCTGCTAATAAAGTTCTTAGAATTAAGAATGGTGCAGTTGTAGATATCGGTGGTGGAACAACTGGAATTTCAATTTTAAAAGATGGAAAAGTTGTTTATATTGCAGATGAACCAACAGGAGGTACTCAATTTTCATTAGTAGTTTCTGGTGCATATAAAATGCCTTTTGCAGAAGCAGAATTGTATAAACGTAATCCAGAAAATCATAAGGATCTTTTACCTGTACTAAAGCCAGTAGTTGAAAAAATTGCATCTATTATTAACCAGCATATTAAAGGGTACGATGTTCAGGAAATATCTCTGGTAGGAGGAACTTGCTGTCTGACAGGTATTGAGACAATTATAGAAAAAAAGACAGGAATATTTACTCATAAGCCAAAGAATCCGATGTTTGTAACCCCTTTAGGCATAGCACTTAGCTGTACGCAGGAAAGTATATAGTTGGAGATGATTCAATATGGAATTTCGAACTATTAAATCACCTTCAAAGGGTACTATAGATATGCTTATGAGGCGTATGGGTGCTAATGTTAATAAAGATTCAATTTGTGTTGATGCGGTTGGTCTTGTACAAGGCAAAATGCTGGACATGATTTATGCCGCAGATATTGCTGAAAAGGCAGTTGGTGTCACAGTAGAAGATATTAAAGGAAGTTGTCCACAGAACATGATAATGATTGCGATTTTTGGCGATACGTCATCTGTTGAATCAGCAATTCAGGAGATTAAGCGCAATGTTAAAAAGGAGAAAGATATATGTTAATAGCAAGATTAATTGACAATGTATGGGCAACAAGAAAAGCAGAATCACTTAATGGATTGAAGTTTATGTTAGCGGAAGTAATTGGTGGAACTGGTGCTGGTCAGCATTTAGTTGTAGCAGATATAATCAGTGCCGGAATTGGAGATAGAGTTCTTGTTTCAACAGGGTCGTCAGCTCGAAAAATGTTAGATGAATGTGAAGATATCCCGGTTGACGCAGTTGTTGTTGGAATTATTGATGAAGACTGCAATGTAGAATAAACTCAGGAGGTACGGGAATGAGTATTCTTGATATGGTGCGAGAAGCTGGTGTTATTGGTGCCGGTGGGGCAGGATTTCCTACCCACGCAAAGCTAGCATCAAAGGCAGAATATATACTTCTTAATGGAGCTGAATGTGAGCCGCTGCTTCGTGTGGATCAGCAGCTGATGAGGATGTTTCCAGATGAGATAATTAAAGGATTTGAATCAGCAGGAAAGTTAGTAGGTGCAAATAAAGCACTTATAGGCATTAAAGGAAAGCATAAGGAAGTTATTTCTATACTTCGTAATAGAATTGAAGAACTTCAAGTAGGAGATTTTATTGAAGTAAAAGAAATTCCTGATATTTACCCTGCAGGTGATGAGCAAGTTCTAGTTCATGAATTGACTGGAAGAGTTGTTCCTGAAATGGGTATTCCAATTAGCGTTGGTTGTGTAGTAGTTAATGCAGAAACGGCATTAAATATTTATCACGCTTCTATGGGAGTGCCGGTTACAGAAAAATATATCACAGTTGCAGGAGATATCCCTAAACGTTTGACTGTAAAGGTACCAGTGGGTACACCTGTTATAGATGTACTGAAGCTGAGTGGCATAGAAAATTTTGATGATTATACAGTTATTGATGGTGGCCCTATGATGGGACCTGTAAAGAGTGATGTAGATGGATATGTTACGAAGAAAAATAAAGGGTTCGTAATTTTGAAAAAAGATCATCCTCTGATTCGTAAAAAATCTGTTAGCATAGAACAGGCGAAAAGAGTAAATAGATCTTCCTGTGAACAGTGCCGCATGTGTACAGATATGTGCCCTCGTTATCTTCTTGGACATAGTACACAACCCCACAAGATGATGAGAGCTTTGAATTATGCATTGAAGAATGTTGAAGAGCAGAAGATTGCACAGCTTTGCTGTCAATGTAATTTATGTGAATTGTTCTCATGTCCAGCAGGGCTTTATCCGAAATCTGCAAATCTCTATTTTAAAGGAAAATTAGCAGAACAGAACATAAAATATAAACCAATGAAGTCGGAATTTACTACCCGCAAAAGCCGTGAATATAGGTTAGTTCCAAGTAAGCGTCTTATTGCCAGATTAGGTTTGCATGACTTTGACAGGCCAGCTCCTATGACTGAAGTTCAGGTAAATCCTGAAGAAGTTCATATTGCAACAAGACAGCATGTAGGAGCACCTGCAGTACCAATTGTTAATGTTGGTGATCATGTAGAACTTGGACAACAAATTGGAAAAATTCCTGAAGGTAGTTTAAGTGCTGCTATTCATGCAAGTATTTCGGGAACAGTTGTGGAATGTGGAAATGATTTTATTGTGATAAGGAGGGGATAATATGTCACAAGCAATAGGAATGGTTGAGTTTACAAGCATTGCTCGTGGTATATATGCAGCAGACCAGATGGTAAAGACTTCTGAAGTGGAAATAGTTACAGCAGGTTCTTCTTGCCCAGGAAAGTATATTGCCATTGTTCAAGGTGATGTTGCAGCAGTTGAAGATTCAGTGAGTGTTGGTGTAAGATTTGCAGAAGAATTTTTAGTTGATTCTATTGTTATACCAAATGTCAACCCGGCAGTATTCCCTGCAATCACAGGTGCAACGATGCCAGATGAAGTTCAGGCTTTAGGAATTATGGAGTCTTTCTCCCTGTCAACAATGGTCATTGCTGCTGATGCAATTTTGAAATCTGCTGAATTGCAGCCAATTGAACTTCGTTTGGGAAATGGATTGGGAGGTAAGTCATTCTTTACTTTTACCGGAGATGTAGCTGCTGTTGAAACTGGTGTTGAAACAGGAAAAGCTATTGCAGAAGAAAAAGGGTTATTAGTAAATGCAGAGGTTATACCTTCACCGTCTGAAAGATTATTGGCATCATTGTTCTAATATATAAGAACTTTTATAAATGAAAGGATGTGAAGGAATGAAAAAGTTAATTTGTGTAAAAGATGTTGAAACTGCAGAAAAGCAGGGTCAAAAAGTAGTGTATATTAATTGCGATACAATTGTTACTCCTTCAGCTAAAGATGCGGCTAGAAATAGTGGAATAGAATTTTCTACCGAAACTCCAGTTCCTGAAGTAAAGAAATCTTGTGAAGTAGAAGTTCCTTGTGAAGTAAAAGGTTCTTGTGAAACAAAAGCTTCTGAACTTGAAAAAGTTTTTGAAAATGGAATTGATAGTGAAGTAATTTATAAAGTATTCAAGGTAATGATGGAGAAAGGACTTTTGAATGGAGTGATTGATTTGATTACCAATAAGAAGCCTTATCTTGCTGAGACTGACGCTATCGGTTTGAAGATCGTTCGTGGTAGTTCAGTAAAGTATGAAGCACTAGATACAGGAAATCCTGATGATAAAGTATTTTATCAGGAAATAATCAATGCAGATGATGGTTCCTCAATGAATGCGGGATTTATTACAATTGAAGATTGCAAATTTGATTGGGAAACAGAATGTCAAGAACTTTACTATGTTATAGAGGGTACATTGACAGTAACAGTGGATAATAAAGTTTATACTGCACATCCTGGTGATTCAGTATTCTTCCCTAAGGGAGCTAAGATAGCATTTGGTTCACCTGACAAGATGAAAGCATTCTATGCTACATATTAGAATTTGGAATGCTTGACCAAAGTTTAGGAGGGTTAAACAATGCAGGCACTTGGGTTAATCGAAACAATAGGACTTATTGCAGCTATTGAGAGCGCAGATGCTATGCTCAAGGCAGCAGATGTGAATCTCTTAGAAAAGACATATGTAGGAGGGGGACTTGTTTCGATTGCTGTAACTGGTGATGTGGGTGCTGTGAAGGCAGCTGTAGACGCTGGTGGAGCGGCAGTTAGAAACATAAATGACACATTGCTTGTTTCACAACATGTGATTCCCCGTCCACATGAGGAATTAGATAATATAATTGTATCAGCAGTACCACTGAAAGATAGAAATATTCCAACTGTCGCTCCAGCGAAAAACCAACCAGAAGATGAAACAACAGTTGAAGTAATTGAAGAAGATACTGTAGAGGTTCCTGTTAAAATAGAAGATTCAATAGTAGAGGACTCAATAGAAGAGAATTCAACAGTGGAAGATCCAGCAGTGGAAGACTCTAAAGAAGAGAATTCAACAGTAGAAAATTCAGAGAATGAGGAGCTTTTGCCAGAAAAAATAACTGATCCTTTGAAAATGGATTTAACTAAACTAAATAGGAAAGCCGTAGATAAGATGGTACTTGACTATGGTTTAGAAAAAGCTATTGAGATTTTGAGTAAGTTTAAGGTAATAGAGCTTCGAAATCTCGCTCGTAAATATAAGAACTTTGGTATCAAAGGAAGATCCATTTCTAAAGCAGACAAGAAGTTACTGCTTATAGAGTTCAAAAAATATTATGGGCATAATTAGCCAGCTATAAAAATTAAAATATATAAATAATAAACAATGGAGGGAACACAATTGGAAAATTTTGATAAAGACTTACGTTCTATACAAGAAGCAAGAGATCTTGCACGTTTAGGAAAAATTGCAGCAGACCAAATTGCTGATTATACTGAAGAACAAATTGATAAAATCCTATGTAATATGGTTAGGGTAGCAGAAGAAAATGCAGTTTGCCTTGGTAAAATGGCTGCAGAAGAAACTGGTTTTGGAAAAGCTGAAGATAAGGCTTATAAGAACCATATGGCTGCTACTACAGTATATAATTACATCAAGGATATGAAGACTATTGGTGTTATAAAAGAAGATAAAAGTGAAGGTGTAATTGAATTTGCAGAACCAGTTGGTTTATTAATGGGTATTGTACCATCTACAAATCCAACATCTACTGTTATTTATAAATCAATCATTGCAATTAAATCAAGAAATGCAATTGTATTCTCACCACACCCAGCTGCATTAAAATGTTCAACAAAAGCAATAGAACTTATGCGTGATGCAGCAGTAGCAGCAGGAGCTCCTGCAAATGTAATTGGTGGTATTGTTACACCATCTATACAAGCTACAAATGAACTTATGAAAGCTAAAGAAGTTGCTATGATAATTGCAACTGGAGGCCCTGGAATGGTAAAGGCTGCATATAGTTCAGGAACACCTGCAATAGGCGTTGGTGCTGGTAACTCTCCATCCTATATTGAAAGAACTGCTGATGTTCATCAATCAGTTAAAGATATAATAGCTAGTAAGAGTTTTGACTATGGTACTATTTGTGCATCCGAGCAGTCTGTAATTGCAGAAGAATGCAACCATGATGAAATAGTAGCTGAATTTAAGAAACAAGGCGGATATTTCATGACAGCTGAAGAAACTGCAAAAGTTTGCAGCGTACTTTTTAAACCTGGTACACACAGCATGAGTGCTAAGTTTGTAGGAAGAGCTCCTCAGGTTATAGCAGAAGCTGCAGGTTTCACAGTTCCAGAAGGAACAAAAGTATTAATAGGAGAACAAGGCGGAGTTGGTAATGGTTACCCTCTATCTTATGAGAAACTTACAACAGTACTTGCTTTCTATACAGTTAAAGATTGGCATGAAGCATGTGAGCTTAGTATAAGATTACTTCAAAATGGTCTTGGACATACAATGAACATTCATACAAATGATAGAGACTTAGTAATGAAGTTTGCTAAAAAACCAGCATCCCGTATCTTAGTTAATACTGGTGGAAGCCAGGGAGGTACTGGTGCAAGCACAGGATTAGCACCTGCATTTACATTAGGTTGTGGTACATGGGGAGGAAGCTCTGTTTCTGAAAATGTTACTCCATTACATTTAATCAATATAAAGAGAGTAGCATATGGTCTTAAAGATTGTACTACATTAGCTGCAGACGATACAACTTTCAATCATCCTGAACTTTGCGGAAGCAAAAATGACTTAGGATTCTGTGCTACAAGCCCTGCAGAATTTGCAGCAAAGAGCAATTGTGATAGCACTGCTGCAGATACTACTGATAATGATAAACTTGCTAGACTCGTAAGTGAATTAGTAGCTGCAATGAAGGGAGCTAACTAAAATGGACAAGTACGAAGCTGTTATAAAGCTTTTATTGGAAGCTGTTCAAGGTAGTCAGTCTTCTACAGAGACAAAGCAAGATACAAATGAAATCCCGGTTGGAGTTTCAAACCGTCACATTCATCTTTCACAAGCAGATTTTAACATATTATTTGGAGAAGGATACCAGGTAACAAAGATAAAGGATTTAGCACAACCAGGACAGTATGCTTGTAAAGAAACAGTAACAGTATGTGGACCAAAGGGAGCTATTGAGAAGATTAGAATTCTTGGACCATTACGTAGTAAGACACAGGTAGAAATCCTAAGAGGAGATTCTTTCAAATTGGGAGTAGCTCCAGAAGTAAGGATGTCCGGTGATTTACACGGAACACCTGGAATTGCCATAATAGGACCAAAGGGATCTGTTCAAATAAAGGAAGGTGTGATTGTTGCACAAAGACATATTCACATGACTCCTGCAGATGCACAACATTTTGGGGTGCATGATGGACAGACAGTAAGCATTAAAGTTGATGGACCACGTGGTGGAATTTATAATAATGTTGCAATTAGAGCAAATGATACTTCAGCTTTAGAATGCCATATTGACACAGAGGAAGCAAATGCAATGTGTGTTGGCAACTCATCAAAAATTACAATAGTAAAATAGTAAAATTATAAATTATAAAATAACAGTATTTGGAGAGGAGAAATAAAAATGAAATCTGATGCATTAGGAATGATTGAAACAAAGGGGTTAGTAGGTTCTATAGAGGCTGCAGATGCAATGGTTAAGGCAGCTAACGTTAACTTAATAGGTAAAGAACATGTTGGCGGCGGTCTTGTAACAGTAATGGTAAGAGGAGATGTAGGAGCAGTAAAGGCAGCTACTGATGCTGGTGCTGCAGCAGCACAACGTGTTGGAGAATTAGTTTCTGTTCATGTTATTCCTCGTCCACACGTTGAAGTTGAAACTATCCTTCCTAAAACTGGTTTAAAGGAAGACTAATATTAGAAGATATAGGATATAAGATACAAAGTAAAAAATAAAAAAAATAAATTATAAACTAGGAGGAAATAAAAATGAAATATGATGCATTAGGAATGATTGAAACAAAAGGTTTAGTAGGTTCAATTGAAGCTGCAGATGCAATGGTAAAGGCAGCTAATGTTTATCTAATAGGAAAAGAACATGTTGGTGGCGGTCTTGTAACAGTAATGGTAAGAGGAGATGTAGGAGCTGTAAAGGCAGCTACTGATGCTGGTGCTGCAGCAGCACAACGTGTTGGAGAATTAGTTTCTGTTCATGTTATTCCTCGTCCACACGTTGAAGTTGAAACTATCCTTCCTAAAACTAATTTAAAGGAAGATGAAAAGTAGATTACAGTTTACCGTTTAAATGCATATGCAGAGATGACTTTGAAATAAGTCAGATATGATGTGACATGGTAGATAGTTAAAAGTAATAGTTTGTATAGGGAACGTATCTAGATTGTGTAAATTAAATCAAGATACGTTCCTTATTTGATCTTTAGAAAAATGTTATCAGAAAATATAATTAAAGCGCCAATTGTATAATTGGCGCTTTAATTATATATAACTGTGCATTTAACAGGGAACAGTTCAAATATCAATCTTTCCTATGAAATTAACTACACACAATTTAGTCATCTTCCATTGACATAAGCGCATGTTTTCTATAGGCTTGAGGAGTCATATTCATCTCCGCACAAAATACCCTGTTAAAATAAGATGGATCTGAAAAGCCATATTCTGATGAAATTCGATAAGCACGATAATTAGTTGTTTTTAATAATCTGCAGGCATATTGAATTCTCAGATTAATTACATACTTTGAAAATGAGACACCTAGTTCCTTTTTAAAGACACGACTAAAATATTTTGGATTCAAAAATACTGTAGAGGCAACTATTTGTAAAGTTATTTTTTCCCTAAAATGCTCTTTAATATATTTTATAGACTTTTCAATAAAGTATTGCTGAGATTCTTTGGATTCGGGGTTCTTTTCTTCAGAGCTCTTATCTAGTACTATATTACAATCAGCTGCGGAGTCTAACATCTTCCGAAAAACTTGTTTGATAATGTTAGGCTTTACAGGTTTTAATAGGTATTCAAAAACCCGGAGACTAATTGCTTTCTGTGCATAGGAAAAGTCCGAGTGAGCAGATAAAATTGTAATAAGCACGTTGGGGAGAAATTTTCTGATTTCTTCAATAGTACTAAGACCGTCCAATTCGGGAATCATTACATCCATCATGATAATATTTGGCTTGTATTGTTTGGCTAGTTTAATAGCCTGAACTCCACTTTCACAGGTCAGTAATACATCTTCTGGAAAAAGTTCTTCAAGTACAATTGATTTGAGAAATTCTTGTTCAAGTATTTCATCTTCTACAATCAATACTATACTCATTATTATCACCTCACAATAGGTTCTGCAGGAATTGTGATGGTAACGGTGCTTCCACTGTAATCAGATTTTAAAATTTTCAATCCATATTGTTCTCCGTAATATCGTTTTAAACGTTTGTCTGTACTTTGAAAACCTAGGCCAGATTTATTTTTACATTGTTGTATGTCAAGCAAAACATCCTTTGGGAAACCATTTCCATTATCCATAATGGAAATAACAATTTCATCTTTATATTTTTCTGCATAGATACTTATTTTGCCTCCATCTCGCCTTGGGGTTATTCCATGAATTACAGAGTTTTCAACAATAGGTTGGATAATCATATTGAGAATTCTATAAGACTTAAGATCTTCCGAAATGTTGATATCATATTCCAGACGAGTTTTAAATCTTACTTTTTGAATATATAAATACTTCTCAATATTGTTAATTTCAGCACCAATGGTGTGAAGCTGGTTACCCTGCTTTAAATTATACCGCAGCAAATCAGAAAGGCAATAAATAAGCTCTTCTGTTTCGTGAGAATGTTCAAAATAAGCCACACGGGCAATACAATTTAAAGTGTTAAACAAAAAATGAGGATTAACGACTAGAGACATATTTTTTGATTCTAGATCAATGATCTTCTTTTCCAGTATTTCCTTTTCAATTGACAACCTTTTCACATCCTGATGGGACAGCTTAGTGCTTTCTGATAAATCAAGAGAAATATTTTTAGCAATTTCGCAACATAATCGCTCGTATACTTTAATTTTATTTGATTCTACGGATTTTAGTGAGAAAATCGATTTAGCGATAAACTCTAGCTCCTCAGTCTTAGTATCTTTGTGAGATTGGACATCAATCATATACTTTTTGTATTCGTTATCTTTCAAATATACTTGTATACCAGCCATATAACCTACAGTTTTATTGTCTACTATGATCGGAAAAATCATATT
Source organism: Clostridium ljungdahlii DSM 13528 (assembly GCF_000143685.1). Taxonomy (NCBI): domain Bacteria; kingdom Bacillati; phylum Bacillota; class Clostridia; order Eubacteriales; family Clostridiaceae; genus Clostridium; species Clostridium ljungdahlii. The sequence continues at coordinate 4,319,190 of NC_014328.1, read as the reverse complement.
TTCAAGACCATATCGGCATACAAATCTACCTTCCTTGCCAGATTGTAATCGACATTGATAGTCAGGACATACATGAGACTCTCTTTCCTGACATACATGAGTACAAAAATCTGGGGAGGGAATAAATTCAAGTAAAATATCCCCATTTGTATCTACCAAAAATAAAGGTACATCTGATAGGGATAAAATACCACTATAGCGGCTATATAACTTTGAGGTTATAAATTTTTTAAGTGGATTATCAGTTTTATTCATCCTTATAACACCCGTCTCCTGACCTATAGTTTATACTCAAAAAAAGAAATTAATTAGATTCTAGTACGTTCTTTTTTTATATTATATTATATAAAAATATAAAAGTAAACAATATTTTATACTTTCCCACAGTTTCTTGTCATATATTGTCAAAAAAAGAGGGTAAATATAAAACATTTAGATTCTAATTTTTCCTAGTTTTAAGTAATAAATTAATTTTTACTATAAGCACTAAGACATAATTTAAAAATAATGCAAAGCAAAGCTTCGCAAGTTAAGAATTAATAATGAAAAATTAATAGTGAAGGATGATTTCTAGTTATCACAAAAAATCCACCTTCACTGTCCACTATCAATTATCAACTTTCAACTAAATTGAGAAAGTTGAGATACTTATTAATAACATTTTTGATAAATATGTATAAGTTCTTCTTTAGAAGGTTTTCTAGGATTAGTTGGAGTGCATCTATCTTGCATTGCTGTTTCTGCCATATGATTTAGAGCACTTTGAAACTCATCTTCTTTAATCCCAAGAGATCGAATATTATCTTCAACACCTAGGGATTTTATTAATTTATCTACAGCTTCAATAAAACTTACAGCGCCTTCGCGAGTTGTTCGAGCTGGAAGGTGTAGAATTGATGCTAGTTTTGCGTATTTTTCCATAGCATGTTCGCTTGCATTTCCAACCAAGCTAGCGTTGTATTCCATTACTGCATTAAGTAGAAGTGCATTGGATCGGCCGTGAGGAATGTGGAAAGATCCACCCATAGCATGAGCCAAGCTGTGATTAATTCCAAGACCAGCATTTGTAAATGCTATTCCTGCTATACAGGAAGCGTTTTGAACATGATCTCGAGCTTCGGAATCCTTACTATCGTTATAAATTTTTGGAAGATTCTCAAAAATTAATTTAACTGCTTTTTCAGCAAGAGCGTCTGTAAAGTCAGTTGCTTTTTTGGAAACATAGGCTTCAATAGAATGAACTAGAACATCTATACCAGTATCTGCTACAATACGCTGAGGCAGACCATCAATACAACTTGAGTCAAGTATTGCAACATCTGGTGCAATAAAATCATCTATAATGCATACCTTTTCTTTCTGAGAAGTAATAACAGTAAAGTTTGTTACTTCAGAGCCTGTACCACTTGTTGATGGAATTGCAATAAATAGAGGTTTTTTCATTTCTTGGCCCATTGCTTTTCCTAAATTACATGCAAAATACATTATTCCCTTAGCGGTATCAATACTGGATCCTCCACCTAGTGCTACGAGAACATCTGCGTCGCTTTTTTTGTACAATTTCATTGCATCTGCAATTACATTGACGTCTGGATCAGGGTGTACCCCCGTAAAAACAACGGAACTTATTCCAGCTTTGCTTAGGTAATCTATTACTTTTTGAAGATATCCAAGTTTTCCCATAATAGCATCTGCAACAATAAATGCTCGAGAACCAGTGACTTGCTCTAAAAGTTGAATAGATTCCCTATTAAAATAAATCTTGGATTTCAAATTAAAATTTTCAAACTTGTCTTCCATGATTTTCCCTCCTATTCTTTCTACAGTTACTTTTTACAGATTTTTAATAAACTTTGTTATTTTTTTAATAAATGCTTTCGCAATTATCACTTTACATGGTAGCATACAAAGTGGCTAGTTTATTGTAAATAGAATATATAGTTTTAGCACTATTGTATCTAGTTAGAAATTTATATGGTACAATATTGCTTTTATTGAACAATATCTACTTCAAAACATGATTTGTTATTGCATTTTTTTGAAGTTACAATTAATACTGCTATTAGAATATATATAATCTATAAAAAAGGTATGAAATATTTAATAAAGGCTCTAATAGAAAGCGATATGTTGATTTTTGGGACTATTATTGTTATAATTAAATTAATAATGGGTATGATCAGAAAGTTACAAACCGGTGTTAGGTGGTTACTTGTGTTTTTTATTGACAAAACAAAAGATTGAAATATGTGTGGTGGATTATTTATGAAAATGGAAGAATTAGTACAAAAAAAACTGTGTCTTGCTTTTAACGATGACAGTATAATGTTTGATAAATCTCGTTTTGCAGGTGGACTTACCAATTATAACTATATTATGAATATCAATGGAAAACAGTATGTTGTCCGACAACCGGGTGCCATGACCAATCTGATGATTGATCGTAAAATTGAAAGTTTTAATGATAAAATAGCAGCAGAGCTTGGTTTGAATTCTGAGTGTATTTATTTTGATGAGGATAGTGGAATAAAAATTAGCGTATATATTGAAAACAGCAAAAATATTGCTCAAGTTGATCCATGTTCTCCTATAACTCTTAGATCTGTTTCTGATCTCATGAAAAAAACTCACTCTAGCAAAAAGTGTTTTTCTAATTCATTTAATTGGCGGATGGAGTTAAATAAATATGAACATATAATTCAAAAGCTTAATGGTGATTTTTTCTTTGACTACGCTACATTAAAAAAACAATTGCTTGATTTTATGGAAAAGAATATTAAAAAAACAATTTCTGTTCCGTGCCATAATGACACGGTTCCTGAAAATTTTATTGTTGATAGTAATGGAAAGACCTACCTTATAGATTGGGAATATTCCGGAATGAATGATCCAAGCTGGGACGTAGCTTCATATATTCTTGAATCTAAATTAACCGAGGAAGCAATTCAATATCTTCTTGTTGACTACTATGGACAACTTCCGACACCTGAAGAAATAGTAAAGATAAAAAGTTATATGGTAGCACAAGATTTACTTTGGATGGTATGGGCTATGATTAGACATTACAGTGGAGATGATTTTCTTGATTATTGCTGTTTTAGATATGAACGATTTCAAAGAAATGTGAAGGCAATCACAAGCTCGCCAAGTTACTCCATTGCTGATATGGTAAAGAATTGTTAGTAAATAACATATTGCTGAGAACCCTGTACATAAGAGTAGAAAATAAGATCAAAATCAAAGTAGAAATATAGTGGTTTTTTGTGAATATAAAGCGTTCATTAATAAAGTGAAAATTTATTAATATGAGTTAAAGCAGTTATTAAGCATAACTAAAAGTTTGTACTATCAGTGTACATTTTACTGATAGTACAAGCTTTAATAGGTCATAATATATTATAGTGGTTATCGATTACTATTATTTTGCATAATCTTTAAGAATCTCATAAGTATAATCTATTATCTCATCACAAGATATACCTTTTTGTTTTAATTTAGAGCATTCAAAAGTGCCATACTTTTCTGTTACTTTGTTCATTATTTCTTTTGCAATTTTTCTAGATTTATTTTGTACAGAAGCCTCGTTTCTTCCTTTTACGGAGCCCATAGCCATAAGTGCTCCAGTAACAGCACCGCAAGTACTTTGTACGGCCATACCAAGACCAAATGGACTTGCAATTGAGACAGGAATATTTAAATTGTTGTCTCTGTTAAAAGCTTTAATTATAGATTCTGCACAATTAAATCCCTCTTTATGAAATTGTGACGCATCATTCATAATTTTCACCCCTTGTTTTATATAAATTCTAAATATTTGTAAATTACATTAATAATTATAATATATACATTTTTGTTGATGTCAAATTATATAATCTATCTTATTTATTAGGTACTGTTTTCCAGTCATCTAAAAATCTCTGTATTCCTATATCTGTTAGTGGGTGTTTAGTCATTTGTATTAATATTTTATATGGAACAGTGGCAATGTCTGATCCTGCTTTAGCAGCATTTATAACGTGAAGAGGATTTCTAATGCTGGCTGCTATAATTTCTGTTTTTATGTCATGAATTTTAAAAATATCAGATATTTGTTCAACTAATTCAATTCCGTTCATTCCAATATCATCTAGTCTTCCTAAGAAAGGACTTACATAAGTTGCACCAGCTCTTGCAGCTAAAAGTGCTTGTGCTGGAGAAAATATTAATGTTACATTGGTTTTTATATTTTCTTTTGAAAGAATTTTTACAGCTTTTAATCCTTCTACAGTCATAGGAATTTTTATTATTATATTTTTATGTATTTTTGCAAGTTCTTTGGCTTCTTTTACCATTCCTTCAGATTCTAAGCTTATTACTTCAGCGCTTATTGGCCCGTCTACAATAGTAGTTATTTCTTTTACTACTTCCTTAAAATCTCTGCCTTCTTTTGCGATTAAAGAAGGATTAGTAGTAACTCCACAAATTACTCCCATTTCATTAGCTTTTCTTATTTCTTCTACATTAGCGGTATCTATAAATAATTTCATACTTATTACCTCCTATTATATTTATATAAAATTATGATTTACACAATTATTTTACCACAAATTGATCATATTTTCTTTCTAAAATTCTTAGCTACTTTATTAATTAATTCAACTTTTGAAGTTGACCTTCTGTCTATATATTGACGAAAAAGCTAAAAAAGAATATTATAAAGTCATGTAAATGTATCCACTTTTTATAAAAAAGAAGATACTAATTGACTGAGTATATGAAAATAAGGTCAATCTTTATTAAATTAAATAAAGCTTGGCCTTATTTTCATATTAAATAAAGGTTATAATCTATATTTTTAAGGGTATGAAAAATATAGAGGTTAAATAGTGTAAAAACATTTACACTAACAAATTAAAATAGGGGGAAAGTGTTATGAAGAAAATAAGAAAGGGAAGTTTAATTTTATTATGTGCTATTCTTGTACTATCTACCTTGATTGTAGGATGTCAGGACCAGAAAAAAACAACTTCTGACAATAAAAAAATCAAAGTAGCTTTTGTTTATGAGGGGCCTATAGGAGATACGGGATGGAATTATGCCCAGGATCAAGGACGAAAGTATTTAGCTGCTAATATGCCAAATGCAGAAGTAACATATGTGGACAATGTCCCTGAAACAGCAGACTCGGAGAAAGTATTCACACAGCTTGCTCAAAAAGGCAATAAGGTTATATTTGGAACAACTTATGGGTACATGGATTATATGGTTAATGTAGCAAAAAAATTTCCAAATGTAATTTTCATGCATTGTACTGGATACAAAACGTCAAACAATCTAGGAACATATGCTGGACGTGATTATGAAGGAAGATATCTTTCAGGTATTTTGGCAGGTAAGAATACAAAGAGTAATATAATTGGATTTGTGGCTCCGTTTTCAATACCTGAAATTGTAAGAAATATTGATGCCTTTACTTTGGGAGCACAATCAGTAAATCCAAATGTAAAAGTTAAAGTAGTTTATACTAATTCATGGAGTGATCCTGCTACTGAAAAAACTGCAACTAATAGTTTAATAGATGCGGGGGCTGATGTACTTGCAATGCATCTTGATTCTACTACTGTAATGCAGGCTGCCCAGGAAAGAGGGGTATATGGAATTGGTTTTAGTTCTGATATGAGGTCAAAAGCTCCAAAGGCAGTGCTTGGAGGATCAATATGGAATTGGGGACCTTATTATGTCAAGACTGTTAAAGCTGTAGCTAATGGTACCTGGAAATCTGGACAATACTGGGGTGGAATTAAAGATGATTCAATAGTTGATATAGGTCCTTTTGGTCCAATGGTAACAAATGATGTAAAAACACTTATTTCAAAACAGAGGCAGAACATTATAGATAATAAGTTAAATGTATTTGAAGGGCCAATATATGATCAAGCTGGTAACTTAAAGGTTGCTAAAGGACAAAAACTTACGGATGAACAAATGCTTTCTATTAATTGGTTTGTAAAAGGCGTTGAAGGAACAATCTCTAAATAGAATATATTATTTTTACATACCGGCTTCTAAATGGGTCGGTATGTAAACTTTAAAGGTTGGGAGTGATAATATGGAGAAACAACCTATAGTTGAAATGACTAATATTTCAAAAGAATTTTCAGGAATAGCAGTTAATGATAAAATTTCATTCTCATTAAATGCTGGAGAAATCCATGCTCTTTTAGGTGAGAATGGAGCAGGTAAAAGTACACTTATGAATATATTAACAGGTCTATATAAATCAGATAGCGGTGAAATAAAGATAAATGGGAAAAATGTTGAATTCAACTCTCCTAAAGATGCCATAGCTTGTGGCATAGGTATGGTGCATCAGCATTTTAAGTTAGTAAGAGCTTTTACTGTGGCGGAAAACATAATGTTAGGACTTAGAAATTTAAAAGAAATTTACAATAAGAAATATATTGAAGATGAAATTGAAAAAAGTGCTCAAGAATATGGACTTTATGTAAACCCTAAAGCTAAAATATGGCAGCTTACAGTAGGAGAACAACAAAAGGTTGAAATTATAAAAGCACTTATGCATGGTGCAAAAATACTTATAATGGATGAACCTACAGCAGTACTTACACCTAAGGAAGGGGAATCACTTTATAAAACACTGGGCATTTTAGCTAAAAAGGGAAAATCCATTATAGTAATATCACATAAGATGAGAGAAGTAATGAAAAATACCAATAAAATTACAGTGCTGCGTGATGGAAAATCCATGGGTACTTTTAACACAAAAGACGTTGAAGAAAAAGATATGGCGAAAATGATGGTGGGCGGAAATATAGCACATGTTTCCAGTAAAAAAGCAGTATTAAATGGAAAGAAAATTTTAGAATTGAAAGATGTGTGTTCAGAAGATAAAAGTGGATCTGTAAAATTAAGAAATATATCATTTAGCGTACATGAAGGAGAAATATTTGGAGTTGCAGGTATTGATGACAATGGACAGAAGGAACTGGCAGAAGTTATTTCAGGTTTGACACCAATAAAAAAAGGAAATATATTTTTAAATGAAGCAAATTGTATAAATGAAAGTAGAAGAAAATTTATAGATAGGGGAATAAGTTATGTACCCGAAGACAGGATGACGGTAGGTCTTGTAGCCGATATGAATGCTTGCGAGAATATGATACTTGAAAATTATCGAAGGATGCCAGGATATCATATTAACTGGAGAAAAGTGTATGATAACACAGTTAATATAATAGAAAAGTTTCATATCAAGATAGCTTCTTTGAATACCCCTGTGAAAACTATGTCAGGGGGAAATATGCAAAAGCTTCTTTTAGCTAGAGAAATACAGTCAGATCCAAATCTTATTGTTTTGGCATATCCTTTCAGAGGACTTGATATAGGTGCCTCAGAATATATAAAAAAACTTTTAATAGATGAAAGAAATAAAGGTAGAGCAATTCTTCTTATTTCTGAAGAACTGGAAGATTTAATACAGCTTTCAGATAGAATATGTGTTTTGCATGAAGGCTCTATTATGGGAATAGTAGATTCATCTGAGGTTACTATGGAATCTATTGGACTAATGATGTCTGGAAGTAGAAAGGAGAATTACAGTGATTGACGTGTTTAAAGGGTGGAAACTAAAAAAAACGGACTCCTGTTCTATGATGAAAAAGGTAATGGTTTCTATTATATCTGTAATTGGTGGAATTGTATTTTCAGCTATTATCATTGCTATTACTGGAAATGATCCTATAGATGTATGTTCCCAAATATTTTCTGGTGCTTTTGGTTCAACCTATGGACTTTCAGAAACTGTAGCGAAATCTATACCACTTATGCTTACTTCTCTTGGAGTATCACTGGCTTTTCGTATGCAGCTCTGGAATATAGGTGCTGAAGGTCAGTTTTTCATGGGAGCTTTTGGGGCTTCTTGGGCTGCACTATCTTTTCCAAATATGCCCGCTTATGAATTGCTGCCACTTATGATGATAGCAGGTTTTATAGCAGGTGGATTATGGTCAATGGTTGCAGCGATTCCAAAGGCATTTTTAAATATAAATGAAACTATAACTACATTACTTCTCAATTATATAGCTATATTATGGGTTCAATATCTGGTATTTGGCCCTTGGAAAGATCCAAAGGGCAAAAATTTTCCAGTAAGTGCTGCATTTTCTAAAAGTGCAACTTTAACTTCCTTTGGTAATACAGATATAAATATAGGTCTATTTATTGGAATAGGGATAGCAGTGCTTATGTTTATTGTTTTGAAGTATTCTAGATGGGGATATGAGATACGGGTAAGCGGTGGAAATAAAAGCACAGCAATCTATGCAGGTATGAATTATGTCAGAAATATTTTAATTGTTATGTTTATAAGTGGAGGAATTGCAGGGATTGCAGGAATGGTAGAGGTATCAGGAGCTATTCATAAACTTCAACAGAATATATCACCTGGATATGGATATACAGCAGTTATAATTGCACTTCTGGCAAGACTTAGTCCGTTGGGTATAGTTATAGTTTCTTTCTTTATGGGAGGCCTTTTTGTAGGTGGATATAATTTGCAAACATCAGGCTTTTCATTAAGTATGGTTTTAATGTTTCAAGGTGCCATATTACTTTTCGTACTGGGGAGCGAAATATTACTCAAGTATAAATTAGTGAGAAAGGAAGCTTGACAATATGAATAGTACTTTTATAATTTCAGTGTTTGCAGCGGGAGTTGTTGCAGGAACGCCCTTATTATATGCTTGTCTTGGAGAACTTTTGACAGAGAGAGCAGGAGTAATGAATTTAGGTGTAGAAGGCATGATGCTTGTAGGTGCTGTAACAGGATTTATAGTTAGCATTCATACTAAGAATCAATGGTTGGGATTTATAGCAGGAATTGCTGCTGGTGCGGCCTTAGCATTTTTTCATGCTGTCCTCACTATAAAATTAAAAGCCAATCAGGTGGCCAGTGGTGTGGCACTTACTATATTTGGAACGGGACTTAGTGCCTACCTTGGAAAATCCTACATAGGGGCTCTTCCAGCTGCTTCATTTAAAGCTATAGATATTCCGATCTTAAGTAAAATACCAGTAATAGGGACAATACTTTTCAAAAATGATCTATTGGTGTATTTGAGCTTCATACTGGTTTTTGTAATCTGGTTTGTACTTTATAAAACTAAATCTGGACTTATACTGAGAGCTGTTGGAGAAAATCCTGCTGCTGCAGATGCTGCAGGAATAAATGTTTTTTTAGTAAGGTATGCATGCGTAATTTTAGGTGGTATGCTGTCTGGGGCAGGGGGTGCCTATATATCTCTTGCTTATTCTCCTTCATGGAGTGAAAATATGACAGCAGGGAGGGGATGGATTGCCATAGCTCTTGTGATATTTGCGTTGTGGGATCCAATTCGTGCTGTAGTAGGAGCTTATATTTTTGGAATTATAAGTTCACTGGGTCTTCACCTGCAGGCTTTTGGTTTTGTTATTCCTACATATATACTACAAATGCTTCCTTATATGTTTACTTTTGTAGTTCTAATTTTTACAACTAGAGAAACTAAAAGTAGACCTTCAGCTATGCCTAAAGCTTTGGGTATTTCATATTCAAGAGAAGAAAGATAATTATTTAAAATGGTAAAAACTTAGGATTTAAATTGGAATCCTAAGTTTCTATTTTATCTGCACATCGATAGAAAATATTTGTGGAAGTTTAAGTCTTCTGTAAGTTCGGGATGAAATGAGGTTACTAAAATGTTCTTATATTTTGCTGCCACTACATGCTTACCTATACTACATAAGTTTTTAACAGTACTGCCTATGGCAGTAATAAAAGGAGCTCTTATAAAAACTAAAGGTATTTTAGAAGAAGATACCTGGGGAATTAAAGCTTCTGTACTAAAACTATTGATTTGACTTCCATATGCATTTCTTTTCACCTTAATATCCATAACTTTTAGATAACCTTCATTTGAATTTTCTATAGAATTTGCAAGCAATATCATCCCTGCACAGGTTCCCCAAGTAGGCAATCCATTTAATATTTTTTCTCGCAAGGGCTCCATCATATTTGTGTCTATTAAAAGTTTCCCTATTGTGGTACTTTCTCCGCCGGGAAGTATGATACCATCAATGTCATCCAGCTGATATGAGTTTTTTATTTCTACAGCAGCAGATTTAAGCATTTTAACATGGTGAATATGTTCTGCTACTCCACCTTGAAATGACAATACTCCGATTTTCATGATTTACCATCCTCGCTGTGCATATTTTTGATCTAAATTATTAATTTCAAGTCCAGGCATTGCTTCCCCTAGGTCTTCTGAAACTTCTTCAATTTTTTTAGGATCATTGTAATAAGTTGTAGCAAGTACTATAGCAGTGGCTCTTTTTTGCGGATTTTCAGATTTAAATATTCCAGAACCTACAAATACCCCCTCAGCTCCAAGCTGCATCATAAGTGCAGCATCTGCTGGGGTTGCGATGCCACCTGCTGCAAAGTTTACTACTGGTAGCTTTCCGTTTTCCCATACATATTTTATTAAATCATAAGGTGCTTCAAATTCTTTTGCAAGTGTCATAAGCTCTTCTTTTTTTGCACTTTTAACTTTTGATATACCATCTACCATAGTTCTCATATGAGTTACAGCTTCAATAACATTTCCAGTTCCAGCTTCACCTTTTGTTCTTATCATTGCAGCTCCTTCACCGATTCTTCTTAGGGCTTCACCTAAATTTGTAGCTCCGCATACAAAAGGTACTTTGAAGTCCCATTTATTTATATGGTAAGAGTTATCTGCAGGAGTTAAAACTTCACTTTCATCTATAAAGTCTATATTCAACTGCTGAAGCACCTGAGCTTCAACAAAATGACCTATTCTAACTTTTGCCATAACAGGTATGGATACAGATTCTTGTATTTCTTTTATTATTTTAGGATCAGACATTCTGGCTACCCCTCCCTCTTTTCTTATATCAGAGGGAACTCTTTCTAAAGCCATAACCGCACAGGCTCCAGCTTTTTCAGCAATAATGGCTTGTTCTTTATTTACTACGTCCATTATTACTCCACCTTTTAACATCTGGGCTAAGTTTTTATTTATTTCATATTGTCCCATATTATTATCCTCCTATATTATCTAAAGACTTATTGATTAAGCTATAAAATCTCCATGAACTAGTATTAATGGAGTCTATAATAAATGAATGAAATAAAGCTTTATTATTTATATATTATATTCATAATTGAGTATTTGCAAAATGTAACGGTACATTTTAAAATAAAATCTTTATAGAATCTTTATACAGGCAAGTACAATCTTAACTCAAAATTTATGCTCAAGGTGGTAATATAGTAAAATCAAAATTAGGAAATCAACTTGGCATGGGGTTTAATATAGTAATAATAACACTGAGGGGAAATACCGTATTTTGGAAATCATATGAAATTACTTTTAGAGGTGTTAAAAATGAATTTAAATTTAGGAAATGTATCGAATGCTCTTATAGGTAGAAGTTTAAAAACCGAGGAATTAAAAGGTGAAAAGTTCAATGTATTTTGGGGACTGCCAATAATGTCAAGTGATGCTATCTCCTCTGTAGCTTATGCTGGAGAAGAAATATTATTGATACTTATGCCGGTTATGGGTCTTTTATCCTATAGATATATGCTCTATGCTTCACTATGCATTATATTTTTGCTGTTTATGCTTATATTTTCATATAGACAAACTATAGATGCCTATCCAGGTGGAGGAGGTTCTTATATTGTAGCAACGGATAATTTAGGGACAACCGCTGGTCTTGTAGCAGGTGCTTCTTTAATTATTGATTATATATTGACTGTAGCAGTAAGTGCTTCAGCAGGAACTGCTGCTATAACTTCAGCGATACCATCCTTGCTTCCGCATACAGTTACTATAACTTTAGTACTTATAACAATTTTAGTAATTGGAAATTTAAAAGGAATAAGAGAATCTTCAAAGGTATTTGGAGTTCCAACCTATGTATTTATATTTTTAATATTAGTTATGCTTATATGGGGAATAATAAAAATAAATTTTATGGGATATGTACCTAAATCTAATTACAAGATACCTGATGTTTCTGGAACCATAACTATATTTCTATTTTTAAAGGCCTTTGCAGCAGGGTGTACGGCTTTAACAGGTGTGGAAGCTGTAAGTAATGGAGTTCCAAACTTTAGGGAACCATCACAGAAAAATGCTAAGATTGTGTTAATGCTTTTAGCTTTTATAGTACTTTTAATGTTTGGAGGAATTTCCTATTTGGCTACACTTTATCATGCTGTTCCAAATTCTAATGTAACTGTAGTCGCTCAGATTTCATGGCAGGTATTTAATGGAGGAATTTTATTTTATATAATTCAGGCAGCTACAGCCATTATACTTGTTATGGCATGTAATACTGCTTTTGCAGGACTGCCGCTCCTGCTTGCTCTTATGGCTAAAGATGGATATGCCCCAAGACAGTTTGCAAAACGTGGTAAAAGGCTTAATTATTCTAATGGTATAATAATGCTTGGTTTACTGGCTGCCATATTAGTTATAATATTTAAAGGAGATACTCACTACTTGCTAGGACTTTATGCTGTAGGAGTGTTTATATCATTTACTTTATCTCAGTGCGGTATGTTCAAAAGGTGGACTAAAATTAAAATAAACGGATGGAAACACAAGGCATTTATAAATGGATTAGGCGGATTATTAACTTTTGTTACAACTATTATTATAGGAGTTACCAGGTTTACTCGTGGTGCATGGGTAGTTCTCATACTTATACCTATAATTGTATATACCATGGAAAAGATAAAAAGACATTATTTAAAAGTTGCACAGCAGCTGCGGCTTTCCATGGATGAACTGAGAAAATATGAGAAGGTAAGCTTTGAGGGGCAAAAGAGATACGTAATAGTACCTATAGATACCTTAAATAAATCTTTTCTGAAAGCTTTAAATTATGCTAGAACTATATCTGAGAATATAATAATATTTCATGTTTCTGTAGATGATGAGGTCACTAATAAACTTTTAAAGAAATGGAATGAATATAATATAGGTATACCTATAATAGTGAAAAAATCTCCTTATAGAAGCATTATAAAGCCTCTTGCAAAGTTTATAGATTCTGAAGAGTATGCTGCAGGGCCTAATGATACAATAACTGTTGTTCTTCCGCAATTTGTAGTTACTAAATGGTGGGGAAATATTTTGCACAATCAAACTGCATTGTTGATTAAAACTATTCTTCTTAAAAGAAGAAATATAGCAATAGTTACAGTGCCTTATATAATAGATGAAAATTAAATAATGTTAAAAAAAGAAATTCACATTTTGTGAATTTCTTTTTTTTTGGAAATAAAACATTTATGGAATTTTTACATAGGTAGGGTTTATCTTAACTCTAATTTTATACATTAGGTGATAGTATTATGGCTAAGAAATATGGAGGAGGGATAAAGATGCTGGATATTATATTTATAATTTTGATTTTATTAGGGTTTTTTCTACTAAAATATTTTACAAAGTGGTGTGAAAATCAAATAAGTAAAAAACAATAAGTTGGAGGAATGTTTATGATCTTTTTAGTAATTGTGATTATTTTATTGTTTGGATATCTGTGCTATGCATTATTTAATCCAGAGAAGTTTTAACTATAGGATGTGGAGGTTAATAATATGGAAATATTGCAAATTGGAATTATACTTGTTATTTTTGTTCTACTCTGTATTCCAACAGGTAAATACATTTATAAAGTTGCAGAACATGAAAAAACATTTTTAGATCCTGTACTTGATAAAGTTGATAATTTTATTTATAAAATTTCAGGAATAACAAAGGAAGAAATGACATGGAAACAATACATTGGAGCTTTACTTTTATGTAATCTTGTTCCAGCTATTTTAGCATATATAATTTTGAGAATACAGTTTATGCCTGTTTTCAATCCTAACCATATAGGGGGCATGGAGCAAGGACTTACATTTAACACTGTAATAAGTTTTTTAACAAATACTAATCTTCAAGGTTACAGCGGTGAATCAGGGCTTTCTTACTTTAGCCAGATGATAGTAATTACATTTTTTATGTTTCTTGCAGCATCAACAGGGCTTTCTATAGCACTGGCATTTATGAGGGGACTTGCAGGAAAGAAAAAAACACTTGGAAATTTTTATGTAGATTATGTAAGGATTATAACAAGAATACTTCTTCCTGTGTGTATTGTAATATCTATATTTTATATTCAACAGGGTGTCCCACAGACATTATCAGCTAATAAAACAATTACTACTATAGAGGGAAAGCTCCAGGACATTCCAATGGGGCCTGTAGCAAGCTTAGAATCAGTAAAACTATTTGGAACCAATGGAGGAGGATTCTTTGGGGCTAATTCAGCTCATCCATTTGAAAATCCAACACCACTTACAAATGCTTTTGAGATAATTTCATTTCTTCTTTTTGCAGGAGCAACTGTGGTATGTTTTGGACATATGATTAAAAAGAAAAAACAGGCTATATGTATATTCTCAGCTATGAGTGTGTTATTTATAATTGGCGTTGTAATATGTTATGCAGCTGAAAAAGCAGGTAATCCTATACTTGGACATTTAGGGCTTAATCAAATTATGGGTAATATGGAAGGCAAGGAAGTTAGATTTGGAATACCTATGTCTGCACTTTTTACTACAGCTACTACGGCTACATCCTGTGGTGCTGTTAATAACATGCATGATTCACTGACACCTATAGGTGGACTTGTGGCACTTGTAAACATGATGCTCAATGTAATATTTGGTGGAAAAGGTGTAGGGTTTATGAATATGATCATGTATGCGATACTTACTGTTTTTCTGTGTGGACTTATGGTAGGAAGAACTCCTGAATTTCTTTCAAAAAAAATTGAGGGAAAAGAAATTAAATTAATAGCACTTGCTATTATTATACATCCATTTTTGATATTAATGGTTTCAGCTTTAGCACTTGTTGTACCTCAGGGAATTGCAGGCATATCAAATCCAGGATTTCATGGACTTACACAGATATTATATCAATTTTCAAGTTCAGCTGCAAACAATGGATCTGGATTTGAAGGACTTTCAGATAACACCATGTTTTGGAATACAACTGCAGGCATAGTAATGTTTTTCGGAAGATATTTGTCTATGATAATACTGCTTGCTGTATCAACATCTTTAGCTTCAAAGAAGGCAATACCTGTAACTGCAGGCACATTTAAAACAGACAATGGGGTATTTACTATAACTTTAGTATTTATTGTCTTGATAATTGGCGCACTTACGTTTTTTCCAGCATTGTCTCTTGGACCTATTGCAGAACAGCTTACATTATGAATATAAAAAGGGGATGGTGTGATTATGAAAAATAAAATTAAAAAATCTAAGTTTATTACAAAGAGCATAATGAAAGATGCAATTGTAGAAGCTCTAAAAAAATTAAATCCTAAATATATGATTAAAAATCCTGTTATGTTTGTAGTTGAAATTGGATTCTTTATATCTTTGCTTAGCACAATTTTCCCTAATATATTTGGGGACAAAGGAAGTAATTTAAGAAGTTATGATTTTATAGTAGCTCTAATTTTATTTATAACAATATTGTTTGCAAACTTTGCAGAAGCAATAGCTGAAGGAAGAGGAAAAGCTCAAGCAGAAACGCTTAAGAAAACCCGTAAGGATACTTCTGCAAAATTACTTGATTTAAATGGCAATATAACTGTTATAAATGCAAGTGAATTAAAAAAAGGTGACATAGTTTTAGTGGAAAATGGAGATATAATTCCAAATGATGGAGAAGTTGTTTGCGGTATAGCATCTGTAGATGAATCTGCAATAACTGGTGAATCAGCACCTGTTGTAAAAGAATCAGGAGGGGATTTTGCTTCAGTTACAGGAGGAACTAAAGTTGTAAGTGATTGGTTGAAAGTAAAAATAACAGCAACTCCAGGAGAATCTTTTTTAGATAAAATGATAAGTCTGGTAGAAGGGGCTTCAAGGCAGAAAACACCTAATGAAATTGCTCTTAATACTGTGCTTGTAAGTTTAACACTTATTTTTCTTATAGTACTTGCAGCACTTTATCCTATGGCTTCTTATACAGGGGTAAAGCTTTCAATATCTACTCTTATAGCTCTTTTAGTTTGCCTTATACCAACAACAATAGGAGGACTTTTATCTGCAATAGGTATAGCTGGAATGGATAGAGTTACAAGATTTAATGTTATAGCTATGTCTGGAAAAGCAGTAGAATCCTGTGGAGATGTGGATACCATGATACTTGACAAGACTGGTACCATAACTTTTGGAAACAGGCTAGCTTCAGATTTTATTCCTGTAGAACATGTATCTAAAGAAGAGCTTATAGATTATGCTGTTTTATGTTCTTTAAAGGATGATACGCCAGAGGGCAAATCCACAGTAGAACTTGGATATAAATTGGGTTCAAAAGTGGAAAAATCCAAATATGAGGACATGGAATTTGAAGAATTTACAGCACAGACTAGAATGAGTGGGGTTAATTTAAAGGATGGTACTTCTATAAGAAAAGGGGCCTATGATGCTATAAAAGATAGAGTGGGGAAATTAAAAGGAGCTATTCCATATGGACTAGATGATATTGTAAACAAAGTAGCAAGCTTGGGAGGAACACCACTTGTAGTATGTGTGGATAATAAAATTTATGGAGTTATATATCTTAAAGATACCGTAAAGCCAGGTCTTGTGGAAAGATTTCAAAGGCTTCGTGAAATTGGAATCAAAACTATAATGTGTACCGGAGACAACCCACTTACGGCAGCAACTATTGCTAAAGAGGCAGGAGTGGATAGTTTTATTGCTGAATGCAAGCCAGAGGATAAAATAGAAGCTATAAAAAAAGAACAATCAGAAGGTAAAATTGTAGCAATGACAGGAGATGGAACAAATGATGCTCCGGCACTAGCGCAGGCAGATGTGGGACTTGCTATGAATAGTGGTACCACTTCAGCTAAAGAGGCTGCCAACATGGTGGACTTAGATTCAGATCCAACCAAGATACTAGAAGTAGTTGAAATAGGAAAGCAGCTTTTAATAACAAGAGGAGCACTTACTACTTTTAGCATAGCTAATGATGTAGCTAAATATTTTGCTGTAATACCTGCTATGTTTGCAGTAGCTATACCTAGAATGCAGGTGATGAATGTTATGAAATTGGCAACACCTTATAGTGCTATACTATCTGCGTTAATATTCAATGCCATAATAATACCTCTTTTAATACCTATTGCTATGAGAGGCGTAAAATATAGACCTATGAGATCAGAGACAATGCTTTTGAGGAATATGCTTGTTTTTGGATTTGGAGGAATTATTACTCCATTTATAGGAATAAAAATTATAGATTTACTAATAACTCCATTAGTTAGAATTCTTAATTTAGGTTAGGTATTTTGAGAAAGGAAGGTTTTAATATGAAAATGCTCCAAAAATCTATTCGATTAACTATTGTTTTTATGATAATTTGCGGTATTATATATCCGCTTTTTATAACAGGTGTAGGTCAGGTATTTTTTCATAAACAGGCAAATGGAAGTATTATAACGGTAAATGGCAAAGAGGTAGGTTCTGAACTAATAGGACAGAATTTTACAGATCCAAGGTTTTTTAGAGGAAGGGTTTCGGCTGTGAACTATAACACTTATACAAAGGAAGATTTGAAGCCAGATAAGAGTGGAAAAGTAGTTTACACTGGTGTATCATCTGGATCTCAAAATTTGGCACCATCAAATAAGATGCTGCAGGATAGGGTTAAAAAGGATTTAGATGGTTTCTTAAAAACCCATCCAGGGGTAAAGAAAGAAGATGTACCTACAGATCTTCTTACAAGTTCTGGATCTGGCCTTGATCCGGATATAAGTCCTAAAGCTGCAGAGGTACAGATACCTGATGTATCTAAAGCAACAGGAATAAGTGAAGAAAATATTCGTAAGATAGTCCGTAAATATACAGAAGATAAAACTTTTGGAATTTTAGGCGAGCCTAGAGTAAATGTACTAAAAGTTAATCTTGAAATAGCCTCGATTTTAAATAAATAAGTTTTATTTTAATTGGAGAAGTAGGTGATAGTATCATGAAAAAGATGGGTGTTATAATATTATGTATAATTATTGTTGTATTTATAGTGGTTTTTGTAAAGAAAGATAATAATAAATATCCCTATATAGGTAAATATCAGTGTCCCCAGAATAATACAATTTTAATACTTGATAAAAATAATAATTATACAATAATAAATAATTTATACAGAGAAGCTGTTTATACTAAAGGCAAGTATAGCATAGAAAATAACAATATGAAATTAATGTTAAAGAAAGGCGAGACGGTTTCCTATCCAAAAGAATATATTGAAGGAAAAATTAAGGGGGATAGAATTGAATTCAATAAATTTTATGAAAAACATGTTACATTTTATCTAGAAAAATGAGAAAATAAATATGTGATATAAGTTCTATATGGAGGTGATTATTATAGATTATAATGAAAGACCTGATCCATATCGTATTTTAAACAAAGTGGAAAAAGAAGATAGTGAAAGTGAACGGGGAAAACTAAAAATATTTTTTGGATATGCTGCAGGAGTTGGAAAAACCTATTCCATGCTTAGAGAAGCACATGACATTAAAAACTTGGGAAAAGATATAGTGATAGGTTATATTGAATCCCATGAAAGATTAGAAACTATGGATTTGACTAAAGGGATTGAGAGTATAAATACTAAAGTTATCGACTACAGGGGGGTAATTTTAAAAGAATTTGATTTGGATGCAGCTCTTTTAAGAAAGCCTGAGATAATACTTGTAGATGAACTTGCCCACACCAATGCCAAGGGAAAAAGACATAGAAAAAGATGGCAGGATATAGAGGAGCTTCTTGAAGCTGGAATTGATGTATATACCACGTTAAATGTTCAGCACATTGAAAGTTTAAATGATGTAGTTGAAAGTATAACTCATATTTCCGTAAGAGAAACTATTCCAGATAAAGTATTTGATAATGCAGATAAAGTTGAAATTATAGATATAGAACCAGATGAACTTTTAAAGCGGTTTAGCGATGGTAAAGTATATGCGAGAGATCAAGTAAAGAGTGCCTTTCATAATTTCTTTACTAAAAGCAATTTATATGCTTTAAGGGAAATTGCCCTTAGGAAAACGGCTGACAGGGTAAACTATGAAATTGAAACTGCAAGGCTTTCAAAAGGTCAGATTACTGTAGTACCTGCTTCCGATCAAATACTTGCATGTATAAGTTCATCACCTTCATCTCTTCGGGTTATACGAACAGCTGCGAGAATGGCAGAAGTTTATCATTCAAAATGGATAGTAGTATATGTAGAAACTACTAAATCTCAGAAATTAAGTAAAGAAGATAGAAAAAGACTTAATTCATATTTTAATTTAGGAGAGCAATTAGGTGGAGAAGTAGTTACAATATATGGGGATGACATAGCAGATCAGGTTATACAATATGCAAAATTTAGAAATATAACTAAAATAATAATAGGTAAGAACAATAAAAAAACAAGTAAAGTATTTCACTTTTATGCAAAAGATGTAGTAGATAAACTTATGGATTCCAATTCTTATATTGACGTTTATGTAATACCAAATTCACTATATGATAGGAAAAGTAACAAGATTACTAAGAAATTTAGTAAAGAATTTAATTTATCCTTAAAGGAAGCTATTAAAGCTGCTTTAATTTTATCAATAGTAACTTGTGCTGCTATAATTTTTGACTATGTGGGTTTTTCAGAAGCCAATGTTATTATGATTTTTATTTTAGGTGTTATAATTGTATACATGCAGACTACGGGTTACTTAATGGGTATAATATCTTCCTTAGTGGGTGTATCTATATTTAATTATTTATTTGTTCCGCCCAAGAGGTCTTTTCATTTTTATGATAAAAATTATTTGATTACATTTATAATGATACTTATTGAGGCATTTGTAATAGGAAATTTGACAAATAAGATTCAGCAGGATGCGGATGAGTCCTATACTAGGGAAAAAAGAACACAGACATTGTATAGGGTCACAAGTAAACTTTTAAGTGCAGTTGGAAATTCTGATGTAGTTTCCATAGCTATAAAATATCTATCAAGACTTGTGGACAGAACTGTGGTATGTTACCTGTCTATAGATAACAAACTTTCAACTCCTTTTGTATATTATTTGGATGAATTAAAAAAGGACGACTTAATTTTAAATAAAGATGAGGCTGCTGTGGCTTACTGGAGTTTTTTGAAAGGAAGGGAAGCTGGTTCTGGTACAGATACATTTTATGGGGCAAGGGGATACTATATTCCAGTAAAAGTGCAAAATAAGATATTAGGAGTTATTGGAGTTTCCTGTGAAAAAGACTTTTTAAGCCATGATCAGAAATTTATTGTAGAAACTGTAACGGGCCAAATGGCTATTGCACTTGACAGAGAAATACTTGTAGGACAGCAGGAGAAATCTAAGGTGGAGATTGAACGTGAAAGACTTAGAAGCAATCTTTTAAGATCCATTTCTCATGATTTAAGAAGTCCACTTGCAGGAATTAAGGGAGCAGTAAGTACTATTATAGAAAATGGTAAATTTATACCAGAAAAGACTAAGGAAGACTTGCTGAATGGGATTTATGACGATACAGAATGGCTTATAAGCCTTGTAGAGAATCTTCTTAGTATGACTAAATTTGATGAGGGGAATATGAAAATCAATAAAAACCTAGAATTGGTGGAGGAAGTAGTATCAGAGGCAGTTCAAAGAAGTTCTAAATATTTTAAAGACCATAAAATAAAGGTAGAAGTTCCAAAGAAACTTATAATGGTTCCTATGGATGGAAATTTAATTGAGCAAGTACTTATAAATTTAATTCAGAATGCTGCAAAATTTTCTAAAAAACAATCGTTTATACAAATAAAAGTTTATGAAAGTGTAGACGATGTATTTTTTGAAGTCATAGATGATGGAATAGGAATATCAGATAAAATATTGCCACATATATTTGATAGATTTTTTACCAATGGCAGCAGTATAGCAGATTCAAGACGTGGTGTGGGACTTGGACTTACCATTTGTAAGTCCATAGTCGAGGCCCATTGTGGTACAATTGAAGCTGAAAACAAAAAAGAAGGAGGGGCTATTTTTAGGTTTAACATTCCTAAAGGGGAAAGTACTAGTAATGAGTTAATGTAAGGAGGAAGATTGATGGATAGTAAGCCTTATATTCTTGTAATTGAAGACGACAGACCAATAAGAAATTTTATTACAGCAGCTTTATCTTCCCAGGGATATAAATATATTGAAACAGATAAGGGAAATGAAGGCATTTCTCTTGTAATGTCACACAATCCTGATCTTATAATATTAGATTTGGGTCTTCCAGATATTGATGGAATTGAAGTTATAGAAAAAGTAAGAGGATGGTCCAATATTCCCATTATAGTTGTATCTGCAAGAGGAAATGAAAGACAGAAAGTTGAAGCACTTGATAAGGGCGCAGATGACTATTTAACTAAACCTTTTAGTATAAGTGAATTGCTTGCTAGAATTCGTGTGTCTTTAAGGCATCTTATTGTAAACAAAGATCAACATGAAATATTGAATAATTTTAAGGTAAAAAGGCTATCTATAGATTTCGATAAAAGACGTGTAACTGTAGAAGGTAAAGAGATACATTTAACTCCTATAGAATATAAAATAATGGCACTTTTATGTAAGTATTCAGGAAAAGTGCTGACTCATAATTTTATTATTCGTGAAATATGGGGTTCATCCTTGGGAAGTGAAACTAAATCATTAAGGGTGTTTATGGCAAATTTAAGACGAAAGATAGAAAAAGATCCTGCACAGCCTGAGTATATATACACAGAAGTTGGAGTAGGCTACAGGCTTGCAGATGAGTAGTATAAATGAATTATGTATAAATTTTTAATAAACATTTGGAGGAAAATGAGATGAAATTCAATGTAGCACTAATACCAGGAGACGGAATTGGACCTGAAGCTATTGAACAAGCTGTTAAAGTATTAGATAAAGTTGGAGAAATATTTTCACATGAGTTTAAATACACAAAAGTTTATGCAGGAGGATCAGCTGTTGATAAATATGATAAGCCCCTTCCAGAAGAAACTTTAGATATTTGTAAAAAAAGCGATGCAGTTTTACTTGGGGCAATAGGAGGAGATAAGTGGAGCAATCTTCCTTTAAATAAAAAACCAGAAAAAGCACTTTTGACTTTGAGAAAAGAATTAGGACTTTATGCAAACTTGCGTCCTGCAGTACTGCAAAGATCATTAAAAAATGATTGCCCTTTAAAGTCTGAACTTGTAAAAGATGGTATTGATATGATTATAATAAGAGAATTAACTGGAGGAATGTATTCTGGTGAGAAAGGAGTAAGGCAGGGCAAAGATGGAAAAGAAGCTTATGATGTTGAGTGCTATAGTGAAAATACAGTTAGAAGAATAGCTTCAAAGGCTTTTGAAATTGCACTTAAAAGAAGAAAAAAGGTAACTAGTATTGATAAAGCTAATGTTTTAGAAAGTTCCATGCTTTGGAGAAATACTGTAAATGAAGTAGCAAAAAATTACCCTGAAGTTGAGTTAGAACAGATATATGTAGATAGTGCCTCAATGAAAATCTTAAAAAATCCTGGTGCATTTGATGTAGTATTGGCATCAAATGCATTTGGGGATATTATAGCAGACGAAGCTAGCCAAATAGTTGGATCTATTGGAACCTTGCCAGCTGCAAGCCTTGGGGAGAAAAGCTTGGGAATGTTTGAGCCAAATCAAATACATTCTTCCGTGCAGGATATTGCTGGGAAAAACACGGCAAATCCTATAGCTGTAATAATGTCTTCTGCCATGATGCTTAGATACTCATTTAATTTAAATGAAGAAGCTTCTGCTATTGAGAAAGCTGTATCAGAGACACTTGAAAATGGTTATAGAACTAGAGATATGATGACTGATGGAATGAAACTTGTTGGAACTAGGGAAATGGGAGATGTTATAGCTAAATTGTTAAGTAAGTAAAGGCGAGTTAGAATTGAATTTGAGATGCTAAAATTAATAATATACAGCTTATGCATAAATGTTTTATGTACAAGCTGTATATTGCTAAACTGCACTTTAACTAAGATAATTTGACCTAGGAAATTATGTCTTGATGCAGCTATTTTAGGTCATTAAGTTGCTTTTTTAAGTCATGAATTTGATCTTTTTTACTCTGAATTGACTCGAGGTACTGCATCTGGGCTGCGATAGAAAGCACAGTAGCTCCAGTTGATGCAATTACGTTTCCAAGAACATTTATTTCATCTGCACTTTTATCTTTAGTTATAACAATAGCTATAAAAGTACTAAGTACTGCAAGCTGTGTAGGGGATATTGTGTTTAAACAAGACATTTTATTCACACCTCTAATATATATTATATGAAATTAATATAAATGACACACTAAATTATTTAGGCATTTGAAAGAAAATAGGCTAGCGTGCTGACTAGTTATTGCTTTAAAAATACATTATAGTTGGGAGGGTAAGATTATGAAAGAATTTGGGAAACTTTTAGGTTGGGTTGGATTTTGGGCGTATTTTATATTACTCCTTAATTTCTTTATAAAGTACATAAATAGGAAGTATATGAAGAAGTTACCCAAAGATAAAAAACAGTATGAGCGTGTATATAAAGTCTTTATGAAGTACATTGTAAAATATCACAAGTTGGTTGGAATTATAGGAGTTATAGCTGTAGTGTGTCATGGTTATTTTATGTATAAATATAAGGGAATTTCTATACCGGGACTTGCTGCAGCTGTAGTTATGATTGTAACAGCATGTTTAGGAATATATGGACTTAAAAGTAGGAATATGAAGGGAAAATGGCTTATGGATCATAGGATATTAGCGTTTTTTCTCATATTCCTAATACTATTTCACATAATGTTTAAAAAGTTTCTTATGGTATAGAATTTCTAAGTGTGATTTCAATTTTGTTATTATATTTTATATAGAATTTCAATTAGAATCACTATATAGTTTCTTTAACTTAAAAGTCAGCTTATACACAGGTATATTTTTACAATAATGAAGCTCTTTTAAATATTTAACGAGCTGAAGGTTATAAAAAATATTCTGAGTATAAGCTTATTTTTAATTGGTAACTATGTCAGTTATATTTTTAGGATAAATATTAACGGCACATAAAACTTCTTATTTGACGTAAATCCATTCCAAAATAAACCCATCTATTTCTATGCCATCTATAACCTGAAATAGATCTTCTTCCTACATGAGTTAACCATGCCCAGAATCCATTGCCTCTATTTGGCCAAATATAAACGAACTTAAATAAGCATCGTCTTATAGAACCTGGATCTACAAATTTTGTACTTGAACCAGGTGCTAAGTTTTGAGGTGCTTGAGGAATATTGGATGGAGGAGGACCTGGTGGAAAGTTATCTCGCTGTCTGCTCATACACATAGGGGTATGGTTTGAGGAAAATCGTAGGTAAGGACATACGAAATCATCATCTAAATAATCTAATTCTTCGGGTTCATCATCTTCTCTAGCTTCATCATCAAATCTGAAGTAATCATAATCGTACATGTATACAACTCCTATTTTTTACTCTTAATTAAATAGTATGTTATTGTGAGTTATATAGTTACAAATCAATGAAAAAAATTTACATATACATAGTAGTTAAGTTAGAATTGTTCCTTAGAACAGTTTGATGTATATATAAAGTTATATAGACTAGCATGTCTTAATTCATCTGTTATTATTTCAATAAGCATGTTTATGTGTTTTCTGTTATTAAGTGCAAATAATATTTTTCTATATTTTACAACTGCATTTAGTTCTCCATTTAAGGCACGTTTAATGCCGCTGCAGAAAGAATCGGGAGTATTAAACTCTACATTTTCAGGAGAAGGAATCATATTTCCCGTTAATTCATAGTAAATAAATCTAAACATTTTGTTATGCTTTTTTTCATTGTCCCTGATACCAGATATAATTTTTTTAGATTCATTTTCAGGAGCATTTTTTATTAAATAGTCGTAAAAAAGTTCATCTTCTCTTTCTCCAGAGATAGCTTCTTCTATTAACTTTAGTGCAGAATTGAAGTTGTCTGGATAAGTGTATTCATCTAAATTCAAGTCCATCTGAGAAACATTGTTAGGAAAGTTCATACCACAGCGAGTAAAGGGACACATATAATGTTTCATTTTCAACTCTCCAAAATATAAATTATAGTAGTATTTTATGATAGAAGTTATAAAAAGTGAATGAGGATAAACAGAGTTCTTGGCATCAGATGGAGTTTTGACTCCACCTGATGCTTATTAACAGGCTTCTTAGTGCTTCAGCACTTAGAAGGCGTTATCCTTTAGGGAAAATCGTTATCCAGGGACGTAACTGCTCTTTACTCCCATTTGGAGAAAAGCAGATATCCCAAATCTTTGATTTGGTGATAGTCGCTTTCACAGAGTGCGTGGGAGTATTAGAGCAGGTAGTCATCGGATAAATAAGTTACTTTAATGCAATATACTGATATATTAAACTACCATATTGTAAAAAAGTAATTTATTAATCTAGAATTAAACTTTTTTCATTTATGTAAATTTTATCTAAAATTGATTTATAATATAAGTATAAGTTTGGAATATAAGGAGATGTTTGGTGTGTATCCAATAAAATTTGAAAACTTATACTATGATAAAATTTGGGGAGGTAGAGATTTAGAACTTTTCAGGAGTAACCTTCCAGAAGGTAAGATAGGAGAAAGCTGGGATAT
This sequence comes from Clostridium ljungdahlii DSM 13528, assembly GCF_000143685.1. Lineage (NCBI taxonomy): Bacteria > Bacillati > Bacillota > Clostridia > Eubacteriales > Clostridiaceae > Clostridium > Clostridium ljungdahlii. The sequence goes on along the minus strand of NC_014328.1, from coordinate 4,293,336 downwards.
AGCCTGTCATAAAAATGGTATGGGCATAGTAAAGAATGGGGAATTCAAAGGAACTAGATTTGATGATCTTGTTAAGGCTCAAGGAGATAAGCTATTGGGAACAAAAATTAAAGGTAATAGATTTCCCCTTCTTGTAAAGCTAATAAATGCTAGGGAGAAACTTTCAATACAAGTTCATCCAGATGATATCTATGCGAAAGAAGTAGAAAATGATTCAGGAAAAACAGAGGTATGGTATGTTATTGAAGCATTTGAGGGGGCAAGTTTGATAGTTGGAACTAAAGATGGATGCAGCATAGACGAATTTAAAAAGGCTATAAACAATGGAAACTTGGAAAAGTATATGAACAGAATTCCTGTTAAAAAAGGTGATGTGTATTTTATAAAAAGCGGTCTTGTACATGCAATATGTGAAGGAGTTATATTGGCAGAAATTCAACAAAATAGTGATATAACTTACAGAGTATATGACTATGGAAGGGGAAGGAAGTTACATATTAATAAAGCCTTAGACGTAGTAAATCTAAAATTAAAAGGAAATAGGAGCAGAGGTATTAGTATAAAAAAGGATGGCTATAAAAAAACTTATCTTTGTTTATCAACAGAAATTTCTCTGGAATTATATGATATTCAAATTGAAGCAGTAGAAAAAAGTGATAGAGAAAGGTTTTATATATTTACCTGTGTTGATGGCAAGGGCAAGATAGTTTATAGCGGCGGTTTTGAAGATATATTTAAAGGAGACAGTGTGCTTATTCCAGCTTCTCTTGGAGAATATAGATTAAAAGGTAACATGAAGTTGCTTAAAAGCTATGTTCCAGATTGTAATAAAGTAGAAAATAGTATATTAGATGAAATAAGAAAATTTTAAGAATTTTCACTAAGCTATTGTTAATAAAAATCTTTTTATTAACAATAGCTTTCTTCTTTTTTATACATAAAAATTGAAAATATCTTATTTTCAAAAAATTTTAAATTTCTAGCTAAATATTTTAGTAAAGCATTTCATTCAAATCCTTATTATTGTATCTCAACCCTTTGTATAAGACAATTCCCTTAAATTTTATCTATAGAATTACTGTATTATGTATAGGCAATAACTATAAAAGATAACGATAACATTGGTGGTAACTATTGGTAATATATTTTAGATTTAAGTATAATGAAAACATAAAGATTGTTATAAAATACACAAGGGGGAAATAAAATGTCAAAATTAAATGAAAAAGAATTTCAGGATTATCTGAAACAAATTAGGGCTTTAGCTGAAGGACCTTTTGAAGAAATACAAAAAGAAGTTGAGGTTACTAATAAATTTCCTCAGAAGTTTTTTGACTTATCAATTGAAAACAATTTATACAGATGCGCATTGCCAGAACAATATGGTGGATGGGGATTAAGTGAGACACAGATTTTACAGGTACAAGAAGAGTTCAGTAGAGGACCAGGCGGAATGCGTATGCATCTTCATTATGCAATGGATTTAAACTGGAGAATTCTTGATGACTTTGGAAGTAAAGAATTAAAAGATGAATATATGGATAAATTTCAGGATAAAACAATCTTCACATGCTTTGCATTAACTGAAGAAACAGGTGGTACAGGAGCAGATTTACATACAAGAGCTGTGAAAGATGGAGACTATTACATCATGAATGGTGAAAAAACATTAATTTCCCATACTGACTGCTGTGAGTTTGCATATGTAATCGCTGTCACTGACCCAGATGCTCCAAAGGATAAGAGATTATCTGCATTCTTTGTACCAGTTAATACACCTGGTTATGAAATCGTTCCAATGCCTCATATGATGGGTTGCCGTGGAGCTGGACATGCAGGATTAAAATTCACTAACATGAAGCTTGACAAGAAATACTTACTTGGTAAAGAAGGCGAAGGCTTAAAGATTGCAATGCATTCTTTATCCGTATCTAGAGCTCATATTGCAGTAAGTAATCTTGGTATGTCTCAGAGAATGTTAGAGATGACAATTAAGAGAGCAAAAGACAGAGTAACATTTGGAAAACCACTTGTTAAGAGACAAGCAATTCAACAGACAATTGCTGATATGGGAACTGAAATACATGCACTTAGATTAATGGTTTACGATTTTGCAAAAGATTATGAAGCTGGTAAGGAAATTGAGATGAAAGCAGCTATGTGTAAACTTCATAGTATCAATACTGTTAAGTTAGTATCTGATTATATGTTAGAGATATTTGGAGGAATTGGATACTTTGAAGAATGCGAATATGGTCCAGTTGAAAGATTATATCGTGATTGTCGTGCAATGTGGTTAGAGGAAGGCCCTAGAACTGTTCAAAGATTAACAGCTTCAAGAAAACTTATTGCTAATGGAGGCAATACTGAAGAAGAATAATTTTTTACTTGAAATATTTACTATTTTATATTATAGCCTTTTGAAGTTTTCAAAAGGCTATAAATAAAATATAGAAACAGGAGGATAAAAATGGAACCTTTAAAAGGGATTAAGGTGGTAGATTTAACCACATATTTAGCAGCTCCTACTACTGCTAGGATTATGGGAGAATGGGGCGCTGACTTAATTAAAATCGAAGCCCCCAAAGGAGATCCAGCAAGAGGACAGGGTTCAGTATTTAATATGCCTTTTAGTGATGAAGAAAATTTGCCGTTTGATGTAGCAAATATGGATAAGAGATTTATCACTATAAATTTGAAGACAGAACATGGACGGGAAGTTGCTTATAAATTATTAGAAGAGGCAGATGTATTTATTACAAATACAAGAACAAAATCACTTGTAAAATTAGGTATGGATTATGATACCTTGAAAGAAAAATTCCCAAAACTTATTTTTGCACAGGTTTTAGGATATGGAGAAAAAGGACCTGCAAAGGATAGGCCGGGTTTTGATGCTACTTGCTATATGGCAAGGGGAGGTGTCCTAGGTACAACAGTAGATAAAGGTGGTTCGCCAATGAATCCACCTAATGGATATGGAGATTTTCAGGTTTCAATATGTCTTTTATCTGGTATATGCGGAGCTTTGTTTAACAGAGAAAGGACAGGAAAAGGAGATAAGATAACTGTAAGTCTTCAGCATGCTGCATCATTTATGTTAAGTGTTGCTATGATTTCAGCACAATATGGAAATGAATATCCAAAGAGTCGAAAAGAAGTTCCAAATCCATTTAATAATTGTTATCGCACTAAAGATAATAAGTGGGTTGTAATGTGCTGTCCTGAATATGATAGAGATTACGATAAAATTATGAATTTATTAGATGTTAAACATATGGTAGGAAATAAAAAATACAATAATTGTGCAAAGATAAATTCAGATAAGCTAAATCATGAAGTAGTAGATATACTTGATGAGGCTATTTCCAAGATTAATAGGGATGATTTGCTTAAAATACTTGAAGACAATGAACTGCCGTGTGAAGCAGCAAATGAGCCTTTGGATGTTTATAAAGATGAGCAGGTTTGGGCAAACAATATTTTAACTAAAGTAGATTACCCTTCAGGAAAAAGAATGGTTCCTACTAATCCAATTTTATTTGGTTCTATGTCAGAACCTATAATAAAAACTTGTAAACCTCAAGGTGCACATACAGAGCAAATCATGAAAGAATTAGGTTACAGCAGCAGTGAGGTTGAAGAATACATAAACGAAGGAGCTGTAGCTGGATTGAAACTGCTTAAAAAATAATGGGGAGGGTTAAAATTAATGAGCTTATTATATACAAAGGAACAAAAAGAATTAATTGCTCTTGTAAAAGAAATGGCAGAAAATGAAATCAAACCACATGTTCAGGAGCTGGATGAAAAAGGCGAATGTCCAAGAGAATTGTTTAAGTATGCTTTTGATATGGGACTTCATATGCTTGAGATTCCAGAAGAATATGGTGGAACAGGACTGAGCTACGAAACTACAGCCATGATTTTTGAAGAGCTTGCAAAGATAGATGCAGGATATGCAATTACACTTGTTACTACATTTGTTGCTTTGAGAAATGTAATTCTTTCTGGTACCAAAGAGCAGGGCAAATATTTTGCAGATATAATTGGAAAAGGAAATTTTGCGGGTTTCGCTCTTACAGAGCCAAATGCAGGTTCTGATCCTGCAGGAATGAGAGGAACAGCTGTAAAAGATGGTGATGAATATATATTGAACGCAACAAAAACGTTTATCACTAATGGTGCACTTGCTTCTGTGTTTGTAGGAATTTTTAAAACAAACCCTGAAGCAGGCAATAAAGGTATTTCAGCTTTTATAGTAGATGCAAATACACTAGGAATTACTATTGGAAAACATGAAGACAAAATGGGTCTTCGTTTATCAAATACTACAGATGTTACTTTTGAAAATGTAAGAGTTCCAGCTTCTAATATGCTTGGAGAGGAAGGATCAGGATTTAAACTTGCATTAAATTCTCTTAACTTATCTAGAGCCTTTGTTGCTACGTTAGCAGTAGGTATTATGCAGAGGGCTTTGGATGAATCTGTAAAGTATGCAAAAGAAAGAAAGCAGTTTGGCAAGCCTATAATTAAATTTCAAATGGTACAACAGATGCTTGCAGATATGGCAATAAAGATAGAAGCTTCCAGAGCACTTGTAAACAATACTATGAAGTTAATGGATAATGGAAATCTTGTTCGTAAAGAAGGTGCCATTACTAAAGCATTCGTATCTGATTGTGCACAGGAAGTTACGTCAAATGCAGTTCAAATTTTCGGTGGATATGGATACAGCAAAGAATATCCAGTTGAGAAGCTTATGAGAGATTGCAAGGTGTTCCAGATTTTTGAAGGAGCTAATCAGATTCAAAGAATGACAATAGCCGGTGCATTAGAAAAGGAATATAAGTAGGGGGGAAGAGAAATGAACATCGTTGTTTGTATAAAACAGGTTCCTGATACAACAGAAATTAAAATTGATCCAGTTAAAAATACATTAATTCGAAAAGGCGTTCCAAGTATTCTAAATCCATTTGACAAAAATGCATTAGAGCAGGCACTTCGTTTAAAAGATCAATATGGAGCTACTGTAACTGCAATTTCCATGGGACCTGATAACGCAAAAGAAGTTTTAAGGGAAGCTCTTTCCATGGGTGCAGATAAAGCGTACTTAGTTACAGACAGAGCTTTTGGAGGATCTGATACCTATGCAACTAGTTATATTTTATCAAAAGCAATTGAAAAACTAGGGCCATTTGATTTTGTACTTGTAGGTAAACAGGCAATTGATGGAGATACAGGACAGACAGGTTCAAGTATTGCAGAACATTTGAAGATTTCCAGATTAAGTTATGTGCTTGATATTAAAATGGAAGGTCAAAAGTGTGTAGTAAAGCGTCAAGTAGAAGAAGGGGCTGAAATAGTTGAAACAAAACTTCCTGTTTTATGTACTTTGACAAAAGAAAGCAATAAACCAAGATATGCAACTATTAAGGGAAAAATTGACTCTTTAAAAGCAGAAATAGGAGAAATTCACTTAGATGATATTAAGGATATAGATACTACCAAAATAGGTCTTAAAGGTTCACCAACAAGAGTAAAAGCAACTTTTACACCAAAACGTCAGGCAAGTGGTGAGGTAATGAAAGTTGTAAATCCTGAAAAAACAGCAAAAGAGTTAGTTGGCAAGCTATTAGAAGCAAAATTAGTTTAAGGGGAGGCTTTGGTTATGAATTTCGATGAATATAAAGACGTATGGGTATTTATAGAATGCTTTCAGGGACAACCAAAGAACGTTGGTTTTGAACTGCTGGGACAAGGTAGAATTTTAGCAGATAGCCTAAAGCAGAAATTATGTGCCGTAGTAATAGGCAGTGACGTAGAAGATGCAGTTAAGGGTGCAGGCAGTCATGGAGCAGATAAAGTTTATGTTGTGCAGGGAGAAGAATATAAAAATTATTCTTCAGATGTATATGGAGATGCATTTTTAAAACTCTGTCACAAGTATAACCCAAATACCATTTTAATAGGTGCCACTATAAGGGGCAGAGAACTTGGTTCTAAAATTGCAGTTAGCTTAAGAACAGGTCTTACTGCAGACTGTACTGCTTTAAGTGTAGAAGAGGATACTGGAAATGTTGTATGGGAAAGACCTGCTTTTGGAGGCAATCTCTATGCACAGATACTTTGCAGTGATACTAGACCACAGATGGGAACTGTAAGGCCTGGTGCCTTTAAGAAACCACAAGAAAATGAAAATAACCGTCCAGAAATTATTAAAGAGACTATTAATATAGACAAAGATTCTATTTTAACAAAAGTAGTTGATTTTATTAAAGCCCAAGAAGATTCTGGAGTCAAACTTGAAGAGGCAGAGTATATAGTATCTGGCGGCAGAGGAATGAAAAATGGAGAAAACTTTAAGATGTTACAACAACTTGCAGATTTACTTGGTGGAACAATTGGAGCATCAAGAGCTGCTGTAGATTCTGGATGGATTCCACAGACAAAGCAGGTAGGGCAGACAGGTAAAACAGTTTCTCCAAAAGTATATATTGCATGTGGAATTTCAGGTGCTGTACAGCATTTAGCTGGAATGAGCTCTTCAGATACAATTATTGCAATTAATAGAGATGAAACTGCACCAATATTTGAAGTAGCAGATTATTGTATAGTAGGAGACCTATTTGAAGTCGTTCCAGCACTTATAAAGGAAATTAGTTCAGTAAAAAATCTTTAATTGTGTTCTTTTTATAAGGAGATATGACGTGATGGATGAAATTAAAATAAATGATAGCCAAAAAAGATTGTATGAAAAAATGGGCTATTGGGGTAAAAAAACACTCTTAGATTACTGGCATACGTCGGTAAAAAAGTATAGAGATAAGGAATTTGTAGTAGATGATAGAGGATATCGTTACACCTATGGACAATTGGATGAAAAAGCAGGTATTGTTGCTTCCTATTTTCTTAGTATTGGAGTAAAGCCTCTAGATGTTATTTCTTTTCAAATACCAATATGGAGTGAATTTGTAATTGTTAGTATTGCATGCATGAAGGTGGGAGCTGTTGTTAACCCAATTGGCATGTGCTATAGTGGTCGGGAAGTTTCATATCTTTTGAATTTATGTAAAAGTAAAGTTTTTCTCTGCCCTACATGGTACAATAAGACAAATTATGAAAAATTGATTCTATCAGTCAAAAAGGATGTAAAAAGTTTAAAACACATTGTATTACTTGACAATCTTAAAGAAAAAGAAAGTAACAGTATTACTTTAAAACATATATTATCATCATACTTTTCCTTGAACATAAAAGATGAGGTAATGGTTGACAGTAATGATGTAGCAGCTATCCTTTGCACATCCGGTACTACTGGATGTGCAAAGGGAGCCATGCTGACTCATAATAACATAATATTTAGTGAAAAATACTTTAATAAGGAACTTGGCATTACAAAAGATGATATTATGTTTATGCCGGCACCTTTAAATCATGCAACTGGCTTTCATCATGGAATTATTGCACCTATGCTTATTGGATCAAAAGTGGTTTTACAGCAGAAGTTTAAAAGTAAAAAGGCAATAGAACTTATGAATAGAGAAAAATGCACCTGGTCAATGGGAGCTACACCATTTATATATGATATTTTGAAAAACATTAGAGAGGATGAAGTTTACCTTAGTTCGTTAAAATTTTATCTTTGTGGTGGAGCTGTAGTACCAGAAGAAATGGTAAGGCAAGCCTATGAATATGGAATAAAATTATGTGAAGTTTATGGATCTACAGAAAGTGTTCCACATGTATTTGTAAGACCAGATGAAAATATTGAGTTAACATTTGGCACTGCAGGAAGGGCTATGGAAGGCGTAGAAGTTAAAATTGTAGATGAAAATAGAAAAGAGATACTACCTGGAAATCTAGGGGAAGAAGTATCGAGAGGTCCAAATGTATTTGTAGGATATATAGGTGATAAATCAGCTACAAATAAGGTACTGGATGATGAAGGATGGTTTTATAGTGGCGATTTATGTGTAAGTGATATAAGTGGCAATATTAATATCATTGGGAGAAAAAAAGACATAATTGTTAGAGGCGGTGAAAATCTCAACTCGAATCATATAAGTCAGTATATTTCAAAATTTCCACTAATTAAAGATGAGGCAGTTATTGGAATGCCTGATAAGCGTCTTGGTGAACGAATTTGTGCTTATGTCGTATTGAAAAAAGAAGTTAATTCTCTGAAATTAGAAGAACTTTTAGAGTACATGGAAAAGGAAAAAATCCCTAAAAGGTATTGGCCGGAACACCTGGAGATTATAGATAAAATTCCCAGAACTGACAGTGGAAAGGTGAAAAAAAATTTATTGGCAAAGGATTTAAAAGTTCGAATGAGTAGACAGGAGGAGTCAAGTTGGAAGGGCGAGAATTCGGTCCAAGAAGATCAAGAGAAACAACAAAACCAAGGGTTGTGTGCCCCAAGTTAATATTTTATCATTGTAAACATTGTGGAAATGTATTTCAGTTAACAAGCATGGGAAAGGGAATATCTCCAATGTGTTGTGATGAAAAAATGGAGATACTTTCTACCAAAAATCCTTCAGAAGTTTCAGATGATATAATTATTGATTACAAAATTACAGGTGGGTACAATGAAAATGTGGTAGAGGTCTTTTGGAAAATAAGGAATGAAGCTATTTGTGTTGAATGGATTTATCTTAGGACATTTACAGGTGGACAGTTAAAGTATGTGACAAATCCTAAAAAGACATCTTTTGTATTTGCTTTAGCAGATGAAGATGCGTATGTTTACTGTGATGAAGATCCATGCCTTGAATGCACTTTTAGATGTAAAAGGGGATTTGAAATTTATGCATATATAAAAGATAAAGCAATTGTTAAAATCCCTTTAGAGAGAATGCATGCTAATTGGCAGTCCTAATTTTATGGCTTTTGCTTTTTTTTATCATATAGTCTGAAAACATTTTCACAGCTATAGAATGGTAATTATTTTTATTATAGGCCATATATACTGTACGTGTATTGTTTGGTGTATTTAGTTTTATAATTTTTAACTTATGAAATTGGAGTAAAAAAGAGGTACGTGCAGTAATAGCAGCCACATTTGTTGAACATACCATTCCACCAATAGTTATTTCATCGTCAAAATCATAACTTACATGAAGGTCATAAGGTTTTAAGAGTTCCATTATAGTTTTACCAATAGGCAAACTTTGTCGATATGTGATCAATGGATAGTCGCTAATATCTTGCAAATTAATGATTTTTTCTTTTGCCAATGGATGTTTATCGTTTACAACAAGGACAAGTTCTTGATCAAGAATTGGAATAAATTCAATGCTAGGTTCATTTTCCAAAATGGAACAGAAGCCGATATCGTATTTTTCTGACTTGATTCCAGCTATAACATCTAAAGTCATGCCAGTGAAAATGTTAAATTTGGTTTTTGAATTTACAGTATTTAAATACTTATTTATTATATTTGGCAAAAAATTTCCACATAAGGTAGGAATACATCCTATATCAATAATTCCTCCAACAATACCAGATGATTCTTTTAAGCATTCAATCCCTTTTTCTAATTCACTTAAAGAATTGCACACGTAGTGATAAAAAACTTTTCCGTATTTTGTAAGTTTGATTTTTCGACCTTGTCTATGAAATAATTCTAGACCAATTTCTTCTTCTAAAGATGAAATGGCTTCACTTAGACTTGGTTGGGTTATATATAATTCTTTAGCAGCTTGAGTAAAATGCTGTATTTCAGATAATTTTTTAAAATAATATAATTGATTTAAGTTCATAGTGTACCTCCCTGTAAATTTATACTCGTATTTGTTAATATTTTAGCATATTTCGATAAAATATTCCACAATTATGGTATAGTTTAACAGGAAAAAATAAAACTAATTAATAGATTAAATAGAAGGGAGAAATGAATATGATTTCAGAAGTTGAAAGCGTTGGTAAAAGCGTTGGTAAGAAGAGGTGGGAGATTGTTTTACTTTTAACTCTATGCTACTTGATTTTATATATGGACAGATCATGTATGTCAATGGCAGGCCCCTCTATGATGAATTATTTTCATTGGAATGCAAGTCAGTTTGGATTGGTTTCTACAGCTTTCTTCATTGGTTATGCTTGTACTCAAATTTTAGGTGGATGGTTAGCTGATAAATTTGGTGGAGGCAAAGTTGTAATGTTTGGTGCGATATGGTGGTCAGTATTTGTTTTTTTAACCCCATTTGGAGCAACCTTAGGTCTTATGATAGTAATTCGTATTGTTATGGGAATGGGAGAAGGAGTTTCTTTACCGGCCATGTCTACAATTATTGCAAAATGGGTACCAAAGAAAGAATCAGGACTAGCATGGGGAATAAGTATAATGGGTGTTTCTATGGGAATTGCTCTTGCTATGCCTATCTCTGCATGGATTATAAAAACTTGGAGTTGGCAGATGGTATTTCACTCCTTCGCTTTTCTTGCACCTATTTGGGTAATTATTTGGTGGAAGTTTGGAAAAGATAAACCAGAAGATCATCCTAGTGTAAGTAAAGAGGAATTACAATATATAAGAGTAGACGATAATATATCAGAAAATTCAGGAAAAAGAACTATTTTAAGTTCAAAAGATATATTTTCTACTCCATCTGTATGGACGGGTGCACTTTCATTTTTCTGTACTAACTATTTATTTTACTTATTTATGACATGGCTTCCTACGTACTTTGTTAAGGGCAGAGGATTTGCAATGGGTACAAGTGCTATTTATACAATGATGCCTTATATTGTTGCAACTTTTACATATCCATTTGGTGGATGGTTAGCTGATAAAGCAGCTAAAAAGTTTGGAGATAATATGGGACGAAAGTTATTTCCTCTTCTTGGTATGGTTGGAGCAGGTGTTCTGCTTATACTAGGATCTAAGGCTTCTAGCGCTATTTCGGCAGTAGCATTAATATCTATATCAAATGGAGTATTATGTCTTACTATGGGTGGATATTATTCAATGCCAATGATTTTCTCTTCAACTAATGCAGGTAAAATTACTGGACTTTATGCAACTTTTGCTACAATTGGAGGTATATTAGCTCCACTTCTTACTGGAATTATGGTTGACGCTCACGGATATACAAGTGCACTTTACTTAGGTGCAGGAATATCTATACTTGGTGCTATTATATTACTTACAAGTACAGTTCGTCCTATTGTACCTATAGCTGAAAGAAAGTAGGTTTATCCTAGAAATATTTATTTTGATAATGATTTCATCTAAAGGATAGAAAAGTATTTAAGAAATTTGTTAATAAGCATCGGATGAAGTTTAAAATTTTGTCCGATGCTTAAAGCTATTTACTTTAAGAAAAATAAGCAGCAGCCTAAAGATAGCAGTAAATGATAAAATTTTTACATAAGGAGTTGTTGAGCAAATGGATTTTAGCAAGTTATTTAAAGTTGGAAGTACATATGTTAGTGAGTATATAGTAAAACCTGAAGATACAGCTAATTTTATTGGAAATAACGGTGTTGTTATGTTATCTACGCCTGCTATGATAAAGTATATGGAATATACAACTTTACATATAGTAGACAATGTTATACCTAAAAATTATAGACCTGTTGGAACTAAAATTGATGTTGAACATATAAAGCCAATACCTGCAAATATGAAGGTTGTTGTAAAAGTAACATTAATATCCATTGAAGGTAAAAAACTGCGTTATAATGTAGAAGCTTTCAATGAAAAAAATTGTAAAGTAGGTTTTGGAATATACGAACAACAAATAGTTAATTTAGAACAATTTTTAAATAGATAGTAAAAATTAATAGAACCGATAAATTTTTTGAGTTATTTAGGATAAAAATATATATGAAGTATTTGTTTAAAGGTTTTAAAATTTAACCTTTTAATCAAGTAAGAATAAATACATTATAGTGTACCTATGATGTATTTATTTCATATAAAATGAAAATTATTTTATAAAAACTATTGCAAAACAACAATTAATATTATATAATAATTTATGTCAAGGGAAATGAAAATTATATGAAATAACTTTAAGGAGGAATTTTAAATGAAAAAATTTGTTTGTGCTGTTTGTGGATATGTTTATGAAGGTGAAAATCCACCAGAAAAATGTCCTGTATGTGGTGCACCATCAGATAAATTTGTTAAAAAGGCAGAAGGCGAAATTAGTTGGGCAGATGAACATAAAGTAGGCGTCGCTAAAGGTGTAGATGAAAAAGTATTAGAAGAATTGAGAGCTAACTTTACTGGAGAATGTTCGGAAGTAGGAATGTATCTTGCTATGAGTCGTCAAGCTGATAGAGAAGGTTATCCAGAAGTTGCAGAAGCATATAAGAGAATAGCTTTTGAAGAAGCAGAGCATGCAGCTAAATTTGCAGAATTATTGGGAGAAGTAGTATTACCTGATACAAAGAAAAATTTGCAGATGAGAGTAGATGCGGAGACAGGTGCTTGTAAAGGTAAAAAGGATTTAGCTACTTTAGCTAAAAAATTAAACTATGATGCAATTCATGATACAGTACATGAAATGTGTAAAGATGAAGCAAGACATGGAGCTGCTTTCCAGGGATTGTTGAATAGATACTTTAAATAAACAGTAGTCTCGGATAAATGCAAGGGACTGATACACTAATTAATTAGTGTATCAGTCCCTTTTTGTACTCTATGCTAAATACATAAAATAAGATATAGCATCTTTTGTTGGAGTTTGAAAATCTATATTTCTCTTATGGTAAGCATCACCGTTGTAGTCATAACCTTGATTATCACAAATATACGCATAATCAAAACTTTTTGGATCTACCCACTTCATGAATGTATATGTATGAGTAGGGCCATTCCCATAAGAAATGGTAAAGCATATATCTCCTGGTAAAAGCTTAGATAAATCTGTAGAAGTTTGCCATCCTCTGCTTTGAAGCTGAGATGTAAGTTGATTAGTATTTGCTACAGATTCTGGAAGATCAGTCATTCCAGCTCTTCTAAGAGCTTCGCTTGCATAATATACACAGTTATTACTTGTATCTCCGCCGTGAAGTTCGATAGCTCTGTCTAGTACAGATTGTCTATTATCATAATTCATAAGATAATTATAAAGGTTTGTCCCAATTTGAGATTGAATTCTATAGTCGTTCATAATAGATGGCACGGGTTCAAATGCCTTTATAGTTAAACTTAATGTCACTGGTTTACTATATCCATCAACAGTACCTGTATAAGCATATACACCTGGTATGCTTGTCGTGTCTACGGACTTGTCCCAAGATACATTTACAGAAGTAGTAGTATTATTTGACATTTTAGCAGTTACCTGTGTAGGTAAGGTGTAATCATCTTGCTGATTTATAGTTACGCTTATGTTATCTATAGAAGATATAACTGGTGCGGTTTTAAATTCTACTACAGTAGGATTTTTAAGTGTTTTGTTGTATCTGGATACTATATTTCCACTTATAGTTAAAGTATAGTCTGTGTCTGGATTACAAACATTCGTAGGTGATACAATAACGGACATTCCGAAATCTGTTGAAGAAAAAGTTAGTGGAACTTCAGTATTATTATTGTCAACTAGTCTTATTTTACCACTTAAGGAATTTACATCTACTGGTTGGTTAAAGCTTATTTTCCACTTTTTACTTACAGGAATACTAACTTTTACAATGGTATCGTAATTTGTGCTTTGATTGACATTTGAATTAGCCTTTTCTGGAGTATTGTTTTCACTGGCGCTTTTATCATTGCTGCTATTAGTGTTACCATCAATAGTTTTTGAATTAGAAATATCTTTATTAGTATCTAAACTAGTTGAAGCGGTAACAGTTGATACGTTAGAAGACTTGTCCATATTATTTGCAGCTAATGCAATTGTACAGTGAGAGCCTTGAGCAATTGCATAAATTCCGCAAAATAATACGAAGTTTTTAATAAGTTTCTTCACTTTTTAATCGCTTCTTTCTATTTTAATTTTAATTTATGTAAAAAATATGCCATATCTATTAAGTTAAATTTTATCCTATTACTCCACCGAACCTTGTAAAAGTAATTTATGCAAAATCATAGACTTTAGTTCTCTGCTTTTTTCAAGGTGGGGTAAAGAATAGTTGTGTCTCTAGATAAGTTCAATAGATTTAGGCATATTTGCTTATAATTTTTTATATAAAAGGGCAAAATTATAATAACAAATAAGAGTATAGCATAATATTAATATATAGTCTATATAGCGGATAATATACAATATTCTGAAGGCGTATAGACGATTAAATTTAAGGCATTTTTAAAGAAATAGCCATCCAGTCAGTATACTAGTCTATTTTCTTTTAAATGCCTAAAAGAGGAGAATTTTCTTTGAAGGAAAGAGCAGTTAGTAAATTAAAGGAATTTATTTTTAGATTTATACAAGATGATGTATTAGCGCTGGCTTCACAACTTGCATATAGCTTATTATTTTCTATTTTCCCTTTTTTGGTATTTTTTATAAGCCTTATAGGGTATAGTGATATAAGTAGTAATGATATATTGCTAATTTTAAGTAATGTATTGCCTAAAAATGCACTGGAATTAATAGAAAATACGGTAATTAAAACTGCTAATAGCAAAAATATTGAACTTTTATGTTTAAGTTTAATTCTTACATTATGGGCGCTATCAGGAGGATTCCATGCTGTTATAAAAGGATTGAATAAAGCATATGATCAAAGAGAAACTAGATCCATATTTAAGATATATATTATATCTATACTATGCACACTAGGAGTAACGTTGATAATATTATGCACTTTATTGTTTTTAGTATTTGGTCAAATGATTGGAAGTTTTTTAGCTTTTAGGTTAGGGCTTTCCGAAGGATTTGGATTTTTATGGAATATATTACGATATGTGATTATATTTTTTGGAACTATATTAATATTTGCAGCAGTGTATATTTTTACCCCAAATGTAAGGCTTACTTGGAGAAAGGTATTACCTGGTGCTGTTTTTTCAACTATAGGTATCGTAATAGCTTCTATGGGTTTTGCCTTTTATGTAAATAATTTTGGAAATTATTCTAAAATTTATGGAAGTATAGGAGCTGTAATAATCCTTTTAACGTGGCTTTTTATTCTATCTACAATAACTATTTTAGGAGGAGAATTTAACTCAGTATTATTTAAAAGAGAAAAAAATAGATTTTAGCTGTGTTTTTCGTGTATCAGCACACTTGCTTGTATAAATTTTCTAAAGCTGTATCAAGTGATTCTTAGGTTTAGATGGAGTTCTTATAGTTATGACTTTCTCCAGCTGAACCTTATAGAAGATGGTGGTGTCAGTAATGGTAACCATAGGACAAAAAAGTTTTATATAAAATTAAAAATATTATTGACAAAAATTTAGGTAGTTGTATAATATAAATATAAATCATAGTAAAACACTCAAGAATACTTTGAAAAAGAAAAGTAACTTAAATTAAATTTTGCAGAGAAGAAACAGTTGGTGAAAGTTTCTAAATTAAGTTTAAGTGAAGTGCCCTTTGGAGTTATGTGGTCGAATTAATAGTAGATTACATCGGATTCACCCGTTATAGTGATAGAACATAGCGCTGTGTTCGATTAAGAGTTGGATTTTTTTAAAAATCTAATTAGAGTGGAACCACGGAGTATAAACTTCGTCTCTATATAACATATAGAGATGAAGTTTTTTTAATTTCAAAGTAAAATTTCATGCTTAAAATATTAATTTTTATATAAAATTTTGGGAGGTATTAAAATGATATTTACTAATGCTATAGATATGATAGGTAATACACCTTTGTTTAAACTTGATAATTTTAAAAATGAGGACGCAGCTGATATATATGTTAAACTTGAAAAATTTAATCCTGGTGGAAGTATTAAAGACAGAGCTGCCCTTGGTATGGTTGAAAGAGCTGAAAGAGAAGGACTTTTAAAAAAGGGTGACACAATAGTGGAGCCAACTAGTGGTAATATGGGTATAGCTCTTGCAATGATAGGAAAATTAAAAGGATATAAAGTTACAATTGTAATGCCAGAAACTATGAGTGTAGAGAGAAGAAATATGATAAAGGCTTATGGTGCAGAATTAGTTTTGACAGATGGAGCTAAAGGCATGAAAGGAGCTATAGAGAAATCCTATGAAATTGGTAAAGATAAAGAGGGGTACTATATACCACAACAATTTATAAATACTGCTAATCCTAAAAAACATTATGAAACTACAGCAGAGGAAATTTTAAAGGATTTAAAAGATGTAGATGCTTTCGTAGCTGGTGTTGGTACTGGTGGAACAGCAATAGGAGTAGGAGAAAACTTGAAAAAGCACAATAAAGATGTAAAGGTAGTTGCAGTAGAGCCAGCAGGTTCACCAGTTCTATCAGGAGGTAAAACTGGTGCTCACAAAATACAAGGTATAGGAGCAGGGTTTGTACCTGATATCTACAAATCAGAAATTGTAGATGAGATCATAACTGTAACAGATGAAGATGCTTTTAAATATGCTAAACTTATGGGAAAAGAAGAGGGAATACTAGTTGGTATATCCTCAGGAGCTAATATAGCTGCAGCAATTCAAGTGGCAAAAAAACTTGGAAAAGGTAAAAAAGTAGTAACTGTAGCACCAGATGGAGGAGAGAAATATCTATCCATGGGATTATATGATTAGTATGTAATTCAATAAATTCACAGTTCACAATTTTGGTGGATTTTTATTTGCTAGGGTTATGAAGAATCTAAAAACTAAGTAGGATGGACGTTAAATTTTTAAACTTTCTATGGTAACATAAAAATCATCTTAATTGTGGATTGTGCATTATGAATGGATTACTTAGCATTATTTTTATGTTAAGTCAAAATTTGAGCAATAAATTTGAAAGGAGAAAACAATGAGAAACCCATTTAAGCTATTAGCTTATGATATTAAAAATGCTATGAAAAATGATCCAGCGGCTAGGAATCCGTTAGAGGTTTTTATATTATATCCTTTTATTCATGCTTTGATACAGTATAGAATAGCACATTTTTTTTATAATAAGAAATGTTTCTTTATTGCTAGGTTAATATCACAAATTGCTAGGGGTTTAACTGGAATAGAAATACACCCAGGGGCTAAAATAGGAAAGGGATTATTTATAGATCATGGCATGGGTGTTGTTATAGGTGAAACTGCAGAGGTTGGAGATAATGTAACGCTTTACCATGGAGTGACTTTAGGAGGAACAGGAAAGGATACAGGAAAAAGGCATCCTACAGTAGGGAATAACGTATTTATAGGAAGTGGAGCAAAACTTTTAGGGCCAATAGTTGTAGGCGATAATGTAAAAGTAGGTGCAAATTCAGTAGTTTTGAAAGATATACCAGCAAATTGCACTGTAGTAGGTATACCAGCTAAAGTAGTTAAGGCTGAGAGTAATACTGTTATAGAAATAAAAGACTATGCAGGAAGAAGAAAAAAGATATATAATGAAATGATAATATAATTTCTATAATAAGCAGGTGAAAGGTTTGAACTATAAGGAAGATATATTGAGTTACTGTAATAAGATTGGATTGAATACTGTAGGATTTACAAAATGCAGAATATTCACCGAATTAAAAGATAGTTTCAAATATAGAAAAGAAAATTTGCTTGAAAATGAATTCGAAGAAAAGAATATTGAAAATAGAGTTAATCCATATGTGTATATGGATGGGGGAAAGACAATAGTATCCATTGCCTTTCCCTATTTATTTGAAAAGCAAGATGAGGAAAATGTAAGCTTTTCTCTATATACTAGAGGAAAAGATTACCATATAGTAGCACGTTATTATTTACAAAAAGTGTGTAATTTTATAAAAGGTTTAGGGGGAAAAGCCGTATACTTTGTAGATAGCAATTCCTTGCCTGAGAGATATATAGCTTTTCAGTGTGGAATAGGGTTTATAGGAAAAAACAATATGATTATTACAGAGAAATATGGATCTTATGTTTTTTTAGGAGAAATAATAACTGATATAAAAGTAGAAGCTGATATCCCACTAGATAGTAAGTGTGGCAGCTGTAGTTTATGCCAAACATCGTGTCCTACAGGCGCTTTGCTTGGAGATAAAAATTCTAATATATGTATGTCATATATAACTCAAAAAAAACATATAGATAATAAATGGTTTTTACAATTTCAAGGAAGATTATTTGGATGCGACACTTGCCAAAAAGTATGTCCGTATAATAGTAAGGTTGCTTTTTCTAATATACAGGATTTTAAACCTTTTGATTTTATGAATAGAGTTGATTTAAATGAAATTGTAGATATGGATAAAAAAGAATTTACAGAGAAATACAAAAACACATCCTGTGGATGGAGAGGTAAAAATATTATTCAGAGAAATGCGCTTATAAATATGCTTACATTAAATAAAAGTATTAATTTGGAATATAAAAACATAAGATCTACCTATGTAAGAGATTATTATGATAGACTTTTACAGGTTTTAAAATTATAATTTATATTAGAGAGGTACATTTAAAAAAGTATACCATATATAAAAGGAAAGGTGGATTTATTTATGATTTCTCCATGGATGGTCAAGCTAATGGGACATCTCCCTAAAGGACTTCTAGCGTATATTTCAAAAAAAATATTAGGTGGTTACTTAAATAGATGTGCAGATATAAAAGTAAAAGGCATTGAAAATCTAAATGAAGTGGAAAGACCTGTAATATTTATCTGCAATCATTTAAGTAATTCTGATGCTCTTGTATTAAGTAGAGTACTTAAATCGGAAAACCTGACTTTTGTAGCAGGTAAAAAATTGAATCAAAATTCTTTAACTCAGCTTGGTATGTGTATTACAAAGACCATCAATATAAAACCAAATAGTGCGGACAAGGATGCTATATCTAAAGTTATAAAGACCGTAAAAAGTGGTAATAATATACTTATGTTTCCTGAGGGAACGAGAAGTAGAACAGCGAGCTTAGCAAAAGGAAAAAGAGGGGTAGTTTTAATACAGAAACTAACTAAGGCTGCAATTCTTCCTATTGGTATCTCTGGTACTGAAAAACTTTTACCTATAAGTGACAAGGATATGGCTCTAGAAAGTTTTCATAATGCAGAGGTAAATGTAAACATAGGAAAGCAGATAGATATACCGCCCCAAGATAAAGGTGAAAACAAACATGTATATGAAGACAGAATATCAGATTTATTTATGAAAAAAATAGCAGAACTTTTGCCTGAACAATATAGAGGAGTATACAAGTCTTAACGAAGGTGATAAAAATTGGATAAACAAAATATAGATAATATATTGAAAGTACTGAAAGAAACCTATCCAGAAGCTAAATGTGCATTGAATTTTGGATCTCCTTATGAATTGCTAGTGTCCACTATGCTTTCAGCTCAATGCACCGATGTAAGAGTGAATAAAGTTACATCAGAATTGTATAAACAATATAATACCCCTGAAAAAATGATATCTCTAACAGAGGAAGAATTAGGAGAAAAGATAAAAAGCTGTGGCTTTTTTAGAAATAAAAGCAAGAATATACTTGCAACTAGCAGAGAACTTGTTGAAAAGTATGATGGAGAGGTACCACATACTATGGAACAATTGATAGAACTTCCAGGAGTAGGCAGAAAAACTGCGGATGTTGTTTTATCAAACGCCTTTGGAGTTCCAGCAATTGCAGTGGATACTCATGTATTTAGAGTATCAAATAGACTTGGAATTGCAAAAGGGACTACTCCTCACAAAGTAGAAATGGAACTTATGAAAAATATACCTAAAAGTATGTGGAGTGATTCACATCATTATTTAATATGGCATGGAAGGCGCATATGTAAGTCAAGAAAACCTGATTGTGAGCATTGCCCTCTAGCCCCTTATTGTGAATACTTCAATCATCCAGAGGAAACTAAGTCTTGAAGTTTAGAATTTACATAGAGTTTCTAAGTAAAAGTTGAATATACAGAGGATATGCTGACAAATTTCATCACCATAAAAACTTTTGATAAGTCTATAGTTCGTATTTTGAAAATCTAAAGAAGCTTAGATAAACTCGTACCTCAGACATATCTAAGCTTCTAAGATTTTCAAAAAATACGAATCTAAGACTTATAAGAAAAGTTTTTAAGTGTGATTTCAATTTTGTCAGAATATCGTCAAGTATATTTTAACTTTTAGTTAGAATTTGTACATATAGATAGTTAACTCTACAATTAAACTTATCCAAATTGCCAGTTTGATTTAAATGCTAAAGTTATAAATACAACCAAGATTTACAATCTATAGTGGTTCTAACTAAAAAATCAGCTTATGTGTAGGCATATCTTTACAATAAGCAAGTACATTTAAATATTTTGTATATAAGTCTTAGTGGAAAATTCACAAAAAAACTTAGACCTTTTGAATTGTTTGAGGTACGAGTTTTCAAAAGGTCTTAGATTTTTGTAAATTTTCTGCTTAGACTTATCAAAATATTTAACGTACTTGTGGTTGTAAAAATATTCGGAGCATAAGTTGATTTTTCGTTTAGAAACTCTATGAGTTTATAATGTGTCTTCTTATCAAATCGAGAGCAGTCATAGTTGCTCTTTGTCTTACTACATCTCTGCTGCCAGAGTATTGGCACTTCTTAACATAAGTCTTTCCATTTATATAAAGTCCTATATATACTAGACCTACAGGATTTTCGTAAGTACCGCCGCCAGGACCTGCAACGCCTGTAGTAGCTATGCCTATATCGGTATTTGCTGTTTTAGCTATACCTTCTGCCATTTCTTTTGCAGTTTCAGAACTAACAGCAGTAAATTTGTCCAGGGTATCCTTTTTTACTCCTAGTCTTTTCATTTTGGCCTCGTTGGTATAAGTGACAGCACCTTCTTTAAATACAGCAGATATGCCAGGATAATTTACAAGTCTTGCTGCTATTAGCCCACCAGTACATGATTCTGCAGAAGATATAGTTAATTCTTTATTTATCAATAATTTCCCTATAACCTCTTCCATAGTGTCATCATTTTCACCATATATATTTATCCCTAGTTTTTCTCTAATTTTAGATTCTATAGGTTTTATAAGCTCTACAGCTTCTTCTTCTGTATTTGCCCTTGCAGTAATTCTAAGTATTGTATCATTTTCTTTTGCATAAGGAGCTACAGTGGGATTTACACTATTGTTTATAAGATCTGAGACACTCTCAGCCATAGAACTTTCGCCTATACCACAAACTCTCAGTGTTTTAGATTTTATTACTCCATTACTGTACTTTTTTAAAAATGGTACTACATAATTTTCAAACATAGGCTTTGCCTCTTTTGGAGGACCGGGAAGTATTATTAAAATTTTGCCATTTTGCTCCATACAACATCCAGGAGCCGTACCATGTGGATTAGGAAATATAGAAGCACCTTCAGGAAAGTAAGCTTGCTTTATATTATTGCCTTCCAAATTTGATTTCCCCATCTTCTTAAAATAAGATTCTAATTGGGTAAGTGAATTTTTATCTAAAATCATTTCCCTGTTAAAGTATTCAGCACCAGTTTCTTTAGTTAGATCATCTTGTGTAGGTCCAAGTCCTCCAGTTGTAATTATGATGTCAGTTCTTTCAAAAGATTTCCTAAACTCATCTAAAAGTCTCTGAGGATTATCTCCCACAACAGATTGGTGATACACTTCTATACCAAGATCAGCTAATCCTTTGGAAATAAATTGTGCATTTGTATTTACTATATCTCCAAGTAAAATCTCTGTACCAACGCATAATATCTCAGCTTTCATTTATGTACTCCTCCATATTTAAGTATATTTAAAAAACAAACATACTTTCATGATAGCATAAAAGTTATGTTTGTTTGTTACAAATTAGTAATAATTAAATTAATAATTTTTATATATAAAAGCTATTACTCTATAGTATAATAACTATGTGAAAGTGAAGAGGTGATAATGATGAGTGGAAAAAGAAAGACTAGGAAGTCAAAGAGAAAGTCAGGCGGAACATTAAAAATACTAGGTTTAGCTGCTTTAACTATTTTTTTGAGTATAAGCTGCGGATTTATAGTTTACCATTATAATGATGTAAAATACTGGGATAACTTAATTTATCCTAGAGTTTCTATAAATAATACGGATCTTTCTGAAAAAACTAAAGATCAGGCTAAAAGTATAATGAGCAGCGAATATTTAAACAAATTTCAACAGAAACAAATCACTATAACTGCAGGAAATAAAAGTTATGAATTACCTTATTCGAGTTTAAGTTTTACGTACAACTTGGATGATACGATAAAGTTGGCCTATTCTTATGGAAAAAGCAGCAATATATTTAAAAAATATGAATTATTAAAGAATCCTAAAAATGTAAACTATAATTTGAAATTTTCTTATAATACCAAAGTTATAGATAATATGGTAGATAAAATTGCAAGTGAAGTTGATACAGAACCTGTGAATGCATCTCTTGAGATGGGAGGAGTGAAGTTTTCAGTAATACCACAGAAAGATGGGATTAAAGTAGATAAAGAAGCTTTGAAAAAAGATATTGAATCTAAAATAGATAATAATTCAGATCAGGATTTAACTGTAAAAGCGGTACTCAAAACTACTAAAGCTAAAATAAAGGAAGATGATCTTAAACCTGTGGACACATTAATATCTAGTTTTAGTACAGCCTATGGCGGCATATCTTCTGGTGAAAGAGCAAATAATATATCACTTGCTACTAGCAGCATAAATGGACATGTAGTAATGCCAGGAGATACTTTTAGCTTCAATGATGTTGTAGGTCAGAGAACTGCAGCCAAAGGATATGAGGCAGCTCCTGTTATTATTGGAGATAAAGTGGAGTCAGGACTTGGCGGTGGAATATGCCAGGTATCTACCACGCTTTATAATGCAGTTGCTAAAGCAGGACTTACATCTACGGAAAGGACTCATCATACTATGCCTGTTCATTATGTCCCTGAAGGAATGGATGCTACGGTAGATTACGGAAACATAGATTATAAATTTAGAAATGATTTTAAATATCCTATATACATACAAGGTTATACTTCAGGTGGTAACATAGTATTTAATTTATATTCCAATTCTTCAGTATCAAAATAGAAGTTACGTATTAACTTAATTAAAAAAGTATGCTATAATAGATAAGTAATTTGTGCGGATATGGCGGAACTGGCAGACGCGCTAGATTCAGGTTCTAGTGAGGGAAACTTCATGCAGGTTCAAGTCCTGTTATCCGCACCAAAGTCAATGGTTAACAGTATTAATTAAATTTTAATATAAAAATTTTATACACTAGAACTTAAAGAATTATTTGAGTGACTGGTGTATTTTTGTCTTATAATAGAACTTTGAAGTAGCAGAGGATGTTGATATGTAAAAGCTATGGGGTACAAAAATAACTAATTTTCTACAAAATATTTACTACTTGTCCCAAAAGTTATAAGATTATAGGAGCAGATATTTTGTAGAGGAGATGGGAAAATGGAAGGTACGGATGATAAATTAATTCAAGTTGGAAGGTTTTATCAAAAATTAAATGATATAATTGGTTCAAATTTACCATTACAAAAAATATATCGCTCCAAAGGACTTCCAGCCCATTTAATAAAGGAAAAACATTTTAATTGTTTAAAACATATAGATGATATATCAAATATCATAAAAAATCCTGATTATGTCGGGATAAATCCAAATGAAAAAGGAGATACTGTAGAATTAATTAAAGTACTTGATAAAAATATCCTAGTTGGAATAAAGTTAGATGTTGATGAAAATTATTTATATGTATCTACAATGTATGACATTCAAGAATCAAAGCTTCGTCGAAGGTTACATAGTGGAAGAGTTAAGAAATTTATTATTGACAAAAATAAGTAAAGAATGTATAATAATTGTGACAAGTGAATATGATAATTATAGGATTATTGAGGTCGGAAATGGTTCCCGACACACTCGAAAGAGTACCTGAGATGATGGATACACCGCCCATCCGATAATCCAAGTGTATATAAGACCTCTGATTGATTTTGGGGGCCTTTTGCTATGCTTAAATTTTTTTGAATTAATATGTAGTGTCAGTTAAAAATTTTAAGGAGCTTGTATAAATATAGATCAGGATTAAATAGAATAGTATATCACATTTTGCTGTGATATACTAAAACATAAATATACATCAAATAAGTTCTAGTGAGAAGCTTATGGATGTTTAGTTTATTTGCATCATGATGTTATGAAAGGTGGAAAAAATATATATGTATTTTTCAGATTTATTTGAAAATGACCAACCAGTTGTATTTTTATAATCCAGGATGAAGGTTGAGTGTTTGTTTAAAATACCTTCTCATAGGCGTTAACTTATATAATTATAAGAAGATGGAGGTATTTAAGAATGAAAAAAAGATTGATTGGATCAATGTGCTTATTCTTAGCAGCTTGTATATGGGGTGGAATGTATGTAGTTAGTAAATATATATTGGAATTTATTTCTCCAATTACACTTGTGTGGATTAGATATGCAATTGCTTTTGTAGTTTTATTTTTAATACTTATGTTTTTTAATTATAAAAAAGGACGTAAGGTAGTTATAAAGAAGAAGGATTGGCTTCTCATTGCATGGATAGGATTTATAGGGTATTTTATTTCTATATGTCTCCAGTTTATGGGAACAAAATTATCAGATGCTCATATGGGATCATTAATTACAGCATCTACACCTGTATTTGTGATTATATTTGCTAGATTCATACTTAAGGAGTTATTTACAAAGAAAAAAATGATTTCTCTTATACTTGCTACCTTTGGTGTCATCATAGTTATTGGATTGGATTCCATGTTTATGAAACATCTTTTAGGAAATATAATTCTTGTTGGAGCTGCTGTGACTTGGGCGCTAGCGTCTGTTTATTTAAAAATAGTATCTAAACGATTTAATTCACTGATTATAACTACATATGCAATGCTATTTGCTTTAATCTTTACCACTCCACTTATGCTCACACAGCATAACAATTTTACCTTAATATTAAATAACAGAAATCTTATACTTGGGATTATCTATCTTGGAGTTGTATCTACAGCAGGAGCATTTTTTTTGTGGAATAAAGGTATTGGACTTATGGATGTAGGAATTGGATCACTATTTTTATTTTTTCAGCCTGTTACGGGTTCAATTTTTGGATGGCTCTACCTCCACGAGCAGCTTACATTTGGCTTTTTTATAGGTGGGACACTTATAGTAATAGCAGTGATTATAGCTATCACAAAAGAGGATAATTGATGAATTGAAAATGCTGTTACATGGCTTTTTCTTGTAACAGCATTTTTTTTATAGTAGTATATATTTCATTCCAATTTAATATCCTGGTGATGTTTTGATTTAAAGGAAGGCGGTTGTAGTTTGTGTCTACTAGTAGTACTTTAAAGTTACTTTTAGATAATTCAATGGCATTTTCATAACTATCTTCTATAAATATGTCACAGTTTAAACTTTTAGCTGTATCTACTTTATGAGTAGAACCAAGAACGTAAACACCATCATAAGGTATTTCATATTTATTCAAGTATTTATGTGTTATAATTTCCAGACATTTTTCACGAGCAGTTACAAAATAAATATTATTTAATTTTGCCAGTTTTTGTGTAACTTCTACGGCATCTTTTCTTATTGTCTCTTCAGTATGAAGTTTAAATTTAATTTTATTGTAAAAATTTATATACTCATCTCTTGTTATTCCAATAATTTTATGAAGTTCATATTGGGTTACTTTATCGGCAGTTATACTCTTATTAAAGTATTTATTGGCACTTTCTATCCAGTAATATGGGTCTGTAATTGTTCCATCAATGTCTATACATATATTCATATTTTTGATACCTCCTATAACAAATATACTAATATATAATTATTAATAGCATATTAAAACAAAATTAAATCTGTGTAAAAATATAATTTGCTAGAAGAATAATATTAACTGGAATATTAAGGAAACAAATGATATAATGTACATATCATAAAAAACAAAAAAGGGACAGTGATATTATGAGAATTGACAGCAGAAAAAAGCTAATGTTTTCCTGCATTTTTTTAATTTTGATAATGTTTATTTTTGGAAAAAATATTAAAATATTGAATCAAGTTAGCTCTATGAAGGTAGCTGCATCTCCTGTAGTTAAAATGTCAAATAATCATAGTTCATCTAAAAAGTATCGTATAGTACTTGACCCTGGTCACGGAGGAATAGATAGAGGGACAAGCTATGGAAATATGAATGAAAAGGACTTAACTTTAAAGATAGCAAAGTATGCTGAGTCTTATTTAAAGAGTCAGGGAGATGTAGTATTTTTGACTCGAGATAAGGACAAGCTGGTACCACTTAAAGAAATAGGTAATAAAACAAATTCTTATCATGCAGATGTTTTTGTTTCAATTCATGTAAATTCTTTAAATGATAAAAACTTTAATGGAATAACTGCATTATATTATGATGTGAACGGATATCAAAAATCTGAAAGGATAAGATTAGCAAAGACAATAGAAAGTCAGGCAGTAAAAAATGATGGTTGGGAAAGTAGGGGTATAAGAAGACAAAATCTAGCAGTACTAAGATATAGTAAAATACCTGGGGTACTTATGGAATGCGGATTTATAACTAATGATGAAGATAGAAAAAGGTTGTCAAATGATGATGTATTAAAAAGACTTGCAAAAAATATTTCAGATGGCATAATAAAATATTTAAATGAAAATCCTCAATGATCGTCAATATAGGTATTACTAAACAAAAAATCAAACTTATACTACGGATATTTTTTACAAACTTCAGTTCATTAAATATTTTGATAAGTCTAAGTAAAAAATTCTAAAAAAGCTAAGAACTTTTGAAAACTCGTACCTCAAACAATTCAAAAGTTCTAAGTTTTTACGAATTTTTTTCTAAGACTTATGTACAAAATATTTAAAAGAACTTCATTATTGTAAAAATATGCCTTCGTATAAGTTGATTTTTAAGTTAGAATACACATATAAATCTACATATGGATCATAAAGTTTAAAATTAAATCTATAATTACTTAAAATTGCTATTGAAAAGTTAATCTTAAATAATCCACAACTGTGGATAGATTCCATGAGGTACGAAGGAAATCGTCATTATTTGAACTTTGATATTTGGACTTTAAACTTTTTTAAAACTTTGCAGCATTGAATTCTAATTGTAGAGTTAAAAGTATGCTCTTTACTGAAACATCAATATGGAGTAATATATTTAATAGGACTTTTGAACTAATGAGTCCATAAACTTAAAGAAATTATTATTTATATTTTATATGTTGTAATAGAGGAGGAAATAAAATTGAGTTTAAATATAGTGTTATTTCAGCCTGAAATACCACAAAATACAGGGAACATTGCTAGAACATGTGTACTTACAGGATCCAAGCTCCATCTGATAAAACCTTTAGGTTTTAGTTTAGATGAAAAACATTTGAGAAGGGCAGGTCTTGACTATTGGAAGTATCTCGATTTAACTTTATATGATTCTTATGAAGAGCTTAGAGAAAAATATAAAGGTGGTACTTTTTATTTTTCCACTACTCATGGAAAAAACTTTTATCATGAAGCCAAATTTAAAGACGGTGATTTTATAGTATTTGGAAGGGAAACCTGTGGTTTGCCAGATGAAATAAGAGACAGTGCCCCTGAAAAATGTATAAGAGTTCCTATGATAAAAACAAGCACTCGTTCCTTAAATTTATCTAATACCGTAGCAATAGTTGCCTATGAGGCTTTAAGGCAGATAGACTTTCCGGATATGAAATAAGGAGTAAGCTATGGAAAAAATAAAGATAATAACAGATAGTACAGCAGATTTACCTGAATATATATTAAAAAAGTACGATATAGAGGTACTTCCTCTTATTATTAATTTTGGTGAAGAATCTTATAGGGATGGAATTGATATAGATATTTATACACTTTTTAATAAAATGGAAAATAGCAGTATTTTTCCTGCAACGGCTCAAGTAAATCCACAGGTGTTTTTAGATTGTTATAGTTCTTATATAAAAAAGGGTTATAAAATAATTTCTATTCATCTTTCATCAAAAATGAGTGGTACTTATCAATCTGCATGCATTGCCAAAGAAACCCTTAAATCAGAGGATATAGTTGTGATAGATAGTATGAATGTAACTTCTGGACTTGGAATTCAAGTTATTAAGGCTGCAAAATTAAAAGGAGCAGGACTTGGAATAAAAGAAATAGAAAATGAAGTTAAGAAAATTTCTCCCCATATAAAAAGCACTCTTGCTTTTAATAGCTTAGATAACCTTGTAAGAGGAGGACGTCTTTCTAAAACAGCTGGAGTTATAGGAAACATTTTGGGCATAAAGATAATAGTCGAAGTGAAAGATGGAGAAATGTCAGTAGTTGACAAGGTAAGGGGAAGCAAGAAAGTTCTTAGAAGTATGTTAACTTACCTTGATCAAAGAGGAATAAAAAGTGCTGAAGATTTGATATTACTTCATGTAGGAGAAGTGGATATATTGGATTCTCTGAGGGAAAACTTAAATGAGAAAAAATTAGATTTTATAGAATGTGAAGTAGGATGTACAGTTGGGGTACATTCGGGATCAGGAGCTTGTGGAGTATTTTTCGTAGAGGATTATTAAGATATATGTAAAGTCTGCAATTTGTAATTTAAGCATTGTAAAGTATTTCATGTATATTACAAATTGCAGAAAAAATAAACGAAATAAAATTTTTTACAGCTTCATGATATAATAAAATAAGGAAGCTGTTTTTTTAGTAAAATGTGAGAATGGGAGGTATATAAAAATGAACATGGATTTTGGACTTAATTTAACTCAAGAACAAAAGTTAATCATGACTCAGCAAATGCAATTATCTATAAAAATGCTTCAGATGTCAAGCTTTGAACTCCAAGAATATATAGAAAAAGAGTTCCAACAAAACCCTGTCCTTGATGTTAAGGAACCGGACTCTACTGAGATAGAAAAAGACAAATTGGATTATAAGGAAATTATAAAGAGTCTTAATTCAAATAATTTTAGTCATCAAAGCTATCAAAAAAGTGACGAAGAAGAAGTGTCTCCTTTTAACTTTATTTCTCACAAAAAGTCCTTAAAGGAATATTTAAAAGAGGAAATAATGGGCTTAAATGAAAAGGATTACGTTAAATCTATATGTTCCTATATTATAGAAAACATAGATCATAGAGGATATTTAGTTATAGAAGAAGGGGAAATAGAAAAAGACCTTAAGATTTCAACAAAGCTTGTAAAGTACTGTATAGGTATAATTCAAACTTTAGAACCTTATGGAATAGGTGCCAGGAATTTATCAGAATGTTTGAGGATACAGGCAAGACAAAGAAAAGTAAAGGATGAAAATATATTTATAATAATAGACAAATATTTAGAGCTAATTGCGGAAAATAAGTATAATGTTATAGCAAAGAATATGGGGATAAATGTGAAGCAGGCTCAGGAATATGGTGATATTATAAAAACTTTTGATCCAAAGCCCTCTAGGGGATTTTATACAGGAGAAGATGTAAAATATATAATTCCAGATGCTTATATAGAAAAAATTGGAGACAAATACTATATAATTATGAATGACGATTTAACACCAAGACTAATTATAAATTCAGTATATAAAGATATAGTTGAAAACCAGGAGGACAAAGAAGCTGCAGATTATGTAAAAGAAAAATTAAATAGTGCAGTATTTCTTATAAAAAGTATACAACATAGAAAAAGTACTATATATAAAGTGTTACAAAAGATATTGGATTTGCAAAGGGATTATTTTGATTATGGAGAAAGATATTTAAAACCAATGACTCTAAAGGATATAGCAAGTAGCATGGACATGCATGAATCTACTATAAGCAGGGCTATAAGGGATAAATATATATATACAAGTAGGGGAACAATAAAAATAAAGGACTTATTTACCACAGGGATATCAAAAGGGTTTGATGGAGAAGATGTGTCTGTATTAATTATTAAAAAGAGTATTGAAAAAATAATAAATGAAGAAGACAAGAAAAAACCTTTATCTGACCAACAAATATGTGATTTAGTTAATCAACAAGATATGAATATTTCTAGAAGAACTGTAGCAAAATATAGGGAGGAGATGGGTATAAAATCATCAAAAGGGAGAAGAAGATTTTAATATTCTCCCTAATATTTATAATTGTTGTTAAATTTTTTTCATATTCCTATTTAAAAAATCATTCATATGTTTTATAATATAGGTGGGACAATTAATAATGTAGTGGGACTGATTTTGACCAGGGAGGCACAGCAGTGGAAGATGTACTTAAATTTGAGCAGAGAATAGTACCTGAATTGGTAAAACTATTAGAGAAAAGATATAACATTTTAAGGACTATATACTATAACCAACCTGTGGGAAGGAGAGTATTAGCCAATAACCTAGGTATAGGTGAGAGAATTGTTAGAACTGAAATAAATTTTCTTAAAGCTCAAGGCTTTATTGAAATAAACACTCCTGGTATGACTATAACGTCAGATGGAGAAGAAATTATAAACAAACTTAAGGATTTTATACATGAACTAAGGGGATTGTCTAAGATTGAGAAATTTATAAAGGATAATCTGGATTTAGAAAATATCATAATTGTTCCCGGAAATTGTGATGAAGATATAACTGTGTTAAATGAAATAGGAAGAGCTGCTGCAAGTTATCTTAAGAATGTGTTAAAAAGTAATGATGTGATTGCAATTACTGGTGGATCCACTATAAAAGAAGTAATTGATAATATGCCTAAAGTTTCTAACATAAAGGATATATTAGTTGTGCCAGCTAGAGGTGGCATGGGTAAAAATGTTGAAACTCAAGCAAATACGCTATCTGCCAGATTAGCAGAAAAATTAGAAGGTAATTATAAATTACTCCATGTTCCTGATAACTTAAGTGGGAATGCGTTAAAGGCAATTATTGAGGAAAAAGATATACAGGATATATTAAAAAGTATATCGAATGCAAATATACTTATGTACGGTGTAGGAATGGCTTGTAAGATGGCAAGAAGAAGAGGATTACCAGAAGAAAAGATAAATAAGATCCAGGAAGATGGAGCAGTAGGCGAAGCTTTTGGATGTTACTTTGATAGAAATGGAAATGTAGTATATTCTACTCCAAGCATAGGAATAGTAAATGAAGAAATAGGTAAAATAGAGATATTGATGGCTGTAGCTGGAGGAGGTAGTAAGGCTGAGGCTATTCTTGCTACAGTAAGAAATAATCATAATGGTATCCTTATTACAGATGAAGGTGCTGCTAGGGAAATTGTTAAATTTATAAAGTAAACACAATATATTATTTTAAAATAAATATTTAATTTTTTAGGAGGAATTATAAATGGTTAAGGTTGGAATTAATGGTTTTGGAAGAATAGGAAGGAATGTATTTAAAGCATTAGTAAAAAGATATGCTAATGAATTACAGGTTGTAGGTATCAATGATTTAACTGATGCAAAAACATTAGCTCACTTATTAAAATATGATTCTTTATATGGCAGATTTGATGGAACTGTAGAAGCAAAGGAAAATTCTATAGTTGTAAATGGAAATGAAATAAAAATATTTGCAGAAAGAGATCCTAAAAATATAGATTGGAATTCATTAGGTGCTGAAATAGTTATAGAATCCACTGGACTTTTCACAGATGCTACAAAAGCTAATGCACATTTGGGAGGATCAGTTAAAAAAGTTCTTATATCTGCTCCAGCTAAAAATGAAGATGCAACAATAGTTATGGGAGTTAATGAAGAAACTTATGATGCTTCTAAACATAATATAATTTCAAATGCATCTTGTACTACAAACTGTCTTGCACCATTTGCTAAAATATTAGATAGAGAATTTAAGATAGTAAAGGGACTTATGACTACAGTACATTCATATACAGGAGACCAAAGACTTTTAGATGCTCCTCACAGAGATATGAGAAGAGCTAGAGCAGCTTGTGAATCTATGATTCCAACTACTACAGGAGCAGCAAAGGCAGTTGCACTTGTACTTCCTCAATTAAAGGGAAAATTAAATGGATTTTCTCTTAGAGTACCTACACCTACAGTATCATGTACAGACTTAGTTGCAGAACTTTCAAGAGATGTAACAGTAGAAGAAGTAAATGAAGCATTCAAAAAAGCTGCTGAAAGTGATATGAAGGGAATATTAGGATACAGTGATGAACCTTTGGTATCTGTAGATTATAGAGGAGATGAAAGATCTTCTATAGTGGATGGACTTTCAACTATGGCTATAGGCGGAAACATGGTTAAAGTTGTTGCTTGGTATGATAACGAATTTGGATATTCAAATAGACTAGCAGATTTAACTAAATATGTTGCCGACAGACTATAATATTATAGGGCCTGGTTTTGTAGTTTTGGCTATGAGGCCGGGCTTTTTTACTACAATAATTTTAAAATCAGTTGTATAATGTTACCGTGAAATAAATTTATAAAGGAGTTGGGAACAGATATGGCTTTTAATAAAAAGACAATTGAGGATGTAGATGTAAGTGGAAAAAGAGTACTTGTTAGATGTGATTTTAATGTTCCACTAAAAGATGGAAAGATAACAGATGAGAATAGGATTATCGGTGCACTTCCAACTATACAATATTTACTGGAGAAAAATGCAAAGGTTATACTTTGCTCACATCTTGGAAAACCAAAGGGAGAGCCAAAACCAGAAATGTCACTGCTTCCAGTTTCAAAAAGGCTTTCAGAACTTTTAAAAAAAGAAGTTGTATTTGCAGCAGATGATGTGGTAGTAGGAAAAAATGCCAGGGCTGCAGTTAAGAATATGAAAAATGGAGATGTAGTCCTTCTTGAAAACACAAGATATAGAAAAGAAGAAACTAAAAATGAAGACAATTTTTCAAAAGAACTTGCATCCCTTGCTGAAATATTTGTAAATGATGCTTTTGGTTCAGCTCATAGAGCACACTGCTCTACTGTAGGAGTTACTAAATTTTTGGATACCGCCGTATGTGGGTACTTAATTCAAAAGGAACTTAAATTTTTAGGAAATGCAGTAGAAGATCCAATAAGACCATTTATTGCTATATTAGGTGGTGCTAAGGTTTCTGATAAAATTAATGTAATAAATAATTTGCTTGAAAAGGTAGATACCCTTATAATTGGAGGAGGAATGAGTTATACTTTTTCAAAAGCTAAAGGTCACTCTATAGGAACTTCTCTGCTAGAAGAGGATAAATTGGAGTATGCCAGACAGATGATAGATAAGGCAAAAGCCAAAGGAGTAAAGTTACTTTTACCTATAGATACTGTAATAGCAGATAAGTTTGATGCAAATGCAAAACCTATAGTTACAGATGGAGTAGATATAAAAGATGGTTATATGGGGCTTGATATTGGGCCTAAAACATCTAAGTTATATGAAGAAGCTATAAAAGATGCAAAAACTGTAGTATGGAATGGACCTATGGGAGTATTTGAGTTTGAAAGCTTTGCAAAGGGTACTTTTGCTGTAGCTAAAGCAATGGCTGAATCTGAAGCGACTACAATCATAGGTGGTGGAGATAGTGCTGCAGCTGTAAATCAACTTGGTTTTGGAGATAAGATGACACATATATCTACAGGCGGAGGAGCTTCTCTTGAGTTTTTAGAGGGAAAAGAGCTGCCAGGAATAGCGGCTTTAAACGATAGATAGAAATAAAGGGAGGTAATTTATATGAGAAAGGCAATAATAGCTGGAAATTGGAAAATGAATAAGACTGTAACTGAAGCACTGAAGTTAGTTGAAGAGTTAAAACCGCTAGTAAGTGATGCGAAATGTGATGTAGTTGTATGCCCTCCTTATGTTTGTTTAGATGCAGTTGTGAAAGCAGTAAAGGGAAGTAACATAAAAGTAGGAGCACAAAATATGCATTATGAAGAAAGTGGTGCGTACACTGGAGAAGTAGCTCCTAATATGCTTAAGGATATTGGAATAGATTTTGTAATAATTGGGCACAGTGAGAGAAGACAATATTTTAATGAGACAGACGAGTCAATTAATAAAAAAGTGAAAAAAGCTTTTGAATATGATATAAATCCTATAGTTTGTTGTGGAGAGACTTTAGAAGAAAGAGAATCAGATGTAACAGAAGAAGTTTTAGGGAAACAGATAAAGATTGATCTTGCGGGACTTGAAAAAAGTCAGGTGGGAAAGTTAGTTGTAGCATACGAACCAATATGGGCTATAGGTACGGGAAAAACTGCTACAGATAAACAGGCGAATGAAACTATAGCTTATATTAGAAGTGTAATTGCCAAAATGTACGGTAGGGAAACAGCGGAGAAAACAAGAATTCAATATGGTGGTTCTGTGAAACCGGCTACAATTAAAGCTCAGATGGCACAGTCAGATATAGATGGAGCGTTAGTTGGAGGAGCTAGTTTAAAGTCAGAAGACTTTGCAAAAATAGTTAATTACTAAATTTTATTGTATTTTGGAGGCAAAGATGAAAAAGAAACCAGTAATGCTTATGATATTAGATGGTTTTGGAATATCTGAAAAAGCAGAGGGAAATGCAATTAAAGCGGCCCATAAGCCTAATTTTGATAAATATTATAAAAATTATCCTCATACTGAGTTAGGAGCTAGTGGATTAAGTGTAGGTCTTCCAGAAGGACAGATGGGCAATTCTGAGGTTGGACATCTAAATATAGGTGCAGGAAGAATTGTGTATCAAGCACTGACTAGAATTACAAAGTCCATAGAAGAAAGAGATTTTTTCAAAAATGAAGCTCTAAATAAAGCTATGGATAATTGTCTTAAAAATAATTCATCCCTCCATCTTTTGGGACTTTTATCACCAGGGGGAGTACATTCTCATACGGACCATTTGAAAGGACTTCTTAAATTAGCCAAGGAAAAAGGTCTAGAGGACGTATATATTCATGCGTTTACTGATGGAAGGGATGTACCTCCTTCTTCTGCTGGATCCTATATAAAAGATATGGAAAGTTACATAAAGCAAATAGGAATTGGAGAGATAGCAACAGTATCGGGAAGGTACTATGCTATGGACAGAGACAATAGATGGGAAAGGGTGGAGCTTGCATATAATGCACTTGTATATGGTCAAGGAAAAAAAGCAAAGAGTGCCTTGGAAGCAGTTCAAAATTCCTATGAAGATGGTAAAACTGATGAATTTATAATTCCAACAGTAATTGAAGAACGTGGAAATCCAATTGCTACTATAAAAGATGAGGATTCTGTAATATTTTTTAACTTTAGACCTGATAGAGCAAGGCAGCTTACGCGAGCTATAAATGATAAGGTATTTAAAGGATTTAAAAGAAATAATTTAAATATTGAATTTGTAACTATGACAGAATATGATTCTACTCTGGAAAATGTGGATGTAGCATTTAAAAATGAATTACATAAAAATACATTGGGAGAATATCTCAGCAGTAAAGGAAAGAGACAACTTAGAATAGCAGAAACTGAAAAATATGCCCATGTGACTTTTTTCTTCAATGGTGGAGTTGAAAAACCAAATGAAAATGAAGATAGAGATCTCATTCCTTCACCTAAAGTTGCCACTTATGATTTAAAGCCTGAAATGAGTGCTAGAGAGGTAACAAGTGAAGTGTTAAATGAATTAAATCAAGATAAATATGATACTATAATATTAAATTTTGCTAATCCTGATATGGTAGGTCATACAGGAAAATTTGAGGCTGCAAAAAAAGCAGTGGAAGCAGTAGATGAATGTTTGGGGAAGATTGTAGATGAAGTTTTAGAAAAAGATGGAACAGTATTTATAACAGCAGATCATGGAAATTGTGAGCAAATGACAAATTATTCTACAGGAAATCCTATGACAGCACATACTACAAATGAAGTCCCATTTTTATTTGTATCAAATAACTCAAAACCTTTGAGACAAGATGGGATATTAGCAGATATTTCTCCTACAATACTTGATGTTATGGGACTAGAGAAGCCTTCAGAAATGACAGGTAAAAGTCTCATATTAAAAGATTAAACTTAATTAGCTGATTTTTTAAATATGTATATAAAATTAAAATAAGAAATGAAGGGAGTGAAAAAACCGTTGTTTTACATAGCGGTTAGAATTTATGAAAAATTATATAGAAATAGTAGATGTAATGGCAAGACAAATCCTTGATTCAAGATCAAATCCAACTGTAGAGGTAGAAGTTGTATTAGAAGATGGAACTGTAGGCAGATCAGCAGTACCTTCTGGTGCATCTACAGGAGCATTTGAAGCTGTAGAACTTAGAGATGGAGATACTGAAAAATATAAGGGAAAAGGTGTTTTGAAGGCTATTGACAATATAAATAATTACGTAGCAGAAGAACTTATAGGAATGAATGTATTTGATCAGGTACTTATAGATAAGACAATGATAGAACTTGATGGTACAAAAAATAAGGCTAAGTTAGGTGCTAATGCTACATTAGGTGTATCACTTGCTTGTGCAAGAGCAGCTGCTGAATATTTGGGACTAAGCTTATATCAATATATAGGTGGAGTAAACGCAAAAGTTCTTCCAGTTCCAATGATGAACATATTAAATGGTGGAAAGCATGCTGATAATAATGTAGATCTTCAGGAATTTATGATAATGCCTGCAGGCGCTCCAAGTTTTAGTGAAGCTCTTAGAATGAGCTCTGAAGTTTACCACACACTGAAGTCACTTTTAAAATCCAAGGGTTATGACACTGGTGTAGGTGATGAAGGTGGATTTGCTCCAAATCTAAAATCAAATGAAGAAGCTATACAGGTAATAGTTGAAGCTATAGAAAAGGCTGGATATACTCCAGGAAAAGATATATTTATAGCATTAGATCCTGCTTCATCAGAATTTTATGAAGATGGAAAATACAATTTAAAGGGAGAAGGCAAAGTTTTAACTCCTGCAGAAATGGTAGATTTTTATGTAGATATTGCAAATAAATATCCTATAATCTCCTTAGAAGATGGTATGGCAGAAGAAGATTGGGAAGGATGGGCATTATTAACTGAAAAATTAGGAGATAAAATTCAGTTAGTAGGCGATGACCTCTTTGTAACTAATACAGAAAGATTGAAAAAAGGTATAGATAAAAAAGTTGCCAATTCTATACTTATAAAATTAAACCAAATAGGAACTCTTACAGAGACATTAAATGCTATAGAGATGGCAGAGAGAGCAGGTTATACTGCAGTTGTATCACATAGATCAGGTGAGACAGAAGATACTACAATAGCTGATTTAGTAGTAGCAGTAAATGCAGGACAGATAAAAACTGGTGCACCAGCAAGAAGTGAAAGAGTTGCAAAGTATAATCAACTTTTAAGAATAGAGGAAGAATTAGGGGAAGTAGCTGAGTACAGAGGACTAGATGCATTTTATAATCTAAACAGAAAGTAAAAAAGGACCCGGTGCAAAAACACCGGGTTTTAAAAAAATAGTAAATTGAAATTATTAGATGCATATGTTAATATAGTATATGTGTTAATTTAAAATGCAATATGTAGGAGGAAATTACCTATGCACATTTTTTTAGTAATTTTGCAACTGATAATTGGAGCTGTGCTTATAGCAGTTATATTGGTACAGCCGGGTAAAACTAACGGGTTGAGTGGACTTATATCTGGTGGAGCAGGTGAAAGCTTTTATTCAAGAAATAAATCAAGGACTTCAGAAGCAATGTTAGTAAGAACAACTGTTATACTAGCTATATTATTTGCGATTATATGTGTAGTGCAAAATTTCATAAAGTAATTTAGATAGCAGTTTGTATAAATAGGGTATATGTTGCTCTATTTATTTTTTTATAAATAAATAATTTGGGTAATATTGAATATTTTTACCATAATTAAGTCAAGATAATAGTAGGTGGTGAAAAAATGAATATAAAAGAAGCAATTATAAATTTTATGGAAGAGCAGGCTTATAAGCCTATGAATATAAGGGAATTAGAAGGTATATTTTCTGTAACAAAGGCTGAAGCAAAAGATTTTAAAAAGGTATTGGATGATTTGGAAAAGGAAGGATTGGTAGTTAAAACACGCAGAAAAAGATATGGAATACCAGATAGAATGGGACTTGTAACAGGTAAGTTTCAAGGACATCAAAAAGGATATGGTTTTGTTATACCAGAGAATGAAGGAGCAGATGTATTTGTACCATCTTCCTATTTAAATGGTGCCATGAATGGCGATAAAGTAGTAGTAAAAATAACGAAAATGGAAGACAAAGGTAAAAAATGTGAAGGGGAAATTATAAGAGTATTGGAAAGAGCCAATAAAGTAGTTATAGGTACGTTTGAAGACAGCACAAATTTTGGATTTGTGGTACCAGAAGAAAAGCGTATATATCAAGATATATTTATACCGAAGGAATGTAGAAAAAATGCCCAAACAGGTGATGTGGTAGTTGCAGAAATAACTGAGTGGCCCGAAAAAAGAAGAAATCCAGAGGGAAAAATAGTAAATATATTGGGTAAAAAAGGAGAAAAGGGTATAGATATATTGACCATAATAAAAAAGAATAACTTACCTGAAGAGTTTCCTATAAAAGTTCAGCAATATGCTGAAAATATACCCGAAGAAATTCCAAAAGAAGAGTATGATAGAAGAACTGATTTGAGAAATTTACTTACAGTTACAATAGATGGAGAAGATGCAAAAGACTTAGATGATGCTATTTCTATAAGCAAATTGCCTAATGGAAATTATTCATTAGGTGTCCATATAGCCGACGTATCCAACTATGTAAGAGAGAAAAATCCGTTAGATAAAGAAGCGTTAAAGAGGGGGACGTCTGTTTATCTCATAGATAGGGTTATACCCATGCTGCCTAAAAAGCTTTCAAATGGTATTTGTAGTTTAAATCCTAATACGGATAGACTAGCATTGAGCTGTCTTATGGAAATAGACAAAACTGGGAAGGTAGTACAGCATAAGGTTGTGGAAAGTGTAATTAAAAGCAATGAGAGGATGACCTATACTGACGTAACAAAAATACTGAGAGATAAAGATGCCGAGACTATGGAAAAGTATAGCTATTTGGTGGATACATTTAATTTGATGGAAGAGCTGTGTAAAATTTTAAATAAAAGGAGAATGACAAGAGGAGCTATAGATTTTGACTTTCAAGAATGCAAGATAATTTTAGATGACTTAGGTGTGCCTGTAAAGATTGAGCCTTATGAAAGAGGAATATCTAACAGGATAATAGAAGAGTTTATGCTGGTGTGTAATGAAACTATAGCTGAGCATATGTTTTGGACCAATTTACCTTTTGTATATAGGATACATGAAGACCCCGATGAAGAAAAATTAATGCATTTTAATGAGTTTGTACATAATTTGGGATATGTGATAAAATGGGGGCAGGAAGTCCATCCTAAAGCACTACAGGATATTATAGAAAAGGTAAAGGGTAAAAAAGAAGAGATTGTAGTGAGTACTTTGCTACTCCGTTCTATGAAACAGGCCAGATATTCATCGGAGTGTGTGGGCCATTTTGGGCTGGCAGCTAGATACTACTGCCATTTTACATCACCTATAAGAAGATACCCTGACTTAATTATTCATAGAATTATTAAAGAATTTATAAATGGCAGGTTGACTGATAATAGAATAAAAACATTGGTAAAAGAAGTAGACTATGCTGCAAAACAATCTTCTGAAATGGAAAGAGTTGCTCAAGACGCTGAAAGAGAAGTAGACGATCTTAAAAAGGCGGAATATATGAGTAAAAGAATTGGAGAAGAATTTGAAGGAATAATATCTTCAGTTACTAATTTCGGAATGTTTGTAGAACTTCCAAATACGATAGAAGGATTAGTTCACATGAGTACTTTGGAAGATGACTATTATGTATATGATGAAAAACATTTAAGCCTTGTAGGGGAGAGAAACAGAAACATTTATAAATTAGGTGATGAGATAAAAATTCGAGTATTAAAAGTAGATATGTTCGCTCATGAGATATATTTTGAAGTGGTAAGGGAAATAGATGATGAAAAAAATGGGGACTAGGTAAACAGACGTTATGAAAGGGGATGGGATGCTTTGACTAATAAAAAGTCCAGTAATAAGACTCTTGCAGAAAATAGAAAGGCAAGGCATGATTATTTTATTGAAGAATCCATGGAAGCTGGAATAGAACTGGTTGGAACTGAGGTTAAATCTATAAGAGCAGGTAAATGTAACTTAAAAGATAGCTATGCTGAAATAAGAAATGGTGAAATATTTATATGTAATATGCATATTAGCCCTTATGAACAAGGAAATATTTTTAACAAGGACCCATTAAGAAATAGAAAATTACTTCTTCATAAAAATGAGATAATTAAATTGCAGCAATATACAGCTCAACAGGGATATACTCTTGTGCCAATGTCTCTTTACCTTAAATATGGTAGGGTAAAAGTAAATTTAGCAGTAGCAAAGGGAAAGAAAAACTATGATAAAAGAAATACAATGCTGGAGAGAGCGGCTAAAAGGGATATAGACAGACAGATGAAAGAGAGATCTAAATATTAAATAAAATAGTTAAAAGGTCATATTGTAGTCAATATGACCTTTTAGTAATATACACGTAATATGTTAAGTGTTATTTAGTATTATTCTTTGGATATCCATTTCTTTATGAAAAATACAAATAATAATAGAGTAGGTACTATTAATCCATATGTAATACTAAAAGGTGTCCATATAAAATTAACCCAATTTGCTTGATATATAGTATCTGGAAAAACAACCTCTGACATTACTAATACAATAAGTCCCAGCGGCATAACTATCTTTTTATAGTCTTGCAATTTAAGCAGCTCCGTAAGTCCTACGATGCCTGCATAAAAAAAGGATACACCTATTATAAATAGTGTAACAATCCACACAGCAGCAATTATAAATTCCAGTCTTGTGAATACAATGCCAACATTTATTTCTTTGGCAAGTAAATATGTAGGATACTGTTCTTTGGCAGTTATTCCACTTCCAAGTACCAGTATAGACATAAAATTTGTGATAAAAATCATAAATGCACCCCACAAATAACCTTTGAAAAGTGACTTCTTACCGTCTGATATATTATTAAGGTTAATAGGATATATCATCATTAGAGTGATTAAAGGAAATGTTAAAAAACATGATAAAAATACTGAACTCTTTAGGATTGGAATAATACCATTTTCAAATACAGGCTGAATATTTTCTATTTTTGCATTTGGTAAAACAAGAATCATTGCTAAAAAAAATAAAATTGAAGTAAAATATATGATTATCTCAGAAGCACGTGCAAATGTTTCTAGTCCATATAATAAAGCTATCACAACTGCTATCACAAATAATGAACTTATAATATATGCTGGTGTTTGAGGCATAACTTGAGTAGTTATAAAGTTATCAATATACCATGGCAGATGATAAGCAATTGTTAAATAGAAGAATACAACACTACCTGCAACAATTAAGCCAATCCATTTTCCAAATATTTTTTTTATTATTCCAACTAATGTCATGTCAGGATACTGACTACCCAGAAAACAATAAATCCATATTATCGGTATACCAAATGCAGGAGTAAGTAATGATGTAATCCATGCATCTTGTTTTGCTATGCTTGCTACTAAAGCAGGAACAATAAGAACAGAACCTCCAAATGCAATACTGGTGGCTAATGAAAACAGTTGATGATTTGTAATTTTTATTTTATCCATATTAGTTGTCCTGCCTCTCCAAAGCTAATGCATACTTTTTTATATAAAAACCAGTCACCATTACTATTGGCAAAATTAATCCAAATGTTGCTACAAAAGGTGGCCAAACAAAAGTATCCCAAGTTGATTTATAAATGTCATCTGTGTATACAATTCCTGACATTACAACTATAATAAGTCCTAAAGGCAAAATAATCTTCTTATGGTCTTTTAGTTTTAAAAGTTGTGCAATACTTATAATTCCTGCATAAAAATATATTATTGCTCTTGATAGCAGTGTAATAATCCATACCGCTGCAACTATAAATTCGAGTCTTGTAAAAATAACTCCAACATTTATTTCTTTGGCAAGTATATAAACTGGATACTGTGAATCTGCAGTTATTGTACTTCCAAGTACTAATATTGAAACAAGGATAGAAATAAATATCAAAAATCCGCCCCATAAATAGCCCTTAATAAAGGATTTCCTAGCTTTTGTTGTATTATCAGCATTAGTTGGAAATATCATAAGTAAAATAATAACAGGGAATGTAAAAAAACTGTTTAAAAGTATTGAACCTTCTAAAATAGGAATAATACCTTTTTCAAATACAGGCTGTAGATTCTCTATTCTTGCATTTGGCAAAACGAGTATCATTGATAAAATAAATAAAAGTGAAGCAAAACATGTGAGTATCTCATACGAACGAGCTATTACTTCTAAGCCATATAATAATGCTATTGCTATTACTATAAAGAATATTGTATTTATTAAATAAGCAGGCGTTTGATGCATTTCTTGTATAGTCATAAAATCTCCTATATAATGTATTACTTCTGAATCAGTTAATAAACAAAAAAATGCAAAACCAACTGTAATAATAGAACCAATATATTTTCCAAATGTTTTGTTAATCATTTGAACATATGTCATACCGGGATAATGACTCCATAAGAAACAAATTAACCATAGCTCAAGTGGACCAAATACTACAGTGAGCAACATTGAAATCCATGCATCCTGCCCTGCTAAGCTCGTTATCGAAGCAGAAATAACAAGAGGCCCAGATCCGCATGCAAAACTTGCTGTTAATGCAAACAACTGATGATTTGTAATTTTTATTTTATCCATAATGTTAAGTACCTCATTCTAATAAATTTTTAACAATATTTGTAAGAGGGGAATACACCCACGCTATAAAGTCTGAAGGGTTTGGTATATCCACATTAAGGCTTTTAAGTATTGCAAGTACTGTACCAAGACCAAGTAATATAGAAAATGTCCATAATTCTCTATGGAGGTTTTCTTTTAGCATTTTTGGTATTTCTACAATACACAATATGGTGCTAAAAATTAATACTGATAAAATAGATACTATAAGCATATTATTATTTCTCCTTAATAAAAAATGGTTTTGTAACTTCACCCAATTGAAGTGTTTTTACATTTACGGTGATGTTGACAGGAAGATGCGTAAATTCAGTATCCCATCCATTTTTAATTTTTTTCCATAGTTTAGGATACTCTCTGTGTACTACTTCTCCAAAACCAAAAACATCAGTTTTTAATTGAGTTTGTGCTTTATGAACTGACTTCTCACAAAGTGTTTTAATTCTTTTCTCAGACATTTTATTTACTATATTTTTGCTTTCCTCCTTAGAAACATCAAAATCTCCTCCAACTGCCCCAATATTTTGGGTTACGTTTATATGAACATTAATAGCAGGTTTGCCATTTACTAAAGAAGACGTTACAGTTGATTTAGCATCTGTAACATCACTTGTAATTTTAATGTTATCAGTATAGTATGAATATCCTACTGTGCGTTTTACATTTCCAGTAATATAATTGTAGCCTTTGCTTTCATCTTCATTTAACCATCCTACAAGTTTATCTTTTTTAAAAGCACCTAAGCCAGTATATGTTATTTTTTTAATTCCATTACTTTGCTTTAAATCATTTATGGACTTTGGAGTAACTTTACCGCTAGTAAGTTCAATTCCTGTAAGTACTGGATTTTTTCCATCTAGAATAATAGAGTTTATAAGTTCTATTATTCTAATGGATTTTGTAGGTGCCCATTCTTTATTAGACATAGTAAGTGATTTATACATATTAACTCCGGGTAGTGATTCTATAGGCGTTAAAACACTCAGCACCTCTTTTGCAGTTGTATTTTTAGTTATGGCAAAATAAAAATCGGTACGATATTCAGGAGCACGTGCAAAATAATCAAGTATATCTTTTATACCATCTTTTGTAACATTTTCATTAAATATAACCATTCTTAAGTGTGCATTATATATTTTTCTTGAAGATTTTGTGGTAATACTTCTAATTGCTGCATCTAGATCCTTTCCTTCAGCTGTATATACAACAATGGGGGATTCAGTTGTTGCTTTATTAGAAGCTACTACTTTTGGAGTTATAACTTGTTCTGAAACTAAATATCCATTTTCAGTTTTGTCAATACCAATACATAAAGTAATTGCAAGAGTGTTTATTTCACGACTGTCCCAGCATCCAGTCAAAAATATGCTCGGCATTATAATAAAAAAGATTAATATTTTTTTAAACTTCATATACATCAGCTTAATTCCTGCTTTTCATTTTGGTTTGGATTTACAGGACTCCTCTCATTTACTTTTGCCACATCAGTACTAATGCCTTTAAGGTTGTATTTCATTTTCCATAGAGGAAATCTAAAAAAGGTATCTCTGTTTCCACCCTGTACTTTGGGTGCTACAGGTGCTAAATATGGAACCGTTATGGATTTTATTTTACACAAATGAAGTATCAGTATAAGTAATCCCATAAAGACACCATACAATCCAAGCGTTCCTGCTAAAATCATTAATAAGAACCTC
Source organism: Clostridium ljungdahlii DSM 13528 (assembly GCF_000143685.1). Taxonomy (NCBI): domain Bacteria; kingdom Bacillati; phylum Bacillota; class Clostridia; order Eubacteriales; family Clostridiaceae; genus Clostridium; species Clostridium ljungdahlii. The sequence goes on along the minus strand of NC_014328.1, from coordinate 4,248,752 downwards.
AGTGTTCTTATAGCATTTGACATTTCATAATTAGGTATAGCAAAACTTGATATGGCAGTTAGTGCAACAACAACAACTATAGCCGCCGATATAAGACCAGCGTTTACTGCTGCCTCTCCAAGTACTAAGGCTCCTACTATAGAAATGGCGGATCCTATAGCTCTAGGCATTCTTATACCAGCTTCTCTTAATATTTCAAATGTTAACTCCATAAGCAGTGCTTCTAGAAAAACTGGAAGGGGAACTTCTTCACGCTGTGTTGCTATACTAATAAGTAATGGTGTAGGAATCATTTCTTGATGAAATGTTGTTAGTGCTATATATGTTGCTGGAGTTAAAAGTGTAAGAAAAAAGGCAATAAACCTAAAGAAACGTATCATAGAAGATACAATGTAGTGATGATAATAGTCCTCGCTTGATTGAAAAAACTCAACCATAAGTGCAGGTGCTGTTAATACATAAGGCGTACCATCAACTAAAATTGCTACTTTGCCTTCAAGTAGAGCGGCAGCAACGGAGTCAGGTTTTTCAGAATTTAAAAAAGTAGGGAATATGGAATATTTGTCATCCTTAATTAATTCTTCAATATATCCACTATCTAGTACAGCATTAATTTCTATTTTATTAAGTCGGGATCTTATTTCCTGAACAATTTCATTTTTGGCTATTTTGTTAATGTACATTAAGACTACTGTTGTTTTAGTTATGCTGCCTATAGATAGATTTTCTACTCTTAAATCTTTGCTTTTAACTATTCTTCTAATAAGCAAAATATTGGAGTCTATTTTTTCAGTAAATCCATCTTTGGGTCCTCTTATTACAGTTTGGGAAGTAGTCTGTTCGATAGATCTGCCTTCAGTGCTTTTTGTAACTACTGTAAAAAATTTATTGCAGCCATCAATTAAAAATACAGTATTACCTGATAATAAATCATCATAAAGAGTTTCATAATCAAATCCTTCTTTTGAGTCTCTTATGCCACAAAAATAATTCATTAGCATATCGAAATTTATATCAGGTTCTGTGTCATAACATTGGCGTTTTAATTTAGACAATTGTAATGATAAACTATTTATAATATTTTTATCTACCAAACTTTTAATATATATATTTGCACAAATTAGATCTTTATTATTATTAAAATTGAAACAACTAACTTCAATATCACTACTGTGTCCAAAATCACTTTTTAGTTTTGATATATTTTCATTTATATTTTTACTTATATGTATGGCAGGGTTAGTTTTATTTATTCTGTCGTTTCTTACATTCATTTTTTTTGAAAATTTCATTAAATATGAATTCCCTTCTTCCCAGTACTATTACAAAATATTTTCTTAAAGTATCTTTACCAATATAGCAAAATATATTCTTAAGTTACCTCAGGAGCAATACAGGGTTAGAAGACAATTGTAGTAACATGATATAAATATTAGTATTAATTGTAGTTATAGGTTATACTATAGGTAAGGTTTTAGGACCTAATTGGGAGGTGGTTTATTTGGGACGCAAAAATGGTGGCAGAGGTAAAAATAAGGATTTAACTGATTTCAGATATTTACTTAATAAAGATGAAGAAAAAACTAGTGATAATAAAGAGGAGAAAAATAAAGATAAAAAAGATTAATCTGATTTTATATGTTTGTACAGTAAGTGCAAATAATATAATAAAATATGTTACCCCCTAGATAATATAATTATTTAGAGGGCTTTTGGGTGATAGAGATTGGATAATATTTGAAATTTATATCGTTTCTTTTGTTTATAAGTATAATTTTGTTTGAATTCTTCTATCAAATTCTGACCAATTATCAGGCTCAGTTTCATCTTTTATCTGACAAATCTTATTCATAGTAGCATCTATGGAATCAGCATAGTTAACTATAAATGATTCTTCTGTTTTCATTTCTCTTGGAGAACCAAATTCAAGTTTTCCATGATGCTGAACAATACATCCTTTTATTCTCATTATAAAATCCTCTGAATACAATGTAGGATTTTCTCTAATAGCTTTATCTAGTAACTCTACCCCAATAACAATATGACCTTCCATTTCTCCTCTAAGAGTATATTTGAAAGGGCCATCATAATACAACTCATAAACTTTTCCAATGTCATGGAGTTTTGCTGCTAACATTGCCATTTCTTTTCTCCGGCATTGATACCTTTCACAAAGCACAGCAGTTAAATACATAACGTTCAAGGTGTGTTCCGCAAGGCCTCCTATATAATTATGATGCATGGAGACACCACCTATTCCTCTTTTAAATTTATCTAGAAATAGTTCATCTTTAAAGAAATAATCGTTTAAAGTCCTAGCTTCCTTAGAAATAATATATTTATTTGTATACAGCTCAATTTCCTCCATGATATCTTCGATAGGTCTTTTTACTGTTGGAAGATAATCTGAAACGTTATAATCAGAAATTAACTTATAGTTCTTTATATCTAGAATATTATCTTTAATTCCTTCAACCTCGAGTACTGTTCCTTGTGTAATATTTTCATTTATATTTGGCATATTAGCTTTTATTTCTCCACTTTTATCGGCTAATATACATACAATTTTAGAAGTATCTTTAAATATTATTTTCATTACCATTAGCGATAGTTTTACATTATGTCCATTTTCTATATTACTTAAAAAAAGCTCTTTTTTATTCATATGTTCCTCCCAATTAAATGTCTTTTCTAAATGTAGTATATGTAAAAAGTTCATTTATATCAATTTCTAATTAAATGTACTCTATTTGCTTAATATTTTTTCATAGCAGTAGAATGGCTTTTCTTTTCCGTTAAAGTGAATTTCTCCAACAAAATTATAACCGCACTTTTTAAAAAGAGCTTGCATTTTTGCATTTACTGAATAAGTATCTGTTTTTAAATATTGTATATTATTTTTTAGAGCAAGGCTTTCTGTAAATTTCATTAATTCAGAGGCAATTCCACATCTTCTATGATTAGGACTAACTGACATTCTATGAAGAACCAAACAATCTTCATTTAATGACCAATTTAATCCATTATACTCAGCTGGTTCTATTTTATTGATGCACAGGAAGCCAACTAATATTTCATTTCTTTCTACTATAAATAAATTCTCATTTTCAATATCATCAATAAAATCTTTTTTTTGAGGGTAATTTTCATCCCATTGAGTATTGTTGTAAGTACGCATTTCTGCAATAGTTTGTCTTATAATTTCCATAATATCTTTTATATCTTCCATAATTGCTTTTCTTATCATAATTGATCACTCCTAAGAATTTTTTATTTCTTTCCAATGATTTTCAATATTCTCTCTCATTTTTTTAACTAATTTATAGGCAAGTTCTTTTTCTTCCTTGCTGAAGTTATGGAAACAAATTTGTATATGTTTGTTTTCTTCCTCAATGATAAATGGATATATATCTAATGCCTTTTCTTTTGGATAAAGTCTCCACATCCTTTTATCAATATCATCTTTTCTTTTATTTATATATCCAGCCTCGATAAGTTTCTGTACGGCTTTTGTTGTTGTAGTTTTGTCTACCTTTAAGAGAGTTGATAAATCAACTTGATTAATTCCAGCATTTTCACATATTCTTGTTAAGAATGTAAATTGACCTTTTTGTAGATTTATTTGTTTAAATCTCAAGTCACTTATAGACTGGATACAGCGAGATAGACCTCCTATTTCCCTTAATATTTGACTATGTAAGCTTTCCATAACCTTTCACCTCCTTAAATACTAGTTGAAAGTTCAACTATATTATATAAATAATAGCATATTAAAGTTGAACTTTCAACTACATTTATTTGTTTTTTATTATATGTAATCTTTTTTTTATGACTAGAACAAAGAAAAGTAATAAAGGTACTCCGAAGTCAATTGGAAGTGAAAAATATTGCCATACATTTTCTCTTAAATTTAAAAATAACACTCTGTCATGTCCTAGGTAAAAGGTAACAATTATCATTATTAAGCTGAAAACAATGATAATGAATGGATTTTTCTTTTTTATGCCAGTAGTTTGCATAAAGGCGGTTAAAGAACAGCTTGCTAGAATTGCTGCATGAGTCATCATACTCCAATACCACAGGGCAACCATAAAGGATTCAAAACGGTGGAGGTATTGGGTTATTTGGATAGATCTTACAAAGTCCATACTGGCAATACGCATTAAGGCTACTACATGAGGGCCCATAACCATTAATTCTACAATAAAGTAAAAGATAAAAAAAGAACCTCCAATGAGCAAACCAGAAGTTGCTGAGCCAAAAGCTTTTTTTTGGTCATGGACCATGGGAAGAATCATTGCTATAAGTATTTGGGATATACCTATAAATGTATCAGTTTTTAAAGTGGATTTAAATACATTAGCAACTCCTGAATCAAAAAAAGGTGCAATTCTGTTAATATCTATTTCACCAAAAGAAGCCATGGAGACAAGAAAATAAAAAAATATATCTGCTCCAAAAGCAATAACAGCTGTTCTTCCAATGACCTCAGAACCTTTCCATACTAAATAGAATACTACCAAAACATGCATTGTATTTACTACTAAAAAAGGTGTTTGCGGCAGTAGAAAGTCAGTAAGATGATGGACGTACATTGATATTGAACTAGAAGACATGATAAAAAGGTACAGTGTAAGTATTATCCCTAGAACTTTTCCCAATATACTACCTAGCAGGTCCTGACCATATTGTACAATTGTTTTGCCTGGAAAACTTTGCCCGATATAAATAATGAGAAGAGCAAAAGGTATTATAGTAAGTACACCTATAATACCACTTATCCACATATCCCGGCCTACTTCTCTAGCTAAAATGCCACTTGCATAGTTGATTGTTGTAGGCCACATAATGCAAATTAGAAGATCTCTAAACTGATTATTGCTAATGGTTTCCTTTTTTTGCATCATAGCACTTCTTACTCCTTTATCTCATATATTATTTCTGTATTTTTATTGGCTCTAGGGGTTTTGCCAATGATACATGATGAATAGTTACATTTGCAACTATATCAACCTTACTATTTTTAAAAAGCTGATCCCATTTTGAAGATATTTGATTCCACTCTTTTTTATGCTGTCTGTGTAGTGCAAAACTTAAACCAGGAAAATCTATTTGTATATCTTTTGCTGTTAGTATTGTAGACTGGATGTCTTTGCAAATGGATTTTTCAAGTGATTTTTTCAATTTATTTAGTTTTTCAATGTCATTAAAGTTGGTAAGACATGATTGTTCGGTGATGGTAGCATTTACTTTAAGATTAATTGAAAAATGTGGAACTTCACCATCCAAATAACTTTTGATGGAAGACTTAGATTTTTTAATTTCAAGGGTAACAGGCATACCATCATAGGGGCAATTTACAACCATTATTGATGCGTTCATTTTATCTTTTATCCACAAAAGTCCTCTTGTCCGTTCTTCACTAAGTACAGTGGATACTTTATTGTCATCAAATACATATGCACCACTTGTTTTTAGAATGGGTTCTGATTTTGATTTGTCAATAATGATCCTTGAGGTTACTGGACCTACATATGGGTCAAGATAGTCTTCAATAAAATCCTTTAACATTATGTCATAAGACTTACCTGTTAAGTTTTTATTTCTAATTATTTTTTCCAGGTATACAGCTGGATCTTTCTCCGTTACAGGAACAACATCAAGAACTTTTCCTGCGTCTCCCGGGGTAACTGCAACTAGGGTTCTTAAACGAAGCTCAGGATTCCGGGTAAAAAAATCAAATATTTCAAGGGTATTGCTCCGCGCTAGTTGTTCACTTATAACTATTATTTTAATATGAGACCAAAAGATACGACGGGAAGATGTTGAGGCCATATTACGTATTGCCTCAAAAATTGTTTTGCCGGTACTTGTAATTATCCAGAAGGGTTTACTCTTTTGTGTAAATCCAGAACCTGATGGTGTTTTACTATAAGTTTCCGGACTTGCAATTTGTGCCGTTACTTTGAATCCATAATCTGTTTTATCTAAACCAATACTTAATACAAAGGCAAGTTCATCGATTTCCCTAGCATCCCAACAGCCAGTTTGTAGAAATGAAAGTATAAGAATTAATCCCAAAGCTATCTTTCTCATCTGCATCTCTCCTTTTTTGAAAACAGAATTAACTATTATTATCTTTCTCTGTAGAATTTGCTTTTGGTCCTGGTTTCATGTTTGGGGCTTCTCTTACAATACTTTTACGGGCAATATAACCTGGAAGTCGATTTACTTTCCACCAAGGATTTCTGAGTATGGTGTCTTTAGTTATGCTTTTATCTGCTGATATAAAAGGTTCCATGTAGTTTACACCAAAAGAGCGCAGACTGTTTAAGTGAATAACAATTATACTTACTCCTGCCAGGATACCAGGTAAACCGAGTACAGAAGCCACTATCATTAGTGGAAATCGAAGTAAACGGCCTGAAGATGATGCATTAAAAGCTGGAATGGCAAAGGAACTTATACCTGTTAGGGCTACCACGATTACCATAGCCTGTGAAACAATACCTGCTTGAACTGCAGCCTGACCTATAACAAGACCACCGACTATACTTACGGCTTGACCTGCTTGTTTGGGTAAGCGGAGGCCTGCTTCCATTAGAATTTCAAAAGTAATTTCCATCATAAAGGCCTCTCCTATGCTGGGAAAAGGTACACCTTCACGGGAAGCTGCAATTGACAAGGCCAGTGTAGTAGGTATCATTTCTTGGTGAAAGCTTGTTAAAGCAATGTACAGCGAAGGAAGAAGAACTGAAATAAAATAAGCAATAACTCGAATGAATCTTGCAAAAGATCCTACAGGAAAACGCTGGTAGTAATCATCTACTGACTGAATAAACTGAACGAAAATTGTAGGAACTATGAGCACATAAGGAGTTGTATCTACAAGAATGGCTACCCTGCCTTCTAAGATTGCTGCAGAAATTTTATCAGGTCTTTCACTGTGTTCTATCTGGGGAAACATAGATGAAGGGGTATCTTCTATTAATTCTTCAATATAACCACTCTCAAGTATGCCGTCAATTTCAATTCGTCCTAGTCGTTCTCTAACTTCATTTATTACGCCTTCCCTTGCTATTCCTTTAAGATATGCTATCAATACTGTTGTTTTAGTTTTTGTACCTATTTTAAATGATTCTATTCTTAAGTCAGAACTTTTGATATGGCGCCTTATTAGAGCACTATTATTTTCAATGTTTTCTGTAAAACAATCCTTTGGTCCTCTTACCGAATTTTCACTACTTGGTTCAGAAATTGACCTGTCCTTCCAGCCTGTGCTTCCTACTATAAGAACTTTGTCTATTTTGTCCAACAAAAGAATTGTATTGCCATCAATTAATTCAGTTACTATGTTATTAATATCAGATTCTTCATTTACGTAGGTATTAGGTAAACCATATTGTTTTATCATTTGAAAAAATTCATTAGTATTTTTTACATTGCCAAACCTGTCATTTAACATCAATGCTCCAATAACTTGTTCATTGATGAGTTCTCTTTCAGCTAAGCCTTTAATAAAAATGACTGCTGCTTTTACTCCACAATCTGGAGAAATAGTAAAATTTCTTACTGTTATGTCGCTGGAAAAACCGAGCATCTTTTTTATTATTTCAATGTTAGAAGCTAAATCTAAAGAAAGTTTTATTTTAGGAGGTAACTTTTTTTCAGTTTTCTGATTTTGTTTTTTAATTTTGGATTTCTTAGGATTATGGAAATATTTTAAAATTGACGTAATAAAACCTCCTTTAGAACAATTAAATACAGATTTAGTATGTTTAATATAGTTAAAATTATTCACACATGAAATGAAGGTTTTTAGAAGAAGTTAAAGAAAGTACATATATGGAAATAGGAGGAATTTTTTAAAAGTATCTTTTTAGTAGTGAGCTATATAATTTGCATAATTTGTTAAAGTTCTAAAAAAAATACGATATTTATACATAATGAATAAAAAAATACTATCTTTTTTAAACAAGCGATATTATAATAGACGTAATACACTTTATTTAACTAAAGATGAATAGGAGGAATTTGTATGCAACAAGAATTAAAAAGAACACTTACGATGAAAAATTTAATTATATTCGGTATGATTACGATGTCACCTCTTGCACCTTTTCAAGTGTTCGGTACAGCTGCTCAAGCAAGTTATGGAATGGTCTCTTTGGTGTATCTAATTGGGGCAGTGCTTATGCTTTTTACTGCATTGAGTTATGCTCGATTTAGTAAGGAATTCCCATATGCAGGATCAGTTTACTCATATGTAGGGAAAGGATTTAATCCACATATTGGTTTTATAGCAGGTTGGACTATTTTATCAGATTATATTCTTGCACCTGCTCTTATGTGTTTATTCTCAGGTTTATGGTTAACAGGCATTTTTCCAGGTCTTGATCCAAAAGTTTTAGCTATCATATTCATTATCATAACTGGTCTTATTAACATTCGGGGAGTAGAATTAAACGCTAAAGTAAACACATTTTTATTTATATTACAGATTATAGCATTAATTTTATTTGTAAGCTTTGCTATTAAGTTTGTATTTATCGAAGGATTGGGAATAGGAGGATTTTCATTACTTCCAATTTTTCAACCAGAACATGTTAATTTGAAATTTGCTGCAACTGCAACTTCTATGATTCTATTAGGATTTGTTGGATTTGATGGAATAAGTACGTTAGCTGAAGAAGTAGAACAGCCTGAAAAGGTAGTTGGAAAAGCAACTGTTTTAGCATTAGTAACAACAGCTTTAATATTCTTAGTTCAAACTTATTTGGCTTGTTTAGCTCACAGTAATTATGCAAACTTAAATCCAGATATGGCAATGTTTGATATTGCAAAGGAAATTGGAGGACAGTATTTTTATGTGGCTATGCTCCTTATAAATGTAGTTGCAGTTGGACTTGCTGTTACCCTTAATATTCAATCAGCAGTAGCCCGTATCCTATTTGCTATGGGTAGAGATAACATTGTTCCTGGCTCTAATGTATTGAAAAAAATTCACCCCAAATATATGACTCCAGCAAATGCAATTATACTATCAATGATTGTATCCATTACTCTTGTTTTAACATTAAAGTTAACGACCATTTTAATGTTTGTTAACTTTGGTGCAGTAACAGCATTTATGATTTTAAATCTATCTGTAATTGCATATTTCTTTTTCAAGAAAAAAGAAGGTGGAGTGAAGGGATTTTTGTTTCATTTATTATTTCCATTTATAGGATTTGCCGTTTGCGCTTTTGTATGGTCAGGCTTTGATAGAAATACTAAAATTGTAGGTCTTTCTTGGATTTTCATAGGTGTCATTGTTGGGTTTATCAAATCAAAAGGATATAAAAAAGAAGGACCTATAATTGATAATATATAATGATGTATTAAATAAATTATATTTGATGAGGAGGAAACAAATATGAGACTAGAAAATAAAGTAGCTATTGTAACTGGAAGTGCAATGGGAATTGGGAAAGCAATTGTTAGAGATTTTGTAAATGAAGGAGCAAAGGTTATTATTTCTGATATTTTAGAAGCTGAAGGACAAGCTCTTGAAGAAGAATTGCAAAAGAAAGGTCATTCTGTTTATTTTTTTAAAACAGATGTTTCTTCTGAAAAGAATATAAAGGAACTTGTTAAATTTACTCTCGAAAAGTTTGGAACAATTAATATTTTATGTAACAATGCAGCTGTTAATATTCCTGGTTCTGTTCTTGAGTTAACAGAAGATATTTGGAATAAAACAATGGATGTAAATGTAAAATCTCACTTTTTAGTATCTAAGCATGTTATTCCTGTTATGCAAAAAGCAGGGGGAGGCTCAATAGTAAATACTGCATCAGCAAATAGTTTTGTTGCAGAACCAAGGCTTTCTGCTTATGTAGCATCCAAAGGGGCTATTCTAATGTTAACAAGAGCAATGGCACTAGATTTTGCAAAAGATAATATTAGAGTAAATTGTATTTGTCCTGGTTGGGTTGACACAACTTTTAATGATGCTCATGCTGAGTTATTTGGAGGTAGAGAAGCTGTATTAAAAGATCTTGCATCCGTACAACCTATTGGAAGACCTATTGCTCCAATGGAAATTGCTAAAATTGCTACATTTTTAGCTTCAGATGATTCTTCCTGTATGACAGGATCACCTGTTATTGCAGATGGTGGTATCACAGCAGGAGTTTAATAATATTATCTGAAATCAGACTTTAAAAATAAGAAGATATTATTAAAAAAACTACCGCATATCTGAATTCAACAGGTATGCGGTTATTTGTTTTATTATTATGATGCAGGCAAAGACAATAATTAAAATCTACACTTGTCATTGAATTAAATTTTCATATTTTTCTTTTGCTAGCTTGATAAACTCCTTTACTGCTTGAGATATATAGCGATTTTTTTGATAGCCGATGGCCAGCGTTCTATGAGTTTTATTATATCTCATATGGTATATGTTAGTACTTGCAAAGGAGTCTTTATCAAATACTAAATTCTTGTTACTCATTAGAGTTTTAGGGTAAAAAGTAATTCCCATTCCTTTTACTGAAAGTGCTAAGGCTGTTTCAATACTATCTGTTTCTAAAATAATATTAGGCTTTATCTGTTTTTTACTAAACATTTCATCTGCAATAAGCCTAACCATATGTCTTGTGTTAAACATTAAAAAAGGGCAATCTTTCAATAAAGCTAAATCTACATCTTTTTCAAGTTGTGCTTTAACTTTATCATAGTTATTAGGAAAGTATTTTACTAATATACTATCTGGAACGATCATAAGAACTTCTTCATTACAAAGAGGTATTGTTTCTACATTTTCTACATGGAAAGGTAACATTGCAACTATTAAATCTACATCACCGTTAAGTAATGCAAGGTCTAATTCTTTTGAATTACCTTCGAATAAATGTAGATGAATATTAGGAAATTTTTCGCTGTAGTCAGGCAGTATCTCTGGCAAAAATGATAGTCCTCTTGTAGGGGATATACCAATATATAAGTCACCTCGTTTAAAATCTTTGATATCTGACAGTTCTTTTAGAGATTGTTTTTTTAAGTTCAGTATCTTTATAGTGTTTTTTGCCAAACTTTTTCCTTCTGGTGTCAATGTCAAAGGTGAGGTACGATTAAATAATGTGACATTTAAGTCAAGCTCTAACTTTGAAATATGAGAACTTAATGATTGTTGAGAGATAAACAGTCTTTTTGCTGCCTTAGTAAAGTTTAATTCTTCTGATGCAACTAAAAAGTATTCCAAATTAAGAAAATTTATCATAATTTAAATCAACTCTACTTTAATATAATGATTTATATATTTCATATACAGTTTGTTCATTTAATTCTGTATAGTTATTTGCCATTAAACGACCTTGTTTAGTCATAACACTTTGTGTAAATTCCTTTAATTCTTTTTCTTTTACCCCATACTCACGTAATTGTTTTTTAGGAATCAATACATTTAATAACTCTTCTATTTTAATGTAAACTTCATTTTCTTTGCAGTTTAAAATGGATGCTAAGAATTTATTTAGTTTTGTAATTTTACCTTGTGGTTTTAAACGATAATAGGTTTTAAATACTCCAATGAACATTTGATAATTTGCTTCTCCATGAGGAACATGGTAATTAGCACCTAAAGGATAACTCATAGCATGTACTGCACCACACCCTGCATTGCCAAATGCAATTCCAGCATAATTGCTTGCAAGTAAAAATTTATCTAACAAGGAAAACCTGGCGTCTGGGCCATTTTTTGAAATCTCCTGATATCCTTTTAAGATCATTTCCATTGCTTTATAGGAAAACATTTCTGTATAGCTTGTAGCTTTTGGTGAAACACTGGATTCAATGGAATGAATCAAGGCATCAATGGAACTAGTTGCAAAAAATTTAAAGGGTAAATTCTCTAGAAGTTCTGGAATCATAACAGCAAAATCTGCATATAGTTCATCTATAGCAAGACCTAATTTTGTATGTCTTGACTTCAATTCAAGAATAGAAATATTAGTTACTTCACTGCCTGTTCCGCAAGTTGTTGGAATTAGGATCAATTCCTTATCTTTTACAAATTCTAATTTGTGATCAAATAAATCAAGTACTGGCGAGACTTTCTTTAATGCAAACAATTTTGAAACGTCAAGGACACTTCCGCCGCCAATAGCAATTACTCTTTTATAAGTAATATCTTTTATATCCTTACAAATTGCTTCTACCATTGTATCACTTGGCTCTCCAGTGCCGTATTTTCTAATAAAGATTACATTGGTATCAAGGTTATATTTAGAAAAATATGAAACATAAGTATGCTCACTTGTAATAATTAAATCTTCTTTTCCTATTTTAAATTTGTTTATAAATTCTTTACATGTATCAAAGGTATAGATTTCTGGTTTAATAGATAATGCTTTCATTTTATTCCTCCACTTTACATATTTTCATAAACTTCTTTTAAATGCTTTGTAAGCTTTATATTTTCACCATAGTCAACTTGACAATCAATAACTGCAGGTACATTTTGTTTGAAAGCTTCTTCTAAAGTTGGAATTAAATCTTCTGCTTTTTCTACTCGATATCCTTTTGCATACATACTTTCTGCAAGCTTTACAAAGTCTGGATTAGTAAAATCTACATAACAGCTTTTACCATAGTGTTCTTCTTGTTTCCACTTTATTAAACCGTAGTTACTGTCATTAAATATTAAAACTACAATTGGAGTTTTAATACGTAGGGCTGTTTCTAATTCTTGATTATTCATCATGAAACCGCCATCACCAACAATAGCCAATACTTTTTTATCTGGATTAATTAATTTGGCTGCAATTGCACCTGGAACACCAATACCCATTGTAGCAAAACCGTTTGAAATAATACATGTATTGGGCTCATAGCAGTTATAATGTCTGGCAATCCACATTTTATGGGCACCTACATCTGATATGACAATGTCATGTGGTCCCATGACCTTTCTAACATCATTTAAAATTCTTTGGGGTTTCATTGGAAAAGCATTGTCATTTGCATAGCTTTCATGTTCAGCTAGCATTTCTGATTTAATTTCCAAAGCTTTTACTGGTTCATCTTTGCTAGAAGTTCTTCTCAATATATTGTATAGAGCATCTGAAATATCACCAACTACTTCTACTATGGGCTGATAAAGTTTATTGATGTGTGATGGTCTTGCATCGATATGCACAATTTTAATGTCCCCATTTATATTCCATTTGGATGGGGCATATTCTACAATATCATATCCAATTGTAATTACTAAATCAGCCTCTTCAATAATTTTATTTACATAATCTTTTTGTGGAATACCTATTGTCCACATTGAATACTTGTTATCCATTGGAATAATACCTTTTGCCATCATCGTATTAATTACTGGAATTTTCAATTTAGTTGCAAATTCCGTAACAGCTTTTGAAGAATTTCCTCTTATAGCACCGCTTCCAGCTAAGATAATAGGATTTTTTGCTTTGAAGATTTCACTTGCAGCTTCCTCAATTGTTGATAAATCTGCATGTTCCTTTGGTGGAATCTTCTTTTCCAAAGGCTTTTCTAAAGCACCTACGGGCATTTTTGCAATATTTACAGGTAAATCAATGTGGCATGCTCCAGGCTTTTCACTTTCAGCATACTTAAAAACAAGTCTTATAATCTCACTTACAGTATCAGGACGAACGATTTGTTTACTTCTCTTTGTGATTGGTTCGAACATTTTGCAAAGGTCTAAAAATTGGTGCGATGTTATATGCATTCTTTCAGTACCTACTTGACCTGTAATAGCAACAACCGGAGCACCATCACTATCAGCATCTGCTACACCAGTTACTAAGTTAGTGGCACCTGGTCCTAGTGTTGATAGGCAAACACCTGCTTTTCCTGTTAAACGTCCATAAACGTCGGCCATAAATGCAGCACCTTGCTCATGACGGGTTGTGATAAATTCAATAGTTGAATCTGAAATTGCATTCATTATTTCTAGGTTTTCTTCACCAGGAATACCAAAGATGTACTTTACTCCTTCGGCTTCTAAACATTTTACTAGCATTTGAGCTGTATTTAGTTGGACTTCTTTTTTTATATCTCTATTCATATAAAACTTCCTCTGATCTTTATAGATTTTATTAAACGAATTAAAATTCATAATTTTAATTAAATAATTTCACATTTGTGATTGTATCAATCATCATACTTCAATTAGCGACACTTTTCAAACACTTTTTTATTATTTTATCACAATAAAATGGTTGTGACTAATCTTTAAAAAAAGTTTATTATTTGTAGGTTAGGTTTAATTCCTAAATTTGTGGAAATACTTTGGTTATATGGATATGTTATATTTTTGGATAAGTCCCAGGAAAGGGGAGAGTTATTACTAAAATATGAAAGAAAATAGGTGGTCTCTTAGGGAAAATTCAAGTTTATGTAGATATATACCAATTATTAGTATCCTAGGAGCTTTCATAGCAGCTTTATTTATACTTTTTTATCCTCCTATGCCAGGTATAGCAGATCAAGGAGATTTTGAAAGAGTAATGAAAGCTACTGGTTTAACAGATGCCAAAGGGAAAGATTCAGCTCACTGGTTTAAGTATGTTGTAACTGAATATAAAATGCTTCCAACCAGTTTTTCAAGGCTTTTAGGAATTATTCCAACTACAAGCATGATTTATCCTATTACATTTGGAAAATTATTATGTAAGGTAATTGGTTATAATTATTTTGACACTAGAATTTTAGCTTTTATTTACTTAATTTTGTATATGACAGGATTATATATATGCTTTAGCTGTATTCATTTTAAAAATATAGCTGCAGCAGTTTTTTTTAGTATATTATCTATAATAATATTAGTAGATGGAAACTATATTGTATGGTTTAACAGCCTTTATGGAGAACCAATGATGATTGTAGGTTTTCTTTTGTTTATTTCAAGTATTATTTACTTTTTAAAACATAGAGAAGATAGGTCTTATAAAAAATTTTTATTTATATTTATCTCGTCCATTTTGTTTCTTGGAGCTAAAGCCCAATGTTTTGTTGAATTGCCACTTGTAGTTCTTATTATGCTAAGGATAGTGAAAATTGATAGAAAACAAATTTTTAATAAAACTAATATATTTCTTGTTATTACTACTCTAACGTTAATTTTTTATGTAAAAGGAGTATATTGTAAAATTGATAGCTCTTGTGGTGTAGATACAAAATTTAATTCAGTTTTTTACGGTATTTTGAAAAATTCACAAAGTCCAAAAAAAGACTTGGTTATGCTTGGATTATCTCCAGATTTATCTGTGGAAGCAGGGAAGCATGCTTATTTACCTAAAAGTGCATATGTAAAATATATTCCTTGGTCAGATATAACCAATAAAGAATTTAATCAAAAGATTAGCAATATAAAACTTGCAAAATTCTATATTTTACATCCTGATAGGTTATTAAAAGGCATGGAATATACTGCATCTAAGAGCTTTCATACCGAAACCTCCTTAGGTAAATATGAAAGATCTAAGGTGTCAAAATATAATCCTGAATTTAATCGTTTCACATTTTGGTCAAACTTTAGAAATTTAAAACTGCCGAAGACTCTATCTTTCATAGTAGTTTTTTATACTTTAGTGTTTTTAGTTTCCTTTATTGAGTATATTAAAAACAAAAAGAATGAGAAAATTACTTTACAAATAGAAATTTTATGGATGATCATGTTTGTTGGTATTGTACAATTTCCTATGCCCTATATAGGGAATGGGGAAGCTGATACTGCAAAGCAGCTTTTTTTATTTAACTATACTTTTGATATTACTTTTTTAGTTGGGTGTACCTGGATTTTTGATAAACTAGTAGCTACTTACTATAAATACAAGCGTTTTTATTTTGAATTATTATCTTGAAATTAGAAATATTATTTCCTAAAAGATTTATTTTATCTCTTGTAATAAAAAGCAGACAGCTATTATTATCTTTTAAAAATCCATTTATACCACCGGAAGTTGGAACTAAGTCACCATATAATTCAGCACACAGCCAGTAACTCTGTTCAAAGTGATTGATGTAGATTTTTTTGCCTTTGTATTCAGGGTGCTTTTCTAGGTCCTTGAAAAGAATTTGAATCGGGTCTGTTTTGACATGAGAAATTTTTTCCATAATTAATAGCTGATTTTTTCCTGCAGAAAACAGTATCATTCCGCTTAGCAAAATTGGCATAATAATATTTGATTTTTTTGATTTTAGAAGTATACTTGAAGTCGTACCAATACTTATGGCCATTGCAGGATAGATGGGGAATATGTACCACCAAATTTTAGTTTTTGCCATTGTATAAAGCAAAAAGGGTATAGTTATCCACAAGGCTGTGCATAAAACATAATTTTTATCATCACTAGTTAAAGTTTCTGGAAGGGTTATTGTAATGATTGTAAGCGCAGTACTTGTGAAAACAAGAAACCAATAAAAATAAGACCACTGAAAATGCTCAATGTAGTAACACATGCCGCCAATATGACCTTCTAAAGTTCTGGAGGTTCTAGCCATTAAATCATATGATATCATGTTTTTAAAAAATGTAAAACCATCCTGACTGTATCTTAACAATGACCAAACTAAAATTGGAAATGAAGTACTTAGTATAAATATAGCTATATCTTTTTTATTTATCATTGATCTATTTATAGTTAAATATATGACTATAATAACTCCTATACTGCCGGCATGCCAGCTTTTAGTAAGAAATGCTAATGCAGAAATAAAACCAGAACTATAAAACCATAAAATATTTTTTTTAGCTAAAGTTAAACATATTATAGATAATGTGAAGAATAAAATAAATAGGGAATCTGCATCTCCACTTCTAGAACAATGATCAAGAATAAAGGGTGATGTAGTAGTTAATACGGATGTTGAAATTAGAGAGGCTATTTTCCCGTAATTATATAAAACGAATATAGTTACTATAAGTATTGTTAACATACCTGCCACAGCGGAAAATAATCTTAGACCTAAGGCATTAAAGCCTGCTATCTTAAAGCCTAAAACTATTGATAAATAGCTTAATGGTGGCTTCAAGTTCCAGTAATCATTACTATATGCATAAGTGTTTACTATGTAATTATTTCTTTTAATCATTTCATAAGCATTAACTCCGTGCCTTGCCTCATCCCAGCTATTTATAGGTGTACTACCTAAGTTATAAAATATATTAAACAATGATACGGATAAAATTATTATTAAAAAAAAATAATAGTTTTTCTCAATAAAATTAATTATTTTATCTACTGATTTTGCATTAGATAAATTCATAGGCCTTCTCCTTATGTTTTCATACTAATCTTTATTTTATTTTTTTAGACATGACGTAAAAATATTCATAAATAAACAAAAAATATTAATAAAGTTTATATAAGATAGGAATAGAAAACCGGGCTTATACGAAAAATAATGAATATAGATAAAGTTAGATAATTACTATTTATTAAGTATATTTTGGGGAGGTAAATTATGAACCATAAACTTATTTCAATAGTTGTTCCCATGTATTTTGAAGAAGAAGTTGCTAGTGAGTGCTATACCCGGTTAAGCAATGTAGCTTTAAAAAATGATTTAAATTATGAGCTAATTTTTATTAATGATGGAAGTAAAGATAAAACCTTCAATATTTTAAAGGAAATTGCCAAAAGGGATTTTCATGTGAAAGTTATAAGCTTTTCTAGAAATTTTGGCCATCAGATTGCAGTTACTGCTGGAATCAATAAGTCTAATGGGGATGCGGTAATTATAATGGATGCAGATCTTCAGGACCCTCCTGAACTTATACCTAAAATGATTAAGTTATGGGAACAGGGAAATGATGTAGTATATGGAAAAAGAAAAAAGCGTGATGGTGAAAGCGTATTTAAACTTATTACAGCAAAATTATTCTATAAGATTTTAAATAAAATGAGCAGTGTAACAATCCCTGTAGACACAGGGGACTTTAGGCTTATTGATAGAAAGGTAGTTGAAGTCATAAAGAAAATGCCTGAGCATAATAGGTTCTTGAGAGGAATGTGGAGTTGGATTGGATTCAAACAAGTACCTTTAGAGTATGAAAGAAAAGAACGTTTTGCAGGAGAAACAAAATATCCCATAAAAAAGATGATAAGATTTGCGCTAGATGGAATAATCTCTTTTTCTTCAAAACCATTAAAGGTAGTTGAACATTTAGGTCTTGAAACTATTTTACTATCACTAATAACTTTTGTATATCTTCTAGTAAAGATATTACGAGGAACTGCTGTAAATTCTATAGGATGGGTAACAACATTGACTATAGCATGCTTTATAGGAGGTATACAACTTTTTTCTATAGGAATTGTGGGCGAATATATTGCTAGAATTTATGACGAAAGTAAATGTAGACCGCTGTACATAATAGATAAAGAAATAAATTTAGATGACAAACTGGCAAACCCCACTAATAGTTCTATAAAATTATATAAAAGTCCCCAAAAAAACTTATATGTAGTTAATGATGTCAGAGGTGAAGGTAAAGATTATCATGCTAAATAAAAAATATTTTATAATAGGAAAATCTTATGATTAAGCTAATAAAATTTTGTATAGTTGGGGTCGCTAATACTACTATAACACTGCTTTCTTTTTATCTTTTTAACAAGATTTTGCTGATTAATTACCTTTTAAGTACAGTAGTTTCGTATTCAATAGGTATGTTAAATAGTTATATTTTAAACAAAGAGTGGACTTTCTGTGATAAGGATAAAAGGATAGTTCTTCAACTTATAGAATTCACTATGGTAAATGGAGTATCCTTATCATTAAACTTAATTATTATGCATTTACTAGTGAGCAAACTGTATGTTGATACTTTTCTTTCTCAAGTTTTTGCTACGGGTTTTTCTATTATTTCAAACTATATTGGAAGTAAGTTTATTGTATTTCACAGTATCAATGAAAGTTCAAATTAAATATTTTTAATTCAAACCAGAATGTACTGCTTATATTTACTTTACTTCATGACTTTACAACTAAATCCTCGTTTAATCCATAAAAGTTGCTTTCATCCTCACTAGTGGTATCTCCAACTTGTCTTATTCATTGTAGTATTTGTGAGTGCTAAATTACTACTTTTACTTACCATAACACCGGATTGATTTGCTTTTGCAGTAGCTAATTAATAGACATCAACTATTTTTTCCTTACCAAATAAGGAGAGAAGAGTTATTAATACAAGCATACATTATTTTTAGCTATTTAATCTGAAGCTTCTTAATATTTGTTCCAGTATTAGTTATCTTAGTCTTGACATTTACCCTAACAGGAACATCATGAAATATATCATCCCAAACCCCTTTATAATACTTGTTCCATTCTTTAGAATGTTGTCTATAAAGACTAAATCCAAAACCAAATATATCTGAATTTAATTCACCTTTACCTTTTTCTAGTGCTGCCATAATATCTGAATTTATACTTCTTGATAGTTTTTCCTGAATTGAATTAACTATATCTGGACTTATGTACTCACTTCCCTCATCACTATAATATTTTCTTAAGGCAGCTTCAACCTTAACTTCTAAATATATAGCAGGTTGATTATTTTCTATTTTAACTCTAATTTTGCTCCCTGATTTTGTTATATAATAGTAGAGCATTTTCTTGAGATTAGCATGAAGCGGTAAATCTTTTTCATCCTTATTAATACTAGGCTTATCTATATTAGAAGTTTTATAGGAGGTAATCTTATTACCTAATATCCAATTTAGACCCATGCTTTCCTTATCATTAAGCCAGCCAACAAATTTATCTTTTTTAAAAGCTGCCATACCACTTGCAAGTATATTGCCATTCTTTTCTACAGAAAACCTTATACCATTTCGAGTTCCACCTAAAGCTTCGCCTGAATCACTACTGAGCACTGTAGTTAACATTCTGGGAGCTACTGGTTCAACCCCTTCTCTATCCATCATCTGCAAATAATCATGCAGAGTAACGGAATATGTGGTACCATTACTTTGAGATGAGCTTAAAAGCATATGCATTTTTTTACCCGAAGAGGTTTCAGAATTGGGATCGCGAGTGGCTATTGTCCCCTGGGCACTTCCAGGTACAATTACTATGTTTACAGAATTACGAATGTTTGAGGTACTATCAAAAAATACAATTAGATCTTTCATAAGGTATTTTGCTGCATCTTCACTAATTACTATAACCTGCAGATACCCAAGAAATAGCTTATTAGGACTTGCCTGCTGCAGCTTTGTTAAGGCATCAATTATTGTAATACCAGATGCAGAATAGACTGTTCCTGTACTATTGGTAGTATTTGTTTTATCTCCCATGGATTTAGCAGTTGGAATATATTGCAGTGTTATAGTTACTTCATTCGATTTTGCATCTAAATCTACTCCTAGAGCATATATTTGAGTCATCTGTTCATACTCCACATAATCCCAGCAGCCAACGAAAGAAAGCATAAGAATTACTGATGATATTATAAGCATTGCCTTTTTCATCCCACATC
This sequence comes from Clostridium ljungdahlii DSM 13528, assembly GCF_000143685.1. NCBI lineage: Bacteria > Bacillati > Bacillota > Clostridia > Eubacteriales > Clostridiaceae > Clostridium > Clostridium ljungdahlii. The sequence continues at coordinate 4,228,240 of NC_014328.1, read as the reverse complement.
ACTTCCAGACATTTTTCCCTTAATATAATCACCAAGAAAAGCTATTATTATAATAAACGCTACAAAAGGTAAAAGAATATAATAATCCATAAATATAGAAGCAAAAAATGCTTTATTATAGGAATTTAATTTTATAGATGGGATTATGATTATAATTGAAATTAAAAGCAATATAATAAAAGAATATTTCTCATTAAATAATTTTTTTATAGGTATCCATGTACAATATAAATATAATGATAATCTTAAAGTAGCGATTAGTTGATACGTAGCTAGAATGAATATTTCCAGTCCTCTAAAAAAATCTCCAAGATAAATAGCTCTTGATAGTTCAATTCCTGTGGATGAGGTACGTAATAATAATCTGCTGCCAGATATACCCTGCATAATAAATACTGCCAACGATAATATGAACGACCAAAGAACAATTCCTTTTATTATACTTTTTCTATTACCAGTGGTTTGAGGCATATCACCAACCATTACTATTATAAACAGTAATATTTCTGAGGCTGAACATAATGAAAAGTATGTCGCCTGCCCAAATTTTAATAGTGTAGTATCAAATATAGGAAATATGTTTTTAAAATCAAATTTGCTCACAAAAGCAAGAGAAAACCCTGTAAAATAATTTAATATATACCATACTGTTAGTAGTTCTATAGCTCTTCCAAATAGCAAGGGTTTATTATTTACAAATAAAAAGGCCATGATAAGAATAACAGTCATAATCACCCATACAGGAGTTAATTGTAAAAAGTGTATCTTAACTGTTCCGGTCATAAAATTCAAAACAATTGCTGCTAAAACAATATTTATTACTGCATTAATTATTATCACAATTATATATAAAGGTTTTCCAAAACTAATATTTATAATGTCAAATATATTACATTCAGGATACTTTTTGCTTAAATATACTATTACAATGGCAATAGGAATGGTCAAAAGAATTCCTATACACATTGCAACCCATCCACTTCTTCCTGATAAATATACAGCCCAAATAAAATTAAATGCCATATTACCACATCCACTTGCATACGTAAGAAAAACAATTTGTTCTCTTGTGAATTTATCATACCTCAATGGAGGTCACCTTCTCTTATAATAAAAGATATTTCATTGCTTTTTTGTATTTCCAGCTTTATTACTACTTACATTTGCAATAAGTGTTAGTTTGTTTTTCAACATTTTCAAAGGTGCTCTGATAAAAATATCATTCCATCCCTGAAATTCAACTGGTATGATTGGATATAAGTAAGGTACTCCAAAGGATTCCAATATGGACATTCTCCATAGAATAATAAAACTACCATTAAAAAAACCAAATATACCCAAGAATCCTGATAACAATATTAGAAAATAATTAATTATTCTTGAAATATTTACTAGCATAGTAGATGAAATAGCAAAGGTAGCTATTGCTGAAAATGCCACCACTATAATAATAGATACACTTATATAACCTGCTGATACAGCTGCTTGACCGATTATAACTGCACCTAAAGTTCCTATAAAATAACCTACTATTCCCGGCATACGTGTTCCAGCTTCACGAATTATATCAATTATAATCGTCATGGCGAGTAGCTCTACTATTGAAGGGAATGGGACACCATTTCTTCCTTGAGAAATATTCAAAGCAAGAGATGGTGGAACAATAGTATGATTGTAGGTAACAAAGGAAAGGTATAACGGTGATACGGTAATAGATATAATGAAAGCTAAAATTCTAATGATTCTTAATAGCGAAGCAGCAAAAGGTAACTGTGAATAATCATCTATGGTTTTAAAGTTATTCCAAAAAGTCATTGGCATTATCAATGCAAAGGGACTATTATTGCAAAGTATTACAACATAGCCGTCAGACAGAGCCCTTGAAACTATGTCTGGACGTTCTGTCAATCTATAGGTTGGAAATATACTAGTAGGCTTATCTTGTATAAGTTCAGCTAAAGTACTAGTACCATCTATTATCTCGGTATCCACATCTTTAATCCGCCTTCTGATTTCTTCTACAATATCATCCTTAGCTAATCCTTTAATCCATAACAATTTTGAATTTGTACAGGATAATCTTCCTAACGTGAAAGTTTCAAATTTAAGTGTCGGTATAGGAAGTCTCCTAATAACCATGCTAATATTGGTTTCTATATCTTCTACAAAGGATTCTTTAGCACCAAAAATAGTTGTTTCATTTTCTGGGTTATTTATAGATCTTTTTTCCATCTTTGGAGCTTGAACTATAAGTATACTGCTGCATCCCTCAAAGAAAATTACTGTATTTCCTTTTAATAATTCAGCTGCAGCTTTTTCTTTTTGTTTTATTATTTTAGTATTTATTGGTGAAATAAACATTGTCTGTGCCAATATACTTATGTCACCATTTTCTATATTATTTTTTAATGTTCCCTGTAATAGGGGGGTAATAACTTGGTCACTTATAAACTCTTTATCACAAAGACTGGTCACATACAATACTCCAATTTCTCTTTGACCACCAAATGCTTTAAATCTGCCTTCACCGAGACCAATACCATCTCCTAATTGATTTTTGATAAAAGATAAATTTTGTTCAACAAATGAATTCGAGTAATTTGTATCCTTTCCTTGTCCCATATTAATCACGTTTCCTTATAAAATTTATAATTATTGTATATAGTACTGTGTATTTTCTATATTTTTTATACTATGATTTAACGTAGGCTACTATTTCATCTATACTCTTTCTTGCCGTAAAATTCACTGGTTTATCATATATGGCAAGCATACCTATTTCATCACTTGTTAATTTTTTTGGATTTTTACTTTTAATTTTCCATTTTAGTAATGCCATAAGAAATTTATCAAAAGGGGACAGTTTACTATAATTAAAGCCACCTCTCAAATAAAAGAACTTAATATATTTTTTACAAATAATATTTTATTGGATTTTCTTATTATTTAATAATATAATGTACTTAATAGTTTATATCTAGAAATAAAATTATTTGAAGTATTTGTTATATGTAATTATTATTTTATTGGGAGGCTGATCATATGTATAAATACAAAAATTATATTTTTGAAGTTATTATTTTATTAATTGTGACAGCAGCTTTGTATATGACCAACCTATATAGCTATTTATTGTTTCACAGCCTTGCAGAATTATTTAGTGTAATAATAGGATTTACTTTGTTTATAGTAGCATGGAATTCAAAAAATTTTTCGAAAAAATATTTTGATTACCTTGTATTCATAGGTATTGCATATGTGTTTGTAGCATTTTTAGATTTACTACATACGCTGTCATACCACGGCATGAACATTTTTAGAGGATATAATTTTTATGCCAATCAATTATGGATAGGAGCACGTTATCTTGAAAGCATTTCTTTGTTGATACCATTTATATTTATACATTTTAAAAGAAAATTGAGACCATATTTAACCTTTGGAATTTATACCGTAGTTACGTCAAGTATTATAGCTTCAATTTTTTATTTCAAGGTATTCCCTATATGTTTTATTCAAGGAAAAGGACAAACCCCATTTAAAATAATTAGCGAATATATTATATGTGGAATATTAACAACTGATATCATATTGTTAAGGAAGAACAAAAATAAATTTGATAATAAAGTTTATGGGTACTTGTTTGGGTCTATTATTTTTACTATAATATCTGAATTTGAGTTTACTTTATATATAAATAACTATGCATTTTCAAACTTGTTAGGGCATTATTTTAAGATAATATCTTTTTATCTTATATATAAGGCAGTTATAATAACCTGTATTACTCAGCCTTATAATACTATATTCAAAGAATTAACAGACAAAGAAAATGAATTAGAAAAAACAGCTGCCACTGATGAAATGACGAAGTTATACAACAGAAGGGCAGGTATGGAGTTCTTGGATAAAGAAATGAAAAATGCATTGAGAAGCAAAAATAATCTAACAATATGTTTTATAGATGTGGATAATTTAAAAAAGACAAATGATACTTATGGTCACATTGAAGGGGACAACCTTATCTTAAATGTAGTCAAGTTGTTAGTCTCTAATGTAAGAAATTCTGACTATGTTTGTAGAATAGGTGGAGATGAATTCCTTATTATATTTCCTAATATTGCTATAAAAGATGCAGAATTAATTATTAATAGAATAAGAAGTGATATGGACAAGCTTAATGCAGGCAGCTCTTTTAATTATAAAGTGGATTTTAGCTATGGTTTTGCAGAATATAATAATATAAAAAAGGTTGATATTGATACTTTAATAGAGATAGCAGATAACAATATGTATAAAAATAAAGTGCAAAAGCGAAAGTAACAGAATAAATCATTATAGGCTAAAAGTCCCACATGTAGAGTGAGAGTTAAATAAAGTTGAAATAAAACTTTTTAATTATAAAATATATTTTTTCTCACCCATTTTCTAAAGAATTCAAGATGTTCTTTTGTATGAAAGTAATGTTCTCCATGTTCCATTATTTGTAGTTTACAATTAAAGTGTTTTGCAAATGCAGATATCACATCAAGCTCACACAAGTTATCTTCTGATCCGTATAGAATCGAAGTAGCACAATTCCAAGTGATTATAGGATGTTCTTTTACATAGGAGTAGTAATCCCAATATAGTGTCTGTCCAATAGGCGTTGGTACCTCTTTTTCTAATTTTAGTTTACTTTCACTTATGTTAAACCATGTCATCATATTATTTATGATGCGTTCCATATCCACTACAGGAGAGAGAAACAAACACTGTTTTAATGGTTCACGGCTGTAAGCAAGTAAGCTAAAATATGCTCCCAAGCTGCAGGCAAATATACTTATATTATTTGATAGTGATTTTGCATAATCCATAATGGTACTAAGGTCTTGAACATAGTTTTGAACCTTGCAGACATAGGGTTCATTATTGCGGTCACCATGCTCAGGTAAGTCAAAACTAAGAACTTGATAACCTTTTGCTAGTGCTTCTTCTGCAAATACCACAATGTTATCATCTGCCTTATTTGACATGCTACCGTGAATTGCTATAAATAGTTTATCTGATTTGAGACCCCACAAGATTGCAGGTATATTTTTTATTCTTAAATCTTGTTTAATCACTGAAAATTCTCCTTCATATCCTTTTACTAATAAATTATACCATTGCATTTTGCAATTTATCTAGTTCACAAACAATTATGTAATAAACTTGATTATCATGATTACTTATAGTTGAATATGATTATAGCTTTTAATATAATAATCTATATAGCATATAAGAAATAATATTATAAAATGGCGATTAGTTAAATGGGAAAATTGCCTGAAAGACTAAAGAGGCGAAGGATGAAAACAAAAAAATTTGTTAAAAAAAATAAATTTATATTTGCTGGTATACTATTGATTATTGTATTTTTAGGACTAGTTGGAAGGTTAGGGTATTTAATGGTAGCAAAGGGTTCTGAATATAAATCAATGGCTATAGAGCAACAAACAACTACAATACCAATTAGTGCTAAAAGAGGAGAAATCCTAGATAGAAATTCTAATGAATTGGCAGTAAATGAAAGTATCTATAGAGTTGACTTGGATTTAAAAACATTAAGACAAACTTTAAGTGAGAGAAAAATGTCTTTTTCTCAATTAGCTGATAAATTGTCTCCCATACTTAATATGAAATCTGGCGATATTATAAAAGTATTAAGTACAACACTACCTAATGGATTGCCTGCTAATTCAGCTTTATTGAAAAGGCAGATTGAGAAACCTGTAATGACCCAGGTTAAAGCGTTAAATATTAAAGGAATTATTATTTCACCAGATACTAAAAGGTATTATGTAAATGGAAATTTTATGACAAGTATTTTAGGATTGGTGAATCCTGAAGGTGATGGAATTTCTGGAGCAGAAATGAGCTATGATAAAGAACTTTCGGGTACGCCTGGCAGTATGACTTATGAAAAAGATGCAAAAAATAATCAATTACCTTATGAATCTGAAAAATATACTCCGCCAGTAGATGGTAAAAATGTTATTTTAACAATAGATTCAGTTATTCAACAATATGCTGAACAAGCAGCTCAAAAAGCTTTAGAAGATAATAATGCGAAAGCAGTTAATATTTTAGTTATGAATCCTCAAAATGGAGAAATATTAGCAATGGCAAATAAGCCTAGTGTAGATCTTAACAACGCAGCAAGTATAGCCAAAAATTCTAAAGATGCTGAAATGCTTTGGAAAAATCCTTCTATTCAAGATAATTTTGAACCAGGGTCTATATTTAAAGTTGTTACTGCAGCAAGTGCTTTAGAAAACAATATTGGATTGAATGATACCTATATATGTGATGGAAGCATAACAATTGATAAAAGTCCTATCCACTGCTGGAATTTAAATGGGCATGGCAGCGAAAGTTTTGTGGATATAATAAAAAATTCCTGTAATGTAGGTTTTGCAGAGTTAGGAAATAAACTAGGTAAAGACAAGCTTGTTGCTACTGCGCAAAAAATGGGGTTTGGTCAAAAAACAGGAATAGATTTGCCTGGAGAATCAGCGGGTATTTTGAGAAGTCCTGATCAAATTAATAGATTTGATTTATCTGAGCTTGCTTTTGGACAAGGAGTTGCAGTCAATCAAGTTCAATACATGGCTGCTTTTAATTCAATAGCAAATGGAGGAACATGGATAAGACCGCATGTTATGAAAAGTATTGCACATATTGATGATACAAATAATGAAGTTGTAGATAAAAAATATAGTAATTATGGTAAAAAAACTGTGTATGATGCTAAATTAGCATCTGAGTTAAGAGATGATTTAACTAAAGTAGTTACTTCAGGGGTAGGACAAAATGCCTTTTTACAGGGATTAGATATTGCAGGTAAAACTGGCACGGCTCAAGTAGCTGATCCTAAAACAGGAGGTTATGCAGTGGGAAAATACATGTCTTCCTTTGCCGGTATGGCTCCTGAGGAGAACCCTAAAATAACTTTGCTTGTAAGTGTGGATGAACCTAGTGGATCAAATTATTATGCTTCAGATGTTTCAGCACCTGTGGCAAAAACTTTGTTTCAAGAGATATTTAATTATATTGGTATTAAAGGTGAGAAAAGTGTGTTAAATTAATAGCTCAACTTTCGCACATATGAAATCTTGACTTAATATAAAAACTTTGTGAAACAAAGTTTTTGAGTTGAAAGCTGATAGTGGACAATTGACAGTGAAGGAAGATTTTTAGCTATCGGAAAAAATCTTTAAATTTATATGAATCAACTCAGCTATGTTTTGCTTTAGCAAAATGAGCTTTGAAAAATTTAATTAAAGATTTTTTGTAGTGTAACGGAAAAAAATTCACCTTCACTGTCCACTGTCAATTTTCAATTGTCAACTAAATTGATTCGCAATATTATTAAACTGTGAAAATTGAGTTAATACATAATAAATATATTATTTATTACATTTCTAAGTTTGCCTCTAATTCATCAATTTTTTTTGAAATATAGGTTTGAAAATCCTCATCGTGGACAAAGACAAGATTTGATTTTATAAGAAAAATTGATGAACGGACTGCAGATTCTGCCAGAATATAAGCTTGCTTTACATCTGATGCTGATGTTTTACACCCATGTTTATTAACAAATCTTATAGCATAAATTAACTCTACAATATTATTGGCCATACTTAGAGGTATTTCTATAGCTGTTTTAAAACTATTTTGTAATTCCTTTTGTTGAATTTCTTTTTCAGATTCTGTATTTAACGGCATTAAATATAAATCTATTACTTTTTTAAAGGCTTTTGTATCTTTATCAATATCATTAAGAAAAATCTCCCTATAGGAAGAACATTCCTCAGCTATTTCTTTCATTTTAGCTGAAATATCATGATATTTAGGCTTTTTTGAGGTAAGGTTAGCAGCCATTTCAGTTAATGCTGCTGCAGAAGCTGCACTCAAGGCAGCTATGCTTCCTGCAGCTGGAGTTAATGGTTTAGAAGCTATATTTTCTAAGAAAGAATTGATTGGTTTATCACTTAGCATTTAATCACCTACCTATAAACTAATATTAAGAAGCAAAATATGGTATTTAGTTTGAGAAATACCATCTGTAATACTCCGATCATCTTAAGCAAACTCTACCTGAGTCTAAGAATCACCTGATGAAATTAGTATGCCCGTGCATATAAAGTCTAAACGAAATTAAAAATGTAATAGATAAATTTGATTTTATTAATTTTCTAAAATAGTCTGTTCTCTGAATAGGCTTAAAACCGCCGCATCATAATCATATAATTTTTCTGATTTCTTAATTTTTTTTGCATATTTTGTATTATTAGAAAATATCTGAATCATATAAGACCATAATTCTTTCATTCTAAACAAGACATTTCTATCTCCAAAAAGTACTTTTTTATAATCTTCATAAATCTTGTCATGAAAATTTTTTAGTAATTTTTTATCTAGTTTAGTATTATTTTTAATATCATTAATCAATCCGGGATTGATTAATAATCCTCTACCAAGCATTAGAGTTTCTACGCTATGAAAATTAGTGGTAAATTTCTTGTAATCTTTGACTGAAAAAATATCACCATTATAGCAAATAGGATTTTTACTTAAAGATAGGGCGTCTTTAAAAACCTTAAGATTAGGCTTATTTTTATAAAAGTCTTTTTGAATCCTAGGATGAATGATAAGTTCTTCTATAGGATATTTGTTAAATATCTCAATCAAATTATAAAATTCTTCTGGACTGTCTTTTCCTATTCTAGTTTTTACTGAGATTTTTGTTGCAGCCTCTGAAAAAATTTCATCTAAAAATGCATCAAGTTCTTTTGTTTTTGAAAGGAATCCAGATCCTCTATTTTTTGAAACTACAGTTCCAGAAGGGCATCCTAAATTTAAATTGACTTCAGTATATCCCATTTGCTTTATTTTCTTTGAAGTATGTATGAAGTCTTTTGCATTATTTGTTAGTAATTGTGGAATCAAAACTATACCTTGATTGTTTTCAGGTAAAATATCATTTAATTCTTTTGTTTTAAACTTATCACTTTGATTTGCAAAAATAAAAGGTGAAAAGTATTTATCTATTTTATTAAAAAAGGCATTATGGGCATTTCTATAAATGTATCCAGTCAAACCTTCCATAGGTGCAAAGTAAAAATTCATATGTTTAAAAGCTCCTTTATTTAAGTAGTGTTATTATCACATTCATATGCTCATAACAAGTATTATACTTTATTGTCACTTACTATTTCAAATCTAGTTTCCTGCAGCTATTGAAACAGCTATTAAGCTAAATCTCCCATAGGGAACTGACTCAACTAAAATTATTGCACATAGGTAGGATATTGTGTGGATAATGTGGATAATTTGTGTATAACTTGTGAATTAATAAATAATAATGTTATGCCATGTCATTTTAGAAAAAAGCTGATTTTTATGCTAGATTAATTACATAATTTGTACATATTGTTGACACTACCCCAAAATATGATATAATTATAGTCAGTGCTGAGTATAAGGGGATTACAAATGAAAGTACAATTATATATTCTAGGGATTCTTATGAGATATGGTCCTCAACATGGATATAGTATAAAACAAATAGTATCAGATAACATAGCAGCCTTTGCTAAAATCAAACTTCCTACAATTTATTATCATTTAGATAAACTTGCTGAAAAAGGTTATATAAATTCTGTTATCGAAAAGGATGGCAATAGGCCTGAAAAAACAGTATATTCTATTACTGATTTAGGAATTGCTTATTTTAATTCTTTGCTTAATAAAATTTTAGCTAAAAATTATAGTGTAGAATTTGATTTTGATGGAGTATTATATTTTTCTGACTTTGCTGATAAAGATACTGTTATTAAAAATTTAAATATACAAAAAGAGTATATAGAAAATAAGCTGAAAGAATTAGCTAGAAATAAGGATAATACAGTAAGCAAATTGTTACCTGATTACAGAATTTACTGTATTAGCATATTTAATCATCATATATATCATTTAGAAACTGAATTAAAATGGATAAATGAAACATTGAAGGAACTCTCTTAAGAGTTCCTTCAATGTTATTATAGTCAGTACTGAGTATAACTATGGAGGTATATTTATGGAAAAGAGTCTTTATTCAAGAAATTTTGAAGTAAACTATTATGAAGTGGAGGATAATATTTGGAGAACTACCTCACATCTAATGGATCATCAACATGATATTCAAGTAATAGTAGATGTATCTGTGCCAGATATGATTATATTGGATGCCAGGGTAGAATTATTACGTTATCCAATGAGGGAGTGTATTTTAATTAAGGATAAAATAAAAGAATTAATAGGTGTTAATGTTATTTCAGAATTTCGCTCTAAATGTGATGAATTGTTTTCTAGTGAAATGGGGTGCGGCAATGTTAGAATGCTTCTTGGAACTTCTGTGCCCGGGGTAATCTATAATTATTTTCCACATCAAATTAAAATAGGAAATATGACAGAAAAGAAATGGTGGGATTATTGCAAAGAAAAACTCCCTAAGGCATGTGTAGCTCATACAATAATGAGTAATTGAACAAAAATCTGAAGATATAAAGAGAGTTTTTACTAAAGATTATGAGAGTACCGTTCCAAGTGAATATACGAAAGATGGAAAGGCACATTGTTATTTATATATCGCCATTCGGTAGGTTGATATTATGAAAAAATCGTACTGGGTTTGTCCAGTACGATTATGTATTAATTGATTTTATTAGTGAATTTGAAGCATAATAAATAATTTTTATGAGTTAAATGTTTTTAGATAGAGATTTGTCATTTGTATAAAAGTACTATTCTTTCTTGCCTTTAGATCCAAAGTAACTTAACACTAAGAAAAGAATATACTCAAATATAACTAATACAACTGCTGTAATTTTGCCATTACTGCTTGATATCCAGTTTTTTGTTAATGGTATTCTTAACATAATCCCAATAAAACAAAGAATGAATATAGGTGGTAGAAAAGGCCACCATATACGACGTTTTTGCTTGTCGCAGTTAAATATAAAGAAAGTGGAAGCAATAAGTAATAGAGATATAATAAAGATTCCCAACAAATTTGACAAATGTATATCAACGGACATTTCTGTTATGCTTTTAAATTTGGAATTCTAACAAATGGTCTCGGCATTATAAGAGATATTTCTTTTTACAATAAATAGTTTCTTCAAGCGTATCCCCCAATATCGTTGTTGAGAAAAAATCCAATTCTCCTGATGAGGATAAATCTCTTGGCGATTCCAAAGCACTTATACCTGTCCTTAAGGATTTTTTTGAAAAACATCCTTTAATAAATTCTAAAATCTTTTTAGGTGATGTTGCTTTTGACAGTATTGAAATTTATCAATATATTTTACAGCAGCTAAAGTTTAAAAAGCATATATACCACTAAAAACTAAGCTTGCATCCGAAGAATGGAATTACACTTATAAAATTCGTTCTGCCGTTAAAAAAAACATTGAACATTTATTGTATTGCAAACCGGAAAAAACTCTTCATGCTGACTTACTTCTTGCAGGCATAACTCAGTTAATAACAGTTTTCATGGCTAATAAAATACACAAGCATGAATATATTCGAAGCCTAAAGCCACTGATTGCATAGATACTGACATTAGAAAAATTCAAAATTACTCAAGGGCTTATTTCTTATACCCATTTTTAAGAATTTTCTTAAGTCATCTACTAACAATCACTGATATACTTATTTGGTACCGTTTTGCATCTTTCTCTATTTGTATATTCATTTTTATCAGTGAGTTTGGCAATTACCTAATATTAAATTATCAACCTTGGACTCTAAATCCTTCCACTGTTCAACAAAAGTCACGTTGAATATTACTTCAACGTGACTTCTGTTGGTCTATTATAAGAGTTTTTTATCTGTATTCCTTTAATCTCCAATTTAAATTTTCTTAGGTATCAATAAATTGAATTCACTTTCATTCTGTGAGAGTTAATTAATATTTAAACAAATTAACATTTTTTTGCAACTCTATTGATAAGTCATTTAATGCAGTTGCCAAACTTGCCATTTTGGTTATACTTAAAGCCTGTTCTTCCATGGATGCGGATACCTCTTCTGCGGAAGACGCTGATTCTTCTGTTATAGCTGAAACATTTTGTAAAGATGCATTTAGATGTCCTACTTGTTCAATTACCTTACTTATTTTACTACTCATTGATTCAATTTTAGATACCATATCATTTATTTGCTCGTTAATCTGGGTGAAAGAATCTTGCGTTTGTCTTGTAGCCTCCTCTTGTTTGTAAATGGTCATCTCACTTTCTTTTATTTGTTTTACAGTCTGCCCAACAGCTGTCTGAATTTCTGAAATTGTAGTAAATACCTCTCCAGTTGATTTGAGAGAAAGCTCGGCCAATTCTTTTACTTCCTCAGCAACTACTGTAAATCCTTTCCCATGTTCACCAGCTCTAGCAGCCTCAATGGCAGCATTCAAAGCCAACAAGTTGGTTTGCTCAGCAATACCGTTTATAGTTTCTGCAATCTTATTTATTGAATCAGTTTTCAGCACTAAACCTTCAACAGCATTTCTAACTTCCTTAGATATCTCTACTGTTTGGTTCATATGAGTCGTTTGGTTTTTGATTATATTTTGACCCTCATATACAATTTTTTCAACCAGTTTTCTATTTTCAACCAAACTATTTAACTCAACAGAAGTATCCTTGGATATTTTGTTTATATTGTCAGCCATGCTGCTTACGGAAGATACTTCTTTAGCGATTTCCTGATTACCAACAGCCATTTCTTCAACTGTAGATGCCATTTGATCAGAAGATTTGCTTACTTCTTCGGCGTTAACAGATAAGGTTGAAACTTTCTCATTTAATATATTGGAACTTTGCGACACTTGTGAAATCGATTTTCTAGTCTTTTCTAACATCAAATTAAATTTTTGTGCCATTAAACCAAGTTCATCTTTGTTTGATAATTCTACTTTTTGTGTTAAATCTCCCTCTGCTTCAGCGATATTGGATAACTTTAAAGTTAACATTTCGACGGCGTTAATAATATTCCGTGAAATTATTAATGCTAAGAATATAGCAAGGATTAAACCAATTACTCCCCCACCAACTATAACAGTTTTTGTATTTCTTTCAGTTATCTTTAAATTTGCCGTACGTTGAGCCAACAAACTACGCTCTTCCTGTTGGATATCACTGATCAATTTTCTCATATCGTCCATTGCCTTTTTGCCATTTTGAGATGCTTCAAAATTTATAACATCTGTTATATTGCCTTTACCCGAGTTAACCTTTTGACGAGTAGCTATCAAAGAAGAACTTTCTGAGTTTGACCAATCTTGATAATCTTTGGACAAGGCATCTATCCTTTGTTGTTGCTTAGGATTATCAGAAGTTAGTTCTTTTATCTCCTGAATATGCTTTTGAAAATCGATCTTACCCTGATTATATGGCTCTAAGAATGTGTCTTTACCAGTAATAGCATATCCTCTTAAACCTGTTTCTATGTTAACTAGGCTTTCTAAGGTATTATCTGCCTCACCAATAACCTGATATGTATGAACATTCCAATCAACAGCCTGAGACTCTGTATTAAGATTCTTGTAAGAAAAAGATAAAACTAAAATCATAATTAAAGTGATAACTCCAAATCCTAAGTATAACTTAGTACCTATTTTAAGTTTATTCAACATTTGTAACACATCCTTTTTATCAATTTATGTATTAATTGTTAAATTATGGTATTTTGGTGCTTAAAAAATACTTGGATATTAAGCAAAATTAAAAGCTTATCATTAGTTTTCGGTGATTAATTTATTTTGTATTGGTACTTTTCTACACAGAAGGATATCTAAATTTTATACAAACTTAATATATTAAGAACAATTCATCTACTTAAGAAAAGTAGAAAGAAGTACATTTGAATATTTCTATCGTCCAACATTGCTTTGCGTCTTGTTCTTTCAAATAATATGCCCAAATACTATAACCTCCCTTAGTATTAAAGCCTATATATACTCATTAGTAATAATTATATCAAAATACAAACACATTACAATGCGTTTTCTCAAATTACTTAAATTACATGTTATGCCCCAATTTGTAAAGGTACTAAAAAACGGTATTTTAACTATTTAGACAATAGCCCTTCAAAGAGATCCTTATTCAAAGGCTGCATCTATTTGGATTTCTCATATTCCATCCGTTTTGTTAAGAGTGATTTTCACTTGAGCTGTTAAGAAATTTCCATTTTCATTTTAATGGACTCCTACATAAAAAGAAGGTACCTAACGTGAGTTCGATGAGTTAAATGGAAAAATTTAAGGTTAAAAAACCCCACCAAAATGTTTTATTATTGTAAGTGACAAAACAAACAAGATTAAAACAAAAGGATGGAATTTTGTGCAAGATTTATTAATAAAAATATTTTATGATGTAGACAACTACTGTATACCTCTTGAAGAATACTGCAAAAATTATTTTTTAAGCAGTGATAAAGGTCGCAATACATTTACATCAAGTAAAACTCTATGTTTAAGTGAAATAATGACTATAACAATATATTTTCATCTGTCAGGTTACAGAACATTTAAAACTTATTATAAAGAACATGTATCTACTATTCTAAAACCTTACTTTTCTAAGCTTGTAAGTTACAACAGATTTGTTGAGTTAATGCAGGAAGCATTAATTCCATTACTATTATACATGATGAAATTCAGAACTGGCAAGTGCAAAGGATTTTCCTTTATAGACTCTACAACACTAGATGTATGCAATAATAGGAGAATATATTCTCATAAAGTTTTTAAAGGAATTGCCAAACGAGGTAAAAGTTCAACAGGATGGTTTTATGGGTTTAAACTGCACTCGGTTGTAAATGATAAAGGTGAAATTTTATCCTTCTACTTAACCCATGGAAATGTAGATGATATGGAAGATAAAATTCTTCTTAAGAAACCATCCCTAAAATTAAATAAGTATGTTGTTACAGCTTAATTTAAGCAAGCTGGAATAACTAGAACAAAATGTAACGTATCAGTAAGACTACTTTTTTGAATTTTCATGTGGTAATCTTAACCATAAATGAACTCAAATTTTCGAACTCCCGTTATTGTAATAGTCATAGTTTGATTAGCATATAAAAAAATTTAAAAGCTGTATATAAATATTTGTTCGTTTAACTCATATAGATTAAAAATAGATTTTTACTTTGACCTTGGTTACGTATTTGCTGTGATTACCCCATTAAAAGGTAACACAACTTAAAAATCTATTAATAAAAAATTTATAATATATCTTGACAAGTATCATCTACAGTTGTAGACTATACATGTTGGTTTACAATTGTAGATTATAAAAGGAAAAGGTGTATATTATGAGAGATATTCCTAAAATATCAGCAGCTGAGTGGGAAATAATGAAGGTTATATGGAAGGAAAACCCATTGACATCTCAAAAAATAATAAATTCTTTATCTGATAAAATGGGATGGTCAGCCCAAACAATTAAAACTTTTTTGGCAAGACTTGTAAAAAAAGAAATAATAGGGTTTGAGAAATCAGGTAGAATTTATAATTACTATCCGTTGATCTCAGAAGATGAGTGTATTAAAGTTGAAAACAAATCTTTTCTTCATAAAGTATATGATGGAGCTGTAAGTATCCTTTTTACGAAGTTTTTAGAAGAAGAGTCTTTATCAGAAAAAGAAATTGAACATCTTGAAAAGCTTCTTAAGAGTAAAAAAGAAAAAAAGAAGTAACTTTAAGAGTTTCTGGATTATTATGAAAGAGGAATGTTAGAGATGGAAATCTTACAAAGGATTTTTTTATGGGTTTTGCAAACTTCCTTAACAGCAAGTATTGCAATACTGATAATTACTTTAATTTTGAAGTTATTCAATAACCATATTGGTGTAAAGTTTAAGCATGCACTATGGGTTATAGTGCTCATAAGACTTATTATACCTGTAATTTCACAAAATCAAATAAATTTGTTTAGTATTTTTACGAGAAATGAACAGGGTACTTCACAAAATAAAAATACTATCCAAAAAAGACATAGCTTACCCTTGAATCTTTCAGGGTTAAACCAAGCAAATTTGAATAGTACTAAACGTCAACCTCATTATAACAACAACATTGAAAATAAGCAAGTTATGTATATAAAAGATAAATGGCAAAGTATAGATAAAAATAAGTTAGTTGTGAATATATATAAGGCAGCTTCTTGTGTATGGCTATTAGGATTGCTTATTATAGCTTCCATATTTTTATTAGTTTTAGTAAAGTCCAAGAAGAAATTTAAAGTCTTGAAAACCCTTGATGATACGGAAGTATTAACACTAATTAAGGAATGTAAGAAAAAAGCTGATATAAATATAGATATTCCTATTTATGTATACGACAATTTTAAAAGTCCTTGTATATTAGGTGTTTTAAAACCAAAAATTTATATACCACAAGGTCTAATTAATATGGACAACCTCAAACAATTTTCATATATTATCTTACATGAGCTAGTTCATTATAAAAGAAAAGATCTATTTTATAATTCGCTTAGCATAGCTGCTGTTTTAATACATTGGTTTAATCCCTTGGTATGGTTTGCTATGAATAAAATGAAGTTGCAAAGAGAATGCGCTTGTGATGCTTGTGTACTTGAGATACTTGGAGAAAAAGAGACTGTAGATTATGGTATGACACTAATTAATTTTTCAAGAAAGTCTCTAAATTTAGCTAGGTATCCTCAAGCAGCAATTTTTTTTGAAACTGAAAGTCAAATCGAAGGGAGAATAAAAATGATAACAAAATTTAAAAAAGGATCTTATAAAATGTCTGCATCGGCTGTTTTATGTTGTGTACTAGTTGGAGGATTAACACTTGCAAGTGGTATTAGCGTTAAAGCTGTGGGAAACAATGGTATCCCTGCTGTAACTTCTAATAGCACTATGAGTTCTGCTCAAAAAATTCAGTTTCTTGTGGATTCAGAAGTAAAAGAATATGATAACTTAGCAAAAGCACAAACAGTAGCTGGTTTTAAATTCAAGGTACCAGATTATATGCCTGCAGGCTATAAAGTTATTAATTATTTTCAGGTTGAAAAAATTTCAGATAAGGATAATTTTTTATCTATAAGTTTTAATGATAAATATAATATGCCTAATATACCAATAGATCGTATTTCGTTTAAAGTTTTTCATACAAACTATACAGAGGTACTAAAGAAAGTGGCATCTCTAGATCCTCAATTTGAAAAAGACGGCGGTAAAGTCGAAACCTCAGAACAACCTATGAAGCTTGGGGAAATAAATGGAACAAGTGTTACTGCAAAATTTTTTACACCAGCCCAAAAGAATCAAGGCAAAGATACTCAGAGTGTTAGTAAGTATTTCATATGGCAGGATGAAGGCAACTGGTATAGCTTAGAATATAGTGGTGTATACCAGGGAATAGAGTCTGTAAATCTTTCTCAGGATCAAATAGAAAAAATAGCATCATCCATAAGATATCCAGAGGAAGTAAAAAAGTTAGATTATAATACTCCAGGTAAAAGTTCAGATTATGAGATTTATGATAAAGATGATTTAAAAGCAGCTGAAAATGTACTTGGTTTTAAATTTAAGTTCCCTAATAGTGCAAATAAAGATATAAAGATTTCAAGTGCTTTTGTGTCCAAAGAGAATAAATATTTTGGTATAGAATACTGCAAGAATAATGCTGTAGTGGGAAACCTGCTTCAAACAAAAGATTATAAACAGTATGAGGAAGCAAAAAATACAGGATATGTTACTATTGCAGGACTAGGTGGAAACTTAACAAAAAATAAGACACAGTTATTAAATATTGCTGGTAAACAAGTTTTTAAATATGAATATGAATTAAAAAATGGTGAAGGTAATAAAGAAACAGTTTATATTTGGAATGAAAATGGTGTTTGTTACAAGTTTGATGCTAGTTCGTCAAACAAAAATGGTTTAAGTGAAAGTGAATTGAATGAATTACTTAATCTTGTTGTAGGTTCAAGCACATTTGAGCAAAGCGGCAATTAAAAACATACATGGTGTTAATATGAGGTGTCTCTCAGCACTTGTTGAGGGACACTTTATATATCATGCCTAAATACTTGATGGGAGACATATATGAAAAATAAAAAACTATTAATAATTATCACAATAATATTTTTTATTATATTGTGTTTATGTATGTATCTTAAACTTTTTTCACATTCATCTAAAAATGTAGGAGTGTTAGGTAATACTGCTGTACCAGAAAATAAAATGCTGCCTAAAAAAGTTGGAGATATAAGCTTAGATCAAAAAACTTATTCTGATTATTACATACAAAAAGTTACAATGTATATAAATTCAGATAATAAACAAGGCCAAATAGTATTTTTAGGGGACAGTCTTACAGACATCGGACAGTGGAATGAATTACTAAATAATCCTTATATATTAAATCGTGGAATCAGCGGCGATAATACCTCTGGAGCTTTAAACCGTTTAAGCGAGGTTATAAAGTTAAAGCCTCGAAAAATTTTTATTATGATAGGAATAAATGATATCGGTAAAGGGCTATCTACTAATGAAATTACTAAAAACTATTCTAAAATATTAGGAAGGATTAAGAAAGACTTACCTAATACTATAATATATGTAGAAAGTGTTCTTCCAATAAATAAGGATTTGTTTAAAACTAATACAAGTGAAAAACAAATAATAGATTTAAATATATCCTTAAATAAGCTTTGTAAAAGCTTAAGTGTTCAATACATAGATTTGTATCACCTTTTTACATTACCTAATGAAAATAAATTATCTTATAAATATACTGTAAGTGGATTACATATAAATGGAGATGGTTATAGAGTATGGAGAGATGCTTTAAAACCTTATTTACAGTAAAATTATGAAGTGGGGAATGGTTATAGATTTAGTTTTTATACAAATCTATAACCATTCCCAATAAATTTTAGTATTTTAATTTCTAAATAATAATTAAAAAGCTAAAAAATCAAATTAACTTATTTAATTTTTCCATATTGGACATATTCATTCCTACTTTGCAAATTTTTTATTAGTAAACCTGATTTACTAATATCTATACTTATCTTACTTTTGAATCCACGAAAAGTTTCAACACATCTTTTGTTTATATCTATCTTCCAAACCTTAAAACTTGTCAATTGTTATGCAATTTGAATCAGGTATTACATGTTTTGATTTTGCCCACCAACCCATATATGAACCTTTCCACACATCTGTATATCCATGATATGTAATTGGAGTTACAGCATCAGTAATTTCAATTTTACCGTACAATATGCTAAAACCAAATTTAGATATGAAAGCTAATCCAATGCAATATCCTAAGCAATGGGATAATTATATCTCAAAAATAGTAGAAGAAAAAGGATTCTATAATTGTTCTTTAACAAATAGGTAATTTAAATTCAAATTGTGTTTTTTCTTTAGAACTTGAAATATTTATCTCTCCAGAATGCAATTCCATAACTGTCTTTACAATTGCTAAACCTAACCCTGTTCCTTCTCTTTTGTCACAGGACTTTTCTACTCTATAAAATTTATTAAATAAATTTGCTAAATCCTCTTGTTTTATTTCTTCTCCATAATTCACAAACTTAATTATCGCATTATCATTTTCTTTATCTATGATTATATCTAAATATTTTCCTTCACTAGCATACTTAACACTATTACTTATTATATTTTCAAATGCTCTAGCTAGTAAAATAGGATCTGCATTTACCTTTAAGCCTTTACTTTTTGAAATTATTCTATATTCCATATTGTTATCTTCAAAAGATGGTATAAATCCCATAGTTACCTGTTCAATTAATTCTTCTATGCCTATTTCAGTTTTATTTAACTTCAAATCCATATTATTTATTTTAGCAAATTCAAAAAGCTGATCTATGGAACTTTTCAATTTTTTAGCTTTTTCTAATGAAATATTGCAGTAATGTTTTAACTTTTCATTATTATTAGTACCTTTTCCTATTAGCTCTAAAAATCCCAGAATTGAAGTCAATGGAGTTCTTAAATCATGTGATAAATTAGTAATCAAATTGTTCTTCTGATTTTCCCATTGCCTCTCCTTTTTCATTAATTCATTTAAATCGTAAGCCATTTTATTTACATCACTCGCTAAAGTTCCAAGTTCATCTTTTCTTCTAATAGGAATAGTTACTTCCATATTACCTTCAGCCAATAAATTCAAGACTCTCGAAATTTCTTCTATATAATCTGTAATTTTATTCATTTTTTTTATAAATATAGAGCATGCCAAACATATAAATATGAAAAAAATCACTAAGGTGCAAATTGTCCCAACTATCCTGCTATTGTTATAAGCAATTGCAAAACTTACATAAAGGTCATAAGATAAAATATGTAGTATTCCAAAACCTGAAATAAATATTAACATGGTAATTGCAAATGCTTGTACCCCACTAAAAAAGAGGTTAATAATTATATTGTATTTTATACTTCTACTCCTCAATTTTATATCCAACTCCCCATACTGTTTCTATTATTTTTGGCTCCTTTGGATTCTGTTCTACCTTTTCTCTGAGCCTCCACATATGAACCATAACAGTATTATTTCCCTCAAGGTATTTTTCTTTCCAAATTTCCTTAAATATTTCCTCAGCACTAAATACTTTCCCTAAATTATTCGCTAATAATAGCAAAATCTCATATTCTATTGGGGTCAACTTTAACTCTGTACCTAACTTACATACTTTATGATTTTTTCTATTTATAGTTATATCTTTAAATTCAACAATATCAGTATCACTAGTTTTATTGCTTTTTTCATTTAAAAAAATATATCTCCTTATTTGAGATTTAACTCTAGCAATAAGTTCCATGGGGTTAAATGGCTTTGTCATATAGTCATCTGCTCCAATTGACAATCCTTGTATCTTGTCCATGTCCTGACTTTTAGCACTAAGCATTATTATTGGTATATTATAATCTTTTCGGATTTTCATACATACTTGATAACCATCTATACCTGGCATCATTATGTCTAAAATGACGAGATGAATATTCTCTTCATTTATTATTTTAATTCCATCAATACCATTATAAGCTTTGAAAACCTTATATCCTTCATTAATCAAGTATACTTCCATAAGTTCAACTATTTCGGCTTCATCATCTATAATTAATATATTAAAAATATTATCATCTCCAAATCTTTAAATATAATAACATTTTACTATATATAACCATAACAAGAAATAGTCTATATATCTATTATTAAAAAGGAAAAACAAGTTGAATATATAAACTATTTTATTGCACAAAATTCAATTATTACAGTATGTTATTATATTTTATAACCTAAAAAATTGAAGTAATATAAAATCCATATAAAAGCTAAATTTGTTATATTTAAAAATATATAATACCCTCTTGCTTTTATCGATCCATTTTTCTTGACTAAAGAATAAACCAATAGAGCTAAACTAAAAGGAATAATTACAGTTGATACAATTAATAAGGTTAAGAAAAAGTAAAGTAAATATTTGAAGCTAAAATCATAATTATTAATCATCATCATTTCTAAACTCACTGCTCCTAATACTCCAACAATATTAAAAACTTCTATAATTATGTTCAGCAGCTTAAGAACCTTTATAGATCTGATTTTTTTAGGCTCTTTGCATTTTTTGCTTTTTCTTCTAATGAACAATATTACAAATAAAATTGGATTTATAATAAACATAATTATTGAAATACTTAAAACAGACATAATAAATTCTCTCTCATTATAAAAATTGACTTTCTCAAAGGAATTCTCACTTATGTCGTTAAATGCATAAGTTACCTTTCCTTCCTTATCAGTTCTAAAAGCAAATTTTCCTCTTCCATCTTGTCTTAGAAATACTCCATTTTTTACTTCAACAAGTGTAGTTGTAATTTCTTCTTTAGCTGGTGTAAATTCATGAAGTGTTAATGTACCATCTTTATTATCTTTAATTTTCATATCCATTGTAGGATCAAACAATACATTTAATTTCATAATATTATTTTTTGAAGTTCCATCATAACTTCTATAAGTTCCATCATATTTACTATAATCTTTGTTTGCATTTTTCTTAGCCGCACTAAAATTATTACTATTTTCAGGATAAAAATAATTCAGAAATTCCTCTTCAAAATTAAACGGAAGTGCACCTAATGTATTAGTTGCAACATATATTCCTAAATTCTCTTTTGAAATTAAAAATAATGTAGTAGTATATCCAGGTAAACCTCCCTCATGTTTTATTATTTCATGCCCATTTCTATAACTTCTAATGAATCCAAATCCAATTCCCGGTAAGAATTTTGAATTAGAAAATTGTTTGTCATGCATCATTGCTAGTGTCTTTTGATTTAAAATATTATTATCATTAAATTTACCATTATTTAAATTTTCTATAATGAAATTTTCCATATCTTTAGCTGTCGCAATTATTCCAGATGAACCTGAAGTGTATTGGTATGCAAATGGAGTTTCAACATACTTATCATTATCATATACATAACCTGCAGAAGTACTACCGCTTTTTAATCTAACTGAGCTATTACTCATATTTAAAGGTTTTAATATTTTTTCTTCTACATACTTCTCATAGCTTATTCCAGAAGTTTTTTCTACTATATACCCTAGAAGGTTATATCCAATATTTGAATATCTACAAACAGTATTTGGTTCTGTAACAACTTTAAGAGAATGAGTATCAAAATAATATTCCTGTGGTTTTATTGAATTCACATCTGTGGTAGATACATTAAGTTCACTTTCTTCATCAAGTCCACTTGAATGAGTTAGCATATTTCTGCATGTAACAGGCTTATCATATTTATTAATTACTTTATATGGACTTATATAATCATTAACATTTTTATCTAAATCAATTTTTCCTTCTTCATATAACTGCATTATAGCCGTTGCTGTAAACAACTTGCTTACAGAACCTGCTGGAAATCTTGTTTTATCTGGATCAACTGGAGTTTTAGATTCCAAATTACTATATCCATACCCCTTCTTAAACATTTCTTTATTATCTTTAACTACAACAACTGATACTCCCGGCACGGAATACTTTTTCATTTTTTCACTGAAATAATTATTCATAAAATTCTTAATGTCTTGAGTATTATTTATATTTCCATGTGTTTTACTTAATTTTCCTTCAGCCTTTACTTCACCTATATTAAGGTTATTACTTAATCCTACTGAAGCTAAGATTACAATTAATAATATGCCAATTACTCTCTTTAAACTTATATTCACAAGATTCAACTCCTTAACTTTTTTATAGTTAAATCTTACCTGAATATACATTTTTAATTTTAACTTTTTTCTTACGAAAATTTTAAGCTTTTATATATTTTTTCTAAAGAATAATATCAAAACTAACCTTTGAAAACAGTAAAACCTTACAAAATTGTAAGGTTTTTTTATATAAATCGATTTGTTGCTTTTCTTAATTCATATAAAATTTATTTATCTGATGAAATGTGAAGAGAAAATGTCAACTTAAGAAGTTTAAGGAGGTTACTAATAATGAAAAAACTTATTACTTATATTAAAAGATTTATAATTTGTTTTTCGCTTGTTGCATATATTTTCCCAACGCTATGCGCTTCAATATGTAGCTTTCGCTATATTGTTAATAGTAACGCAACTGTTTCAGCAAAAGAAAATAAGAAAGAATTTTCAGCACCTTTGTTAAACAGTAGTTCTACAGAAACTTTAAACAAAGACAATGTACAAAAATTTGCTGATACTATTTTTAACCAAGAATTAAGAAGATTTAATGTACCAGGAGCTGTTTTATCTGTTGTTAAAGATAATCATGTACTTTTTGAAAAAGGATATGGATATTCTGACATAGATAAAAAAACACCAGTTAACCCTAAAACAACAGTTTTTAGAGCTGCTTCCATTTCTAAGCTTTTTACCGCTACAGCTGTTATGCAGCTTAAAGAAAAAGGTAAAATAAACTTAAATGAAAATGTAAATAATTATTTAAAAGGCTTTCAGATAAAGGATAACTTTTCTAAGCCTGTTACTCTTGATAATCTCTTAACTCATACAGGTGGTTTTGATGAAAGGATTATAGGAGAATCAGAACTAGATAACTATCACCAGGAAAAACCATTTAAAGATACCTTAACAGCTCGTATTCGTCCTATAATTCGAGAACCAGGTGAAGCAATACAGTATAGTAATTATGGTATGGCTGTAGCTGGATATGCAGTTGAAAGTGTATCAGGCACTACTTTTGATAAGTATATGGAAGATAACATATTAAAACCTCTCCATATGAATGACAGCAGCTTTGTCTTTGATAAGAAAACACTAGCTAATTTATCACAAGGCTATGATTATAAAAATGGAGTTTACAAAAAAGTACCTATGTATGGAAATACCTTTTTACCAGCAGGAGGCTTAAAAACTACAGCAGATGATATGAGTAAATTTATGATTGCGCATTTAAATAACGGCACTTATGATAATACTTCTATATTGAGCAAAGCCTCCATAGAAGATATACATAAAAAACATTTTCCATTAGATAAAAATATACCATGCATGTGCTATGGATTTGCGGAAAATTATATAAATGGTACAAGAGTACTTGGTCAAGGTGGAGATGATTATGGTTTTCATAGTATGTTATATTTAATACCAGGCAGCAATGTAGGTTTTTTTATATCAACTAATGGTGACAATGGAGCCAAAATTTGTGGTGACGTAGCTGGACAATTTATGAATAGATACTATCCTCAAACTAAGCCGCAGGCAAATATGAATAATACAGCTAACTTCAATAAAAGCAACTTAAAAAATTTGGAAGGTGCTTATATTCCTAGCAGGTATCCAAGAGGAGAAATAGGAAAGTTATTGATGTTAATGTCTCAGCCTATAAATGTAAAAAGTACTAAGGATACATTGATTATACAATACCCTAATGGACAACAAGATGCTTACAAAGAAACATCCCCTTTACTTTTTAAAAATGTTATGGGAAATAGTCTTACCTTTATAGCAAATAAGCAAGGGAAGATATCTTATATGCTTAATGCTGGTTCAAATGATGTTATGAATAAAATTCACTGGTATGAGAATCCTACATTGCATAAAATTATTTTCGTGTTTTTTTTAGTATTATTTTTGTCTATGGCTATTGCCATGATACTATTCAATCTTAAAAATAGAAACAACAAAAAGCCTCTAATTTTTAAATATCATAGATGGGCTATAGCTTTTATTTGCATTTTGAATGTAGTTTTTTTAATTGGCATGGCTAAAGAATGTATTACTTTATTATCATCCTTGATTTTCTTAACAGAATTGCCTAAGGCAGCTATATATCTGTTAATGATCCCAATAATAACTACCATACTTACTTTTGGATTAATAATATCAATATGCTTATATTGGCATAATAAAAAATCTAATTTAGGCACAATTATACCCAATATATTAATTTACTGTATATTTTTAGCTTTTACTCTGTATCTAAATTACTGGAATCTCTTAGGATTTAAATTTTAGTTAAAAAATATCAAAATTTCAACCTAGCTTTTCTCCCAAATAAAATTATGCTATATTAAAATTACTATAGCATAATTTTAGAAGGAGGAAATTGCTTTGTATAAGATACTTGTTGTTGAAGATGATATTAAATTAAATGACCTTATAACAGAGTATCTTCAAAGATATAAATATGAAGTCGTTAATATACAAGATTTTAAAAATGTAGATACTGAGTTAGAAAAATCAAATGCTGATTTAGTTCTTTTAGATATAAATTTGCCTTATTATGATGGTTTTCAATTATGTAAAACTTTTAGAAGAGTATCAAAAATACCTGTAATTATTATTTCTTCAAGAAGCAGTGATGAAGAACAAATACGAGGGATTGAGTTAGGAGCCGATGATTATATTGTAAAACCTTTTAACTTTGATTTTTTGCTAGCTAAGATACAAGCTGGAATAAGAAGGGTATATGGTGAATATGCAAATGAATCAAATATACTTGAAAGTGATGGAGGCATTAAACTTAATAAAGACACTTTTAAGATATTTTATAATCAGATTGAACTTGAACTTAGCAAAAATGAGTTCAAGCTATTAAATATGCTTATTAAAAATGAAAATAAAATAGTCAGTAGGGAAGAACTTCTGGAAGAACTTTGGGATGATTCCTTTTTTGTAGATGATAACACTTTAACAGTAAATATAACGAGAATAAGAAATAAACTTAAAAAATTGGGTGTTAGTGAAGCTATATCAACCAAGCGAGGTGTAGGATATATATTCCACACAACTGCAAATAAGGGGAATTAGTATGGATAATAAAAAAGTATTAGTAAACTTTTTAAAAGATAAATTAGCATTTACTGTTGGGTATTTCCTTAATACAATTTTAATTCTTTTTTATGGTTATTTGATAAGTAACAAAAGTGATGTGATATACCCTTTATTTATATCTATAATAATATATGTATTTATAATATTTAATGAATGGATTAAATATTATAGGTTCAATAGAAGCTTTAATGAAGGTATAGAAAGTAGATACTTTGATTTAAATCCAAAAACAAATGAACAGAAAGAAATAGCTAAAACTATATTTAAAATTCATGAAAACTATACAAATAAGATAAGTACAATTTATGCACAAAATGCAGATAATAAATACTTCTTATCCCAATGGATTCATAATATAAAGACGCCCACTTCAATAATTGATCTTGTTGTTCAAAAAGCTGCTAAAGGAATAAAATATAGTAATGAAAATTCCACAATAAACCAAACAGATATATTAAGATTATTCTTGGATATAAGAGAAGAAAATGATAAAGTTAAAAGCGGTTTAGATCAAATCCTAAACATTGATAGATTAAATAGTTTTTCTAAAGATTATGATCCTCAAGAGGTAGATTTTGTTTTATTATTAAAAGAAGTTATCAATAGTAAGAAAAACCAGTTTATTTATAATAATGTTTTCCCTAAAATAGAATTTAATTATGAAAAAATATTAATTATTACAGATAAAAAATGGAATAAGTTTATGCTTGAACAAATAATATCGAATGCTATTAAGTATTCTGGAGATAGCAGACAAAAGAAATATGTATATTTTAATATATATTTAGATAATAAAGAAGTAAAGTTAACAATTAGAGATGAAGGTATTGGAATTCCGGGTTATGATATAAAAAGAGTCTTTGAACCATTTTTTACAGGAGAAAATGGGAGAAAAGTAGGTAATGCAACGGGTATAGGCCTATATATATGTAAATTAATATCAAAAAAGTTGAATCACAATATAAATATAGATTCTGAAGTTGATAAGGGGACTACTTTTTCAATTACTTATCCATTAAAATTAAATACAACGGGGTGATACTAATGGAGATCTTGAGTGCCGAGGATATTATTAAAGTCTATGAATGGAATTTAGAAGTTAATCCTACTAATGTTTTGAATGGTATAAATCTGAGCATTGAAAGTGGAGAATTTACTGCTATTATGGGACAATCAGGCAGTGGTAAGACGACTTTGCTTAACATTTTGTCGGGAATCGATAAGCCTACCAGCGGAACAGTAAAGATAATGAATCAATATATAACTTCGCTAGACAAAACAGAACGTTCTATCTTTAGACGAGAAAACTTAGGAATTATATTTCAAAATTTTAATCTTCTTGATAATATTACCCTTGCAGAAAATGCTGCACTTCCATTGATATTTAAAGGTGCGGGGAAAGAAAAGATTAATGAAAAAATAGAAGAATATTTTACGTTTTTTAATATATACAATATTAGAAATAAATATCCCTATAATGTATCTGTAGGTGAACAACAGAGGGTAACTGCATGTAGAGCACTAATAAATGATCCTTGTATTATTTTAGCTGACGAACCAACTAGTAGTATTGATCCAAATACCTCAAAAAAGTTTATGAAGTATTTGAAAAAAATAAATGATCAAAAAAAAGCAACAATTCTTATGTCTACACATGATATATATGCTGCAAGCTACTGCAGCAGGGTTATCTTTATAAAATCGGGGAAGATATTTGCAGATATATACAAAAAAGGAGATCAGCATACTTTTTTTAATAGAATATTGGACACTCTTGCTGTAATTAGTGGTGAGTGATATGAATTGGAGAAAGATGCTTGAACAAACTATAAAATTAAATTTAGATCAATATTTTGCATATATATTCTCTCTTGTAATTTCAGTTTCATTCTTCTTTACGGAGCTAATATTTTATAATTCATATGTAACAGCAATTGGACTAAAAAATATTTTTATACTCCCATCAATTGCAGTTTTTAATACAATGTTGTGGAGCATTTTTACATACATTTCCTTTATAAAATATAGGCAAAAGGAATTTGCAACATTTTTGACTTTAGGAATGACATGCAGCGACATTAAGATGCTAGTTTTTGTGGAAAATGTGCTAACTTTTTTTATCTATATGCCTATAGGATTGATTTTAGGTGCAGCATTTTCAAAAATCATTGTACTTTTTGCACTAAAATTATCGGGAATGTTTATTTTTACTTTTAAATTTGAATCAATTGTTTTTATAGTTACCATTGGATACTATGTTTTTCTTACTATTATATTCATTTTATGGACATTTAAATTTATCGATAAACTGTCAGTAATTAATGAAGTGAACTATAAAAATTTGTATATAAAATATTCTAAAAAGAAAGAGTTTGCAAAAACAATAATTTCTATTTTAATACTGTGTTATATAAATTTTAAAGAAAGAATGTTTGTAAACTTTCAATCTAGATATTATGTTGACTATTCTTTAATATGTACATTAGTAATTTATATGTTATTTTTAGTTTTTATAAAAATTTTTGCTGTTGTTATAAAAAGAAGAGAAAACTTTTATTATAAGAAAATTTTATTAGTAAACGAGCTAGAAGATTCCTTCAAAAAAAATAAATATATAATTCTTTTTATTATTTTCCTAAACACTATATTTATTACCAGTAATAGAGTGTATAGTTTGCCCAATGTAAAAACATTTTTTAATATTTACAGCATTTTTCGTGGGTCCGCTTTCAATTTCATATATATGTTTATTGTACTATTGAGTTTTATTGTTTCTTCTAATATTTTATATTTTAAAGCAAAGATAGATTTTTGTGGCTGGCAACTTAAAAGGACTAAATTATATTATATTGGATTAATTGATAAGGAAATAGATACATTGTTAACATATAAAATTAGAATAATATTTTTTTTACCTGCACTTTTAACGGTATTAACAAGTATTGTATATATTTATGTTTTAAATACCAATGGAGAATTTAAGATAGATACATTTAAAATATTGGCATATTATCTTATTGTTCAATTGTTAGGATACATTATTACTAAAAAGAAAATAGCAATATTAAATAACTAGTAAAGTGTTAATAATTATATAATATGTATATTTATTGCAAATGAGGGCACAATATTAATATTAGAGGTTGATATATACAATCGTGCAAAAGAAACAAAAATAAAAAAATCCTTAGAAACTTTAGCAGAAACAAAAGCAGAGATAGAATTTTTGGTTGTCTGCAAGTGTGAAAGGCGTGTACGTGTGCCAAAAGTAAAATATATAAAAATAAATGATATTAAATTGTAAATAAAATATTGTAAGTATCATGAATTTTTTTAATATACTAAAGCAAGTAAAATCAATAGCTAACATAAATTAAGGTGTCCAATACGTTGGATACCTTTTTTATATATTTTTAAATTTCATATTCTGCTGAATGCATAAAAATATAAGTTATCTTTTTAAGCAATATTATAAAATCTCCCACATTGCTTAAATTCATTTTTTATGAAATTTCATAAGATGCTTTTTATATGAACCAGAATTGCAAGTATCAAATCTTTGACACTTACAGAGGAAAAAACAAATATACAAATTTAGATCAAACTATATTGACCGAATCGGTTTATGAAGGTATAATAATATAAACCGATTCGGTTTATATAGTAAGAAGGTGAAAGTATGGAAAAATTTTTTAGTTTACCTAAGGAAAAACAAAATGTAATTATAGATGCTGCTCTTAGAACCTTTGGAACCAATGGCTATAAAAAGACTTCCATAAGCGATATTGCTACTGCAGCAGGAATATCAAAGGCTATGGTATTTCATTATTTTGGTACAAAGAAAGAATTATACCTTTATCTAGTTAATCTATGCGGCAATATTATGATGACTGTAGTTGATGAAAAGTTTGATAACAGCATTACTGACTTTTTTGACAGAATTAAAATGTCATCTAATATAGAAATCTCCGTAATGAAAAGGCATGCTGCAATACCTTCCTTTTTAACTAGTGCATACTTTGAAAATGATGAAGAGGTAAAAGATGACTTAAGAGATATCTTTAATAGTGGAGATGAATTTAGAAATAGAATAGCCTTTGATGGCGTGGATACTTCTAAGTTTAAAGAGGGGGTGGATCTAAAGTTACTTATGAAAATGCTTCTGTGGATGGCGGATGGGTATACAAAACAGATGTCAGATAAAACAGAAATTAATTTTGAAATTATGCTGGATGAGTTTAACAAATGCTTGGATATGCTTAAAAATAATTTTTATAAAGAAGAATATTTGTAGGATGTATACAAAGTTAACTGTTGAAAGATTTTTTAAATGAATTGTGATGAGAGGGGAATAAAAATGAATTCATATTTATTAGGCTTTAAAGACATTGATAAATCACAGCTTTCAGTAGTAGGAGGAAAAGGTGTAAACCTTGGAGAACTTTCAAGAATTGACGGTATACAAGTTCCTGAAGGTTTTTGTATTACTACTTTTGCCTATAAAAAAGTAGTTGAGAATAATAAAAATTTCAACAGTCTTCTAGAAGAGTTATCCCACCTTAAGGTTGAAGATAGAGAAAAAATATGTGAAATCAGTGGCCAAATTCGCAAATTAATTGAAGACATCACTATTCCCAAAGATATAGAAGAAGGTATAACAACATTTATTAAAAAGTTTGGTGAAAAGAATGCTTTTGCGGTTCGTTCAAGTGCTACTGCTGAGGATTTACCTTTGGCCTCCTTTGCAGGACAGCAGGATACCTATTTAAATATAATAGGAAAAGATTCTATTATTCATCATGTTAGCAAGTGTTGGGCATCACTATTTACAGATAGAGCGGTAATATATCGTATGCAGAATAACTTTGATCATCGTAAAGTATATCTTTCTGTAGTTATCCAAATGATGGTTTTTCCAGAGGCTTCAGGAATTATGTTTACGGCAGATCCAATATCAGCAAATAGGAAGGTTGTTTCAATAGATGCAAGTTATGGACTAGGGGAAGCGCTAGTGTCAGGACTTGTGAATGCGGATATCTATAAAGTTAAAGAAAGCAAGATTATAGATAAAAAGATATCTACAAAGAAGATTGCTATTTATGGACTTAAACAAGGTGGAACTGAGCAAAGAGATATTGAGAATCAAAGACAGAATATTCAAACTTTAACGGACCAGCAGATTCTGCAGCTTGAACAAATAGGCAGGAAAGTAGAAAAATATTTTGGACGACCACAGGATATAGAATGGTGTATCCATGAAGGTAATATATATATTGTTCAAAGTCGTCCTATTACTACTTTATATCCTGTCCCAGAAGTTAAAGATGATAAAACTCATGTGTTTTTTTCCTTTGGTCATAGGCAGATGATGACTGAAGCAATGTCACCTTTAAGCATGACCTTCTTTGCAGTTTTGTTTAAGATGATGGTAGATACACCAATGTACTATGCAGGTGGAAGAATATATGTGGACTCATCAAATGAATTAAGCTCACCTATTATGAGGAAATCTTTTGTAAAAGGGCTTGCAGCAGTAGATGTTCTTATGCAGAATGCTTATTACAATATTTTAAAGCGAGAAGATATTATGAATAATCTTCATAAATCAAAAAAGCCAATGGTTTCTATCAAACTAGCTTTCAGGTGGCTTGTTAAAACTATAGAATGCTACAGGAAAAATGATCCTGCCATTGCAGAATTCTATATGGATCGCAGCAGGACTATTATGAAGGATTTGGAGAAGCAGTCACAAAAAATTTCAGGTAATGAGTTATTTGATTTTATTGAGAAGAGTATGACTAAAATAAAGGACAATATGATGGATACTTATGGAGTTGTTTTTGCTGGAGCCTATGCCTCTAGCTGGATTAACAAGAATTTGGGAAAATGGCTTAAGGAAAAGAATCCAGCAGATATGTTAGCTCAATCCGTATCTAATAATGTTACTTCAGATATGGGACTTGAACTTTTAGATGTATCAGATGTAGTAAGAAAGTATCCAGAGGTAATTAAATATTTGGAAAGTCCTAAGGATGAGAGCTTTTTTGAAGATCTTGTTAAACTTCCAGGAGGAATAGAAGTAAAGGATGCAATAAAGAACTTTCTGAAGAAATATGGGATGCGATGTTCTGCTGAAATAGATATAAGCAAGACTAGATGGAATGAAAAGCCAACAATATTGGTTCCATTGATTCTAGGCAATATTAAGGTTTATCCTCCTAATTCTCACGAAATCAAATTCAATCAAGGACTCAAGGAAGCTGAAGAGAAGGAGCAGGAAATTTTAAGAAAGCTTGAAAAGATGCCAGGAGGTAGGGGAAAAGCTAAAAAGGCAAAGAAAGCAATCAGTGTTCTACGTAATTATGCAGGATATCGTGAGTTTAACAAGTATATCTTAATCTGGTATGAATGGGTTGTGAAACAGGTTATTATGAAAGAAGCTGAAAGATTAATACAACAGGGGCTTATAAAGGAGGCAAGTGACATATTCTATCTTGAATATGAAGAATTGAGAAAAGTGATTAAAACTAATGAATTAGATTATAGTATCATACAGAAAAGACAAGAAGATTATGAGGTTTACCAAAAGCTTACACCACCTCGTGTAATTACTTCTGATGGAGAGGTTATTTCCAGTCAATATGATATAAGCAAGATTCCTGAGGGTGCCTTAGCAGGGGTGGCAGTATCAGCAGGTATTGTTGAAGGCAGGGCAAGAATAATATTAAAAATCGAAGATGCAAATATTGAAGAAGGTGATATACTAGTTACTACTTTTACTGATCCTAGCTGGACACCAGTATTTGTATCTATCAAGGGATTAGTTACAGAAGTTGGTGGAATGATGACTCACGGAGCAGTTGTTGCAAGAGAATATGGACTTCCAGCAGTAGTGAGCGTGGAAAATGCTACAAAGTTTATAAAGGATGGACAGAGAATTCGTGTAAATGGAACAGAAGGGTACGTGGAAATACTTGAGTAAATTAATATTATTTAGTATTTTCGGGTTATGTGCGACTCAATTTATTCTGCTAGCGGATGTTTCTTCACATGAAAGTAGTACAGTGAGCGCGATTAATATCCGAAACTAGAGATATATAATCAATATAGTTTAATATAAATGATAATTTAATAATGTACCTAAGTAATGGAGGAAAAGGTCACTATATTAAGGTTTTTAGATCACATGAATTCAATAATAAAAGATACATTTTCAGAAGTTGTGGAAAATTATACTAGAGGTAATGTTCAATAGTTATTTTTATAAACCTACTTCTTAAGCATAGCTAATTTTTAAAGAGACATTTAAACTAAAAATGTCTCTTTTTTAAATTATCATATTTATTTACAAATAGCATTCTATTAATATTAAATATCTAAAGCACCGTAGTAACCACCATGAACTGCTTCTAATACTTTACCCACTTTAACACAATCTCCAATTTGAAAGAATCTAGGTGCTGCATAACGTAAAGCTTCAACAGATTCTGAATTTGGTTTCATACCAGCAGCAACCAAAATAGTATCTGCAGGATATAAAACTTCATTTCCAGTTTCATCTATACATAACAAACCTTCGTTAGTAACTTCTTTAGCCCTTGTATTTAAGTGCATTTTAACATGTCCTTTCTTTAATGTTACTTCTAAAGCAATCTTATGCATTTCTGATGTATCTGGAGCATAATCATTTCTCATTTCTACAACAGTTACATCTTTACCTAGGCTATCAAGATAAATAGATGTTTCTGTACCTATTAATCCTCCACCTAAAATAACAACTTTATCTCCAACAGCTGGTTGTGATTGATGAATAGCATCTATTCCTACAACTTTATGGCTAGTATCAATTCCTAAGATTGGAGGCACAACAGGTACCGATCCTACCGCACAGATAATTATATCTGCATGCAGCTCTTTTGCTAATTCTGGAGTTAATTCTGTATTTAAACGTACTTCTATATTTGTTTCAACTAATCTCTTTGCTAATAATTGAGAATAGTTAAATAAATCTTGTTTAAATGGAATATATTCTTCATAAAGTAACGCGCCACCTAAACGACTATTCTTTTCAAATAAAATAACTTCATGTCCACGAGCTGATGCTTGTAAAGCTGCTGACATGCCAGCAGGACCTCCACCAGCAATCAATACCTTTTTAGGTATTGTTGGAGCAAAAGCAGCTTCATGTTCTCTTTCTCTACCAATCACCGGATTTAATGCACAGACAGTTGTACGTGTTGTCATATATTCACCAAAACAGCTAAAGCAGCGGCAGCATTTAGTAATATCATCTTTTCTTCCAGTTAAAGCTTTTTCAGGGAAGAATGGATCAGCCATTAATTGACGCCCCATTTCAACAATATCTGCTTTACCACTAGCAATTATATCCTCCATCATATCAGGATCATTTAAGCCACCTAATGTAGCAACTGGAGTCTTAACATGTTTCTTAATCTCTGCTGCTAAATGAACGTTGCATCCATGTTCAATAAAAACAGAAGGATGTGTGATAACAAATGCACCTCTATTTTCATGAACACCTGCAGATACATGAATTAAATCTACTTTACCATCTAATGCTTGAGCAATTTTAACACCATAGTTAATGTCATAACCACCTTCAGTATATTCTGCTCCACTCATACGGAATTCAATTGGAAAATTAGGCCCAACTGCTTCACGAATCTTTTCAACACATAAAAAAGGAAAACGCATTCTATTTTCGAAGCTTCCACCCCATTTATCAGTTCTTGTATTAGTGTTAGGAGACATGAATTGATTTATTAACCATCCATGACCACCATGAACTAATACCATATCGAAACCAGCTTCCTTAACCAAGGCTGCTGCCTTACCAAAACTATCAGCAATTTCAAGAATTAAATCTTCTGGCATTTCATAAACATGTGTACCATCTGCCCAAATTTCATCAACAGGACCAAAACGTTTAGCTTGTTTATTTGATTGACTGCGGTTACCAGCGTATTTACCGCCGTGTGATAATTCCATAGAAGCAAAGCAGTTATGGCGATGAATTATACGAGCTAATTCTGTTAATGATGGTAAACTCATGCGAGTGTCTAGTAGGATATGTTTTGTATGAGATTTACCTGTAGCGCTATGCACAATTCCTTCACTTACAGTGATAACAGCTGCTCCACCTTTTGCTCGCAAGCTATAAAAAGAAATGTTATCTCTTGTTAAGTTTTCGTCTGGCCCGATTTCTGGAATTGAAATTGGAGAACCTATCATACGATTTTTTAATGTTAATCCAGCAATTTTAATTGTGCTACCTAAATTGGGATAATATTGATTCATTTTTTTCCCCCCTAGTTTTCCATTTTTAATATAGCTTTAACAACTTTACCTTTATTCACATCTTCAAAAGCTTTATTAATATCTTTAAAATTATAATAAGTAATTAATTTATCAAATGGAAACATTCCTTTTTTATAGTACTCTAATAATTCGGGAATAAAGATTTGAGGAATAGAACAGCCTTCAACAATTCCTACCAATTTCTTCCCTGAGCCCATTAATTCATTTTCTACATTAATTGTAAGATCTTGTGTCGCACCTAATACAACACATGTACCTAAAGAACGGGTACAATTTAAGGATTGTCGGACACATGTGCCATTACCTGTACAGTCAATTGCATAATTTGCACCAATGCGAGTTATTTTTTTCACTTCATCAACTACACTTTCAACTCTAGTACTATTGATTGTATGAGTTGCACCAAACTCTTTAGCCATTTCTAATTTAGCATCGATAATATCAGATGATTTTGATTTAGATGATCCTCCAACAGCAATAATAGTTGTACATCCCGCAATTTTAGCTGCCATGATAGCACTTAAGCCTACTGCACCAATTCCTGTAACAACAATAGAACTTGCTGGATCTGGTTTCAAATAATTTAAAACCGCACCTGCACCTGTTTGGATACCACATCCCATAGGACCAACCATGTTTAGATCCACATCATCTGGTACAGGAATTAAATTATTGGCATGAACAACTGCATATGTTGCAAATGCGCCTTGTCCAAAGAATGAAGATACGTCTTCACCATTATAGTGAAGGCGTTTAGTTCCATCAAATTGCGTTCCAAAGAAATTTAATTTACGATTTACTTCACAGCCATAAGGTTGACCAGAACGACACGCTTCACATGTACCACAATATCCATAAGAAAAACCAACACGATCTCCTTTTTTAAAATTAGTAATACCTGGACCTACTTCTTCAATAATTCCGCAGCCTTCATGTCCAAATACTGCTGGAAGGGGCACTGGTATAATTTGTTGACGTGCAACTTCATCAGTATGGCAAACACCACAAGCTGTTACTTTAACCAATACTTCATCAAATTTTGGAGCATCTAATTCTAGTTCTTCAATTTGAAATGGTTGTCCTTTTTCAAAAACAACTGCTGCTTCAATTTTCATTTTTTATCCTCCTCGAATATTTTATTTTTTAATCCCTTACGGAATGTCACAAGAATAATACTGAACATTTTAATTTACTTCTACAAATTTGAACTTTTAATAAGCGATATTTTTCTTAATTCCCCAGAGCAGCATTATTATAGTTAAAATAGCTGCCAGAACTGCTCCAATAATAAAGCAGGTGATTACATTACTGCCTCCACTAATTACTGCAGAAAGTGGATTAACAATAAATGGACAAATGAATTGACCAAAATTTTGTGCACATGTTACGGCTGAAATTGCCATACCAGCTGAAAATGTATCTACAGACATTCCAGTATTTATAAAAATACCCGGTAAAGTTGATGCAATAGCCATTCCAAAGAATATGCTTCCCACATAACACATATTTAAATTACTTGCAGATGCTATGATCACAAAAGATACTACTAACATCAAACAACCAACTGATGTGGTACAGTTTCTAGCTATCTTTGCTAGTTTTCCATATAACAACCCCATTACGAAACCGCCCGCCGCGAAAAATGCTACTGATAATCCCGCATCTGCAGCAGTTCCAAGTTTCTTTTCTGCTATAAGATAAGATAATGAAACATTATATATTTGAAAATTAATAAACAGGACAAACATGAATATTTAGCTACATACAAAGTTCTATAAGTACTTAACTGAATAGTCATGTTAAAAAATATTAAGGTACCTTTGTTAAAATGATATCAAAAAATAGCGGCTTCAATCAATTCCAACTATTACGTAACTAATTCAGAAATGGAATAAGAGAAACTGTTAGTTATATGCAATCTATTTTAGGATTAAACAAGAAAAATATTATGGCAGGGGACTAATTAGCATATTTTATCTGATGGCTATCTACTGTAATACTCCAACTTATACCAAAGTGGGAGATAACAGTAGCTACGCCCCTAGATAATTCATCTAATTTAGTGGGAGAAACAAAACTCTAAAGAGGAAGCGATTATCACCAAATCAAAGATGTGGGATATCTGCTTTTCCCACTGAGTAAGATTCATTGATAACTATAATAGATACAAGTAGTTGCATTATTGTAATGAATTTTGAAATATTATATAATTAAACTTAGTTCAGAATAAATTGCCTAATTAAAGTAATTAATTTAAAAATAAAGCAGGTGAGATATTATGACGGAAGACCAATTGAGGTATTTTGTAACTATAGTAGATACTGGTAGTTACATAGAAGCTGCCTTGGAGCTAAATATTGTTCAATCTTCTATTAGTAAACAGATTCAAGCATTAGAAAATGAATTAGGCATTCAACTTTTTAATCGCCAACATAGACGTATTGAATTAACAGATGAAGGAAAACAATTATTACCTCAAGCTAGACAGTTATTAGAAGGATTTTATCGTTTGAAATATATGGCACAAAAGTTGCAGCCTAGATACAAAAATAGAATAACAGTAATATCTTTGCCTTTTATAGGTTACTTTGGCTTATATGTTCCAATAAATCAATTTAAATTAAAGAATCCTTCTTTCAAAATCAATATTATAGAACTAGAAGAACCGCAATTATTTCGCAGATTGCTAAGTAATAGTTTTGATATAGCATTAACTTATTGGCATGAACAAAATCTAGCTAATAGTAAAAATATCTTTATTCCTATTTCTACAGACGAAATCGTTTTAGCTGTTAATAAGGATGACTCTTTAGCCCAATTAAAGCATGTTACTACAGAACAATTAAAAAATACTCCTCTTATGCTAATGGAATCTTATACATGCGTAGCTAATCTATGTAAGACTTTCTTTGAAGAACATAGTATTGTTCCTAATATTATATTTAGGGGTAGGCCAGAAACTATTTTTAGTTGTGTACAAGCTAACCAAGGTGCTGCTGCTTTAATAACACGTAAACAAGCTAGTTCTTATTTAGCTAATAATGTTGTTTTAATTCCGATTACACCTAATATTCCGGCTATATTAGGCGCAGTTATTAATAAACATAGTCAAAAAAATCTCAAAGTTAAAGAACTAGTTAATATGTTAATAGGTAGAAATATTAAATGATGAAACATGATTATAACAAGTGAATAATTATAGCAGAGAAAAATCACATTATATTATATAAAAACCCATGCAGCATCTTCTTTAATAGTCCTCCACAAAGAGCATCAGCCAAAGCCGCATCCATTTGAATTTTCCACATTCCATCCGTTTTGTTAAGAGTTATTTTCAAGTTACTTGTAACCATTTTATTATCAGAATTTTTAATTGCTTCAATAAGTGGATTATCTGCATCTTTATAATGCGGTATATCTTTATATGCATTTGATAAATCACGGTTAGTAATTTTCACTTGAGCTGTTGTGACATTCCCATTTTCTTTAACTTCCCCTATATCATAAGAAAAATTCTTTATAAACTCTTTCTCTGTTTCATCTAAATTATTGCCAAAAAGCTTATTATCCTTATATACAAAAACGCCTTCCCGTCGATCATTATATTGAATAAATTGGTTAAATTTCTTGGAATCCCCATTCTTTAGTGCTTCAAAAGCAATTTGTATAGTTTGTTTAGGGGAAATTTTTGATGACAAACCAGTCGTTTTATTGCCATCACCTGATAAATTTCCACAAGCAGATAATAAAACTGTAAATACAAAAACAAGTACTAAAAAACATTTTGTTTTCATTTCAATGACCTCCTAAAAATGTTTTTATTAAAAAAGTAAATGTAAAAAGAAACAGAATTGCAATAGCAGAAATACCAGCAATAAATAAAAGTTTATTAAACGTTTTTCCGGATTTAATATTCTCCTTATTTTCTTTAGAATTAATTTCTATTGGCTTACTTATCTGCTCTTCACCTTTTAATAAATAATCCGTACTAACATTATAAATTTCACTTAATTTAATAATATTATTGATATCTGGATTGCCTTGGTTACTTTCCCATTTTGATATTGCTTGTCTTGTTACTCCTAATTTTTCTGCTAACTGTTCCTGCGAATATCCTTCATGTTTTCTTAACTTCTGTAATCTTTCAGATATGCTCATTAACTCGCCCCCTAGTATGATAAACATGTAAACATTAAATAATAGTTTTCCTGCCTAAAACTTTAATCTATATAACATCTTTATAGTTCTAAAGTTCATTTATATAACTATTGTTTAATAACTCATCTTTTGAGACAATATTCTCGTATAGATAGAGGTTTACGCTCACCCCCATGAGGCTTTTTGACCTCGGAGCAGAGACTGCTGCCTCTTCTTTGCGAGATGTTGCGTATGAGCTGGATGTCAATTGTATTTTTACAATTTTTCGTATATCGAACTAGGCTGTAACTTGCATAGATGAGAGGATTCTATCTAAATAATCTTTTAAATGAAGGTGACTTTTTATGTATATTGTTGGTGTTGATATTGGTAAGAATAATCATGAAG
The DNA here is from genome assembly GCF_000143685.1 of Clostridium ljungdahlii DSM 13528. Taxonomy (NCBI): domain Bacteria; kingdom Bacillati; phylum Bacillota; class Clostridia; order Eubacteriales; family Clostridiaceae; genus Clostridium; species Clostridium ljungdahlii. The sequence goes on along the minus strand of NC_014328.1, from coordinate 4,187,943 downwards.
CTACTATTATTGATGATACTGGCTCCATAATCGGCAAATCTATAAAGTTTGCTAATTCCCATAGCGGTGGAAATAAATTAATTGAACATATAAAAAAATATACTGGCAATTCTAAAGTTATATTTGGACTTGAAGCTACGGGGCATTATTGGCTGTCATTATATTCATTTTTACTAACAAAGGGATATGAGATAAACGTTATTAATCCTATTCAATCAGATAGTTTTAGAAATTTGTATATTCGTAAAACTAAAAACGATACGAAAGATTCTTTTATAATTGCTGAAGTTATTAGATTTGGTAAATTTACTAATACAAAACTTTGTGATGATAAACTTCTTGCTCTAAGACAGCTTTGCAGATATAAACTTTCTTTAACTACTGAAATTTCTGAACTTAAATGCAGAATAATTACAGTACTTGACCAAATTTTCCCTGAATATGATAAACTATTTTCTGATATTTGGGGTGCAAGTTCTAAAGCTGTTCTCGAAAAATGCCAAACTCCAGAAGGAATATTAGAATTGGATATAAATGATTTAACTAAACTATTGAAAACAAAAAGTAAGGGAAGACTTGGTTTTAATAAGGCTGATGAGATTCAAAATGCAGCTAAAAATACCTTTGGCATTAAGATAGCTAAAAAAGCTTTTAAATTTCAAATAAAACAACTTATTAGTCAAATACTATTCCTTGAAAAACAAATGAAATCTCTAGATTCAGAAATTGAGTTTTATTATAGTAAATTTGACTGCCATCTAACAACTATTCCTGGAATTGGTTCCGTAACTGCTGCTATTATTCTTAGTGAAATTGGTGATATTAAACGTTTTAAAAACTCTTCTAGTCTTGTAGCTTATGCTGGCATTGATCCTACTGTTAAGCAATCAGGACAATTTCTATCTAATAACAATAAAATGTCCAAAAGAGGTTCACCGTATCTTAGACGTGCCTTATTTTTATCTGCTTCAACATGTGTCTTACATGACAGTCCTCTTAATGAATATTATAATAAAAAACGAAGTGAGGGTAAACATCACTTAGTTGCAATAGGAGCTACAGCTAATAAATTAACACGCATTGTTTTTGCTGTTATGAGAGATAACAAGGATTATGTCCCTATTAACTAAGCAATATTATAACTAGACTAATAGTTTTATGTAAAATTTTAACTATTAATTATTTTAATAGTTTATTTGCTTTGCTCAAAATACTTTCTTATTATTCGTTTTTAATCTTCATATAAAATAAAAAAGGCATAACTCTGCCTTTTTATTAGTAAACAAAATAAGAATAATACGAACTGGTTTATTTATTACTATTAACAATTTCTATAGCTGCCTTACCTGTCATATGTTCGATTTTGACTTCAATTAAACATACTCTATTCCATTCTCTTTCAATTTCTTGCTGCCCTTCTTTAATATAGTCAGGTGAATATTTTTCAACTAAACTTTCAATGGCATATCTCCTATCGGAATCGTTTGTAAGAATCCTTGCTCTGCCAAATATGGAAACACTCCGAAAATGGGTAGTAAAAGTTTTTTGTATTACTTCGTCTTTTTCTATAACACAAAATGTCACTTTATCATTCCTTTTAATGCTGTCAATCTTATGCCCTTGTTTTGCACCATGCATAAATAGTTTGCCGTCTTTAAAAACATAACTTATTGGAACGGTATATGGATAATCATCGTCACCAATTACACCTAAGACGCCAGATGTACATAACTTTAGAATTTCAATTGTCTCTTCTTTGGATAATAATTGTTTTTTTCTTCTCATATCTCTAAACATAATTACACCTCTAATTCTTTCGCTATTTTATTTCTTATCATTTACTGCAATTCTTGATTAAATATTACAATTTACACTTACGACGTTTTATAAAAATATAATATATTAGCATTACTAAATATTTAATAATGTACTTGAAATTTCCTCAAATCGTTCATCATTTATACCAAGTTTTTTCTTAAATTTTTCATCTTCCATTCTTGCTACAATTATTTTGTCAGGAGATATTGCTTTAATAATATTTTTTATCTTCTCAATTGATTCTTCATCATCGTTATAGCCTTTAATGATAGTAATTTCAAATATAAATTTTCCTTTGTATTGTTTATTAAAAGAAACCATGTTTGAAATATATTCTGCTAATGTATATCCTTCAATAGGTCTTTGAACTTTTTGAAAGCCTTCTTCTGTTATTATTTTTATTTCTCCAACAACCTCATCACATTTATTAGCAATTTTCATATATTCATCTCTACCTAGTAAATATCCATTAGAAAGTAGTCTTACAGGCAAACCTTTGTCTTTGATAAAGTCAATAATATCACCAATTTTATCATTTACTAAGGCTTCTCCTTTTGAGTTAATAAAAACTAATTCTGCTTTTGTACTTTCTATCCTGTTTCCAAGTTCAATCAATGAGCTGTCTATTTCATCAAATGACATTTTTGTATCTACCTTATTTTTCGACCTTCCAATAGGACAAAATATGCAATCAAAATTACAATACTTTTCTGGAAGTACATTAATCTCCAGTACCCTTCTTCCATCTTCCATATAAATATCTTTATAACTAAAACCACTCATTACCTTTTTTTCTCCTTTCGTATAACCATGGGACAAGCAATCCTGACCGCTTTCGCTCACGAGTTACTCGTTAAAGGTCATTTAGACCTTTAACCTCAAATTAATCTATTAATACTTCTTTATTGTTAATATCAAGAATTGAAATCTTGCACGTTCCACCTAAATTATCCTGTACTATTTTTGCTAAATCTTTTAAAGCATTCTCAAAATCTTTAACTCTTCTCTCATCAACTAATTCAATGCACAAAAAAGCATTCCTTGTATTTTCAGTGAGCATTGTTCTTACTGATTCACGCCAATTAAAACATCTGCAAATTGCTCCTTCGTTATCTTTATATACTATTTCACCTTCATATGGTAGTGCACTCTCATCTGTTCCTAATGTAATAAAGCTTTCATCTCCAACTGCCTTAGTCAATCTTATATCACCAGCAAATTTATCCATATCCTCTCCACCACAAGGCAATGCATATGTTAAAGAAATAGAATTGTAAATATCAACTAGCGGATTAATAGTTCCTATATGAGTTCCTTTATCAACTCGTTTTAACAATGCTTCAATAGATGATCTTGCACCTTTCTTTGTTTTAAACTTTTGGAAGGCTTCTCTCCATACTTTTATGACTTCATTGCTGCTGAATTCTACATTCTCCAAATATTTTAATGCTTCCTTTTCTGACTTACTAATCATATTCTTGTATTGATCTTCATCTTTTATAAAGTTATCTATGCCATGACAAACTATAATTCCTATCCTTGCACCTGGAAACAGACTCCAAAAATCATCTTCAATAACAAACTTTTTCATTAAAATTCCTCCTTCATATTAAAGCTAAATAACTGCATATTTTCTTCTTATCACTTTTCTTTAATTAAAATTATATTTATTTTTGTTATTTATAAGCTATATACAATTATTAGTCTATTGATATTAATTTTAAACCAACGATTCCAAGAACTATAAATACAATACAACTCATACGCATTACATTAATTGGTTCTTTAAATAAAATAACACCTAACACTACAGTGCCAACAGTTCCTATCCCTGTCCAAATTGCATATGCATTGCCTAATGGTAATCTTTTTAAAGACAATGATAAAAAATAGAAGCTTGCAATCATTCCTATAACAGTTAGGATGCTAGGTAATATTTTTGTAAATCCCTGCGAGTACTTCAGCCCTATTGCCCAGCTTATTTCGAAAAAACCTGCTATAACTAAATAAATCCATTCCATAAACTTTACCTCCCTAAATTTTATTAATTAAGATTAGTATAGTAATATTTCATGGCTTATTTAAAAGAAAATAAAACAAAAAGCCTAAGGAAATATTACAAAAATATCTCCCAGGCTTTTATCCTTCCGTGTACACAATTAAATGTGCGCTTCCTCTCGGACCAGCCAGTTACAAACTGCGGAACCCTAGAAAACTCAAATATATAAACTTTTTTATAATTTATAAGTTACAACTTATAAATCTAATTTAGCATAGTAGTGGGTTTAAATCAAGTTAATATTTTTAATTCGCAAAATCTTACTCTTGCGAATTAAAGTATTTATATATTTTAAACATATTACAAATTTTTTTATAAAATCTATTGACTTCTCATAGCTGGTCTCTATTCTTCAATTATATAGAAAACGAAAGGTTGCAGTCTACCAAAAAGTGCTGAAAATTTGTCAACGAAACGTTGCTATTCGTTTTTTTGTTACTGTATACGTATAGTCAATATATTTATTGGGGACTGGATTCTTTCCACAATTCCACTTAAGAATTCCAAAGCAAAAATCAGCTTATCATCCTCCAAATATAAAAAATAAAGCATTTATTGAGTTTTCAAATCAACAAATGCTTTTCTTTTTTATATTTATATTATAATACATTGCACAATTTAAAATCATTTATTTTATAAATTTTCTAGTCTATACTATTTACAATATGGTATTAATAATTATATACTTTCACTAATTACTTTATTCAATAAACTTGTATTAAAAAACCGTACTGGATTCCAGTACGGTCATTATGTATGGTGGAGGCGAGGGGAATCGAACCCCTGTCCAAAAGCAGAAACATTTGAGCATCTCCGAGTGCAGTCCTTAATTTAAAATTCCCTCCTTCAGACGCCTAAGGACAGGCTTCTGAATTCAGTAGCTTCATAAATTCCGTTCCTAGGTCAAAGCTTTCCTAGGCTCGTTTCCCCGCTATCGGCGCCAGACCCTAGATCGCGGGAAGTCTAGGCTGACGGCTAGCAGACTATGCTGCTAAAGCTAAATTTTCGTTATTATTTTCGTTTATATTTAATCCCATAGTTTTTTAACGCGGGCCCACAGGTTCCCTCGACTCGCTTCTCAAACACATCACACCCCTGTCGAAACCATTGCGCCCCCATGTTGGGTTAAGTGTTTGGATACTTAATACCGCATAATAATTGTCTTATGCAGTATTAAATTATATCACCCAGATTACTATAAGTCAAATATTAAAATAATGGAAAAAATATTCTTAGAAAGTGGAAAAAAATAAGTCGTCACATGACAGAAATAGCATTTATATGAAGATTAATGGAAAACATGTTATAATTAAAATAGATTTAAATACAAAGTGTTTGGAGGAAATATGAGAATAAAAAAACCTAGATTAACTTTACAGACCACTATAACTTTACTTGTTTGCGGCGTGGTGGCCATTTCTCTATTAGTAACAGATGTTCTTATAAGTGCAAAAATATCAAGTAATGCAGAAAAAAATCTATCTAATAAAGCGTCCTATATTGCTAGGATGGCTGCCAGTTCACCTACTATAATTGAATCTTTAAGTGATAAGAAAAATGAAAAAATCATTCAAGAACTAGCGAATAAAATAAGAAAATCAACTGATGTAGAATTTGTTGTAGTTACTGACATGAAAGGTATAAGAAAATCGCATCCAGATATAAATCAGCTAGGAAAGCATTTTGTTGGTGGTGACGATGTAGAGGTTCTGAAAGGCCATGAATACGTTTCAACTGCTGAGGGAACATTGGGTAAGTCACTTAGAGCATTTGTTCCAATATTTACTGCAGACGGCAAGCAAGTAGGAATGGTTTGTGTTGGCATATCATTAAACACTGTACAGCAGGCTGTCTCACAAAGTAGAATGATTATATATTTAGGTATAGGTATAGGGTTTATAGTTGGAGTTATAGGTGCTATGCTGCTTGCCAAAAGCATTAAAAAAACCATGTTTGGATTAGAACCTTGGAAAATTGCAAAACTTTTAGAAGAGCAGAATGCAATGCTTTACTCAATAAGAGAAGGTGTTATAACTGTAGATGAAAACTGCCGAATTACTCTAGTAAATGAAGAGGCAGCCCGGATATTCAACAAAGCAGGCATTACCAACCTTATTGGTGAAAAAGCGGAGGACTGTGTTCCAAATACCAGATTAAACCATATTCTAAAAACTGGACAACCAGAATTTGACCAGGTGCAAGATCTCAGAGGGATAAAGATTTTGACCAATCGTATGCCAATTTTAGTGAATAAGAAAATTGTAGGTGCTATATCAACTTTTCGTGATAAAACTGAAATGAAAGTATTAGCGGAACAGCTTACAGGAGTAAAACAATATGCAGGTGCACTTAGGGCACAAACCCATGAGTTTATGAACAAATTACATGTTATATTAGGTATGTTACATATGAAATGCTATGATGAACTTACAAACTATATAAATGGAATTGCAAATAAATATCAAGAAGAGATAGGATTTATAGTAAGGCATGTAAAGGATCCTGTACTTGCTGGATTTATTTTAGGTAAAATGAGCTATGCTAGAGAAATCAATGTCAAGTTAAAAGTATGCGAAGACTGCTTTATACCTGAGCCAGAAAATCCTGAGTTAACTCATGAAGTTGTAACTATACTTGGCAATTTACTTGAAAATGCAGTGGAAGCTGTAAAGGATTCCAAAGAAAAGATAATAAATTTAACATTACTATATGAGAAAGAAACTCTGACTATAGAGGTAAATGATAGTGGTTCTGGAATTGATGAAGATACGAAAGAAAAACTTTTTATAAAAGGTTATTCAACAAAAGGAAATGACAGAGGATTAGGTCTCTATTTAGTACAAAAAAGTGTAGAGAGATTAGGTGGTGAGATTGAAATATACTCAGAGTTAGGTAAGGGTACTCTATTTTCAATTTATATACCTTATAAGAGCAAGGAGAGAATGGTAAATGATTAATGTTTTAATTGTTGAAGATGATCCTATGGTTGCAGAATTTAATAAAAAATACCTTAGTCAAGTAGGTGGATTTAAATTAAAAGCTGTAGCACGTTCCTTTGAAGAAGCTGTAAAAGTTTTAAAAACAAGCGATATACAATTAATTTTATTGGATATATATATGCCCGGTTTAAGTGGATTGGAATTATTATCTCAAGTAAGAAAAATGGGTAAAGAAGTGGATATAATTATTGTATCGGCTGCTTGTGATATTCAAACTATAAAAAGAGCTTTGCAATACGGTGCAGTGGATTATTTGATAAAGCCCTTTGAATTTGATAGATTTAACTCAGCATTATCTGCCTATAGAGAAGCACAGAATTTTATGAAACAAAAAAAAGAACTTAGTCAGACAGAACTTGATCAGCTTATTTTAAATAATCGGGAAGAAAATCAAGTATCTCCACAGTTGCCAAAAGGACTTGATAAAAATACTTTAAGAAAGGTATGGACAAAGGTAATAGAAATGAAAGAAGATACATTTTCAACAAGTGAAATTGCAAGATATGTTGGAATATCAAGAGTTTCCATGAAGAAATATTTAAGCTTTCTAAATAAGCTAGGTGCCCTGCAAGTAGAGGTTATTTATGGCTCTGTTGGAAGACCTATTCATAAATATAGATGCATAGACATCGAAAATAGTTATATAAAAAAGTATATATGCTAATAAAAAAACCTTTAGACTGAAAACTAAAGGTTTTTTTATTTGCGTAAATTTTGGTTAAAGGTTTTCACTTACTTTAGTTACAAAATTATTTAGAAAGTTTCAATAACTTTATAAATTGCAATATGAAATTTATAATAAACTTGAAAATAAGGTAATAAAGCAATTATTTTTATGATTTAAATATTAGTTGGAGGTAATGTTCATGAATCTAAGAGAAACTGCATTAAAATTTCACAAAGACAATGAAGGTAAAATTGCACTAAAATGCAAGGTGCCGGTTAAAAGCAAAGAAGATCTAACACTAGCATATACACCTGGAGTTGCAGAACCTTGCTTAGAAATTAATAAAAATCCAGAATGTATTTATGACTATACATCAAAAGGAAATTGGGTAGCTGTTGTAACAAATGGTACAGCTGTTCTTGGCCTTGGAAATATAGGCGCAGGTGCAGGGCTTCCTGTTATGGAGGGAAAATCCGTTTTATTTAAAACTTTTGCTGGAGTAGATGCATTTCCAATATGTCTGGAAAGCAAGGATATTAATGAAATTGTAGCAGCTGTAAAACTTATGGAACCAACTTTTGGAGGAATAAATCTAGAGGACATCAAAGCTCCAGAATGCTTCGAAATTGAATCAAAGCTTAAGAAGGTTTGTAATATACCTGTATTTCATGACGATCAACATGGAACTGCAGTTGTTTCGTCAGCTTGTCTTATAAATGCATTAAAAATAGTAAATAAGAAATTTGAAGACTTAAAAATTGTCGTAAATGGAGCAGGAGCAGCAGGAACTGCTATTACAAAACTTTTAATAAAAATGGGAACAAAAAATGTAATACTTTGCGATACAAAAGGTGCTATATACAAGAAAAGACCAATTGGAATGAATAAGTTTAAGGATGAAATGGCAGAAATAACAAATCCTAATCTTCAGAAAGGAAGTCTTGCTGATGTTTTAAAAGGTGCAGATGTATTTTTAGGAGTATCTGCAGCTAATTGTGTAACTGAAGAAATGGTAAAGTCCATGAATAAAGATTCAATAATTATGGCAATGGCAAATCCAAATCCAGAAATACTTCCTGATTTAGCTATAAAAGCTGGAGCTAAAGTGGTATGCACAGGAAGGTCAGATTTTCCAAATCAGGTTAACAATGTGCTTGCTTTTCCAGGAATATTTAGGGGAGCTTTAGATGTAAGGGCAAGTGAAATAAATGATGAGATGAAAATAGCTGCAGCATATGCAATAGCAGAACTTATAAGTGAAGAAGAATTGAAACCGGACTATATAATACCTAATGCTTTTGACTTGAGAATAGCTCCAAAAGTAGCTTCATATGTGGCAAAAGCTGCTATTGATACAGGTGTTGCAAGGAAAAAGGATGTCACTCCAGAGATGGTTGAAAAACATACAAAGACTTTGCTTGGAATTTAATATGTGAGGATATAAAAACAAGGGGGAATTTACGTGCAAGGTACAATTAACATGCCTAAATCTGAAAATAATAATTTTATTTCAAAATTTGTAAATTATAAAATAGGGGTTACACCTCTTCCAATATTTATTGTACTGGTGGCAATAATCTATTTTGCTTCAGTAACAAAAAAACTTCCTGCAGATATGATTGGTGGTTTTGCAATAATCATAGTTTTGGGAACATTTTTCGGAGATCTTGGCTCAAAGCTTCCAGTGTTAAAAAACATTGGTGGTGCTGCAATTTTATCAATAATAATACCTTCTATGATGGTATATTTTAAACTGCTTAATACAACATCCATGAAAGCGATTACTGGAATAATGAAAAATTCTAACTTCTTATATTTATATATTTCATGCTTGGTTGTAGGAAGTATACTAGGGATGAATAGGAAAGTACTGATAAAAGGTTTTGTCAGGATGTTTGTTCCTTTAGTTGTAGGAACTATTATGGCAATTGCAGGTGGAATGTTAGTGGGCTTATTATTTGGATATAAGCCAGGTTATACTTTCTTCTACATTGTAGCCCCTATACTTGATGGAGGAATTGGAGAAGGAATATTGCCACTAACTATGGGATATTCAGATATCCTACACCAACCTCAAAGTCTCCTTATTGCAAAACTAGTTCCAGCAGCAGTACTTGGAAATATTGTTGCTATAGTAAGTGCTGGAGTATTGAAACGTTATGCTGAAAAAAGACCAGACCTTACTGGTAATGGACTGTTAGTAAAGACAAAAGAAGATAATGAAATACTTGCAGAACAAAAAGCTGAAAAACCTGTTGATTTTAAACTTATGGGAAGCGGTCTTCTAATTGCTTGTACTTTCTATGTATTTGGTCTTTTAACTAGTCCGCTTATAGGAATACCAGCACCTATCATTATGATATTTACTGCAGCAATAGTTAAATATCTCAATGTGATACCACCTGAAACAGAACAAGGTGTTCATCACTTGTATAAATTTGTATCATCAAGCTTAACTTACCCGTTGTTAGTTGGTATTGGTGTATTATATACTCCGTTTAGTGATTTGGTTAGAGCAATCACACCAGCATACATTATTATTTGTATATCCATAGTTTTGTCAATGATGGCATCAGGATTTTTTATTGGCAAGTATATAAATATGTATCCAATAGAATCTTCTTTAGTTACAGCATGTCACAGTGGACTTGGTGGCACAGGTGATGTAGCAATCTTGTCTTCAGCAAATCGTATGGAACTTATGCCATTTTCACAAATATCTACAAGAATTGGCGGAGCATCTATGGTTGTTATAGCAACATTGCTGCTTAAAATGTTTAGTTAATAAATTAATTTAGGGAGAAGTCATTATATATTGTTAATGACTTCTCCCATTTTAAATGTTTTTATTTTGCTGATTTCTTTTTACTGTTTTTATTATGGTTTTGTCCTTCTTCAGTAATAGGTATCTGGCCTTTACTTTTTTTAGCTCTGGCCTTTTTGTTATCAGGCTGACTGTCCTTAGTCATTTATGTTACCTCCTAAATTAATCCTGCTTTCTTATTACCAGTTTTAGCTTTTCCCTGGATTTCTTTCACAGGTTTCACAGTATTTCTATTAGATTTCATCTTTTTATTGCTTTCAGTACCATGAGGGTCACTTGGATCGGGCCTTCTCATTCCTGCTTTAGCCATAAAAATACCCTCCTTAGATTCAAAATACATAGTTATTTTTAGCATTGAATAAGAAAATATACACATAATAAGCAGAGATATTATTTATAAAATATATAAGTGATTAATAAAAAAGAGGTGGCAAGGTATGAAGAAAAAATTAAGTATTTTTATGTGCACTATGTTTTTAGTATCTTTACTTGGAGTACCTGTAGTATATTCCAAGGAAGTTACAGGAATGAAAAATGAAAATGTGCAGCTTGAACACATACAAAATAAAAATGTACAGCTTAAAATAGACTCTAAAAAGAAAAATAAAATTCCTAAGAGATTCAGAAAAACTACAGATGACATTAGAGTTTATGGTAAAGCCTTAAATTTGAAGGGACTATCCTCTTTAAATGCTTCAGGCAGCGCACAGTTTACAGGGCAGAATATAAAAATGGTGAAAGAGGAAATAGGCAATGTACCTATATTGGTAGTAGATTTAAGGGAAGAGTCCCATGGTTTTATAAATGACCTGGCAGTTAGCTGGGTAGGAGAAGAAAAAAATAATGCAAATAAGGGACTTACTAGGGAGCAGGTATTAAAGGATGAAAGCGAAAGGTTAAAAGGTATCAAATTAAATGAGAAACTTGGTATTGAAGAAAAAGAAATAATTCCAGATAAAGTTCAAGATGAGAGGGAACTTACGGAAGAAAATAAGATGTCCTATGTAAGAATACCTGTTACAGATACAGAAGGGCCTACAGATGAAATGGTGGACTATTTCATAAGCATTGTAAAGAAAACGCCGCCAGGTACATGGATGCATTTTCACTGCAAAGCCGGAATTGGAAGGACTACTACGTTTATGACAATGTACGATATTATGAAAAATGCTAAGGATGTAAGCTTAGACGATATAATGGAGAGACAGATTTTGCTTGGAGGGAAAAATTTACTTAAGCCTTTTCATAAAGTTGGAAGTAAATCTTCAGAGAGATCGGAATTTATAAAGAAATTCTATGAATACGCAAAAGAAAATAAGGACAATTTTAATACTAGCTGGTCTGAGTGGTTAAAAAACCATAAAGATTCAGTTAAAGACTTAGATTAGGAGGTCCTATAGGTTGAAATATAAAAATAACATATTTGTCAAAACAGTTGTACTTATGTGTATATTTTTTATGACAATAAACCCCAATGTGGTTTTTGCAAATAATTCAAAACATAACCTGAATGATGATTTGCAGAAGGACAATAAAAAAGTAATTTACTTGACTTTTGATGACGGACCCAGCAAACTTACAGATAAGTTTCTAGACATACTAAAGGAGAACAATGTAAAAGCCACATTTTTTCTCATAGGCAATCAAATAGAAGATAATGAACAGGTAGTAAAGAGAATATATAGTGAAGGTCACAGTATAGGACTTCACACATATAGTCACAAATATAGAAAAATATACAGAAATGGTGACAGTTTTATAGATGAAATGAATAAATCTAACGAAATAATAAAGAGAGTTACGGGGAAGGAAAGTCACTTAATAAGATTTCCAGGAGGGAGCAGGAAACATCTAAATAAAAGATTTTTAGAGAAATTGCACAACAATAAGTTCAAAATATATGACTGGAACATACAGGCACCTGATGGAATTAATCCAAAGATTCCACCGTATAAACTAGTTAAAGAGGCTACTAAAGATCCAGATAAGCATAATCCAGTAATACTTTTAATGCACTGTGATTATATGCATAAGAATACTTGTACTGCATTGCCTCAAGTAATAAGTTATTACAAATCCCATGGCTATGAATTTGAGCCTATAACAGAAAATACAGATGAGGTTTATTTTCCCATAAAAACTAATAAAGCTTCTTCATTTTTAGAAAAGTTATTTAAAAATTGATTTTTAAGTTAGAATACCTTAGAGACTTAGATATGTCTGATGCACAAGTTTATCTAAGTCTCTTTAGGTTTTTTTGAAATAATTTCTAAAAATTTAAAAAATAAGAAGAAATTATATATTTTTTATAGTTTATAACATATATAAACAAATATGAACATATATAAACAGTATAGAACAAATTACATATTTTATTATAACAAAGGAGAAAACAAAATCCTTCCAGAAGAGAGACGTATTAAAATAGTAGATTTTTTAAAAGAAATATGGACAAGAAAGTAGCAAACAAAAGTGAGAAAGAGAGAATAGATATATCTGGTTTAATTAAAAGAGGAGGGTATATATGCCAGGTGTTTTAGTGATGGCTGATGATTTTACAGGCGCAAATGATACAGGGGTACTACTTAAGACAAAGGGACTAAATGCTATTTCTTTTTTGAGAAGTGATGATGTGAAAAATTTTCATAGTGATGAAGATGTTTTCTGTATAAACACAGACACTAGAGATAAGGAAAAGCAGTATTCGTATAACTTGATTAAAAGTATAACCCATGAATTTAAAGATCAAGTTAAAGTTATAAGCAAAAGAATAGATAGTACCTTGAGAGGAAACGCAGGAAGTGAAATAGATGGTGTACTAGATGAATTGGGGAAAGAATATAAAGCTGTTGTAGTAGCGTCTTATCCTTCATCTGGACGAATTTGTATTGGAGGATATGTTCTTGTAAATGGAGTACCACTAGAAAAAACTAATGTTTCAAAGGATATTAAAACCCCGGTAAAATCTTCTAATGTAATTGATATTATAAAATCTCAGAGCAGTAAAAGTGTTGGACATATATCTTTGGAGAAAGTTTTAAAAGGAAGTAATTTTTTAAGTAGAGAAATACAGGATAATTCTAATGAAATAATTGTTATAGATGCAGTAACAGATGAGGATATTAAAATTATAGCTGATGCATGTGTATTGTCACAGCAGAAAATTGTATGCATAGATCCAGGGCCTTTTACGGCATATTTTTCATTAAACTTGTTAAAGTCAGGCAAAGAAGATTTTTATAGAAGCTTAATGGTTATAGGAAGTACTACAGATTTAACTAGAAGGCAAATAGAATATTTTAAAGAACATAAAAATATACTTATTTATAACGTAGATGTGAGTAATTTAATAGATAATTTTGAAGACGAATTGCAAGAGGCGTTAAGTTATTTTAAACAAAATTATAAGAAGTATAAATATCTCTGCATAAGTACTTCTTTAGAAAAAGATGAAATAATGGATAAAGCTAGCATGAGTATATCTTATATTATATCAGATAGATTAAATAAGCTAGCAAAAGATATACTTAGCGTAAAGGATTTCAATATTAATCTTGCTTATTTAACTGGAGGAGATATAAGCCAGGGGTTTTTGAAAAATATAAATTCAATTGGTGTGGAAATAATAGATGAAATAATTCCACTTGCAGTATACGGAAAAGCAGTAGGAGGGGAATTTGATGGATTAAACATAATAACCAAAGGAGGACTAATTGGGAATGAAACATCTGCAGACTTTATATTGTCTGCTGTAGAAAAAAATGTTAAAGGTGGTAGTAAAAATGAGTAAAAAAATTGTAGCAATACCAATAGGGGATATAGCAGGTGTAGGACCTGAAATAGTAGTTAAATCTCTTAACAAAAAAATTATTTATGATAAAGTGAACCCTTTAGTAGTAGGAGAATTGAGGGCAATAAAAAGAGCTTTAGAAGTGACAAATATAAATTTAGAAATAAATGTTGTAGATAAAGTAGAAAAGGCAAAATTTGAATTTGGAACGATTGATTTGATTGATCTAAATAATGTAAATGGATATGAAATAAAATTTGGAGAGGTACAAGCAAAGGCAGGAAAATCAGCTTTTGAATTCATTAAAAAATCTGTAGAGCTTGCAGGTGAACATAAAGTAGATGCTATAGCAACTACTCCTATAAATAAAGAAGCTCTAAAAGCTGCAAAAATAAATTATATTGGACATACTGAAATATTGGCTGGTCTTACAGGTACAGGTGATCCTATGACCATGTTTCAAGTACGTAATTTAAGGGTGTTTTTTTTGACCAGGCATTTATCACTTAAGGACGCTGTAAGTTCTGTAAAAAAGGATAAGGTTTATGAATACATTCTAAAATGCAGTAAGGGACTTATGCAGCTGGGAGTGAAAAATCCTAGGATTGCAATTGCAGGATTGAATCCTCATGCAGGGGAGCACGGACTTTTCGGAATGGAAGAAGTTGAAGAAATCGTTCCTGCGGTAGAAGCTGCAAGAGAAAAAGGTATAGATATAGAAGGGCCTATAGGAGCAGATTCAGTATTTTATAAGGCATTAAAAGGTACTTATGATGCAGTAATATCGCTATATCATGATCAAGGTCATATTGCTACAAAAATGGTAGACTTTGAAAAAACTATTTCTATAACTGTTGGACTGCCTTTTATAAGGACATCTGTTGATCACGGTACAGCTTTTGATATTGCAGGTAAAAATATTGTAAGTCCAGTAAGTATGGAGGAAGCAATTAAGCTGGCTTATGAATATGCGGAGGTATACAAATAAAAACTTAGTTTTCTGTACTGACTCATTTAAAACAAACTATAATCTAAAACCTTAAGTACAGTGAACTAGTTTATATAAACAGAGTTCTTGGTTTCAGGTGGAGTTTTTTCTCCATCTGAAACTTAGAAATCGTTATCCAGGGGCGTAGCAGCCGTTATGCACAGCATAAGAACTCTAAATCGCTGAAGCTCAAGAGTTCTAATATTCCCCACTTTATAAGAAAAGCAGATATCCCAAATCTTTGATTTGGTGATAGTCGCTTTCGCTGTGTGCGATGGGGGTATTACGGCTGGTAGCCATCGGATAAAAATAAATTATAAGAAAGGACATGGTGTGAACATGGGGACATCAAGAAGGTGGGTGAGAATTATACCTATAGCATTTGTAATGTATATGACGGCTTATATGGATAGAATAAATGTGTCTATGATACTTCCATATATAGATAAGTCATTTAACTTGACAAGTGCAGATATGGGTATAGCCTCAGGAATATTTTTTGTAGGTTATATGGTACTGCAGATACCAGCTGCTATACTAGCAGATAAGTGGAGTGCCAAAAAAGTTGTATTTATACTGATTATGCTTTGGAGTATAGTTGCTATGTGTACAAGTTTAGTACAAAGTAAAGCTCAGCTATTTGTATTAAGGTTACTTTTAGGAGTATTTGAAGGTGGTGTATGGCCGTCAGTTTTAGTACTGCTTGCTAAATGGTTTCCGTCAGGAGAAAGAGCTCGTGCTAATGCTTTTTGGATGATTAACATGCCGTTATCTGCTGTTATTATGGCACCTATTACAGGCTGGCTTATATCTATAACAAGCTGGCGTATGGTATTTTTAATTGAAGGACTTTTACCTCTTATTTGGGGATTTGTATGGTGGTTTGCAATATCTGATAGTCCAGCTGATGCTAAATGGGTATCTGACGATGAGAGAAAATATGTAGAAGATACAATTGCGAAAGAAAATGAAAATAAGCCTAAAGCTACTGGATATGGTTCAGCTTTTAAAAATTCAACAGTTATATTGCTTTTGGTTGCCTACTTTTTCTGGATGTCTGGTTTTTATGGATATACTATGTGGGTGCCAAGCGTTGTAAAAGGTTTTAAAGGACTTAATTCTTCTGCAGTAGGACTTATAAGTGCAATACCTTTTATTTTTGCAATGGCATCTATGGCTGTTAACTCTTCCTTATCTGATAAGAGGCATCAAAGGGAAACGCATGTTGCTATACCTCTTTTAATTGGAGCATTTGGACTTATTGGAGGACAGTATTTTGCACATACGGCTGTAGGAAAAATGATATTCTTAATTATAGCAGCTATAGGAGTATATGGACCTTATGGACCATTCTGGGCTATACCTACAGATATATTGAGACCTGAACTTGCAGCAGCAGCTATGGGACTTATAAATGCTCTTGGAAACTTGGGAGGATTTTTAGGACCTTACATTGTAGGATGGATTCAAGGAAAATTTGGAGGATTCCTAGGATTTATTGTTTTAGGAATATTCTTAATGATTACGGCTGCTATTTCTATGGTAATTAAGTCTAGAAGAAGTGCTGCCAAACAAAATGCAGTAGTTTAATTAGAATGTTGTACTAGTAGCATTATAGGGGGAATTAAAATTGAGAATACTTCTTGCTCCAGATTCCTTTAAAGGAAGTTTGTCTTCAAAAGATGTTTGCAGTGCTCTTAGAGAAGGAATACTCAGGGTATCTCAGATGGATATACTGGAAGTTCCTATTGCAGATGGGGGAGAAGGCACAGTAGATGCAATTGTTTCATCTACAAAAGGTACAGAATATTTTGAAAAAGTTAATGGACCTTTAGGAGAAAAAATAAAAGCTCATTACGGAATATTAAAAGATAAAACTGCAATTATAGAAATGGCCTCGGCTTCAGGATTATATCTTGTACCTGAAAATAAAAGGAATCCACTTATAACTACATCTTATGGAACTGGACAGCTTATAGAAAGCGCTCTAAATAAAGGATGTAGAAAGTTTATAATTGGAATAGGAGGAAGTGCTACAAATGACGGTGGTGCAGGTATGCTGCAGGCTTTAGGTGCAAGCTTCTTAGATGAATGTAATAGGGAGATTGGTTATGGAGGCGGATGCCTTGATAAGCTGGCAAGGGTGGATTTAAGCAGTTTAGATGGCAGAATATATGAAAGTGAATTTATTGTTGCATCGGACGTGGTTAATCCTCTATGTGGTAAAAATGGTGCATCTTTTGTGTATGGACCTCAAAAAAATTCATCTCCTGAAATGGTCAAATTGCTGGATGATAATTTAATGCATTATTCTGAGGTTGTGAAGGATACTCTAAATAAGGACTTATCACAAACTCCAGGAGCAGGTGCTGCAGGTGGAATGGGATTTGCACTTATGGCCTTTTTAAATGCTAAATTAGAAAAAGGTATAGATGTTGTAATTGATATTACTGGAATGGAAGATAAAATAAAAGCCAGTGATTTAGTTATAACAGGAGAAGGAAACACCGATTTTCAAACTGCTTTTGGAAAGGCTCCTCTAGGCGTTGCAAAACTAGCTAAAAAATACAATAAGCCTGTAATTGTATTGTCCGGTGGTCTTGGAGATAACTATAAGAGCTTATATGATATTGGTGTTACTTCCTTATTTAGTATCATAGATAAACCTACGTCGCTTGAATATTCTATGGAGCATGCATCTGAATTAATAAAGGATAGAATAGAAGATATTATAAGAACAATAGTAGGAGTTTTAAATTAGAATTTGACTTATACTAAATCATATAATGACAAATTGCGTCACCTTAAAAATTTTAGTAAGTCTAAAGTCCGGTATTTTGAAAAGCTAAGAAGCTTAGCTAAACTCGTGCCTCAAACATATCTAAGCTTCTAAGATTTCCTAAAATACCTCACTAAGACTTACAAAAAAATTTTTAAAAGTGCCTTCAATTTTGTCATTATATTTCATGTATAAGTCTAAATTTCAATTGAAAACTCTATGTGGGTATTCTAGCTTAAAATCAACTTATACGCAGGCATATTTTTACAATGCTGAAGCTCTTTTAAATATTTTGTATATAAGTCTTGGAAAAAATTCGTAAAAACTTAGAACTTTTAAATTGTCTGAGGTACGAGTTTTCAAAAGTTCTTAGCTTTTTTAGAATTTTTTACTTAGACTTATCAAAATATTTAACGAGCTGAAGGTTGTAAAAGATATCCGGAGTATAAGTTGATTTTTGCTTAGATTCCCCTATAGAGCTTATTTACTGATATTCTTTTTCATAATATCCATAAATGTATCTGGTGGGACAACTTTTACTTTAGGATTTTTATTTAACTCTGTTATTACTTTTTCTACGTCTTTCATAGATTTACTCCATGCATGAACGTACACAAACGTATAGGCTTCAGGTTTGGATATGTTGGTGTAGCCTTTATTAACATAATTATTTATGTTATTTATAAGAGCATCTTCCTCTTCCAGTCCATACCAGAGTACATCTCTGCAGGACACCACTGGTTTTCCATTGCTCCATACAATTTTACCTTTATAGTCATTTTGCTTATTATAATTAAGGTAGAATATACCGTCAACATTTGAACAAGTAGTGTATTTATTCCATAATTTAGTATCATAAAGTGACCAATCATCCAAAACTGATACATACCTTTCATCTACATCTGCCATATAATTGTTTAATCTTTTTAGATATGCGTTTAAAGAATCTTCCTTAAATTTACTAGGGTACATATAACCATTGCCAGAAGGTGATACTACAAAGTTATCCCTATAAGGAATTGAAGATGTATTTTTATAATATAGTTTAAAAACGGTAGGCGCTAGTTCATACATAGAAGGACTTATGCTGAATCCCATATTAAAACTACCTCTTTTAGGAGATCCGTACCATTTTTCAGATCCATAATTACTCCCCAGGTTCCACTGCTGGTTATCTCCATCTGACATTATAAAAGTTACGTAGTGCATAGGTTGATAGAAAAGTTTTTTATCAGGCTTTACACTGCTTTTTTGTGTTAAAGGTACTGATGGAAAGGCACTTAATACTGTTAAATTGTAAGACCAATCTGCAGGAACCATACTTACTCCATTTTTAGAGGCTGCACTTACATTACCATGTTCGTCAGGCCCCCATCCAAGGCATGTAGAGTCCTTTTTCATAGACTCAAAAACTTTATCCCTTAGTGAGAAATCTTTTAGATCATCCTCATAAAACACTAAACATTTACTCATGATTCCATAATCTCTAAGAGGAGCATTTTTATTTGGAGACAGCTGAATTACAACGGAATGATTTAGTCCTGAATTCCACAAATTATTATAAGCCCAATATTTATCGGTGTTTACACAATCACCCTGTATTTTAATTCCTGTACTTTTAACCTTATCTTCTATAGATTTATCTATAGCTATGGAATTTTTTAATGCTGCAAGAGAGCAGGCATTGTTAATAGAAGGGTTTTTCTCAGGATAACTGCTGTAAAGTACATATCCAGACACTAGTGATTTAAATTTATCTAATAAATACCAGGGATCTTTTACTATGGTATAAGTTACCCCGTAATTTGTTTTTAAATCATCCAGCCATATTTTGTAATCAGGTTGATTTTTGTTTAAAGTATATATTTGAGAATTTGACTTATTTGATATTACTCCTTGAAGGGTGACTATCATAGTTTTTTCTGCAGGAGTTAGATCATTTTGGTAAATTACATAAAGGTGATGTGGTATTTTCGAGTTTTTTACATAATAAGGCTTGCCTAAAAAAGCATGTACATTTGGGATAAATATACCAAATAAAAAAATAGAAATAATTAGTACAATAGATTTTTTAAATTTCATATGAATTTACCTCCTAATCTTATTATGCAGTTTTTTGGTTAGTTTATTAGAAATTTGGTTTGGTAAGATATAGTAGGAGATGTTTAAAAAATAGGAATATTTTTAGATGTATAATATTTGGAGAAACTCTAATTTTAAAAAATATATTGACAATAAATTTCCTGTATTCTATTATATAGAAAGAGTTTAATTAAATATAGTGATATGCAAAGAAGAGGATTAGTAGAAATGATATTTTTTTAAGAGAGGAAACGGGTGGTGAAAGTTTCTAAATGTACATTTTGAACCTACCTTTGAGTTCTGTTAGAATACAGCGGTAATTGCCGTTATAATTATAATTGAGAGAATATGTTTAATATTTTAAATATATTAATCAGGGTGGTACCGCCGACGTAACCTCGGTCCCTTTTGGGATTGGAGGCTTTTTTATATTTAAAGGAAAAACTAACTACACTAGATTCAAATTTTGGAGGTAATTAAAATTGAGTAAAAAGATGGTAGAACAAATAACATCAAGAGATGAAGATTTTGCACAGTGGTATACAGACATTGTAAAAAAAGCAGAATTAGCTGATTATTCAAGTGTAAGAGGCTGTATGATAATACGTCCTTATGCTTATGCTATGTGGGAAAATATTCAGAGTTATTTAGACAAAAGATTTAAAGAAACAGGACATCAAAATGTATATATGCCCTTATTTATTCCTGAAAGTCTTCTTCAAAAGGAAAAGGATCATATAGAGGGATTTGCACCAGAAGTTGCCTGGGTAACTCACGGTGGTAATGAAGAACTTACAGAAAAATTATGTGTTCGTCCAACATCAGAAACATTATTTTGTGAACATTATGCTAAGATAGTTCAGTCTTATAAAGACTTGCCTAAGCTTTACAATCAGTGGTGTTCTGTAGTTAGATGGGAAAAGACTACAAGACCTTTCCTTAGAACTACAGAATTTTTATGGCAAGAAGGTCATACTATACATGAAACTAAGAAGGAAGCCCAAGAGGAGACCACAAGGATGCTGAATGTATATGCGGATCTTTGTGAAAAAGTACTGGCTATTCCAGTATTAAAAGGACAGAAAACTGACAGTGAAAAATTTGCAGGAGGAGAAGCTACATATACTATAGAAGCACTTATGCATGATGGAAAGGCACTTCAGGCTGGTACATCTCATTACTTAGGACAGAACTTTGCGAAATCTTTTGGAATGCAGTATTCAGATAAAGAAGGAAAACTTCAATATGTATACCAGACTTCCTGGGGTGTAACAACCCGTCTTTTAGGAGCAATTATAATGGTACATGGCGATGATAATGGACTCGTAGTTCCACCTAGAATAGCTCCTACTCAGGTAATTATAGTACCTATAGCACAGCATAAAGAAGGAGTACTGGATAAGGCAAACGAACTAAAAGATAGAATAGCTAAATTTGCAAGAGTTAAACTTGATGACAGTGATAAAATGGCTGGATGGAAGTTTAGTGAATATGAGATGAAGGGAGTTCCTATACGTCTTGAAGTAGGACCAAAGGATATCGAGAAAAATCAAGTTGTACTTGTAAGGAGAGACAGTGGAGAAAAGATAATAGTATCCATGGATAACCTGGAAAAGGATATACCAGATCTTTTAGATAAAATTCATGACGGTATGTTTGAAAAGGCAAAAAATCTTATAGAAAACAATACAAATAATGCTGTAAACATGGAAGAGTTTAAAGATATAATGGAAAATAAAATAGGTTTTGTAAAGGCTATGTGGTGTGGAGACGCTAAATGTGAAGAAAAAATTAAAGAAGTTACTGGTGCGTCTTCAAGATGCATTCCATTTGAACAAGAACATATTTCAGATACCTGCGTGTGCTGTGGTAAAAAAGCTGATAAATTAGTTTATTGGGGAAAAGCATATTAAAGAAACCTGTGTTAATATAATACTTCAATTTTTAGAAATGCTATCAAAATTTTGATAGTATTTCTTTTTGGCAAATAAATTTAGTGGTTACTTGCAAATATCATAGATATTTGGTTAAAAATAACTTTAAAAATATTTTGTAAATACTAGTAGGAAAAAGAGTATTTATTGCTATAATATAAGTAGATTATGAGTTGAAATAAAGTGGAGGCTTACATATGTTTAATAGCAAAAAATTTAAAGGTAACAAATTCAAATATGTTATTTATTATTCACTATTAGCTGTTATAATTGTGTTTATAGTTAATGAATACTCTAGCCAATTAAAATATGAGCACATAAAATATAGTGATTTTATAAATTATATTAACCAAAATAAAATATCTAATGTACAAATATCCAAGGATAGGCTAATAATAACTCCCAAGGATAAGGATACAGCTCATAAAGGAAAAATACTTTATACTGAAAGGGTAGATGATCAGAATTTAATTAAAAAGTTAAATGATGCCAAAGTTCAATATGAAGGCGTGTCACAGGAAAGCTCTCTAATGAGAAGCCTTTTTACAAATTGGATTTTACCCTTAAGTATAATTATGTTTTTTGGAAGTATTTTAATGGGAAGATTAGATAAAAAAATGGGCAGTGGAGTTATGTCCTTTGGAAAGAATACCGCTAAAATATATGCGGAAAATGAAACTGGCGTGAACTTTAGTGATGTGGCAGGACAGGAAGAAGCTAAAGAATCTCTGATTGAAATAGTTGATTTCTTGCATAACTCTCAAAAATATGTATCAATAGGTGCAAAGCTTCCTAAGGGGGCACTCCTTGTAGGGCCACCAGGGACAGGAAAGACTCTTCTTGCAAAAGCTGTAGCAGGGGAAGCTAAAGTCCCATTTTTCTCTATATCAGGTTCTGCTTTTGTAGAGATGTTTGTAGGTATGGGGGCATCTAGAGTTAGAGATTTATTTAAACAGGCACAGGAAAAGGCTCCTTGTATAGTATTTATAGATGAAATAGATGCCATAGGTAAAAGTAGGGGTGGCAACGTATCTGGAAATGATGAGAGGGAGCAAACTTTGAATCAACTTCTTGCAGAGATGGATGGATTTGATTCTTCTAAAGGAGTTGTAATTTTAGCAGCTACCAATAGACCAGAAGTACTTGACAAGGCACTTTTAAGACCAGGAAGATTTGATAGAAGGGTTATAGTAGATAGGCCTGATTTAAAGGGAAGAGAAAGTATACTTAAAGTTCATACTAAGGGAGTTAAAGTTTCAGAAGATGTAGATTTAAATTCTATAGCAAAATCGACTCCTGGAGCTGTAGGAGCGGATTTGGCTAATATGATAAATGAAGCTGCTTTAAGGGCAGTGAAAAATGGTAGGGAAGAAGTAATTCAGGAAGACTTAGAGGAATCAGTAGAAGTAGTTATGGCTGGTAAAGAAAAGAAAGATAGAATTTTATCTGATGCTGAAAAAAGAGCTGTTGCTTTTCATGAAGTAGGTCATGCACTTGTGGCTGCATTATTAAAACATACGGATCCTGTACATAAGATAACTATAGTTCCGAGGACCATGGGTGCACTAGGTTATACGATGCAGCTTCCTACAGAAGAAAAATATCTTGTTAGCAAGGAAGAAATGATAGATAAGATATGTGTCATGCTAGGGGGAAGATCTGCAGAAGAAGTAGAGCTTAATAGCATATCTACAGGTGCATCTAATGATATTGAAAGAGCTACGGAAACAGCTAGGAGCATGGTGACTATGTATGGAATGACAGATAGATTTGATATGATGGGACTAGAATCAATAAAAGATAGATATTTGGATGGAAGACCGGTGCAAAATTGTAGTGCGGAAACAGCTGCTATTATAGATGATGAAACCTTGAACATAATAAAAGAATGTCACGAAAAGGCAAGAAGTATTATTAAAGAAAATAAGGATTTACTCATAAAGATATCTGAAAGCCTAATTGAAAAAGAAACTTTAATGGGAGAGGAATTTATGGACATAATAAAAGAATATAATGACAAAAAACAGGAAACTCAGGATACAAAACTCTGATTATGGACTACTCTAAGGCATTTGGAAGAAAATAGGATAGAATACTCAATGGTTATTTCTTTGAAAATGCCTAATGGGTAACTTATGAAATGGAGATAGTAATATGTATAGAGACGATTTAAAAAAGGAATTGGAGAAGGAAGTCGAGCTGGATCTTGAAAGGGAAAAATTAAAAGAAGTCTTAAAAGAAATTGAGGTACAAATTTTAGAATACATTGAGAGTAGAAAAAAAGTAATAGACTATATTTTAAAGCTAAGAGAAAAAAATTTGGAACAGTACGAAGATGATGAAGACAAAGTTATAGAATATTTTAACCATGAAATGTACGAAAAGGAAGAACAGTATAGGCTAGTAAATAAAAGCATAAAAGAACTTACCATACTGAGCAATTCACCTTATTTTGGTAAGGTAAAATTTCAGGATGAATATGGAGAGGAAGAAATATACATAGGTAGGTTTGGTGTGACAGGAAGGAAAAGTTACGAACCTATTGTAATTGACTGGAGATCACCTGTATCTTCTTTGTTTTATGCAGGTAAGCTGGGAACTGTAAAATATACATCTCCTATGGGAGAAGTAGAAACAGAAGTGCTTTCTAAGAGACAATTTATTATAAAAAAATCTAATCTAGTAGGTATGTTTGATTCCAGTATAGATGTAAAAGATGAAATCTTGCAAATGGTACTTAGCAAAAATGCTGGTGAAAAGTTAAAAGATATTGTAATGACTATACAAAAAGAACAGGATAATTTAATAAGACAGCCTAGAACAGGGGCTATTGTGGTAAATGGAGTAGCAGGAAGTGGAAAAACTACTATAGCACTGCATAGAGTAGCTTACTTATTATACAATTATAGAAAGGTTCTTCAAGGAAAGGTACTGATATTAGGTCCTAATAGCATATTTATAGATTATATATCACTTGTACTTCCAAGTTTAGGAGAGGAAAAGGTTACTCAAACTACTTTTAGAGAATTTGCAGAGGATATTCTAAATGTGCCTTATATAATGGATTTTAAGGATTATATGGAAAAAGTATTAAGTCACCAAAAAGATTTTTCTGAAGAAATTAAGTATAAGGGTTCTTTACAATATGTGCAGGATATAGATAATTTTATTGGCAGTTTGGAAAAAGATTGTTTTAAGATAGAGGATGTGTTTTTTTACGATAAACTTATAATGTCTGGAGAAGACATAGATAAGATGCTTAATTATTATTTTAAAGATATGCCTCTATTTAAGAGAAGTGCCAGGATAAAAAGAGTCATATACTCAAAGGTAAGGGATGAAAGAAACAGGCTAATAATATCTATACAAAAAGAATATGAAAATAAGGTGAAGAGTCTAACGGAAAGTGAACTAAATGATTGTGGAAATGAGCTGGAGTACAAAAGACGAAATGGTATAAGAGATGTAATAAAAGAAGTAATTAATATCAAAAAAAATAAGTTAATCTGGCTTAAAAATCCTGATGTGATTACATTATACAATGATTTTAATGGAAATAAGTTGCTGATTTATGATGATTTAGCTCCTATTTTATATTTAAAAATAAAGCTGGAAGGGCTAAGATATAGAGATGAAGTAAGACATATAGTGATAGATGAAGCACAAGATTATTCTCCGCTGCAGTTTCGGGTTATTTATGAACTTACAAAGTGTAAATCTTTTACTATAGTAGGAGATACCAATCAGAAAATTATATTTTCAAAAGAGACACCTGCCGTGGAAAAATTGGAAAACATACTCCCGGATTTAGAGATAAAGCGTTTTTCATTAAATAAAAGCTATAGATCCACAAATGAGATAATTGATTATGCTAATAAATATCTAGAAGGGGATAAAACCGTACCTCTAGTTAGAAGTGGAAAAAAAGTTGTGGAAAAAAGGGTAGATAATTCCAAAGAACTTGTGGACAAAATACTAGATAATGTTGTAGAATTAAAAGAAAGAGGTTATGAAAGTATAGCCATAATTTGCAGGGATTTAAAAGACACGGAAGCTATAGGTAATTTAATAAAAGCAAGAATTCATATAAATGTGCTTGATAGAGAAGATATGATTTATTCCAGCGGCGAAGTTATACTTCCAAGTTATTTTGCCAAAGGTTTAGAATTTGACGCGGTTATAATGATAGATACCTGTGAAAAAAATGAAAATACATTAAAATATATAATGGCTACAAGGGCGCTGCATGAATTATATGTGTATAAGACTTCCTCGATTAATTAAAAGTTTACTAAGCTTCAGGTTTAAATCAATTATCCTGAAGCTTAGTGTTTATTTATCCGATCGCTACCATTGCTAACACCCCATATTCTACCAAAGTCGGGGATAAGCACTGCTACGCGGCTGGATAAGTTCTTCTTAGGTTCAGCTGGAGAAAGTCATCCTTATAAGCAAACTCCATCTGAACCTAAGAATCACTTGATAAAGGAGACATGATCTATGGGGGATAAATTACTAGAATCAATTGAAAAAGCTGAATTGAATCATACACTTGATAAAAGTGAAATAGTTGAATTATTTAACAGTAACGAACATAATGAAGAACTTTTTAAAGCGGCAGACAGAGTAAGAAAAAAATATGTAGGGGATGAAGTACATTTAAGAGGACTGATAGAATTTTCTAATATATGCAAAAGAAATTGCATGTACTGTGGACTTAGACGTGATAATAAAAATATCAAAAGATATAGAATAGAGCCGGATAAAATAATCGAATTAGCAAAAAAAGCAGTAGGATACGGCTATAAAACAGTTGTTTTGCAGTCTGGAGAAGACGATTACTATACTGTAGATAAGCTAAAATACATAATATCAAATATGAAGAAAATGGACATAGCTGTAACTCTAAGCATAGGTGAAAAAACTTTTGAGGAGTATAAAGCTTTTAAAGAAGCTGGAGCAGATAGATATTTAATAAGAATAGAAACTACGGATCCGGAACTGTATGCAAAAATGGACCCCGGGATGAGTTATGAAAATAGAAAACGCTGCTTGAAAGATCTTGGAAAGTTAGGATATGAAGTTGGTACAGGATGTCTTATAGGTCTTCCTGGCCAAACTTTTGAGTCGCTTGCAGAGGATATATTATTTTTTAAAGAAATAGATGCAGATATGGTAGGAGTAGGGCCTTTTATTCCAAATGCAGATACGCCTTTAAGAGATGAAAAAGGTGGAACGTTTATAAATGCTCTTAAAGTTATGGCTATAAGCAGACTGATTATGCCAGATATTAATCTTCCTGGTACAACAGCTATGGAAACTTTAAATCCAAGAGGCAGGACTATAGCTCTTCAGAGTGGAGCTAATGTAGTTATGCCAAATGTAACGGAAGGTGTATATAGGAAGCTTTATGCACTATATCCAGGTAAAATTTGCACAGGGGATACTCCTGCCCAATGCAGAGATTGTATAACCGGTAAAATAATTACTATAGGAAGGGTCATATCTGGTTCTAAAGGATTTAGAGTAAAAAAATAGTTGAAATCATTAGATATTTGTGATAAACTTAGAACAATTTAATAAATTAGTTACCTTAGGGTAGAGGTGCTGTAACTATCAGTATTTATTTTTAGTCGGCGGACGTTGAAAAATAAAGAAAGGAGCTGCAGCCGAAAAAACTAGTTTGGCGAAACTGTTTTTGGCTTTGTACATAATATGTTCAAAGCTGTCATTGAAAAGGCATATTCATTTTATATGATTTAATGGATATACTTTTAGTGGAGAGCTACAAAGGTACACGACCATGCATATTTGTGCAGTATAGGTGTTGTGTCCCTTTACTGCACTATTTTTTTATAAGATTCATTGATAACAAACAATTTAGGGAGGAGTATTATGGCAATTATTGTTCAGAAATATGGAGGGAGTTCAGTAGGAACTCCAGAGAAGATAAAAAATGTAGCAAAGACGGTAGTTAGTAGGGTTGAAAATGGAGATAGTCTAGTAGTTGTAGTATCAGCTATGGGAGATACTACAGATGACTTAATAGCCCTTTCAAAAAAAATTACAGATACCCCAGATAAGAGAGAATTAGATGCACTTTTGTCTACTGGCGAAATGATGTCCTGTGCACTGCTTGCTATGGCTATAAAAGATTTAGGATATGATGCTGTAAGTTATACAGCTTATCAAATTGGCATAAAAACTAGTGGACAATATGGCAAATCTCTTATATGTGATATAAATGGAAAAAAAATAAAGAAAAGTTTGGATGAAGGAAAAGTTGTAATTGCAGCAGGTTTCCAGGGTATAAATGATAAAGGAGATATAACTACTCTAGGAAGAGGAGGGTCAGATACCTCTGCTGTTGCAATAGCTGTAAAACTAAAAGGAAGTTGTGAGATATATACAGATGTAGATGGCATATACAGTGTAGATCCTAGAAAATATAAAGATGCTAAAAAACTAGATGAAATAGATTATGAGGAAATGCTTGAACTTTCAAGTTTAGGTGCTCAAGTTATGCATTCTAGATCTATAGAATTAGCTCAAAAGTATAATATACCCGTATATGTGGGATTAAGCAATAGTGATATAAGAGGAACAGTTATTAAGGGGGTAGATAGTATGAATTTAGAGAGTAAACCAGTAACAGGACTTGCAACAAGTGATGAAGATGCAGCAATAACGCTAACAAATATTGATAACGACATAAACATTATTTCCAATTTATTTGAGAAGATAGCAGAAAAAAGAGTAAATGTAGATATGATAAGCCAAACTGCACCTGTAAGTGGAAAGGTGAATATATCATTTACTGTACCAAAAATTGACTTAAAAGATTGTCTTACTATTTTAAAAAGTTATTTCAATGAAAAAACTAAGGTTGATATAGATGAAAACATTACTAAATTTTCAGTAGTTGGTATAGGAATGAAAACTACTTCTGGAGTAGTTGCAAAGATGCTTAAATTATTTAAAGAAAACAATATAGGTGTAAAGATGATAACTACATCTGAGATAAGAATTACTTGTGCTATAAAACAAGAAGATAAAATGAAAACTATAAACTTAGTAGCAAAAGAATTTAATTTATAGTTTTATTCGGATAAATCTTGACGTATATTCGGAGTATGCTTATGAAATTAAGAGCATATTTAAAAACTTTTAGGAGGAAACCAGTGTGAAAATGATGGGTAGTATGGAGATCAGAAACAATGTTTTATACATTGGTGGGATGAGTACGGGGGAATTAGTGAAAGAATTTAAGACTCCTCTCTATGTAATGGATGAAGAATTAGTAAGGGATAGGTGCAGGAGATATTACAAATCTTTCGAGGCTGATAAAGCTAATAAGGTCACTTATGCAGGTAAAGCCTTTTTAACTTTGGCTATGTGTCAGATAATAAACAGTGAGGGATTGTATTTGGATGTAGTATCAGATGGAGAATTGTATACTGCACTAAAAAGCGGCTTTCCTATGGAAAAAGTCTATTTTCATGGAAATAATAAAACTTTAGATGAAATAGATATGGGAGTAAAACTTGGAGTAGGTAAGTTTGTAGTAGATAATTTCTATGAGATGGAAAAGATAAATTCCGCAGCAAAGAAATATGGGAAAATACAAGAAATACTCCTTAGAGTGACACCAGGAATAGAGGCTCATACCCATGACTATATAAAAACTGGTCAAATAGATTCTAAGTTTGGATTTACAATGTTAAATAATGAAGTTATGAATATAATAAAAAGTGCAGTTGATTTTCCTAATTTAAAATTTGTTGGAATCCACTGTCATATAGGTTCTCAAATATTTGAAACCAAACCTTATGAAGACGAAGTTGAGATTATGTTAAATCTAGTAAAAAAAATAAAAGATGAATTGGGCCGTGAAGTAGAGGAATTAGATCTTGGCGGCGGATTTGGAATATACTATACAGAAGGAGATAAGCCTAAATCTGTAGAAGATTTTTGCAGTATTATACTTCAAAAGGCAAAGGAAAAAGCTAAAGAGCTTGATTTAAAACTTCCTATTCTTGTGATAGAACCTGGCAGGTCTATAATTGGTAATGCGGGAACAACTCTTTATACCGTAGGATCTATAAAGAATATTCCAGGTGTAAGAAAATATGTATCTGTAGATGGAGGTATGGCAGACAATATAAGGCCAGCTTTGTACGGTGCAAAGTACGAATGTGTTTTAGCAAATAGAGTAAATGACAGTGTAAAAGAAACAGTTACCATAGCGGGAAAATCCTGCGAATCGGGAGACATATTGATAAAAGATGTGGAGCTCCCGGAAAGCAGAAGCGGTGACATATTAGCTGTGTTTACCACAGGAGCTTATGGATATTCTATGTCTAGTAATTATAATAAGATTCCAAAACCTGCAGCAGTTTTAGTAAAGGAAGGAAAGGCAAGGCTAATTGCTAAAAGACAAACCTTTGATGATCTAATAGAAAATGAAATAATGTTATAATTTAAATCCATCCTGAGTGTGAATTAATATTTTGTGGTTTTATTGGGAACAATAATCAAAGCAAAATTCTTTTTCACAGGAAAGGATGGATTTTTTATGCTTTACATTGTATGCATTATAGGTATAGGGATAATTTTATTGCTCATGATGACTTATAGCAAACTCAATAGGGTTGATTGTAGAAATGAAAATGTAGGAGAGGATATTTCTACACTAATTGTTGATAGAGAAGAATTAAAGAAATATGCTAGAGAAATATCAACTGTTCCGTCTGCAGTTCAAAGAAGAAGCTGCAAGAAGCAATTAATAAAGAGTTTGGATAAAAGTTATGGAAGAATTTTAGCTGGATACAATTTTTTTGATGAGGAAATTAAAGATAGAGAGGAAATAGTATCCTGTGCCGAATGGCTTTTAGATAATTTGTATCTGGTAAAAAAGGAATACAAAGATATAAAAAATAATATGTCTGAAAAATATTATAAAAATCTTCCTGTAATGACTGAAGGCACTATGAAAGGCTTCCCTAGAATATACTACATTGCTAGGGAAATGTTATCAAAGACTCAGGGAACTGTAAAAGAAAATACCATAGAGACATTCATAAATGCATATCAGGAAAACACAATATTAAGAAGTGGAGAACTCTGGGCAATACCTATAATGATAAGGATAGCTTTGATTCAAAATATAAGTAGTATAACTGATCGTATGGTATTTATGCAAAAAGAAAGAAAGAGGGCAAAAAGTGAAGCAGAGGATATTATAAATTCTAAAGAGAATGAAAATGAAATAATTAATAAGTTAAAGGATAAAAATATTAAATTTACACCCCATTTTACAGAAGGATTCATTAAAACATTAAGGGATAATTTTATAAGAAATGCTGAAATATACAATTGGATAGATGAAGAGCTAGATAAAGAAGATAGCAGCGTTAAAAGGATGGTAAATATAAATCACCAAAAGCAGGGTATATGCCAGATTTCTATGGAAAATTCCATAAGTGGAATGGTAGAAATATCTGCATTGAACTGGAAAGAAAATTTTGAAAGATTGTCCTACGTAGAAGAAATATTGAAAATGGATCCTGCAGGAATTTACAGTGAAATGGATTTTAAGTCTAAGGATTATTACAGACATAGAATAGAGAAAATGTCTAAAAATATAAACATACCTGAATCTTTTATAGCCAAGAAGGCTATAGAGTGTGCAAAAGAAGCTTGTGGAGAAGAATACGAAAAACATGTAGGGTATTATTTAATCGATAAGGGTATAAGCTGTCTTGAGAAAAAAATAAAAAACAGTACAAGAGAATATAAAAATTTGCATTACAAAGCTCGAAATAAGATAACGGTTAACTTCTATATAGGTAGTATTGTATTTGGAACTATTTTTCTAGATGCGCTCATAAGTGGTATAAATTTTTATGTAGACAATTTATCTTTGTGGAAATATATATTAGGAGCAATTGTACTCTTTATACCTTTAAGTGATATATTTATATCTATATTCAACTGGAGTGTAAATAAGCTTGTAAAACCCAGGTTTATACCTAAAATTGAATTTAGAGATGGTGTACCTGAAAAGTTTAGTACGGTAGTAGTAATACCTGCTATTATAAACGATATTAAGCAGGTTAAAAAACTTATAGGTGATATAGAGGTTTATTATCTAGCAAATGAAGAAAAAAATTTGTATTTTGCACTATTAGGTGATTTTAAGGATAGCCTTGAAAGAGAAGAGAAAGATGATAAATTAATAGTAGATACAGCTTTAAATGAAATAGAAAAATTAAATAAGCAATATTCTCAAGGGCAAAAAGACAAATTTTATTTTTTAAGCAGGTTTAGGAAATATAATGAGAAAGAGGGAAAGTGGATTGGATGGGAAAGAAAACGTGGAAAGCTTATGGAGTTCAACTCTCTTATAAGGGGAAGTGATAATACAAGTTATGATGTTATAAGTGGTGACATAAAAAATTTATATGATGTAAAGTATGTTATAACTTTGGATGCAGATACTAAATTGCCTAAAGATACAGCTAGATTTCTCATAGGAGCTATGGCTCATCCCCTAAACATACCTTATCTGAATCGTGACGGTAAAAAAGTAATAAGGGGACACGGCCTTATGCAGCCTAGAGTAAGTGTCAGTGTATTAAGTGCAAATAAAACGCTTCATTCCAGTATATTTTCAGGCGAAACAGGAATAGACGTATATACAAATGCTATTTCTGATGTGTATGAAGATTTATTTGACGAAGGTATATTTACGGGTAAAGGTATTTATGATGTAGATGTATTTAACAGTGTTTTAAAAGGTGAAATACCCGAAAACTCTGTATTAAGCCATGATCTTTTAGAAGGATCTTATACAAGAGCTGCTCTTGTGACTGATATAGAACTTGTAGATGGATATCCTGCTTACTATAATACCAGTTGTAAAAGACTTCATAGGTGGGTAAGAGGAGACTGGCAGCTGCTTCCCTGGTTATTTAAAAAAAGTTCTTTAAATAGGTTATCAAAGTGGAAGATAATAGATAACTTAAGAAGAAGCATTATAGCACCCTCCGTAATGGTGTTAATTATAGTGTCTATGACATTATTTAAAAATTTAAATGATTTTTTGGTAGTAGCCTTTGTTTCAATACTTTCACCTATACTTTTTGACGTATCTGAAACAGTAGTTTCTCCTATAAGGGGAAATGGACTTTCAGGTAAAATAAGTAATTTTAAAACTGTAGTAGAACAATTCTTTCTAATACTAAGTTTTCTACCTTATCAGGCGTATTTAATGTTGGATGCTATAATTAGAACTCTTTACAGGCTTTTTATAAGTAAAAAAAATTTGCTCCAATGGCAGACTGCAGCAGATGCAGAGGCCACTTGTAAAAAGGGATTGGAAAGTTATTTAAGGTCTATGTGGATAGGCAGTGCATTAGGTATTATTATAGCTTTTTTGGGCTTTAGAAGCTCTGTAGAAGATGCTGTTTTGGTAGTACCTTCCTGTATAATCTGGATTTTTTCACCGTGGATTGCATTTAATATAAGCAATGAGAGAAAAAATACTGAGGAAGATATTCATAAGGAAGAAAAAGATATATTGAGAAGATTGGGAAGAGAAACTTGGGCTTATTTTGAAGATTTTATATCACCTGAAAGTAATTGGCTTTCTCCGGACAATTATCAGGAAGAACCGTATAAGGGAGTAGCCTACAGAACTTCTCCTACTAACATGGCTATGGGGATTTCTTCTAATATAGTTGCTTACGACTTAGGATATATAGGCATAAAAGAGCTCATATATAGACTCCACCATATAATATCCAATATGGAATCCTTAGAAAGGTATAGAGGACATTTTTATAATTGGTATGACATAAAAAATAAAGTTCCTCTAAGGCCTAGATTTATATCTACAGTTGATAGCGGGAATTTAGTGGCATACATGTGGCTTACAGAAGAATCACTGGAAGAATATATGAGCTATCCTATAATAAATAAAAATTTGCCAGAGGGATTTAAGGATACTTTGAAGCTAGCGCAAAATGAATTATATAGTAAACTTAAAATTGAATATGCTTATGGTAATTTTATAGATAAACTTTCTAAGAATAATTTAACTATATTTTCCTTAGAAAGTTTATTGCAGGATTTAAATACAGAATGTGTGAAGTTTATAGGGGCTGGTAAGAACTTATATTGGAATGAGAAAGTTAAAAATATGACATGTAAATTTATGGATGAATTAAATGAATTTTTCCCCTGGATTTATTTAATAAATGAAAATGAGGAATTTCATGATTTTAGGCCTGAATTGAACGAATTGGCAACTAAAATTCCTTTAAGAGAACTTCCAGAAGCTTTTGATAAATTGATTAATCTTATGGATAAAGGTAATAAAAAAGACTCTTCAGAAGAAGAAAATAGACATAAAGATGATTTGAAAAAATTATTGTTGGACAGTAAATTAAATTTATGTAATTTTATATCTAATGTAAAAAATGTAATAGAAAAATTGAGAACCATTGATGAAGAACATAATTTTAATATGCTTTATAGTAAAAAAAGACAGCTTTTTGCTATAGGATATGATGTTGAAAAGGATACTATTGGCAAAAATTATTATGACCTTCTAGCATCTGAGGCAAGGCAGGCTAGCTTTGTATCTATAGCTAAAGGTGAGATTAAACAAAACCACTGGTTTAACCTTGGTAGATCCATGGCTTCTATGGGAGGTGGAAAGGCATTAGTTTCTTGGTCTGGAACTATGTTTGAATATTTAATGCCACTTATAATTATGAAAAGCTTCCCTAATACTTTGTTGAGTGAAACCTATGAATATGTGGTTAAAGCTCAAAAAAAATATGGTGAGAAAAGAAGAGTCCCTTGGGGAATTTCAGAATCTGCTTACTATGACTTTGACATAAATTCTATATATCAGTATAAGGCTTTTGGAATACCGGCAGCTGGATTAAAAAGAGGACTTATTAATGAATTGGTAATAGCACCTTATGCATCCTTAATGGCTCTTCAGGTTGATTTTAAAAGTGCATTTTATAACGTAAAAAATCTTATAAAATCTAAGGCTGAGGGCAGATATGGATTTTATGAAGCTATAGATTATACTAGGGAAAGACTTGCAAGAAAGCAAAAGTGTGCTCTGGTAAAATGCTTTATGATACATCATCAGGGAATGAGTTTTATGTCACTGGATAATGTGCTTATGGAAAATGTACTTCAGGAAAGATTTCATAGAATTCCTAGGGTAAAATCTGCAGAACTTTTACTTCAAGAGAAGATTCCTAAGAATATAATCTATAATCATGAAGAACATAGTACAAATGAAAAACCTATAGTAAAGAATGAAAATGTAATTGCTAGAAAGTTTACGGGAGCATGTACAGAAATACCAGTAGTGAATATAATTTCTAGTAACAATTATTCTATGATGATAACCAATAGCGGCAGTGGATATAGTAAAAGAGGTAACATGACAATTTATAGATGGCGTGAAGATGCCACAAAAGATGATACGGGAATGTTTTTTTATATAAAGAATATAAATTCAAATGAATATTGGAGTGCTGCTTATGAACCTTGTGAACATGAAGGAGAGGAGTACGAAGTAGTATTTTCGCCTGATAAATCAGAATTTAGAAGAAAAGATGGAAACTTAAGAACTTATACAGAAGTTACTGTATGCCAAGAAGAAGAAGGTGAAGTGAGAAGAATTTCTATTACAAATACAGGTGAAAAGAGGAGAGAAGTTGAAATAACCAGTTATATGGAAGTAACCTTGTCACCTTATAATGCGGATTTGGTTCACCCTGCATTCCAAAAATTATTTATAGAGACTGAATTTATACACAATCCTGTATGTTTACTTGCAAGCAGAAGACCTAGAAAAAAGGATGAAAAAAGACCATGGTTAGTGCAGACTATAGCATTGGAAGGAGAACAATTAGGTTCAATCCAGTATGAGACCAGCAGAGTGAAGTTTATAGGAAGAAATAGAAATCTAAGGAACCCAAGGGCAATGGATAATGATGTGCAGCTTACTAAGTCCGTAGGAGCTGTAATTGATCCTGTAATAAGCATTAGGGTAAGAATAGCTGTAGATCCAGGAAAGACCTGCAAGGTAGCATATACTACTGCAATTACAAGCTCCAGAGAAAAGGCAATCGAAATTGCAAATAAGTATAGGGATATGTTTAATGTAAATAGAATATTTAAACTATCCTGGACAGAATCTCAGATGGAAATGAAGTATTTGGGTATAAAATCCAATCAAATAAATATGTATCAAAAAATGGCCTCAAGGATTTTATTCTTAAATAGCTCCCTTGAGCAAAGAAAAGAATATATTATGAATATAAGAAAAGGACAGTCTGCTTTATGGGCTTATGGAATTTCAGGTGATTTACCTATAGTACTTGCCGTTATAAGGAATGAAAATCACATGTCACTTGTGAGACAGCTTTTAAGTGCACATGAGTACTGGATGTGGAAAGGGTTGTCGGTAGATTTAGTTTTTATAAATTTACAAGATAGCTCATATATGCAGCCTCTTCAAAATAAGTTGGGGGATGCTGTGAATTCTAAAGCTTCAAGATATAAGAAAAATATTGATGGGGGAATATTTTTATATAATAAAGATACTATGAAGAAAGAAGATATAGAACTCCTTATAGGCATATCTAAACTTGTAATAGATGGAGATAAGGGAGAACTGTTTGAGCAGATTGAAGATAGTATATATTTACCAGAGGGTAGTATGGAGAAGATTGATGAAAACACAAGCTTAGCCTTTAAAAACAAATCTTCTTATCATTTTCAACTTCCAGAGCTTCAGTATTTTAATGAGGTAGGGGGATTTTCTTCACAAGGAAAATCGTACATTATAGTGCTAAAGGATCATAATCATACTCCGGTTCCATGGATAAATGTAATTTCAAACAAAAAGTTTGGATTCCATATTTCTGAAAGTGGTACTTCTTATACATGGAGTAAAAATAGTAGGGAAAATAAACTTACAACCTGGTCAAATGATCCAGTTATGGATGGAGAGTCTGAAAGCATTTACCTAAGAGACGAGGTTACAGGACAGATATGGAGTATATCTCCTGAACCTATAAGAGATTCTGGACAGTATGTAATAGAACATGGATTTGGGTATTCCAATTTTAAACATGAGGCTAATGGGATAGTAGGCGAAATGGATGTTTTTGCTGATATGAATGAAAGCGTAAAAGTGTTTAAAATAAAGCTAAGGAATATAAGTGGAAAGAGAAGAAAGATTTCAGTAACTTATTATGCAAAATTAGTATTGGGAGTTTGCCATGAGCAGACAGCACAGTATATATGTACAGGATTTAACAAGGAATCGGAATATATATATGCTAGAAATCCATATAGTGAGCACTTTAATCAAGGAATATGTTACATGAAAATTTTAGGAGGAGAAGAACTTTCTTATACTGCTAGTAGAAAAGAATTTATAGGTAGGGGAGGAGATATATCTAAACCTAAAGCACTGGAATGTGAACAATTTTCTAATAAAGTAGGGGCAGGATTTGATCCTTGTTTAGCTGAGAATGTAAAAGTAGAATTGGATACAAATTCAGAAGAAGAGGTACTAATTTTATTTGGAGAAGAAGATAGTTCTGAAGAAGTGAGAAGGGTAGTTGAAAAATATAGTAGTATAAAAAATGCATATATGGAATTAGAAAAAGTTCAGGAGTATTGGTCAAAATTATTTGGAACTATAC
The DNA here is from genome assembly GCF_000143685.1 of Clostridium ljungdahlii DSM 13528. Classification (NCBI taxonomy): domain Bacteria; kingdom Bacillati; phylum Bacillota; class Clostridia; order Eubacteriales; family Clostridiaceae; genus Clostridium; species Clostridium ljungdahlii. The sequence goes on along the minus strand of NC_014328.1, from coordinate 4,150,254 downwards.
AAGTGGATACGCCAGATGAATCCATGAATATAATGTTGAATGGATGGCTTATGTATCAGATTATAGCTTGCAGATACTGGGCAAGAACAGCTTTTTACCAATCTGGAGGTGCCTATGGATTTAGAGACCAGCTTCAAGATGTAATGGCTATTTGCTATATAGATCCATCTGAAACTAGAAAACACATAATATACAGTGCTTCAAGACAGTATCTTGAGGGAGATGTACAGCATTGGTGGCATCCATTTGTTGAAAGTGGAATTAGAACTAGATTTTCCGACGATTTACTTTGGCTTCCTTATGTAGTAGAAGACTATATACAAAATACAGGCGATTACAGCATATTGTCTGAAAAAGCTTTGTATTTAGAAGACACTGCCCTTCAAGATGGAGAAGATGAAAGATATAATATATCAAATGTGTCAGAAAAAAGCGGAACGATATATGAACACTGTATAAAAGCAATTGAAAAATCCCTTAAATTTGGAAGTCACAATATACCACTTATTGGTTCCGGAGATTGGAATGATGGTATGAGCACTGTAGGAAATAAAGGACAGGGTGAAAGTGTATGGCTTGGATGGTTTTTATATAATATACTGGATAAATTCATACCTATATGCACATTTGAAGGAGATGTGAAAAGTTCAAATAAGTACTCAGAGCTAAAAGAATTTATAAGAGAAAACATAGAAGAAAATGCGTGGGATGGCGGCTGGTATAGAAGAGCTTATTTTGATGATGGAACTCCACTTGGTTCTGCAATGAATGAAGAGTGTCAAATTGATTCAATTTCTCAATCTTGGGCTGTTATATCAGGTGCCGCAAAAGAGTCTAGAGCAAAAGAAGCTATGGAAGCTTTGGAAAGAAATCTCATAAGAAGAGATAAGGGAATTATATTGCTTTTAAGCCCGGCTTTTGATAAATCCGATTTAGAACCAGGTTATATTAAAGGATATGTGCCTGGCGTCAGGGAAAATGGAGGCCAGTATACCCACGCTGCTATATGGTCAATTTTGGCACTATCTAAAATGGGATATAATAATAAGGCATATAGTGCATTTTCTATGATAAATCCTATAAACCACAGTAACACATATTTAAATTGCCAGGTTTATAAAGTGGAACCTTATGTTATGGCAGCAGATGTGTATGCAGTTGAGCCTCATACAGGCAGAGGAGGATGGAGCTGGTATACAGGTGCGGCAGGATGGATGTATAGAACTGGAATAGAGTCAATACTTGGAATGAAATTCAAAGAAAAATTAGGATTTACAGTTTCTCCTTGTATACCAGACAGTTGGAATGGTTTTAGTATGAAATACACGAGAGGAAAGTGTATTTATAACATACAGGTTTTAAAAGACAATGAAAAGGGAATATGGTTAGATGGAAACAAGGTTTCACAAGGTATAATACCTTTTTTAAGAGAGGGCGAGCATGAAGTAAAAGTATATATGTAACCCAGGTAAAAATTTCCATAGCATTTTTTACAGGTTTATAGTAGAATATATGATAATATTCGATATAGTTTAAATCCTTTGAAAGAAAGCAAGTAAATTTGAAAACAGATTTTTAGAGAGCTGTATGAGGTGAAATTACAGTAATTATGCTTGAATTGAATGGATTCTTGAGGAGAAAAATGAATTAAATTAGTAGTTTTAACCGTAAGTCTTACGTTATAAAGACAGGATATTTTGTAATCCATATGAGAAAAAGATGTAATTTTATCTTTTTGAATTTAGGTGGTACAGCGGTAAATACGCCCTATGATTTTTATATCATAGGGATTTTTTTTATAAATGCTTAAAGGGAGGCAATAATAATGGAAGAAAAGAAAAAAGTAATATTTAGTGGCATTCAACCTTCAGGAAATTTAACTATAGGAAATTATTTTGGAGCTTTAAAAAATTGGGTAAAGCTTCAAGACAAATATGACTGCTATTTTTGCGTAGTAGATTTACATGCAATAACTGTAAGGCAGGAACCAAAAGATTTGAGAAGGAGAACCCTGGAAGTGCTTGCAATATATTTAGCAGCAGGTATAGATCCAGAAAAAAATACTATATTTATTCAATCTCATGTTCCTACTCACTGTGAAGCAGCATGGCTTTTAAATTGTTTTACTTATGTAGGAGAATTGGAAAGAATGACTCAGTATAAGAGTAAATCTAAAAAATACGAAAATGGTGGTTCTATAAGTGCAGGACTTTTAAACTATCCTGTACTTATGGCAGCAGATATATTGATTTATAATGCAGACCTTGTTCCTGTAGGTAAAGATCAAACACAGCATGTAGAATTAACTAGAGATATAGCGGAGAGGTTTAACAATCTGTATAGTCCTACATTTACTATGCCAGAAGCATATATACCAGAGGATGGAGCTAAAATAATGGATTTACAAGATCCTACAAAGAAAATGTCTAAGTCATCAGATAATCCTAACAGTTACATACTTATTATGGATAAACCAGAAGATATAAAAAGAAAGATAAATAGGTGTGTTACTGACAGTATTGGAAAAGTAAAATATAATGATGACCAACCGGGAGTTAAAAATCTTATAAATATAATGAGTGCTGTAACTGGAATGAGCCATGAGGAGATAGAGAAAAAATATGAAGGCAAAGGATATGCTGAATTTAAAAATGATACTGCAGAAGCCTTAATAGGTGAACTAAAGCCAATACAGGATAAAGTCAATGCGTTCCTTCAAGATAAGAAATATCTAGAGGACATATATAAGAAAGGTGCAGAAAAGGCTTATTATGTATCAAGCAAGGTACTTAGAAAAATGCAGAAAAAGATAGGATTTATTCCTGTTTCAAAGTAAATAAAATTTTTATAAGGAAAATAGCCAGCTTCAATTCAATAGAGAATTAAAGCTGGCTTATTTTATTCTGTCTTACCTATATCTGATAGCTCAAGGCCTTTATTGTGTTCAAGTGCCCAACTAATAGACCACTCACTTTGAAATATTAAAAGGTCTCTTCCTTTTAGGTCTTTTACTTTTTTAGTATCACTTGTTAAAATAAGATCTTCTACCTTTGTAGAAGAGCTTTCTATCCACCTTATAGCTCTATAAGGAAGCATGTCGACTTTTATATCTACATTGTATTCATTTTTCATTCTGTACTCTAGCACTTCAAACTGAAGAACGCCAACCACACCTATGATGATTTCCTCAATCCCTATATTTAACTGCTTAAATACTTGAATTGCACCTTCTTCTGAAATCTCACTTATACCTTTTATAAATTGTTTTCTTTTCATGGTATCTATGGTTTTTACTCTGGCGAAATGTTCTGGTGCAAACACCGGGATGCTTTCAAATTTGAATTTTTTATTTGCAGGACATAATGTATCTCCTATATTATAAATTCCAGGATCAAATACACCTAGTATATCCCCTGCATAAGCTTCTTCCACTATTTCCCTATCTTGAGCTAGGAACTGCTGCGGCTGAGAAAGCCTTACTTTATTTCCTCCCTGGAAATGAAATACTTCCATACCCTTCTTAAACTTACCGGAACATATTCTCATAAAGGCAATTCTATCCCTATGTGCAGGATTCATATTTGCCTGTATTTTAAATATAAAAGCAGAAAAATCATCACTAAAGGGATCTACTTCTCCACTGTCTGATTTTCTTGGTAGAGGTGGTGTAGTTAAATTTAAAAATTCCTTTAAAAAAGGCTCTACTCCGAAATTGGTGAGGGCACTTCCAAAAAATACAGGAGTAAGTGAACCTTCTCTAACCTTTTTTATGTCAAATTGGTCTCCTGCAATATCTAAAAGCTCTATATCGTCTTTTAGTTTTTCATGTAAAGCTTCACCTAATAAGTCTTTAAAAACATTGTCATCTACAGAGCCTTCTATGGATTCTACTGCTGTTTGACCGTGGTTTCCGCCATTAAATACTTCTATTAGACTTTTTTCTCTATCATATATTCCCTTGAAGTCCTTACCAGATCCTATAGGCCAGTTCATTGGGTAGGATTTTATTCCTAAAACATTTTCTAGATCATCCATTAATTCAAAAGGATCCTTACTTTCCCTATCCATTTTATTTATAAATGTAAATATGGGAATTCCACGTAAACTGCAAACATTAAACAGTTTTTTAGTCTGTGCTTCAACTCCCTTTGCTGCATCTATTACCATTACTGCACTATCTGCTGCCATTAAAGTTCTATATGTATCTTCACTAAAATCCTGATGGCCTGGTGTGTCTAATATATTTATACAAAAATTATTATAGTTAAATTGCATTACTGATGATGTTACAGAAATACCTCTTTGTTTTTCTATTTCCATCCAATCAGATACTGCGTGTTTTGAAGCCTTTCTTGCCTTAACAGAACCAGCAAGTCTTATGGCGCCTCCGTATAATAACAGTTTTTCAGTAAGAGTTGTTTTACCTGCATCTGGGTGAGATATTATTGCAAAAGTTCTTCTTTTTTCTATCTCTTTTTTTAAGTCTGCCACTACCTTTTCTCTCCTCTTTTTTTATTAGTTTCATCACTGATTTTAACTTTATTATATATTAATGTCAACTTGTGTTGTTTGTAAAATTTAAACGTTTAATTCTAATGCTTACAGGTTAATATAAGGTCTTTTACAATTTAAACTTATTTTTTGTAAATGATATAATTATTATGAAATATTATTAAAGGGAATAAGATAGCACCTATATATGGAGGGAATTTATGTATAAACTAGTAGGAATAGATATGGATGGTACTTTGCTTAGAGATGACAAAAGTATTTCAGAAGAAAATTACAATGCTATTCAAAAGGCTAAAGAGCTTGGAGTAAAAATTGTACTAGCTACTGGAAGGCCATTAAAGGGAATTGAAAAGTATTTAAAACAATTAAAGCTTACTTCAGAAGGAGATTATTCTGTAGCATTTAATGGAGCAGTAGTTCAAAAAAACAATAATGGTAAAGTTATAAGTGAAAATTTACTTAAGCATGAAGATTTGAAGTACTTATATAGTTTGAGTAAGCAATTAAATGTAAATATTCATATCCTTACTTTTGATTTTTGTGCTGCAGCTAAGCTAAATAAATATAGTAAATTGGAATCTTCTTTAAATAAGATACCACTTAAAATATTAGATTTGAACCAAATTCCTGATTATGTACCTATAGTAAAAGTTATGTTTGTAGATGAGGAAGAAAAGCTTTCAAAGGCCATAGAAAATTTACCTAGAACAGTATATGAGAAATATACCGTTCTTAGAAGTGAACCATATTTTTTAGAGTTTATAAACAAAAATGTAAATAAGGGATTCGGTATACAAGTTTTAAAGGAGAAGCTAAATATAAGTAGGGATGAAATAATGTGCATAGGTGATGCTGGAAATGATATTCATATGATAAAATATGCAGGATTAGGCGTTGCTATGGAAAATGCTTTTTCCGATACAAAAAAAGTTGCAGATTATATTACAAAAACTAATGAGCAAAATGGAGTGGCACATGTAATAAATAAATTTATACTAGAACAATGTGCTGTAAAATAGAATCTCCATAGAGTTTCTAAACCCAAAATCAACTTATACTTCGGATATTTTTTACGACATTCAACTCGTTAAATATTTTGATAAGTCTAAGTAAAAAATTCTAAAAAAGCTAAGAACTTTTGAAAACTCGTACCTCAGACAATTCAAAAGTTCTTAGCTTTTACGAATTTTTTTCTAAGACTTATATACAAAATATTTAAATGAGCTTCATTGTTGTAAAAATATGCCTGCGTATAAGTTGATTTTTAAGTTAGAAAGCTTATTCGTTGATCCTAATTAAAGTTTGAACTTATACATGAAATATAGTGGAGAGTTGGAGAAAAATTATCATTCACTCTCCACTTTCAATTATTAACTTTTAACTTAGTATAATATAAGCGTGCTAGCGTTAGAACTAATTTTTCATAGTTTCTAAATAGTAATTACTTACATATATAGCCTTTTTCTTCTTGTAATAAAGCATGTCTAATGGCTTCTGGACAAGTACTTTACCTTTAGCCAAAATAAAGTCTACTAATTTTACAGTTACGTAAGCTAATATCATTCCAGCAAAAACATCTATTACCCAATGAACCTCTAGATATAGAGTTGAGAATATTACACTTAAACAGAAAAAACCAAATACACATTTCCATATTTTGTTCCGTTCCCTAAGAACTAATAAAAACATGGCAAAGCATATAGATGTATGCATAGATGGAAAACAATTAAGAGTAACACCTGCCGCAGCGCTTGGACTTAATTGCCTATCAAGGCCATCAGGTTGCCCAAGTACAAACCATACCTCCTGTAAATGGAAAATAAGATAAAACGGAGTTATTAAAAATATCTGTACTACATGTGCAGATAAAATATAACGTAGCATTTTCTTAAAGTCCTTGGCTAAGGTAGATCTATAAACTGCAAGTAAAACAGGTAGTACAAAACCGTTATTATATACCATTCTAAAAAACCAGGTTAAAGTTTCTGTTTTATAAATTCTTGCAAAACTTCCATTATTAAATGGTATTTTACTAAATATAGGATTTAGATCTACTACTATTTTCCTACTTATTTGCCAACTTAGCATTTTCCCCCAAAACGCATATCCGTGCTGTTCTATGTAAAATATGAACGCAAAAAATGGAATACATAATATTAAGAAAGGAATTACTTTAATATCATTTCTAATATCTGAATAGACTGTGAAACACATTAAAGCAAGCATACCCAGATATATTTTACTAGTCAAACTAATAGATGGATATTGAACTAGATATAAAGTCTTATGCAAGAAATATAAACCTATAAGAATAAAGTAGTACTTACTTAGTAAATTGAATAATATTTTAAACGTGTGCTGCGTAGTTTTCCACATTTTATTTTCTACAAATTTATACATGAAATTTATACCCCCCTTATGGACAAATAAATTATATCACTAGTAAAAGGGTAAGTATATAAAAAAATTTAACAATATTTTATCTTATTTTACATAAATATAACCTAATTATCTTTTCTATATTTATTTGTCATTAGGGAGGAATAAACTAAAATCAAGTATAAAATATTAATTTTATGCAGCATATTAGAATCGTTTTTTGCCCATAAATGCCGTGTCTATTATAAAAACAAAAGCACATATTAAAAGCAGCATATTTATGAAAGTTAATCCTATTTTAAATATTGCACCTATAAATAGGAATATCAAAAAAAGGCTGCAGAGCCATTTAAAAAAAATCATTTTAAAATCTCCCTTATATAATTAAATAAAAATATTAAATGTATAAAGTAGTATTTCCTCTTTTATATGAATTAATACAAAAGTGTATCGTTACATTTTGAGTTTTTTATAAAAAAAAATATAATGTTATTAATTCAAATTTAAGGGGGTTATCATTATAATGGAACAAAAAAGATTAAGCGTAAGTGGCTTAAAAGTCAGAGACATTATTCAGGTATCACTTATGGCAGCAATAACTTATATTGCTACAGCTATAATTAATATACCAACAGGAGTATTGGTTAAAGGTGTTGTACATATGGGAGACAGTATGGTACTTTTAGCAGCTATATTAATTGGAAGAAAAAAGGCGTTTTTATCTGCAGCTATAGGAATGAGTTTATTTGATGTTCTTTCATCCTATGTTATTTGGGCTCCTTTTACTTTCCTTATAAAGGGTATTATGGCTTGGATTGCAGCAACTATTGCTTACAGAGGAGAATATAATGGTGAAAAGTTTTGGAATAATATAATCGCATTTATTGTAGCTTGTATTTGGATGGTATCTGCATATTATGCAGCAGGAGTGGTTATAATGCATTTTGTCACAAATATAGCTTTTTCAAAAGCCATCATTTTATCTGCAGCAGAAATCCCGGGAAATATAGCCCAGAGTATTGTAGGAATAGCTATAGCGCTTCCACTAGCAAAAGTTTTAAAGAGAGCTAATTTAGGTAAATAATAAAGGAGAGGTTTTCACCTCTCCTAATTATTTACCTAGCTCTCATTCTATTCTTTTCAGCTTTTCTTTTTCTTCTACATTCAGGACATCTTACAGGATCATTTTCAAATCCTTTTTCCTTGTAAAATTCCTGTTCACCCTCTGTAAATACAAATTCTTTTCCGCAATCTTTACATACGATTGTTTTATCTGCCATAAAAAAACCTCCTTAACCTAGGACTAATTTTATTCTTGATAACCTACCTCCTAGGATTAAAAGGAGAATATAGCACCTTGAAAAAATTTGACCTAATATAAATATTATAATTAGAGTAAAACTCTAAGCTAATTATACCATATTTTAATAAAAAAACAATATTTTAAATAATTATGGCTTGTACCAATTCGTTGGTATAACTAGCATAGGGGAAAATGTTAATTAATGCAAATGTTAATTTTAATTAAAGTTGAATGAATTAAAAATCTGTCAAATAACAATAGTAATAGAGTATAATTAAATTAGGTTTTATATATTAAACTCAAAAAAGTAATGGGGTTGTTTTCATGGATATAAAAAAATTTTTTAATTTATTAAAGAAAATGGAAGGACCGAAATTAGATTTTAAACAATTACTAAATATTGAAACTGATAGTGGAAGAAAAGAATTAGCTAAGGACATATGTGCTATAGCAAATTCTAGAGGGGGAAGAGGATATATAATAATTGGAATTGAAGATAAGACTAAGAAAATAGTAGGAGTAGACAGAAATTTTAGTGAAGAACAAATACAGCAGATAATAAGCTCTAGAATAGAACCTCCCATACCAATTTCTCTAGAACTTTTAAAGTATAAGGGAAAAGATATAGTTATTATAAATATATATGATGGACCTCAAAAACCATATCAAATGAGAGAAAATGGAGCCTTTTACACGAGAAGAGGTTCAACAAATGATACGATGCGTAAACAGGAAATAATATCGGCTCTTCAGCAAAATTTAAATTTAAATACGGAATTGTGTCCTATACCACATAGCAAATTAAACTGTATAGATAATTGTATAGTAGATAAGTATTTTTTGTCTCAAGGGATAAAAGTAAATGATGAAAATAGATTGGGTTTAATGGAGGATGCTTCTATAATATATATAGATAAGGATTCAGGTAAGTATATGGTAACGTTAGGTGGGCTTCTAATTTTTTCTAATACAAACAATGTATATATTCCCCATAATATGATAAAAATAGTTAATAAGATAAATAAAGATTTTAGAAAGGTGAGTATAATTCAGGGAAATCTACTGTCAATTATGGATAAAGCACAAGAGGCTATTGAGAATATTATAACAGTGAAATCATATCCCACAGAGGGGATAAGTGAAGGAATAAGAAATGCCGTAATGTATAGGGACTATTCTGATTTTTCTAGGGAAATAGAGGTTATAGTAAGCTATAATAGTGTAGTAATAACTAGCCCTGGAATGTTATCAAATAGGGAAAATACAAGTTACTATAATTATGCAAGAAGGAATATGTGGATATATGAAAAAATAATTACACTGGATTCTAAAAAGAGATTTACAGGAACTGCAGCAAGTTTTAGTAGAATTCAAAAGCTGTTTAAGAATGTAGGAAGAGTTAAATTTATAAATTCTATAAAAAATGATTATTTTAAGATTATATATCCTGGTACTAAGAAGTTGAGTAACTAATATACTAGTAACAAAGGTAGAAAAATAAAAATAATATTTTCCAAAATAATACACCTAAGTTATTGAAAAAATATTCTGAATATTATATAATTTATCTATAAGGATGACACCTGAATATTAAATTAAGGGGTGATAAAAATGATTCATGTATTTTGCAGCAAAAGAGGATCTGGGAAAACTAAAGAACTGATTAATTTGGCTAATGAAAAGACAATGATAGGGAGGGGGCACGTTGTCTATATAGATGATGATAGGGGACCACTGTGGCAATTGAACAGAGGAGTAAGATTTATAGTAACAAGTGATTTTAAATTAAAAAAAATAGAAGAGTTTTATGGTTTTTTGTGCGGCGTACTTTCAGAAGATTATGATATTGATACAATTTTTATTGATGGATTGTTTAATATTGTAAAAGAAAATCTTCAGGATATGGCGCATTTATTTTATGCCATTGAAAAGCTGTCGGAGGAATACAAGGTTAATTTCTATATAAGTGTAAATGGAGAAAAAGAGGAGATACCTGAGTGTATTATGAAGTATGTAGCCTGATTAATGAAGTAATTTGTTTGTGAGAAAATAATGCTGGTTTTTATATAGTTAAGACTGGAGAGTGTATCTTCAGTCTTAAAATTTTTAAAATAACTTTAAATTAAAATTACATAGGTAAATCATTTAAATGTTGATAAAAATAGGTTTTAAATATATACTATACAATATATAAGAGTACTATTGTACTGACTATTTGAAAGGTAGGGATTTAGGTTGCCTAACGTTTATGACATATTATTGGAACGTGGATACATAAAACAAAGTACACATGAAGAAGAAATAAGAGAGTTATTAGGAAAAGAAAAAGTGACATTTTATATAGGATTTGACCCAACAGCAGATAGCCTCCATGTAGGACACTTTTTACAAATGATGGTTATGCATTATATGCAAGAAGCAGGACACAGACCTATAGCTTTGCTTGGTGGTGGTACTACAATGGTTGGTGATCCTACTGGAAAAACTGATATGAGAAAGATGTTATCTAAAGAACAAATACAACATAATGCAGAGTGTTTTAAAAAGCAGTTTTCAAGGCTTGTGGATTTCAAAGATGATAAAGCTATCCTTGCCAACAATGCAGATTGGCTTTTAAATTTGAATTATATTGAATTCTTGAGGGATATAGGAGTTCATTTTTCCGTAAACAAAATGCTTACAGCAGAGTGCTTTAAACAGAGATTAGAAAGGGGATTGTCTTTCCTTGAATTTAACTACATGCTAATGCAGGGATATGATTTCCTAGAGTTAAATAGAAGATATGGCTGTGTGCTGGAATTAGGGGGAGATGACCAGTGGTCAAATATAATAGCAGGAGTAGAATTAATTAGAAAAAAAGAGCAGAAACCTGCTTTTGGGATGACTTTTACTCTTTTAACTAAAAGTGATGGTAAAAAAATGGGTAAGACAGAAGGGGGAGCTATATGGCTGGATCCTGAAAAAACATCACCTTATGAATTTTATCAGTACTGGAGGAATATAGGAGATGCTGATGTGGAAAAATGTCTGGCTCTTTTAACTTTTCTTCCAATGGATGAAGTGAAAAGACTTGGCTCACTTCCAGGTGAGGAGATAAATGAAGCTAAAAAAGTGCTTGCTTATGAGGTAACGAAGATTGTACACGGACTAAAGGAAGCTGAAAAAGCTAAGGAAGCAGCAGAAGCTTTGTTTTCTGGTGGACAGAATATGGAAAATGTGCCTACTGTAGAGATAGGTGAAAATTCACTTGGATGTTCCATAGTGGAATTACTTGCTGATTTACAAATACTTCCTTCAAAAAGCGAGGTAAGAAGGTTAATACAACAAAATGGACTCACTGTAAATGACGAAAAAATAACTGATCCAAAACTTTTAATTACAAAGGATAGTTTTAAAGATGGAGAAATGCTTATAAGAAGAGGAAAGAAAAAGTATAATAGGATTATACTAAAATAGTAAGTAATTTATATAACTAATAATGGCTTCTTTTATAGATCGCCTATAAAAGAAGCCATTATTAGGCATTTTCTTTGAAATGCTTTAAATATTATATTTCCACATTATTAGAGCATCCTCTTTATTGTCTCTATAATATCCTTTCCGTATACCGTTTTGTAAAAATCCGTACTTTTTATATAAATTTTGAGCACGTATATTGGATCTTCTAACCTCTAAGGTCATACTTTTTATAAATTCAATTTTGCATATTTCTATAAGGGCTTCTAAGAGTAAACTTCCAACACCTATACCCCTGTATTCTGGATGAACTGCTATATTTGTTATATGCCCCTCATCTAGTATAACCCACATGCCTGCATAACCTATGACTATGCCTGATTTTTTTGCTACAACATATTTTGTAAGTGAACTGTTTTCAATTTCTTTCTCTAGAGACTTTCTACTCCAGGGCATAGGAAAACATAAAGAATCTATTACAAGAATCCTATCAATATGTTCTAGTTTTAAAGGGCAAATTTCTATATCACTCATGGACTTGGGACCTCAGTTTTTTTTCATACTCCCTTTCAGCTTGGGATTTCCTTAGATAAAAAGGTGCAAAACTATATAAATCGTCTTGTATACCGGATTTTAGAAGTTTTAATCCTAATTCACCCAAAGAAGAAGCTCTTGCCAAATTTAAATTTGCAGGTGAGAAACGAACTTGTTTTATATTTGAAATTAAATCATCCTTAAATTTTGGAACAGCATCTCCTATGAAACACACGGGTTCATTATAGTTGTTCAATGTTTTAATTAGATCTTCTATGGAAAGGAGCATATGATCACTTAGCATATTTAATTTATTATCTGTAAAGTTATAAAGGGCGGTGTATACATTTCCCCTAAGTGCATCTAATATAGGACAAATAATACCAGAGGTATAGCATAAATTATAGGCTAACGCATCTAAGGAAGATACTCCCACAAAGGGTTTGCCTGTACCTTGGCTTAATCCTTTTACTACAGCGGCTCCAATTCTAAGTCCTGTAAAAGAACCAGGACCCTTTGAAACAACAAAACCGTCTATAGAATGAATATCCATATTTAAGTTTTTTAAAAGAGTGTCTATCATAGGCATTAATACTGTGGAATGCTGTTTTTTATAATTAAAAGTAATTTCACCGAATAATTTATTGTCGTCTATTACAGCACAAGTTGCTGATTCGGTGGAAGAATCTAAACTTAATATTTTCATGTTCTTATTTTAGCTCCTTTATGTAATCATATCTATTACCATGATATTTTATTATTATTTTTCTATAATTTGGACCTTTTTCTGGAAGTTTATAAATACTTACCCATATGCATTCTTTAGGTATTAATTCCTCAATATAATTTGCCCATTCTATAATACTTACAGCATCACTGAAAATATACTCATCAAATCCAATTTCAGCAATTTCATCTATATCATTAACCCTGTATACATCAAAATGGTATAATTTTAGTCTTCCATAGTACTCATTTACTATGGTAAATGTAGGGCTTGTTATAGGATCATCTATGTTAAGACCCTTTGCTATTCCTTTTGTAAAATGGGTCTTTCCTGTACCCAAGTCACCATTTAGACAAATTATGTCACCGGCATTTAATAAGCTGCCTATTTTTTTGCCTAGATTAATGGTATCTTCAACACTATTTAAAATAAATTCCACAGCAATTCACCTCATAGAATATTGTATCTAAAATGTATTAAAAAGTGAAGGAATATATTATTTCATTTCAGGATTGTAGGAAACAGTTATATAATCTTCATAAGAGCCTAGATTAGAAAGATTACTTATTGCTTCCTTTAGATGGTTTAGTGCATGGTCACATATAAATCCTCCAGATACCATTTCGTCCATTATGTTAAAGGCCTTTTCCGAACTCATACCATTTCTATAAGGTCTATTTTCTGTAAGGGCTTGGTATATATCACACACTGCCATAATCCTGCATTCTTCGGATAATTCATCTGCTTTTAAGCCTTGAGGGTATCCTCTGCCATTTAACTTTTCATGATGATTTGATGCCCATTTGCTTATATTAGGAATATCGCCTATTTTATTCAATATTATTCTAGTATAATAGGCATGAGATTTTATTATACCGAATTCCTCAGTTGACAGAGAACCATTTTTATCAAGTATATAGAGAGGAATAGATAGTTTGCCTATATCATGCAGGAGACCTGCGATCTTCATTTCATGACACTTTTCCTCTGGATATCCAATGAATTTTGAAACTAAATAGGCAAGGCTTGCTATACCTTTAGAATGAGTTGCAGTAAATTTACTTTTATTATCTATTATGTTTGCAAATATTTTAGATATTGCTTCAAACTCATGGAGATCCATAAACATATTTAACTTGGGGTGAGTTTCATCTAGTATAAAGTCAATAAAATCTATATTTTGAAGATTAAGCCAGAACATATCAGAAGATGCACTTCCTAAAAAAGCATTTGCAATTGTTTTGGAAAAAATCTTTTTAGAATTTTGTTTGATCCATAAGATAATATTATTTTTTTGCTGATAGTTAGATATATTTTCATTATATATAAGTTCTATTAAATCCGAAATTCTTATTATTTGACTTTCTAGAGGGATCATATCTCCTTTTAGCCCCATGGCACCACTTCCATCAAAATTTTCATGATGATATAATATTATCTTTGATATATCATGAAAGTAGGGAAAAGATTTAGTTATTTTATTACCAAGTTCACAATGTTCTTTTATAAATAGATTAGCAGAATGACTCTGAGATAAAAAGGTAGCAGCTCCTATATCATGCAGTAGAGCTGATACATAAAGTTGTTTTTTAAAATCATCACTTAATTTTAGATAATTTGCAATTTCAAGCGCTATATAGGTAGTCCTCTGGGAATGATGGATAAATCGATGATCTGAATAGTTTATATTTGTTATATTTTCAATGACTGGATCATTCCCATTAAAGCTATCATATTTGGAACTCATTTGAGCTAAATCCAGTGCAATTGACATGGCCCTTATTGTTTTGTCCATACTAACCTTCATGGATAAACCCCCTTAAATAGAATATACTCTGTACACCTAATTTTATCACAATGGAATGTGTCAATAAATACTTATGAATAAGCAATGTGAAAAATAAAAATTATTTGCAAAACAGGTATTGTGATTTGCAATGTTAAAATACATTATGTAAAATGTATTTGTTATGAGTTAATTTATCAATGGTAGATAAAATGATATACTTTGATTTGCATTCTGGATAGGAAGGTGAAAGACTTGAAAAAAGTATTGAGCTTAATTATGTCTTTTTTAATAATTTTTATTGTTGTTGGATGCAATAGTAAAGAAGAATATAAAAGTAATAGCAAGTTGCAGGTAAGAAATAATGTACAATTAAATATAGTTACTACAGATAAATTTCTATATAATATGGTAAAGTCTATAGTAGGAAACAGACATGTAGTAGAATATATGTTTAATGATAGAAAAAGTGAAATGAATTTTAAGTTTACTGAAGACAGTGTAAATAATGTATCTAAAAAAGATCTATTTTTTTATGTAGGTGCAGATTATGAGCCTTGGGTAGATACTTTTGTGGACAAATTAAATAAAAGTAAGGTTGGAGTTATAAATGTTTCAAGAGGAATAAATCTTTTATCTTATAACAGAGTAGTAAAATATAATAATACAATTTTAAAAGATAATCCCTATTATGTTAACAATATTGATAATTATAGGATAGCACTTATGAATATTAAAAACGCACTTGAGGATAGGGATGCTAAAAGTAGAGATTTTTATGAGAAAAATTTTTCTGAAACTTTGAATAAATTAGATAGTTATAAAAAAGACTTAAAGTCAGTAGATGGAGAATTGAGTAATTACACTTTTATTGTTATAGAAGATGAACTTAGTTATTTTGCAAGGTATAATAATTTGAAACTTTTAGATGTAAGTCCAAGGGAAGATAATAGCATAATGCCTTTGGATTCAGCAGGGCAGAAGAACTTAGAACAAAAATTAAAAGACAATAAGGTAGTTCTTCTTTATAATAATGATTCTGTAGTTAAAAGTAATGAAGAGTTGATAAAAATTTATAATATAAAAACTTCTAAAATAGAAATTTATAATGGGGATTTTAACTATGAAGAAACCCTTAAACATAATATAAATAGTTTAGAAAATATTTATAAAAAATAAAAAGCTTGCATTTTATTAGTTTATATTATATAATTATTAACGTCTTAGGGGTATAGCTCAATTGGTAGAGTGCCGGTCTCCAAAACCGTAGGTTGTAGGTTCGAGACCTACTACCCCTGCCAGATATCAATGCTTTCACGATTTCGTGAAAGCATTTTTTATATGAAATAACATAACCGTAACACAACCCAGAAAAAAATATATAAACACAAATAAAAAAAATGCCCTAAAACTATAGGGCAAATAAATGATTAATTCTATCAACTGCTAGTATTGCAGTTTTATTTTCCGCTGGATTTTCTATATTAATTTTAGATACTCTTTTAAAGGTTCTCTGAACTTTAAGCTCATTATTTTCAAAATCTATGTCAGACCACTTAAGAGCTACTACCTCCCATATCCTCAAACCTGTTCCAAGTACTAATATAAATAATGCTCTATTTCTATGATTTAGTATATAAAAATGTTAATACAAATTATAATTTGGTTAAGGAGGTTAAAAGAAATGGCAAGAGGAATTATTATTTTTGGTTCATCTGGTTCTGGAAAAACAACATTGGGAAAATTGGTTGCAAAAAAGCTTGATTTTCCGTATTTTGATATAGACGATTATATTTGGAGAAAAGATACAGATAAACCTTTTACTATTATGTATACTCATGGGGAAAAAATCAACAGATTAATGACAGATATATCAAAAGGAACTCATTTTGTGATGGCAGGCTCAATGGATAGCTTCAATAAACCATTTGTTCCGTTATTTGATTTAGCGATACACATTACCGCGTCCATTGATACTAGAATTGCCAGGATTAATAAGAGAGAATATGAAGTATATGGGGAGAGAATTATGGAGGGCGGCGATATGTATGAAGAGCATTGCCGTTTTCTTGATAATTCAGCAAGATATGATACAGATGGTTCTCCATGTATGCGCACACATGCACAATGGGCTAATTCGTTACCATGTAAAGTACTTCAACTAAATGGGGATGAAGATTTAAATAAGAATGCTGAAATAATAGTCCATGAATATTTGAAGCAGGATTCTTTATGAATTAGTAATTTGTAGTACAGATTATTTATATTATGTGACTTAAAAAATATTATCTACATATTATTGATGGACCTCAGTTGGTATTTACCGTTACAGATCCTAATGGAAGCCTTATTCCTGATAGTAATATCACAGTTACAAATGTTGCCGACAAAACTTATACTTATTCTGTTAAAGTAGACCCATCTGCATTTAAAGGCAATGTAAATTATACACTTAGTGTAAAAACAATTTATAAAAATGGAAAAACAGCTGGACAAACTCATACATCTGCCCCTGATCAAAAACAAAATATTCATGTAGCTTATGTTAATAGTTTTGAGTATAGCAATTTTACTTTTGGAGCTTATGACAGAAATCAAAATCAATATCCCTATTCTTATGACTTAATAAAAGTTTGGGATGATGGAACAAAAACTTCTAAAGGAGTAACAGGAACTGTTTCTGGCGAAGGCTCGGTTTCAATTCTAGGGGAAGATCCAACGTATGATGGTGGACCTGCTAATGTAGGTAACCAAATACCACCTGTAAATATTAAAAGTTTTGAGATAAAACCGATAGTTGATTCTGATTGGAGTTGGTCAGATAATAAATATAATTTGAGTTTCACTGTTATTAAGAACCTAAGTAATGGTCAAATTGAAGAAAATCAAGAATCTATATCAATAGATCCTTCAACAACCTATACTTATACTGCAAAGGATGGTAGGTCACCAGACTATTCACAAGACTTTACATTTACTGCACCAGCAGCACCAACTCCGGTTGTAAGTGATGTTTTAGTAGAACCCAGCAGTATTAGTTCTAGATGGACTGGAAATGATGCTAATGGAGGAAATGTTCAGGAAAATTATACTTTAACTTATAAAATTAATGGTCAATCCTTCTCTAAATATTTAAGCACCAACTTTACAAAGGGTACAGGATACAGTGATCAAAATTTACTCTATACAGTAGCATTTAATGGTGAAGATGTGAATGTAAGTTATACATTGCCATATATTCAGCCAGTTTCAACAGACATTAATACTTCTAATGCTGGTTCTGGTAGTAATGATAATAATGGCAAAGGATAACACTAATAAACAGTTTAAATTTAGAAATACATAAAAAATTTATTGATTTGCAGCAAATAATTTTATAAAAGACCGTATTGGAGATATTAATATGCTCCCTTATCCATAAACAGACTTTTATTTTTTAATCTGTCTACTTTAAGGGGAGCAAATAAAAACTTTACGGCTTTTTTATTTGAAATAACACATTAAAAAAGTAAATTTATTTGCATTTTTGGAGAAACTGATGAAGGGTATGATTCTCTTTTTTTCTATCGCTATTTAATCTTCCAATTCTATCGCATAAGCCAAGTAAAGCCACTTCATGGATATCTGTGTGCTCTTTCATACCCTGTATGTCTGCAAAGGGCAAATTATTTACTACAAAGAGTATTTGCATATGGTATCTGATAAGCTCACAAACTTCTTCAATGAAGTCTTTATCTTGTGTAAAAAATAGCAAAAATTCTTTTGATAGAGCTGATCCAACCTTATCATGGTCATAGGAAGTTATTTTACCCTTTCTGTCCCTGGTTGTAGAAGGTTTTCCAATATCATGAAGCAGTGCTGCCCACATAAATACTTTTTGATTTTTACTTTTTGATTTTACATTTGCTGCTTCGTCTACTACAAGTAGAGTATGATTCCAAACAGTACCTTCTGGGTGGTATTTTGGAGATTGCTTCGTAATATTCAATTTGTAGAGCATATCAAAGGGATACTGCTGAAATAATGGATCATTATAGAGTTCTTTTAAATAATCTGATGGTTTCGAATCATTCAGCAAGTGATACTCAATATTGAGGTACAATCTATTCAAGTTCATCATCTCTTAGTGTTTGAGCCTAATGCTTCTTTTTTTGTGTTATGATTTTCATTTTGGTTATCACTATGAGTAGAGTTAACGGCATTGCTTAGTTTTTCTTGTACGTTTTTAGATTTTATATTTTTATTTTTTTTACTTTTAGACATATCTTTCACCTCTCTAATCAGTATTCCAATATGAAAAATATTTATTCTAATAACAAATCTTTAGAAAAGAGGGTAACATTTATCACAGATTATATAAGTATTTTATAATATAATGCTTATATTCAATATGATATTTAGTGATGTTTAGGGAGGGTTAAATTGTGGACCTTATGAGATTAAAACTTAAAGACACAAATAAGGAAAGTTGGTTAAAAAGAATAATAAAAGTGGAAAAAGAATTTAAGCAGAGTAAGCCTGGACATTGTAATGATTATTCTACTAAAGCTTGTTTAAGATGTGGAAGGTGTTGGAACAATTCTTCTAAATAAATTAGTTGACTATCTTCAGTATATTCCACAATATAGGAAAATATTAAATGTTTGACATACACATTGGCAAAGTTTATACTTATATAGGATTTTTAACATAATGTAGACTAAATTTGATAATTATGAAAAATGAAAAGAGACATAGTACTCTTTTTATTAACAAATAATTTATATGAGGATGTGACTTATGTCAAGATCAAGAAGAACAAAAAGAATTAAGAAAAATAAAAAATTTAAGACTACAACTTTAATTTGTTTTACACTAGTAATTATAGTGGCTTCTTTTTGCAGCTATAAATTTCACCTTCAAAAAAAATTAACTAATTCTGTAGAAGTATCAGCTTCTGCAAATTCCCATAAAACTAAAAAAACTCAGGATGCTATACCTAAAAATGCATTAAATTCAATTCCTGAAACTACTGATTCCCAGAATAAAGATTTGAGGAAGTTTCCATACCCTTACAGTTCTATGCTTGCAATATGTTCTGATATTGATGATGGAACATTGGAGGAATTTAAAACGTATCACAAGTTTTTAAATACCAAATCTGAGACATCATATGGGCAAGGACTGGGATTAGATATTGGAGATTCATTTTGGATGTATATGGGTGATAACAGCAACTCTGTAGTTGATGTTCATGGAAGGCATAATGTGAAAAGCATAATGACATTTTTCAATGGGACAAGTCAAACTGAAAAACATAATGCTGATGAGATAACTCACTATATTAAGTCAGGATGGATAGACTGTATCCATACTTTTGGAGATTTTTCAACTGAAAATCAAAGAGGTACTCTTTTTAATAGAAATTTGGCTGAAAATGCATGGAACGTTTTGAATTCTGAAAACTTAAAACAAACGGTATGGATAAACCATGGTAATAAAGCTAATAAACAAAATTTTGGTGCATATGGTACTGGAAATTTTATGAGTTATCAACAAGGGGACAACCCTAAATCACCTTACTATCATACAGATATAACTTTAAAAAGTGGTATTAAATATGTTTGGGATTCATGGTCAGATCATAAATTTGGACATAATTATCCACTCTATGAAATTTCATTGAGAGATGGGAAAAAAGTGTGGGGATTTCATAGGTATACAAATGATTTAGCAAATAATAAAATAGATTGGATCTGGACTCCGAAATACATTCACAGGCAGCTTACGAAAGACAATCTTGATAGTATAGTAAATAATAAGCAATACAGTATAGTGGCACAACACTTGGGTATTGACACAGAAGATTTATTTACACAAGATAATATAAGTTCACTGAAGCTATTGAAAGAATATCAGGACAACAATAAAATACTTGTTGCGAAAACTTCCAGAGTTTTAAACTATGCAGATATACATAAGTATTTAACTTATCAAAAATTATCTCAAAACGGAAAAACTTATATTAATATAACTTCTATAAATGATCCTATATTTGGAAGATACGTTCCTACAGTTGATGATATAAGAGGAATTACTTTTTATTGTGATAATCCTAAAAATACAGTGTTGTTAATAAATAAATCTAAGATAGATAATGATAATTTAAAAGTAAATCCTAAGGATGAAACAGGTAAAGTAAGTATATCTATAAAGTGGTTTAAACCGGATTACAAAGATTATACACAGCAATGAAGTTTTAAAAAATTTTTTCGTATACAATTCTAATTTTATTTAAAGTGAACATAAAATAGTCCATATTTTAAGCTAAAGTATGGGCTATTTTCTATTAACGCAGATATTAAACATAATTGATTTAGTACTATGTTTTTGATACAATCAACATAAGAAGACAAAAACTAATAATATGAATTAATCAAATTAAGTATTAATTAGTTTTGATTAATTTTATCATGAAATTACTTTGGCGTTTACTTAAAACAAATAAAATAGTATGGGGGATGAAATTTTTGAAAAAAAAGAAAATGTTAATGTTAGTTTTAAGCTTATTACTAGTATGCGTTGCATTTATAGGCTGTGGACAGAAACAGCAGAGCACTACTACGAATAATGACACAGATAAAAAGACATTACTTATTTATTGCGCTGCAGGAGTAAATAAACCAATGGAGGAAATAGCCAAAGAATTTGAAAAGAAATATGGGGCGAAAGTTCAGTATACCTATGCTAATTCTTCAGAACTTATAAGCCAGATGGAAGTTTCTAAAAAGGGAGATCTTTGTGTACTAGCATCTAATGAAGATTATGAAACAGCAAATAAAAAAGGTTTAGTTTTAGCTAGAAAAGATTTAGTATACCATGTACCTGTAATTGCTGTACCAAAAGGAAACCCTGTAGGTATTAAAACTTTAAATGATTTTAAAAAACCTGGAGTTAAGGTGATTTTAGGAGATTCCAAAACTTCTCCATTAGGAAAACTTGCATCTAAGTTATTTCAAAAACAGGGTATAGAGAGTCAGGTAAAAAATAATGTAGTTTCTACAGTTACTACAGTAAATGAAATGGTAACGTTTGTTTCCATGAAAAAAGCAGATGCATCTATTATGTGGGAAGATAATGCTTTAAATGCGTCTAAAAGCATAGATTTAGTGCAGATTCCTAAAGATCAAAATTTGATTAAGACAGTACCTATAGCTGCATTAAAGAGTTCTAAAGATAAAGAATTATGCAATAAATTTATAAGTTTTGCTGTATCAGATCAAGCAAAATCAATATTCATCAAGTATAATTTGAAGCCTATTAAATAGAAACTAGAGGTCTTGAGTATGTCAAAAAATAATTATAAAGACATTCTTTTTAAAATTTATATATTTATTTTTATAAGTATCTTTATGATTTTTATAATTTTAACTATATTTGTGGTTTTTCAAAAAAGTTTTTCTAACTTAGCATCCATTATTATGGACAAGGAGATACAATTTGCAATTAAATTAACATTATATACATCTACAATATCTACTATAATTTGTTTGATATTTGCGGTACCTATAGCTTATGGACTTGCCAGATATGATTTCTTTGGCAAAATGATTATAAACTCTGTAATACAGATATCAAATTCTATTCCTCCAATTGCAGCAGGAATTGCTTTGCTTATGTTATTTAGTACAAAGCAGGTTGAAGATATAATAAATAGGTTGGGATTAGATCCCGTATTTTCGGTTAAAGGAATTATACTAGCTAACTTTTTTATCAATGCTCCATATATGATAAGAATTTTAAAGGGAACTTTTGAAGATGTGAATCCCAAACTTGAATTTGTAGGAAGAACTCTTGGATGCAGTGTATGGGGATCATTTTTTAAAATAACAATTCCTTTAGCTAAAAACGGATTGATCTCAGCTATAATAATTACGTGGATAAATGCACTTGGGGAATTTGGAACTGCACTTATGCTGGCAGGTGCTATTAGAATGAAAACGGAAACTCTGCCAGTAGCTATATTTTTAAATTTGTCAGCAGGAAACCTGGATAAGGCTTTAGCTGCTGCCACTATACTTATAATTATATCTATAATTTGTTTATTTGCATTTGAATGTGTGCAAAAATGCAGTACAAAAAAAGTTAACTACTAGAATTTTATAAGGAGGCTAATATGCTTAGAGTAGAGCATATTTATAAAAAACTTGGTGATTTTGAAATTTGTAATATAAGTTTTGAAGTATTGGATGGAGAGTATTTTGTAATACTAGGGTCTACAGGAAGTGGAAAGAGTGTTGTTTTAGAAGCTATTGCAGGTGGTTATGATATTGATAGAGGAAATATATATATAAATGATGTTAATATAAATAATATTCCGCCGGAAAGTAGAAATATTGGATTTGTATATCAGGATTATTTGCTATTTCCCCATTTGTCAGTTAGAGAAAATATATTATTTGGATTAAAGACGAAGAAAATGAGTAAAAATATTATGGATGAAATTTTACAGAAAATAAGTTCAATGTTAAATATAGAACATTTACTGGACAGAAGGCCGCTTACGTTAAGCGGTGGAGAACAGCAGAGAGTTGCCTTTGCAAGGGCTGTTGTGACTTCACCAAAGATACTACTCCTTGATGAAATAAGCAGCGCTTTGGATCCGGGTACTAAGAAAAAGTTTCAACATAACTTAAAAAAAATGCATAGAGAATTAAATACTACTACTATTCAAATAACCCATGATTTTAACGAAGCAGTATATTTGGCAGATAGAATAGCGATTATGGGGAATGGACAAATTTATCAAATAGGTACTGTTGATGAAATATTCAATCATCCTAAATCAAAGCTTGTAGAAGATTTTATAGGTCATGGTTTATGATTAAAATGTTTTAACAGAGGGGAGAAATTACAAATGTATATATCAGATGAACTCATTGACAAATTTATTAAAGAAGACGTTCCTTATATTGACTTAACTACTTTAGTTTTAGAAATTGGTAATAAAAAAGGCAAGATACAATTTTTTTCAAGGGAAGATGGGGTATTATGTGGAACAGAAGAAGCAGCAAGAATATTTGATAAATTAAATATAGAATTGACAAAAATAAAACCTTCCGGCAGTTTAGTAAAGAAAAATGAGGCCTTTCTTGAAGGAAAGGGCAGCGCTAGTGATTTACATATGGCATGGAAAATCTGCCAAAATATTATTGACTACAGTTCTGGCATTGCGACTAAAACAAGGAAATTAGTTAATAAGGCAGCTAATATAAATTCAGATGTTTCTGTTATAACTACAAGGAAAAATATACCTGGTACTAAAGAATTAGCTATAAAAGCAGTTGTTTCAGGTGGAGGCTTCCCTCATAGATTAGGATTATCGGAGACTATACTGATTTTTAAACAGCATTTAAATTTTTTGGGAGGCATTCATGAATTAGCTAAGATAATTAAAAAAATTAAAGGTAAGGTTTGTGAAAAAAAAGTAATAGCTGAAGTTGATTCACTGGAGGATGCAGTTGAACTTTGTAAAAATGGAATTGATGGAATTCAATTTGACAAGGTTCCCTGTGATAAATTAAAGGTAAATGTAAGTATTTTGAAAGATATTAATCCATCTATGGTTATATTAGCTGCTGGTGGGATTAATGAAAGCAATATTGAGGATTATGTTGAAACAGGAATTGATGCTATTGTAACAACCTGTGTTTATTATGCAAAACCTATTGATATAGGATGCAAAATAGAACCTATAATGTAAATATTTGTTGGAATTGATTATACTTCTGTTTTAGATTAGTCTCATAATGATGCTACCATATCATTATGGGACTAATTCTGTATCATTATAATAAAATTAAATTTTTATTTTTATCTAACTTCAATTATAACCTGTTAGAAGAAAATTTAAAAAACTTAGTTTTAAGCAGTATTTTTGTCTTATGCCAAGAATTCTGCTTGCGATATATGCATTTTTAATTTATATATTACATTTTGGCTTGAAAATTGCTTGTATAATTTAAATAAGTGAAAGGGGAGATTATTGATGAATAAAGAATTATGGAATAAATGTATACAATTTCATGGACATGAATGTCCAGGCCTTGCCATAGGATTTAAGGCCTGTGAGGCGGCAGTAGAGAAAATGAATTTAAAATTTTCATCTGATGAAGAAGTAGTATGTGTTACTGAAAATGACGCTTGTGGTGTTGATGCAGTACAAGTTATAACAGGATGTACTTTAGGAAAAGGTAATCTAATATATAGGGGTACTGGTAAAATGGCATTTTCATTTTTTAACAGAGAAAATGGAGACAGTATAAGGGTAGTTTTAAAACAATTTAAGGGTGAAATGAGTAGAGAGGAAAGAGAAAGGTATATTTTAGAATCACCGGTAGATGAAGTATTTGAAATAAAAAAACCTAAGTTTGAGGTTCCCAAAACTGCAAGATTGTTTAATACAGTTATTTGCGATAAATGTGGAGAAGGTGTTCCAGAGCATAAAATTAGAATGAGTGAAGGAAAGAAACTTTGCTTGGATTGTTTTGAAGAATATACACGAGGGTGGTAAAGAATGGACATAAACTTTTTTTCGAATTTGTGGAATATTTCAAAGAAATCATATGATATGGAAGAAAAATTTTGGGATGAAAGGGCTGAAGAGTTTAATAGCAAAGATATAGAGGAAAAAGAGAGTAGAGATTTTATCTCTATACTAGAATTTATTGAAGCAAATAAAAATATTAAATTTAAGAACGTATTGGATATAGGATGCGGTACAGGATTTTATTGTAGAAAGTTTTCGGAAATATCTGAATGTGTTACTGCTGTAGATATTTCTGAAAATATGCTGAAGTATGCCCAAAAAAATTTAAAGGAAGAATGCAGGAATAATGTAAAATTTGTAAAAAAGGCATGGCCAGACTTAAGTTTAGAAGAATTTAAATGGAAAGAAAAATTTGATTTGGTTTTTGCATCTATGACGCCAGCTGTAGATAGCTGTGAAGATCTTATAAAAATGATTGATTGTGGGACAAACTTGTACTTTTTAAGTGGATTTGTAGAGAGAAAAGACAGCTTAAAAAATGAGATTTCTGAGATGATTTTAGGATGCCATAATGATAAGCCCTATGGGAATAAAATGTATAGTGCCCTTAATATACTATGGAATATGGGTTATTATCCAAAGATAACTTATGTAGATTCAAATTGGAGTAAAAATCAGCCTGTAGATCAATTTTACAAAAAATGCTTGCTTAATTTTGGAAGAAAAAAGCCTTTAACAGAAGAAGATAAAGTTTTAATTAGAGATTACATAGAAAGCAAGGCAATAAATGGAATTGTAGAAGAAAAGGTAACTTCTAAAGTGGCATGGTTTTGTTGGAAAAAGTAGAAGCATATAAAAAATAAGCAAAGGAATTGATGAAATTGAAAGAAGAGATACATGAAAATTACGAAAAGTATACAGGAAGAAAAAAAATTGTAATTTTATTTGTACTATTGCTAATCATAATATTTTCCTTATTTTCTATATGTGCTGGTTCATCAAATATTAAACCGTACCAAATTTTAATGACTATTTTTCAAAATGGGGATGGGTTATCCAACGTTGTAATTTGGAATATACGTCTCCCAAGAGTTTTAGCTGCTATTATAGCAGGTGCAGGTCTATCTGTTGCGGGATGTGTAATGCAAAGTAATTTAAGAAACCCTCTTGCATCACCGTCAACTTTAGGAATATCCAGTGCTGCAGCTTTTGGTGCAAATATTGCTATTATAGTATTTGGAGCAGGAAGCGTTAAAAGTACCGGTAGTGATGCAGTGCTTATAAATAATCCATACATAGTTACTATTTGTGCATTTTCCTTTTCCATGCTAGCTGCTGTTGTTATTTTAATGATTGCAAAACTCAGAGCTCTTTCCTCAGAAGCAGTACTCCTTGCCGGAGTAGCTATAGGGTCACTTTTTTCTGCTGGTATTACACTCATTCAGTATTTTGCCCAGGATGTTCAGGTAGCAGCTGTTGTATTTTGGACATTTGGTGATCTTGGACGTGCTTCTTGGAAAGAAGTAATTATAATGGCAATTCTTATCATAGCATCAATGATTTATTTTGTTATAAGGCAGTGGGATTATAATGCTATGGACAGTGGAGAAGAAGCAGCCAAGAGTCTTGGAGTGAGTGTAGAAAGAGTACGGTTTGGCGGAATGTTTGTTTCTTCTTTAATCACTGCAGCAGCAGTTTCTTTTCTAGGTATTATAGGATTTATAGGACTTATAGGACCTCAGATAATGAGAAGAATTATTGGAGGGGATCACCGTTTCTTGATTCCTGCATCTGCACTTATGGGATCACTTTTACTTCTTGTTTCTGACACCTTTGCAAGGACCATAATTTCACCTATAATACTTCCTGTTGGTGCTATTACATCTTTTATGGGAGCACCTATGTTTTTATATTTGCTTATGAGGGGGTATAAGAGAAAATGATTTTATCTGTAAAGGGGCTTACTTTTAAGTATCCAAGTAGATCTGTTCTTAAAGATATTAATTTTTCAGTAAAAAAAGGGGAATGTCTTGTGATCTTGGGGACAAATGGAGCAGGAAAATCCACCCTCCTTAAATGTATAAATCATATATTAAAGGCACAGTCCGGTACTGTATTAATCGAAGGTGATGAAATTTTTAAGCTTAGTCCCATGAAGCTTGCTCAAAGGATAGGCTATGTTTCCCAGCAGCAGATAAGTGTTAGGACTACTGTTTTTGATTCGGTGCTTTTAGGGAGAAAACCATATATAAAATGGAATATTTCAAAAGAGGATATTGAAATAGTGAATAAGGCTGTTAAAGCGCTTGGACTTGAAGATTATTCTTTAAGATATTTGGATGAATTAAGTGGCGGTGAATTACAAAAGGTTGTAATTGCAAGGGCACTTGCCCAGAAGCCAGAGGTGCTTCTTTTAGATGAACCTACAAGTAATTTGGATTTAAAAAATCAACTTGAAGTCATAAGAATTATTAGGGAAATAGTTAAGACTCAGCAAATTGCCGCCGTAATGATAGTACATGATCTAAATCTTGCTATAAGATTTGCAGATAAATTTGTTCTATTAAAAGATGGGAGTATTTTTGCTGCAGGTGGAAGGGAAGTAATGACGCCTGAAAACATTGAAAGCGTTTATTCTGTTTCAGTAGCTATTGAAAAATATAGAAATACTCCTGTAGTTGTACCACTATAAAGGGAGAGGTTATTATGTATAAAAAATTTTCATGCATGATGGTTGCCATGTTATTCTTAATTACATGTGTATTTAGTGGCTGTGGCAATAAGGGAATATCTAAATCATCTGAGAAACCAGAAAAAATAAATTTAACTGATATGGATGGAAGGAAAGTTACTATTCCTGCAAATATTAGGCGTGTAGTGGCTATTGGATCGGCAATGAGATTATATTGTTATGTTAATGGTATAAATGAACTTGTTGGTGTAGAAAAGGCACAGCAGACAAGTTCTGACGGACGACCTTACATGCTTGCAAATCCTGGACTTAAGAAATTACCTGTAATAGGACCTGGATTTCCGGCAGATCCTAATCCTGAATTAATCCTTAATGTAAAACCTGATGTAATTATTGCTGGAGATATTGTTGATAAATCAGGGGCTGAAGAACTGCAAAATAAGACAGGAATTCCTGTAGTAAATCTTACCTGTGGAAATAATGTAGTATTTGATCAAAAAATGTATACTGCATTGAAACTTATAGGTAAGGTTATAGGAAAAGAAAAAAGAGCTAATGATATAGTAGATTATATGGAAAATTGTAAGAATGATTTAAGCAAGCGAACCAAAGACATATCAAATGAGGAAAAACAGAGTGTGTATGTTGGTGCACTTTCCATGAAAGGAACTCATGGCATTGAAAGTACATCAGCCAATTATCCTCAACTTGAAATATTAAATGCTAAGAATGTGGCAGATGAAACTGGGAAAAGTGGATCAGTTATGATTGACAAAGAAAAACTTTTAACATGGAATCCTCAAAAAATAATTATTGACGAGGGTGGATATACTTTAGTACAGCAAGATTATGGGAAAAACTCCAACTTCTATAATTCCCTTTCTGCAGTAAAAAATGGAGAATTATATGGCCAATTACCCTATGTTGCCTATTATAACAATATAGATACTGCATTAGCAGATACATATTATCTTGGTAAAGTTCTCTATCCTGAAAAATTTAAGGATATTAATCCAGAGAAAAAGGCCGATGAAATTTATAAGTTCCTTCTTGGAAAAGAACTTTATTCTCAAATGGCAAAAGATTATGGAGGATTTAAAAAGATAACGCTTAAACAATTGAATAAGTTCATAAACAAAAAATAAGCTTAAATTAATTGATTTGTTAGAATTTTTTTGATATTGTTATATATAGGTAAACAAAACATATACTGCTTAAGATAATTTAGATAAGTAATATTAAATTAAATACTATGTAAAACATATTAAATAAAATTTAAATATGGAGGCAGAGTTTAATGGGAAAAGTAGTTTCTTTAAATATTAGTGAAAAAAGAGGAACTGAAAAAATTCAAGTTCCCTCAGTTAATGTTATTGAAAAATTTGGTATTGAAGGGGATGCACATGCAGGAAATTGGGATAGGCAGATAAGTATATTACCTATAGAGGCTTTAGAAAAGGTTCCTTCTGATAAAATTGAGGAAGTTAAAAAAGGTGGATTTACTGAAAATATTACTATATCAGGTATTCCTCTTAACAATCTTGGTGTTGATAGTTCAATTCGAATTGGAGAAGTTGTAATTAAAATACTTTATATAGGAAAAGATAAATACAAAGAATGTGGTAGGCCTTATATAGTTAGTAGAGAAGGTAGATTTGGCATAGTAGTTAAAGGTGGAAAAATAAATGTTGGTGATCCTGTAGAAGTTATTTAGTTTTAAAATGATAAAATGTTCTCAAAATGAAATATATATTTTATCAAAATGATATTGTTTAAAAAAGGACAATATCATTTTTTATATGCATTTTTATTTACAAAATTACTTTATTTGATAGTTGCCTGCTCTAATATTACAGTGCACTTTATTTATATATATATTAATTGAAGAATTGGTACAAAAATTGCTAATTTATTTAAATAATATATTAAATTAGGCATTTGAAAAGAAATGACAAGTCAAAGATGTGGAGATAGGTTCCGCTGATAGTTGTTCTATCAAAGGGTTCTGCCGATGCAATATGATGACTAGTTGTTTTTTGAAGATGCCTTAGAGAAGGGGATAAATTATGCATAGGAAAATTTCAAGCTTATTGCTTGTAAGCGTATTTATAATAACATTTCTATTTGCAGGATGTTCTTCTAAATCAGCTGAAACTTCAGGTTCAAAATCTGAAAAGATAACTGTAACAGATTTAGTTGGGAGAAAGGTTACATTAAATGCAAAGGCAAATAAAGTTGTAGCCATTGGACCAGGGGCATTGAGACTTTACTGTTATATAAATGGTTCAAAAAAATTAGTAGGCGTGGAACAGATGGAAAAAGGTAAGGCTGTAGGAAAACCATATATGATGGTAAATCCTGAAATTAAAAAACTTACAGCTATAGGTCAAGGTGGACCTAATAATTCACCAGATGCTGAAAAAATACTTTCTGTTAAGCCAGATGTAATTTTTTCTACTTATTCCTCAGATAAATCCTCTGCTGATGAGTTACAATCTAAAACTAATATACCTGTTGTAGTTGTAAGTTATGGAAAACAATCTACTTTTGACCCTGATGTGTATAATTCTTTACAAATTATTGGCAAAGTTACTAACAATGAAAATAGAGCACAGCAAGTAGTTGACTATATGAAAAATTGTAAAAATGACTTATATAAAAGGACTAGAGATGTTCCTGAAAATAAAATGCCAAGTACATATATCGGAGCTGTAAGCATGAAAGGTTCTCATGGTATTGAAAGTACTCAGGGAAATTACTCACTGCTTAAGGCTGTAAACGGAAAAAATGTAGTGGACGAAACAGGAAAAACAGGCACAGTCATGATAGATAAAGAAAAACTTCTTAAATGGAATCCAGAAAAAGTTTTTATAGATGAGGGAGGGCTTCAGGTAGTACAGGAAGATTATAAAAAGAATCCTGATTATTATAATAATCTTTCTGCAGTAAAAAATGGTGAAGTGTACTCACAGATGCCTTACAATTTTTATGATACAAATATTGAAACCGCCATGGCAGATGCCTATTATTTAGGCAAAGTTCTATACCCTGAAAAATTTAAGGATGTGGATCCAGTAAAGAAAGCCGATGAAATTTATAAGTTTATTCTTGGAAAAGAAGTTTATTCACAAATGGCAAACAACTTTGGTGGATTTAAAAAAATAACTTTAAAATAATAGGGTTTGTTGTAAGTTAAAAGTAAACTTTTGCACATATAAAATTTTGACTTAATATAAAAATATTGTGACGCAGTATTTTTAAACTGTAGTGGAAGTACAACTTTGTAGTGCACTGATAATCTAATAAATCTAAAAAATACAACTTCAGGTGTACTAAGTATGCTTGGAGTTTTTTAGTACAAACAGCGTGATATTAAGGGCTTTATTATGATCATATGTTTAAAAAGTCTTATAAGATATTAACGAATGAATTTAATAGTAATAGAAAATAATAAAAAAAGACAGATTACTTTTTAAGGAGTTGAAAAGAATGAAACTCGATTGGATTTGGCAGTCAATACTTATTTTTTTTGTAGGAACATTTATATTGAGAATAGGAGGAAGAAAATCTATATCACAAATGACAATATCTCAAACTATTGTAATGATAGGTTTAGGGTCGCTGCTAATTCAGCCTGTAACTGGAAATGGATTATTTATTACCTTTCTAGTGGCACTTGTGTTGGCGATATTAATGATAATTACAGAGTATATAGAGGTAAAAGTAGACTTTTTAGAAAGTTTATTTTCAGGTAAAGCTGTTATAGTTATTCAGAATGGGGTACCTAATATAAAAAATTTGAGGAAATTGAGGTTATCTATTGATAGGCTGGAAACCCGTTTGAGGCAAGTTGGAATATCCTCAATAGAGGATGTCAAATATGCAACCATTGAGGTAAGTGGTCAACTGGGATATGAGCTGAAGGATAACAAGAAGCCTTTAACAAAGGAAGATTTTATGACTTTAATGGTAGAAATATCACAAATGAAAAAAATGATAGGAAGCAATATAATATCTCAAAGTAACAATAATGAACAAAATAATATTTTTCAAGAGATTAGTAGTAGGAAGTTTGAAGGAAATAAAAAAGAACCATAAAATTATCTAATATATACTAATTTGGTAAATAACATTGTTAAAGGAGCTGTATTTATATGCATTTAATTAAGGAATTTTTAATAGTAGGCGGCAGAATAGTAACTATCCTACCTTTAGCACTAGGAATAACTATATATATGGGGAAACGCTCTGTTGGAGAACTTCCGATTTTTGACTTTATAGTAGTAATAACGTTAGAAGCTGTAGTAGGTGCTGATATAGCAGATCCAAAAATTGAACATATACATACTGCAGTAGCAATTATTCTAATTGGGCTCTTGCAGAAACTGATTTCAAAATTAAAGATAAAATATAGAAAGTTCGGGCACATAGTGACATTTGAGCCTACAATTGTTATTCAAGATGGAAAGTTTATAGTATCAAACCTTACAAAGATACATTATTCAATTGATAATGTTCTTCAAATGCTGAGGGAAAAGGAAGTATTTGATATTAAAGATGTATATTTAGCAATTGTGGAGCCAAACGGCAATGTTTCAGTACTTAAAAAACCATATAAAACCGAGGTAACTATTGAAGATATAAATTTAATTAAAAAAGATCCTTCTATATCATATCCAGTAATAGTTGATGGGATAGTATATAGTGAAACATTGAAAAAATTGAATCTTTCTGAGGACTGGTTAAAAAAACGGTTAGAAATTATCGGTATGAATAGTGTAGAAGAGATTTTCTTTGCTTCAGTAAATATGAAAAAAGAACTGCATGTTTCACCGAAAAATTATATGAATGATAAGAGTAAAATAATGCCTGTATATAATTAAATATTTATAAAATCAGTACTTTGGGATGTTAGTATTCAAAATTGTATAATATACCAAATAAGAAATTCTATTAAGTATATAGCCTCCAAAGATAAAATGGGATGTATGAAAGACTTAAGTTGGAATTGATATATAATTAGCATATGCTATAATTATACATAGGTACAAAAATAATTTTAAAAATATAATGGAGAAAGCTTGAGGTGGAAATATGTATACTTGTGCTATGTGCAGTGAACATTATTGTAAAAAAGGAGAACTTGACAAATTGCATCTTAATTGTCCATGCAATGAGAAAGAGGAACAGGAGCAAATAAAAAAGCTATATTCTGAAGATGAAAATTATAAATTGGCACATAATTCAGCATTAGTTGAAGCAGAAGGATATTGCAAAAAAACAAGACTCGAAGAGATAATGGATTTTGCAAATAAATGTAATTTTAAAAAATTAGGAGTGGCTTTTTGTGTAGGGTTAAGTAAAGAAGCAAAAATGTTATGTAAAATATTAAAACATAATGGATTTGAAGTTGATTCGGTTATTTGTAAAAATGGAAGTATACCTAAAGAATTTTTAAATATAAAAGATAGTCAGAAGGTAAGACCAGGTACTTATGAAGCAATGTGCAATCCTATAGGACAAGCTATTTTATTAAATAATGCTAAAACGGATTTGAATATTATTTTAGGCTTATGTGTAGGACATGATTCATTGTTTATAAAACATTCTAATGCACCCATAACCGTTTTTGCAGTTAAAGATAGAGTACTTGCACACAATCCTTTAGGGGCCTTATATCTTTCAGATGGATACTATAAAAATAAGTTGTATAAATAATTAATAAAAGTTAATGATATATAGCAAAATTTTAAATAGGGTTTATCTTCACAATGTATAATATAGTAGTTTATTGAGTTTGAGAATTAGATTAATATTTTGGGGGAATAGAAATGAATAAAAATGAGTTTTATGCTGATTTATTTCACAATTTTAGAAAACTTGTAGAGGACAATGGACTTTTAAATGATGAAGTAAAAATAACAGGAAGAGCATTAACTGTAGAAGAAGCCATAGGAAATACTGAGAGAAAAGATTTTCCTATTATAAAAGGAAAAGAAAAATTACTTCAAGCAGATTTTAAAGGTGCTAAAGGTCAGGCTTTTACAGATATGCCTAATAATTTTCACGGAAATTTAAAACAAATAATTGAAATGCCTCTACGGACAAATTTTGATACAGCTGTATATATTGCTACTTTAAATGCTGTATGTAGATATTTAGGAATGACATATAAGACAGTGCATTGTAAAGATGGGGAACCAGAAAAATGTGCTTTAGAGTTAGTGGAATATATAAAAAATAAATATGGGAATCCCAAAATTGCGTTGATAGGATTTCAACCAGCTATGTTAGAAAATTTAAACAAAAATTATAAAGTTAGGATTGTAGATTTGGATGCCAATAATATAGGAAAAGTTAAATATGGTGTAATGGTTGAGGATGGAAGTAAACCAATTGAAGATTTATTGAATTGGTGTGATATTGTAGTTGCTACAGGTAGTACTGTAGCTAACAAAACAATAACAAGTGTTTTAATAGATAAACCAACTATATTTTTTGGAACTACCCTTGCAGGCACGGCAGCTTTGATGAAACTTGAAAGATTTTGTGCTTGTTCAAAGTAATGAAGAACAATAATTAGTGAAATTTTATATTCATTTTTAGATTAAATATATATAAAGTGAGGGAAAAGGATGAATATTGCAGTGGCAGCGGAGGGTGAAAATTTAAATAGTATAGTATCTGACAAGTTTGAAAAATGTTTATATTTGTTGATTGTTAATATGAATGATTTAAGTATTAAGACTATAAAAAATGAGAAACCATGTAAAGGTTTATCTCAAAAAAACCTTGCTGATGAGATATTAAAGTATGATTGTGAGGCATTGATTACAGGTGATATACAATTGACGGCATTTGATATTCTGGCAGATGAGGGAGTAACAAGGTTTTTTGGTGCAGGTTATTCAGTTGAAAAAACTCTTGAGCTAATGGATAAAAGATCATTAAAATTAATTAGAAACTGTAATGGGACAGATAGCTGTAGTGGTAATCACCACTAGTCATATTCATATCAAGAACACCTTTCAAATGGGATATTTTTTACATGAGATGAAAATTTTATATTAAGTGAATAAAAGCACTCTTTCTTAACAATAATTTTGGATAATGAATTTACAATTATTTGTGCTGAGGAGTGTTTTTTTCAGCCATCGGGTAAATATTTGTTATTTTAGAAATAGCATTATGCCAATATTAAAGTCACTATCTAAAAATTTCATAAAATAGATGATATAATGATTGCCAAGGATGATACAATATATTTATTAGGAAGAAATATAAAATAATTTTAATATAATAAGGAGGATTAGATAGATGTTAGAATTAAAAAATTTATGTCTTGAAATAGAAAATGATAATGGAAAAATCAATATTTTAAAAGATATAAACTTAAAGTTTAAGAAGAATAAAATATATGTAATTACTGGTCCAAATGGTGGTGGTAAATCATCTTTAGCCAAAACAATAATGGGAATATATAAAGCTTCTTCTGGAGATATACTATTAGATGAAGAAAATATCTCAGATTTGGATATTACCGAAAGAGCTAAAAAGGGTATAGGATTTGCATTCCAACAGCCTGCAAGATTTAAAGGTATAAAAGTAAATGAGTTGCTAAACCTAGCTGCAGGGGATAATAAGGTAAATACATGTAAATTACTTCAGGACGTAGGACTTTGTGCTCAAGATTATATAAATAGGGATGTTGATTCAAGTCTTTCCGGTGGTGAACTTAAGAGAATAGAAATAGCAACTATACTTGCTAGAGACCTCGAAGTTGCATTGTTTGATGAGCCTGAAGCAGGAATAGATTTATGGAGTTTTAACAAGTTAGTTGAAACTTTTGAAGCTATGAATAAAAATAAAGAAACGACTATAATTATAATATCTCACCAAGAGAGAATTTTGAATTTAGCAGATGAGGTTATCATACTTGCAGATGGTCAAATTAAGGAAATAACTTCAAAAGAGAATATACTTGATAAAATAAAAAAGAATGATAATTGTAAATGCGGCGAGATTTGTCAAAAAGGAGGTACTTTTTAGATGCTGAATGAATTGGATAAAAGTATGTTAAGTCAAATGTCAGGACTTCATGAATTGCCAATTGGCGCTTATAATATAAGAAAGAACGGAGAAAAGGCTGCAAGAAATACTACAGCTCATATAGATATAGTTACAAAAAAGGATAAGCCTGGCATAGACATAATAGTAAAACCCGGCACTAAAGGCGAGAGTGTACATATACCTGTAATTTTAACACAAGAAGGGTTAAATGATGTTGTGTATAATACTTTTGAAATTGGTGAGGGGTCAGATGTACTTATAGTGGCAGGTTGTGGTATACATAATCCAGGTGATAAAAAATCTCAGCATGATGGAGTCCATGAATTCTTTGTCAGGAAAGGTGCTCGCATAAAATATGTAGAGAGACATTTTGGAGAAGGCAGTGGAAATGGTGAAAGAGTATTGAATCCTAAAACAATAATAGAAGTTGAAGAAGGAGGATATGCTGAATTAGAGCTAGTCCAAATAAAAGGAGTAAGCAGTACTAAAAGGGATACAGAAATAAAACTTCATAAAAATGCTAGAGCTGTAGTATCAGAGAGACTTCTTACATATAAAAATCAAGATGCAGAGTCGAAGATAAATGTGGAAATGGTAGGAAAAGATTCTTCTGCACGAATAATTTCTCGTTCTGTAGCACGAGATGAGTCAAAACAACTATTTCATTTAAATATGTCTGGATATGAGAGATGCAGAGGTCATATTCAATGTGATTCCATAATAATGGACAAAGCAACGGTACAATCTATACCTAAAATATCAGCATTTCATTCAGATTCACAACTTATACATGAAGCTGCTATAGGAAAAATTGCTAGTGATCAACTTATAAAACTTATGTCATTAGGACTTTCTGAAAAAGAAGCTGAAGATACTATATTAAAAGGATTTCTTAAATAGCCCAAAGATGTAAAAATAGCATGTTAAAAATATCCTTTTTTAAAGATATTTTTAACATGCTTCATAATTTTACTGATTATTATGTAGAATAATTAATCAATTTTGTTTAATACATCAGCTATAAATTTTTCTTTTCCAATCCTATCCATAACTCCTGAAATTCTTTCACCTTTATTGCCAGTTTGTCTATAATACTCCATAATGGTATCGACAATTGATACTATTTCTTCTTCTTTGAATATTTTTCCAAGTGAGTCTCCGATTCTCATTCCTCTTCCAAATCTTCCACCAACAAATATTTCTGCACCTTTTTCTTTAACAGTAACAGCATTACTGTTGCATACTCGTACACATTCACCACATTCTACACATAAATTTTTATTATGAACTATTTTTTTGTCTACTAACTGTAACGCTTTTTGTCGGCAATTTGTTACGCAAAGTCCGCAGCCAACACAATTATCTGAATCAAATTTAGGTACACATCTTCCCATAACTCCGATATCATTTATATTAGCTTTTCCACAGTTATTAGCACACCCAACTATTCCTATTTTACATTTATGTGGAGTATCAGTTCCAAAGTATTTGCGGTCTAATTCTCTGCAAATTGCTTGGGTGTCAATATTGCCATGGAGGCATACAGTTCCTTTACAGGAAACTAAAGGTCTTACTTTTTGGCCTGTACCGCCGTGGCGTAATCCTAAAGCTTTAGCTTCTTGAATTACTTTTTCTGCATCTTCATCCTTGATCCATGGAACTTCAATTTGAAGTCTTGTTGTAAGTCCCGAATACCCTCGTCCATATTTTTCCGCAATTTTATTAATGTTGTTTAATTCTTCT
This sequence comes from Clostridium ljungdahlii DSM 13528, assembly GCF_000143685.1. NCBI lineage: Bacteria > Bacillati > Bacillota > Clostridia > Eubacteriales > Clostridiaceae > Clostridium > Clostridium ljungdahlii. The sequence continues at coordinate 4,112,524 of NC_014328.1, read as the reverse complement.
ACTGTAAAATTGCCGGCTTTACTTAAAAACCTAACTGAATAATGTTCTTTGTCATTTTGTAACAAAAATCCTAATGCTTTCATTTCTTTTTGTCTTTTTGCACTAACCATAGTGATTATACATCTCCTTTAAAGTTATCATTCATTTTTAATAAGTTTGCTATAATAATAAGAAAATCCATATTCTAAACAAGAAATGCCTTATCTTTGTGTTTTATTTATCAATATTACTTGCTTTCATGATATCACTTGTGACTAAATAAGGAAATATATATTATGTTATAATAATGATAGGTAAAACCTATTAAGAATTTTTAATAGTATAAATGCAATAGGGCGGAATAATAAAAAGAGGTTACTAATATGACAATTCGACATTTAAAAATTTTTATTGCTGTAGTAGAAACAGGCAAAATGAGTACTGCTGCAGCTCGATGTTATATCTCGGAACCAACTGTCAGCCAGGCAATTAAAGAATTAGAGGGGCATTATGGTGTATTGTTATTTGAACGAATTGGTAAAAAATTATGTATTACAGAAGCAGGAAAGAACTTATTTGCCTATGCTAGAATGGTAGTAAATCAGTTTGATGAATTAGAGGATAATATGCTGAAGGGATTTTCAGAAAAACTTCGGATTGGTGGTACCATAACTGTGGGTTCCTGTATTATGCCTCAACTTATAAATCAATACTGCAAAATAAAGCCTCAGGTTGAGACCTTCGTTTATATTAATAATACTAAGTCTATAGAAGAAAAGTTGCTAAAATCTGAATTAGATATTGGTATTGTGGAAGGTAAAATTAAAAGCCGAGATTTAGTTGCTATTCCAATGATAAATGATTATCTTGTAATAATATGCAGTAAAAACCATAGATTTTCAGGATGCAGTAGTATTTCTGTTAAGGATTTGGAAGAAGAATATTTTGTAATGCGTGAAGAAGGAAGCGGTACGAGGGAACTTTTTGAGAATTATATTTCCAGGTGTGGAGCAAATATAAATATTAAGTGGGAAGTAACTTGTCCAGATATGATGAAGAAAGTAGTAATTATGAATAATTGTTTTGCAGCTATATCTGCAAGGTTAGTTGAAGAAGAAGCAAAAAAAGGTCTGCTGTATGTGATAAAAGACAGTGGGCAAGCTTTGAATAGATATTTTAGTTTGGTATATTATAAGAACAAATTTGTTAATGATAATATGAAGAGCTTGATGTATCTATTGGAGGAATATAAGGACAAAGATATCTTAAGTGGAATTTCTACTGGAACCTTAATGGACATATAATGTTTTTAAATTTAATCAGTGCTATTAATGTAAATATATTTTGAAGTAGGCGGATCTACTTTTTTAATACTTTGAATTTTTATTAGGGGAATTAAAGAAACTTGTTTTGAATTATTATCAATGTAATTTGTAGTATCAAGAATTCCTGTTACTTGTACCCATGTGTTTTTGTCTAAATTTTGTCCGTTGTAATTACATAAGAATCCAACAGTCTGTGTATCAGCTGCACAGCATACCATAAGCAATCTTGCAATAACAAATTGATTGGCTTTTATGTTATCGTTTTTGTAAACAAAACCGGTTAATGTTATTTTACAATTTCTAAATTTATTTGGATCATCGCTGATTCCATTAAGAAAAGCAAAAAAATTTTTTTCAGTCATAACAATTTCCGTATTTTTAGTCATACTAGAGTTTTTTCTTAGTGCTTTTGTGTTTGCTTGAGTAGAATTTTGCGTTACATTCATTCCCTTTGTATCTGCTATTTGTTGATTTAATCCACCTGGATTCACTAAAATACCAATGATTATTGGAATCCCAAATATTAAGTAGCCAAACTTTGGTTTGTCATTTGGAGTACTTATTATTTTAGGTATTTGAAAAATTCCCAAAACCAGCAAAGCTATAGAAGCAAACGTAACATACTTACTCATATTAGGAGTTATAAACATATTAATCTTTTTTGAAGAAACTAATTTATAGAAATAAAATGAAATTGCAAGAAGAAGTATACACCATGTAAATTCTCCTATGTTAAAATTAAATTTTTTACTATTCATGTTTAGATACCCCCAATAATTTTCAAACTAAGAGGAATTATATAATTTGCGGATGCAGCCATAATGAAACATATAGAAACTATAAGAAAAACAAGCTTTATTACAAATTTTTTATTAAATGTGCCCATAAGCATTAATGTGTTTTTTATATCAAGCATTGGGCCAAATATTAAGAATCCAACTACAGAACCAACAGTAAATTGTCCAAGAAAAGTTCTAGCAATGAAAGCATCTGTTTGAGAACAAATACATAATATATAAGCTAATACAAGCATAATTAATATAGAGTACATTTTACCCTGTCCAATAGAAAGTATATATTTTTTGGGTATATAGGTTTGAACAAAGGCTGATATAAGTGCACCTATAATAAATAACTTACCTGTATTATAGGTTTCAGAGCTAGTATGGTAAATTATATCACAGAAAAAATGAAGTTTATGGATAGTATTATTGTGACTATGACTATGATGTCCATTGCAATTGCAGATGCATTTATTTACTTGAATATCATATCTCAATACATTTCCTGGATGCATTAAATCTATGAAATATCCTATTAAAATAGCACTTATAAATCCAAATATAAATCTTGAAATTAGTATGTATAGTTTACCAGTAAATGCATAGTAAGTGGAAAACAAAACTATAGGATTGATTATGGGTACAGAAAGCATAAAAGTAATAGCTATGCCTGTAGGAACTCCTTTCTTTATAAGCCTTCTGGTAACAGGTATTATTGCACAATCACATACTGGAAAAACTAAGCCTATTGATGCTGCACAAAATAAACCTATAATTTTATTTTTAGGTATAATTTTTAATACAGTTTCTTCTGAAATAAAGATTTGGATAAATGATGAAATCAGTGATCCAATTATAATAAATGGCAGTCCTTCTAGTATCATGCTTATGAATACTGTGCAAAAATTATTTAATGTATTAGTATCAATCTTTATTATAAAAATATTTCTTAAGATATTCATTAAAAAAAGTAATAATACCATTGACATTATAATTATAGCCAGTTTTTTGTCGTTTGTATAAAACTTAGCGTTCTTTTCCATTTTAACTCCTTTACTGATTATTAAATAATATCTAATGTGGAAGCTGTTGACAATTTAGGTATATATGTATATTATATATGTAAATGCAAGCTATTTGCAACAACTTTATATGAGGAGTGAAAAAATGTATAAAAGAATAATCTCAATTTTAATGTTAATGTGTAGTCTTGTAACTTTTTCGGCATGTGGTAATGCTAGTGTGAACAGCAATAATAAGGTTGCTGATAAAAAAGAATCTCACGGAAAAATTCAAGTTGTAGTTTCTTTTAATGCTATGAGAGAATTTGCTGAAGCAGTAGGTAAGGATAAGGTAGAAGTTAAGACAGTAATTCCAAATGGGGTTGAGCCTCATGAATATGAGCCTAAAGCGAAGGATCTTGAAGATTTAAACAAAGCTAAAGTATTTGTTTATAATGGGCTTGGAATGGAGTCGTGGGTGGACAAGTCTCTAAAAGTTATAAATAACAAACAATTAGTTGTTGTTGAAGCATCAAAGGGTTTTGAGTCAATAAAGAATACTGATGAAGGTGAAATTAAGGAACATGGACAAAATGATCCTCACGCTTGGGTAAGTTTGAAGGGTGCGGAATTTGAAGCAAAAAACATAAAAGAAGCTTTAGTAAAGGCTGATCCATCTAATAAAGATTATTATGAGAAAAATTATAAAGATTTTTCAACTCAACTTAACAGTTTATATAATGATTATAAGAAAAAGTTTGATACAGTAACTAATAAAAATTTTGTTACAGGTCATGCAGCATTTGCTTATCTTTGTAGAGATTTTGGACTAAAACAAAATAGTGTAGAAGATGTATTTGCAGAAGGTGAGCCAACAACTAAAAAGATGGAAGAGTTAATTAATTACTGTAAGCAAAATAAAATAAAAACTATATTTGTAGAAGATATGGTAAGTCCTAAGGTTTCAGATACCCTTGCTAAAGAAGTTGGAGCGAAAGTACAAAAGATATATACAATTGAAAGCAAGGAAGATAATAAAGATTATATTCAAAGCATGAAGAGCAATTTAGAATTAATATATAATAGTTTAAAATAGGTTAAGGCATTTTCAAAGAAATTAAAAATAGGAGTTATGAACTAAGAAATTAGTGTCTAACTCTTATTTTTGTTCTATTATGCATTTAATATAAATATTATAATTTAGTATAAACGTAATAGAGGGAGGTAAAGTACAATTGATAACTCAAAATGATAAATTGGGAAAAAACTTTCTTATAATAATTATTTTTATGCTTATTTTTCCTATTTTGTTTTCAAGCATTTCAGTATTAATGCCATCATTTCATTTTTCACTGCCTAATATTCAATTTAAATCTTTAACAGATAATAAAATGTTACAAGGATTTTCAACAATTTTTTTAAGTATAATCTTGGAGGCATTTCCTTTTATAATGGTTGGAACAATATTGGCATCTATAATTCAAATATTTGTTACAGAAGAAACTTTAGCTAAGATAATACCTAAAAACAAGTTTTTAGGATTATTAAGTGCTGCTTTAATAGGATTAGTATTTCCTATATGTGATTGTGCAATTGTTCCTGTTGTAAGAAAATTAATAAAGAAAGGTATGCCGTTACATATAGGTATTACTTTTATGCTTTCCGTACCTATAATAAATCCAGTAGTACTTGCTTCAACTTACTACGCATTTTCAAATAATATTTACATAGTTATTATGCGCGGTGGGTTAGGTATTATTGGGGCAATGATTATTGGTAATGTAATTAGCATTATATGTGATAATAGTTCTGTATTAAAAAAAGTAGACATGGGTCTCCAATATCATCACAGGCATTATCATCAACATGATAGTACTTGTCAATGCGGATGTGGACATTCTCATTATAATTCAGGTAAAAAACATAATATAGGATTAACAATTATGGAAGTAGTGGATCATACAAATATAGAATTAAATGGTGTTGGAAAGTTTGTAATTATTGGTGCATTTCTATCTTCACTAATGCAAACAGTTGTACCAAGAAAATATATTTTATTAGTTGGACATGACAAAATATATTCTATACTTGTTATGATAGGTTTAGCATTTTTATTAGCAGTATGCTCTGAAACTGATGCATTTATTGCAAGAACATTTATTGGTCAATTTACTACAGGGTCTATAATAGCTTTTCTTATATTTGGACCAATGATTGATATAAAAAATACACTTATGTTAAGTGAAACTTTTAAAAGTAGCTTTATAATAAAACTGATTTTTGTAATTTTTACAGTTTGTTTTATTATAGGAGCATTAGTTAATTACTTGCCTTTTAATGGGGGATTGATATTGTGAAATTGAACAAAAGTGAATTTAAATGGTTTGTAATACTTATATGCTTTACTTATTATGTTTACAACTTACTTTCATCCGGGAAAATTTATCTTTATCTTAATCCTAAAATGATAAAATATGTTCGTTTTTCTTTCATTATTTTTCTTATACTCACTGTTTTTCAACTAAGAAGACTTTTTATACCTACACAAATGAATAAAAGAAAGGTTTATTTTTGTGTGTTTTTAGTTCCATTGTTTTTAGGTATTTACATAAATCCGAAGGGATTAAATGATGAACTTATTTCAAAAAAGGGTGAAGTAGTAATGAAAAATAGCATAAGTAAAAACATCTCAATTTCTAAAACTCAATCGAAAAGTATTCAGAAAGATACTCCAAAAGATAATATTTTAGTTGTTGATGGAAAAAATTTTACTCATATAGCAGATGATATTTGTTATAATAATCCAAACAAATATAAAGGTAAAGATATAGTTATAACAGGTTTTGTGTTTAGGGATGGTACAAATTCTAAAGATAAATTTCTAATTGCAAGATTAATGATGGTTTGCTGTGCTGCTGATACAGAGGTTACAGGATTAGTATGTAATTGGAATAAAGCTTCTACATTAAAAAATAACAAATGGGTTAAAATCACAGGAAAAATTGATGTAGAAACTGAAAATATTAACGGTGAAAAGTCCAGTACTCCTGTTATAAGAGTTGAATATGTAGATCCAGCTCAAAAGCCACAAAATCAATATATATATCCAGAATAACTTTAATACAAGGAAGAGAAGTAATAAAAAAGCCTATACATTTTATAATGCATGGGCTTTTATACTATAATAAATTGTAAAATATATGTTTCCTTTTATAGATTAGGATCTTTATCTTTTTGTTCTATGAACATCTCTGAGTATTCGTTATACTTTCCCGTAAAAACTGGATGGGTAAACCACATTCCCTTATTTCCAAGCATAATACTTAAAGGTTTAGCTTTTTCATAATCCATGTCTCCATCTTCATTAAAGAAATTATCATTTACTTCAAGACTTACTACCTTGCCTATAATTAATGAGTACTTTTCCCTTTTTATTTCTTCGACTAATTTACATTCTGCCCAAGCTAAACAACCTTCAATACCTGGAGCTTTAATTTCCTTAGATGCATGTACTTTTAGTTTTGAACATTCAAATTCATCTACTTGAGGAGGATAATTTTTCGAACAAGTCATTACTTCTTCAATCATATTTGTAGATGGAATATTAACCACAAATTCTTGAGTTTCTCTAATGTTTTCTAATGTATCACGTTTAATCCATGAAGCTAATACAATTTCATCTAAAGGTCTTAAAATAGAAGTAATATTAGACCATGGGGCAATATTGCAAATTTCATTTTCATCTTTTGTAGAAATTAATACTACTGGTTGAGGTAGTATTTGTTCTCTTTTATGAGCAGCTAAAAACATAAGTGTACCTCCTAAAAAATTTTTATATTAACCATCTTGTCTATCCCAATTGTATGGGATTTCATCATTATGAGGATGTACACGAAATTCATCAGGTTCATCATATTTATAAAGTTCTGTTGGAAGACCTAGTGTAATTGATGGTTGTGTTCCAATTGCTTTTAATCCATGGTAAACTCCTGGTGGTATAAGTATAAATAAAGGATTTCTTTCTCCAACAAAAAATTCATTTATTTCACCTTTTGTTGGAGAATTTTCTCTAGCATCATAAAGCACTATTTTTGCCATGCCAGAAATTACTGCTAATCTATCAACCTGAACAGAATGTATATGCCAACCTTTTACTACACCAGGATAACAAATTGATGTAATAAGTTGTCCAAATTTTCCACCTAAAAAATCTTCATCATCATTTCTAAAGATTTCTATTAAAGAGCCTCTTTCATCTGGATATACCTTCAATCTTTTGTACTTTACACCTTCAATAATATTATCTACCCACATTCCCTCTTCTTTCATTACTTTTGTTCTTGTTTTTTCCATAGCATTTGCCTCCTTTAAGTTTTTAGTAGTATTTATTTAAAATTTTCATATAATTGGCAATTATACTAAATTAAAAGAATTAGATACTTCAGAAAATATATTACTTATTTCATCTTCTAATTCTCCTAATTCTGATGATTTTCCTATAAGGTTAGTCCAAATAATATCATGAGAATAATTTAAACAGCCTATAATTGGTATATTACGATGTGTTAGTTCCTTATATAAAATTGGTTTTGTCTTATCATTTACTTTATTTAAAACTACTTTGAAGTTTTTTTGTGCTTCTTCTGCTAACTTTTTCCCTTTTTCAGCTAATAAAATTGACTCATATGAAGTATCTACTACCATTATTATTAGATCAGCACCTTCTAATACCCCTCTGCCAAAATGTTCAACTCCAGCATCAGTGTCCACTAAAACCCACTGATTATCTTCGATTACAAGTTCATTTAAAAATGAACGTGCAACTGCACCCATAGGGCAAGCACAACCTTCCATACTATGTTGAATTTTTCCTACACGAACTAATCCAATATTACCATTCCAATAAGAACATTGTGGTGGTAAGTTAGATAAGTTTAATTTTTTATCAAATATGGGTACAGCGCCTTTTGTGTTATTTCTCATTGCATTCATTAATTCTTCTACTATTTTTGTTCTTCCGCCTAAGTAATCAAGTAAACTTATATTTGGGGTTTCTAGTCCCAACATTGTTGCTAAACTAAGATTTGATTCATCTACATCAACAACTAAAACTTTATTACAGTTAGCACTTATTTGTTTTGATAATAAAGTGGTTAATGTACTTTTACCACAACCACCTTTACCGCTTATGATTATTTTTGGCATATACAATTCCTCCTTAAACTTAAGTTTTTTTGTAAATTTAATTTTGTAATGTATACTTATATGAATAGATAAAAAATGATAAATTATATAGATAAATTATGTGATATTTTTGTTTATTATTTTAAATAAGCAATATTCATTCCAATTTTTTAAAAAATTATATATATTTACTTAAAAATCTACAGAATTAGTTATTAATAAATATATTTAAATTAAATAATTATAGTATTTTATAAAAAATAATATAATTATTTATCATTTTGAAATTAATAAGTTTCATCTTGATATATTGTCTATAAATGAGAAGAAATAAATCTATAGATGTTTTCACATTGGCATTTGACAATAATTATGCATAGATGTATTATGAAAATGGCAAATGCCAATATATAAACAGTAATTAAATTTGTTACAAATAAAAAAATTAAGCCAGAAATTACATTAAAATTTTTGGCAACACTATAAATAATAATGGAGGAATGTTATTATGGAAAAAATTCAAGGAAATATGAAGTCATGTCTTCAACCTATGCCCAAAATATTAGTTTCTTGTAGGGATGTAAATGGTAAGAATAATGCACTAGCAGTAGCATACTGTTGTAACTGCAGTTATGACCCACCAATGATTATGGTAGGTATTGTTCCATCTAGATATTCTTATAAAATGATAAAAGAAACAGGTGTTTTTGTAGTAAATATTGTTACAAAAGAACAAAAAGAAATGTTTGAATATTTAGGTAGTCATAGCGGCAGAAATGAAGATAAATTTTCAAAACTTAATATTAAAGTTGACGAAGGAATAAAGGTAAATGCTCCTTTATTAGCAGATTGTCCTATAAACATAGAGTGTAAGGTAGAGGGATCTATAGTTACTGGTTCACATGAAATGTTTGCAGGAAAAATTGAATATGTTCATGCTGATAAAGAAATGATTAAAGATAACGGAGATATTGATTTTTCTAAAATTCAACTTCTTTAATTTACTTCTTTAATTTAAATGAGTTGGTGATTAAAATGAATTTTAAAATAGTAACTCTCATAGAAAATAACCCTGGTGTTGATCCAAAATTATATAATGAACATGGAGTATCACTTTACATAGAAGTAGATGAATTTAAAATTTTGTTTGATACTGGAAATGTGTCACTGTACAGGAGAAAAATCCATTAAAGAAATGAAACTTCAATTTAAAAAAAGATTCTTATATAACAACACAGGAAATGTAATTATCTAGATTTAATATTAAAAATATTAAAGGACAATATACAACTTTTTAGCAAAAGTTTTTTACTAAAAAGTTGTACATTGTCTCTAAAAAATTGCTTTTAAAGATTTTTATTATGATGTTTTAGACATCAATGTTAATCAAATTTCTTTCTCTAAAAAATACCCATTATAAAATGTTGAACGCCAAGAGAAATAAATGCTAAAACTACCCAGCATGTAAAGCCTAACACAATTGGTCTTACACCATTTTTAACAAGTTCCACAATATTACTATTTAATCCTACAGACACCATTGCCATTACAATTACAAATTTTCCAGCTTCGCATAAAAAATTAGTAAGTGCAGCTGGCAGAGGAATAAATGTGTTAATTATAGAGGCAGCTACAAATCCAAGTACAAACCAAGGGAATATTTTGCTAATGCTGTAAGATCCCTTTTTACCTTTTAATTCTTTTTTAGAAGTATAAATAGCAAGTACCAATGTAACTGGAACAATGGCCAGTGTTCTTGTAAGTTTTACTATAACTGCAAGATTACCTGCTGCATTACTGTAAGAATAGCCAGCAGCTACTACAGATGAAGTATCATTAACAGCTGTCCCAGCCCAAAGACCAAAGCATTGATTACTCATGCCAAGTAAATGCCCGAGAAATGGAAATAAAAAGGCTGCAATGGCATTAAAAAGAAATATGGTTGATATAGAATGGGCAACTTCTTGTTCATTTGCGTTAATAACAGGAGCTGTTGCTGCAATAGCTGAACCACCACATATGGAAGAACCAACGCCAATTAAGGTTGCCGTTTTCCCATTTATCTTTAATAATTTACCTACAATATAAGCAGTAATAAATGCTGCTGTTAGTGTGAAAGTCATTAAAAGAATTGTTTGTTTTCCTATTTTAAAAACATTAAAAAGATTCATGCCAAAACCCATAAGGATAATGGAGTATTGTAGTAATTTTTTTGCAGTATAGGTTATACCTTCATTAAAACAGTTTGGTCTTTTCCAAAATGCTAAAATCATTCCAAATAAAATTCCAAGCACAGGGCTTCCTATAATAGGAAAAGCATTTCCAAGTAGCCATGCTGGAATAGCTATAATTAGTGCAAGTATAATTCCTGATACTTTATTAGTTATTGTTTTCATAAGATTTCCCCCTATCTGCAATTCATAATACACCTTGACATTATATAAGTAAAATATTATTATTTAATGAATGTAATAAGTATATACTAATGTGTAAGGAGAATATTATGACTTTAAGACATTTTAAAATATTTGTTGCTGTATGTGACAAAATGAATATGACTAAGGCTTCTGAAACACTTTTTATGTCTCAGTCAGCAGTTAGTCAGGCAATTTCTGAACTTGAGAGTCACTATGGTATACGACTTTTTGAACGGCTTTCAAGAAAACTTTATCTGACTCAGGCAGGAGAAAAACTGATGAGTTATGCTAGGTATATTATCAAATTAAATACAGAATTAGAAAATGACATGAAAACTTTGTATAAAAATGGTGCTATACGCATTGGTGCAAGTGTTACTGTTGGAGCTTATGTTTTACCTAAATTTGTTTCACATTTTCAAAAAGTATATCCAGAAACTGATATACAAGTGTATGAAGAAAATACTACAGAAATTGAAAAAATGCTTCTTCACGATGAAATTGACATAGGTCTTGTAGAAGGAGAAACGACAAATTTGGATATTTTAAACAAACCATTTATGGATGATGAATTGATACTTATTTGTGGAGCTTGCCACAGATTTGCAAAACTTCCTTATGTGGAACCTTGCGAACTTCAAAAAGAAAAATTTATTATTCGTGAAAAAGGAAGTGGAACTCGTAAGACATTTGAAGATAAAATGATAGAAAATGAATTAACATGGAAGGCTTCCTGGATATGTAACAATACTGATACTATAAAAATTGCAGTTGCAGAAGGATTAGGAGTGTCAGTTATTTCTAGAAATTCAGTGATAAATGAATTATCCTCTGGTACCCTTTGCGAAATACCTGTTAAAGGTATTAAATTTAAGAGAAAGTTTAAAATCATATATCACAAAAATAAATATTTAACAAAGATAATGAAACGTTTTATAGATTTATGTACAATAAAGAAGTAAAGATATTAATGAATTTACAATGCACCATAATTGTGCATTGTGAACTGTGAATTATGAATTCATTTATATCGTAATTGTTAAAATCTTATATATTCGAAATTTGAGTAATAAAAAGAAATGGAGTGTAGATTATAATGTATGATTTTGAAAAAATGAGTATTCCTGAATTAGAAAAAAAACTTGCAGAACTTAAAGACTCTCTTGAAGATATAGAAGAAGAAAGATCACTTGTACTAGGACAGAGAGGCATTCATTTATCTAGTGCTACAGTAGGAAAATATGAAGCTGAGATAGAACAAATAAATAAACGCATTAATGAGTTAGAAGAATTATTGCGGAAAAAACGCTGTGATTGATATTTTGTTTTAAATAGAAAAATGATTATTATAATTGGCATTTGATAATAATTATAAATGGAGTTATTATATAAGTAGCAAATGCTAATTACAAATTTAGGAGATGATTTCATGTCAGAATGTAATTCATGCCCATCTAATGGGGGATGTGATAAGGATAAGCAGAAATGTATGATTGAAAATAATCCTTTAAACAAAGTGAAAAAAATTATTGGCGTTATGAGTGGAAAGGGTGGAGTAGGGAAATCTTCAATTTCAGTTCTTATTGCAAAACGTTTAAAGGAACTGGGATATAGCACAGGTATCTTAGATGCAGATATAACAGGGCCAAGTGTACCAAGGCTTGTTGGACTAAAGGATAAAAAAGTTATTTCAGATGGAGAACTAATGCATCCTGTAGATACAGATGATGGCATAAAGGTTATGTCTTTAAACTTATTAGTGGACAATGAAAATGATCCTGTCATTTGGAGAGGACCGATGATTGGGGGCGTAGTTAAACAATTTTGGACAGATGTACTATGGGGAGAACTTGATTATTTAGTTATTGATATGCCTCCAGGAACAAGTGATGTTGCACTGACAGTTATGCAGTCTATTCCTATAAATGGAATAGTTATGGTATCTGTTCCCCAGGATCTAGTTTCAATGATAGTTTCAAAAGCTGTAAATATGGCAAGGGCAATTAATATTGATGTATTAGGTGTTATTGAAAATATGAGCTATATAACTTGCCCGGATTGTAGTAAAAAAATAAAACTATTTAATGGAGAAAGCACAACTAAGTTTTTAGAAGAAATGAATTTGAAGCTTTTAGGAGAAATTCCTGTTTTAAATAGCGTAGGTAATTTATCAGATCCTACATATAAAAATGAAGATGAAGACCTTGAAAAGGTTTTTTATCCTATCGTTGATAACGTAATGAAGAGTTTAGACAAATAAAGACAAATACTTATAAATGAATTATAAATTACCCGTAACCGTTTTGTAGTTACGGGTAGATTTTTTAAGTATATTCTGATGGGGGTAATTTAAAACACAATAGTTTAAAGGGAGTTATGGGTATTTGAGAATAAATCTATTTTAGTAAAAGGCATTAGAGAATATGCCCATTATTAGGACCAGGAGTTAAAATGAATGTTTCTTTTACATTTACAATGACAGCACCTTTGGTTGTTAGGTTTATTTTAGATGTTATTGAATTTCCTTCTTCTAAAAGCTTTGAATCAATTGAATATGTTGCTGTACCTTTCAATTGATATCCTTCCAATGTTTCGTCATTGTATATAGTAATTGCAATTTGTGAATTCTTTTTAATATTTTCAATGGACTTTTTCATAAAAACATCGAAAAGGATAAGGTTGTCTTCATTATCCATCTTTTTAAAAAGAATAGGTACTGCATTAGGGGTTGTGTCCATTGTAGACATAATCCATGCTTTTGATTCGTTTAATAATTTTTTTACGTTTTCATCAAGTTTGTTCATAATATACACCTCACATCTAAAAATTGTAATTAATTTATATTCTTATTCCAGTAATTTAAATACTTACTAAAAATTTATATAAATTATTCAACTAATATGTTACAACAATTATTATATTTATCAAGTATGCACTTTTTTGTAACAATACTAACATAAAAGTAACCATTGAAGGGAGGTTTTTACATGAAATATAGATGCCCTATTGAGACTACATTATCATTAATAAGTGGAAAGTGGAAAATACTCATACTAAAAGAATTAATAAAAGGACCTGTACGTTATGGATTGTTAAATAGAAAAATCTCAGGTATAAGTGCTAAAGTTTTAACTCAGGAATTGAGGGAAATGGAGCAAGATGGTCTTATAGTACGTAAAGTATATGCAGAAATTCCATCCCGTGTTGAATATAGTTTAAGCGAAATGGGTACAAGCATGTTGGATATATTGAAGGCAATGAGAGATTGGTCACTCAATAACGATGTTGTTCATCCTATTAAATGTTTTAAATGTAAGCAATGTGAATCTTTAGACAATAAAAATGATATTAAATAATTAATTTATAAAAATATAGGTTATTGGCATTTGACAATAATAAATATTAGTGATACTATGAAAATAGCAAATGCCAATAACATAACTGAGATATGAGTTTATTTTACAATATAGTTCATATCTATAGCAAAAGTATAATTGAAGATTTGGAGGGATAGTGATGAAAATAGCAATTTCATCAGCAGGAAAAAATGCTGAAGATTTACTTGATAGTAGGTTTGGAAGGTGCAAGTACTTTCAAATTCATGACACTGAAAGTGGAGAAGTTAAAATCATAGAAAACAAAGGTCAAAGTTCAAGCGGAGGAGCAGGTATTGCTGCATCTAATCAATTAATAGATGAGAAAGTAAATGCTATTATTACGGGTAATCTTGGTCCTAATGCATTTGAGCTTGTTGAAAAATCAGGAATCAAAGCTTATAAGTGCAGTAGTATAGATATAAACTCAGTTCTTCAGAAGTATAAAAATAATGAACTTGAAGAAATAAAAACTTCTGGTCCAGCACACCATTGAAGAATTTATTAAGTTGGAGATGAGTGTATAGTGAATATAGCAGTACTTAGTGGAAAAGGAGGAACAGGAAAAACTACAGTATCTACTAATCTTGCTCTTGCTTTAAAGGCAAACTATGTAGATTGTGATGTAGAAGAACCAAATGGTTTTCTGTTCTTAAAACCTAAAGTAGATGTAGTAAAATCAGTGAAAGTAGAATATCCAATAATAGATGCTTGTAAATGCACTGCCTGTGGTGCTTGTGCAAATGCATGTCAATTTAATGCCCTTGCAAAAGTGAAAGATGATCTTTTCCTTTTCCAAAAGTTGTGTCATGGCTGTGGTGCTTGTGAAATTGTATGTAAATACAATGCTGTAACTTATGGTAAAAGAGAAATAGGGAAAATTGAAAAAGGAACATCAAGAGATATAAAATGCAGTAGAGGAATTTTAAATATAAGTGAACCTATGGCAGTACCTGTTATTAAAGAGTTACTTGAGAATTTGTCAGGAGAAGTTAATTTAATTGATTGTCCACCTGGAACTTCCTGTAATGTAATAAATACTTTAAAATATGCTGATGCTGCAGTGCTCGTTACAGAACCTTCAGAGTTTGGACTTCATGATTTAAAAATGGCGGTAGAACTTGTAAAAATGTATAACATACCTTTTGGTATAGTTATAAATAAAGATGATAAAAAGGACAATATAATAAAAAAATATTGTAAAGAACAAAAGATTATGTTGCTAGGTACTATTGACTATAGTAAAGATATAGCAATACTTTATTCTAAGGGCCAAATATTATATGATGATTTACATCACAAATCAATATTTGATAAACTCTCACAGAAGATAAGGGAGGTGTTAGCTTGGAATTAGTAGTTGTAAGTGGAAAAGGTGGAACAGGAAAAACTACTATTGCAACAGCATTAGCTGAAATTGCAAAAGATGTAATAAGGATAGATTGCGATGTAGATGCCCCAAATCTTTACATGTTTTATAAAGGAAAAGATATAGAAAAAAAAGGTTTTATAGGTGGAAAAAAGGCTTCTATAAATGAATCTATGTGTAAAAAATGTGGCAAATGTGAAACCGTATGTAAATTTCAAGCTATAATAGACTTTAAAGTAGATTTATTTGAATGTGAAGGTTGTGGTGCATGTACATTAGTATGTCCTCATAATGCTGTAGAATTAAAAGATCAAAATGTAGCAAATACTTTTATTACTGAGTTAGATAAAGGAATAATTTCAAGATCAGAAATGAAAATAGGGGCTGATGGGTCAGGAAAATTAGTAAACTATTTAAGAAAAAATGGGAAAAAGTTTAATTGTAATAATAAGCTAACTATAGTAGATGGATCACCTGGTATTGGATGTCCTGTAATATCTTCTGTAGCAGGTAGTGATGCAGTGTTAGTCGTTACAGAGCCTACAAAATCAGGCCTTGAAGATTTAACAAGAGTAGTAAATTTATGTAAACATTTTGAAATTTTTACTATGGTATGTATAAATAAATATGATATAAATGAAGAAATAGCTAAAAAAATAGAAAACTTTGTATTTTTGGAAAATTTAGAGTTAGTAGGTAAAATTCCTTATGATGATACTGTTATGAAGTCCATAAATGAATTAAAACCTATAACTTTTTATAAGGAAAGTATGGCAGAAAAAGCTATTGAAGATATGTGGAATACTATAAAAAGCTTTTTCTAAATTGTTAGCGTTAAGTATAAAATTATAAATTATCAATTAAAATATAAGGAGGAAGTTTAAATGAAAATAGCAATTGCAAGTGATGGAAAGTATGTAAGTGGACATTTTGGACATTGTGAAGGTTTTACAATATATGATGTAGAGAATGGAAAGGCATCTCAGGGACAATTTACTGCAAATCCAGGACATAGACCAGGATATCTTCCAGTTTTTTTAAAAGGGTTAAATGTAAATGTAATTATTGCAGGAGGTATGGGAGAAACAGCACAACAGTTATTTAATGAAAATGAAATTAAGGTAATAGTTGGTGCACAAGGTTTATGTGATGATATGGTACAAAAATACATTAAGGGTGAATTAAAATCAACAGGAAGTATTTGTGAGGAACATAAATACGAAGGACATTGTAACGAATAATTTTAAAGGATGTTTTAATGAATAATGATTTAATGTCTTTAAAAAAAATTATAGAGAAGAGAGGATATAGATTTACCGCAGGCAGAAGCAAAATACTGGAAGTCATCTTAGATAGTAATACACATTTAAATGTAAAAGAAATATATGAAAAAGTAAAAGGAAAGCATATAGGATCTGCTACAGTGTATAGAGCTTTACGATTATTTAATGAATTAGGAATAGTAAAAGAAATAAATATCAATGGAATAAGTTACTATGAAATGAAAATATTTAGTAGAAAACCCCTGCATATGCATTTTAAATGTTTTAATTGTAATAGTATAATAGATATAAATAGTCAAAGTTTAGACTTTGACTATTTGAGACTAAATAAAAAAATAGAAGCAGAAAATGATTTAGAAATATATGATTTAAATATTATGTTTATAGGATTATGTAGTAAATGCAGGGAGGAGTTAAAATGCCAAGGCCAACAAAGTTTAGAAGAGTAGAGTTTTTCCCGGAAAATACTTATTTTGTACCCTGGGGAAAACATAAGTGTGAAATTGAGGAAATTGTTTTAAAGGTAGAAGAACTTGAGGCGATGAGGTTAAAGGATATTGAAGAATTAAATCAAGAAGAATGTGCTCAAAAAATGCAGGTATCCAGGCAAACATTTCAAAATATCATAGATAGTGCCAGAAAAAAAGTAGCTGTAGCATTAACAGAGGGAAATGCCATAAGAATAAATGGAGGTAACTATACTACAACCTACTGTAAATTTAAGTGTTTACATTGCGGTAACGTATATGAAATAAAATATGAGCAAGATAGATATACTTGTCCTATTTGTGGTTCAGAAAAAGTTATATGCAATAAAAAGGCGAAATTCTGTGGAAAATGGTGTAGAAATATGAAGAGTGATAATAACGTCTAATTATGGAAAAACTATTTGAAAGTATTGCAAATAAGATTAAAAATGCTATAATTAAAATAGCATATGACAAAAATTGGAGGAAAAGTTTATGAAAATAGCATTACCTAATAACGGAAATATGGTTAACCAACATTTTGGTATGAGTCAGAGTTTTGTAATTGTGACTGTTGAGAACAATAAAATTGGAAATGTTGAAGAAGTATCTACAGTTCAGTTAGCTCATCAACATGAGGGCCTTGCAAATTTACTAGTAAAACATAATGTTGATTTAGTAATAACTGGAGGCATTGGTGGAGGAGCTTTGATGGGATTACAGCAGTGTGGTCTCAAAGTAATAAAAGGAGCATCTGGAGAATACAGAGATGTTGTTCAAAGTTATATTGATGGAAAATTAGAAGATAAAAATGAGCTTTGCAATCATCATTGCGAACACTAAACAAAAATAGAGTCTCTAAACAAAAGATCAACTTATCTAGAGTATAAGTTGATCTTTTGTTTAGAGACTTTTTAAGAAAAAATTGAGGAATAGTCTATCCAGTAGCAGATACAACAGTAAAATTCAAATAAAGTTTTATAAAAGCAGGAAAGATGGGTTCTAATATAGAATAACATAAATATAAATATTTACTAAGATGTAGAAAGAGGTGTTTGGTATGGCAAAAACTAAAATATTAATACCTTTAGATGGAACTGACAGGAGTATGCATTCTCTTGACTTATTAAAAAAAATGTTTAAGAAAGATGAAGTAGAAGTTACACTCATGAATATTTCAGAAATAGTTATAGTAAATGATATGGTGATTACAGATAAAGTTGATAGAGCACGTGAAACAGGGGAACTTGTTTTAGATAGGGCAGAAAAAGAACTCCAGGGATATACTGTAAACAAGTTTTTTGATTTTGGATATGCTGGAGATGAAATATTAAAAAAAGCTTCCCAGGATAATTTCGACATTATAATAATGACTAAGTCCACTAAAAAGGGTTTAGCTAGAATGGTCGGTTCTGTTACTAGTAAAGTTGTTAAAAATTCACCAAAGATAGTCATAATAGTTCCAGAATAGTTTAATTTAGCATTTGGATTAAATTCCCATATGTTTGTTAAATATATACCAAACTAGTATAGATATTTTTAAAATACTGTACTTAAACAGTAGTAATTTACGTAAAAAAATTTTTTGATTTTTTTAAAAAAGTCCTTTTCAAGTTGTACATTATTATGGTAATATGTAATTGAAGAAGTTGTGTAGTAATATTGTAAACGTTTCTTAATTTATTTTCATCCATGTAGTGCTTAAAAAACCAAAATATGTCACACGCAATTGCATATTTCAAACAATAATATTTATTTTCTCGTTAAATTCACAAATAATTTATTAATAATATCAATAACCAAGATTATACTTAAATGGATGTTTATTTTTTAACATTTTTTATAGTAAATATATTTATTTTATGTAGTAAAAAGGTTATAATTATAATTGTATTTATTACAATTAATTAAAATAAAAAAATAGGGTTTTAGGTAAAATTAAGTTATTTTAAGAAGTAATTACAACAAAAATTGAAGTTATTTCTTTAAGGAGGGAATTATTAAAATGGAAGAAAAAGCAAAATCAATTGATCAGGCTACTTTACAATTATTGGACAAGGCAAAACAAGATGGGGTCGAAACAGTTTGGGATAGAAAAGCAGACATGAAGGTACAGTGTGGATTTGGATCAGCAGGAGTTTGCTGTAGAAATTGTAGTATGGGCCCATGTAGAGTAAGTCCAGTGCCAGGAAAAGGTGTAGAAAGAGGTATATGTGGTGCGACAGCAGATGTAATTGTATCTAGGAATTTTGCAAGAATGGTTGCAGCAGGTACTGCAGCACATTCAGATCATGGTAGAAGTATAGCACTTAGTTTGTATCACACTAGTAAAGATGGAGATATAAAAGTTAAAGATGAAGATAAATTAAAAAAATCTGCAAAAAGATTTAATGTTGAAACTGAAGGCAGAGACATATATGATATAGCTCATGATGTAGCTAAAGAAGGATTAAGTAATTATGGTAAGCAGATTGGAGAAGTTAATTTACCACCTTCCTTACCAGAGAAGAGAAAAGAATTGTGGAGAAAATTAGGTGTATTTCCAAGAGCAGTTGATAGAGAAATAGCTGGAGTTATGCATTCAACACACATAGGATGTAATGCAGATGCAGAAGCTATGATTAAAATGTCTATGAGATGTTCACTAACTGATGGATGGATGGGTTCATTCATGGGAACAGAATTCAGTGATATAATGTTTGGAACACCTCATTCCGTTGATACAGAGGCAAATCTTGGAGTACTTGAAAAGAATTCTGTAAATGTAGTTTTACACGGACATGAACAACTTCTTTCAGAAATGATAGTAGAAGCAGCATCAGATCCAGAACTAATTGAACTTGCTAAATCAGTAGGTGCTGATGGAATAAACTTATGTGGAATGTGCTGTACTGGAAATGAAGTTTCTATGAGACATGGAATTAAAATAGCAGGAAACTTTATGCAGCAGGAATTGGCTGTAGTTACAGGAGCAGTAGATGGACTTATAGTTGATGTACAGTGTATTATGCCAGCACTAGCAAAATTGTCCAAGTCATATCATACTAAGTTTATAACAACTTCACCAAAGGCACACATCACAGATTCAATTTATATGGAATTTGATGAAGAAAACCCACTTGATTCAGCTAAAAAGATTTTAAAGGAAGCAATATTAAACTTTAAAAATAGAGATCAGAGTAAAGTAATGATTCCTGAATTGAAATCAAAGGCAATTTTGGGATATAGTGTTGAAGAAATTATAAATAAATTAGACAAGGTTGTAAATACACAAATAGGACCAATGCAAACTGTAAAACCTTTGGCAGATGTTTTAGTATCAGGAGTATTAAGAGGTGCTGCAGCTGTAGTTGGATGTAATAATCCTAAAGTTGTACAAGATTCTGCACACATTGAAACTATAAAGGGATTAATAAAGAATGATGTAATTGTTGTTGTTACAGGTTGTGCAGCTCAAGCAGCAGCAAAATATGGCTTATTGCAAAAAGAAGCAGCAGAAAAGTATGCAGGACCAGGACTAGCTACTGTATGTAAGCTTGTAGACATACCACCAGTACTTCATATGGGTTCTTGTGTTGATATAAGCCGTATATTAGACTTAGTTGGAAGAGTAGCTAATCTTCTTGGAACCGATATGAGTGACCTTCCAGTTGCAGGTGTAGCACCAGAATGGATGTCAGAAAAAGCTGTAGCAATAGGTACTTATGTAGTAACTTCAGGTATAGATACTTGGCTTGGAGTAGCACCTCCAGTAACAGGTGGTCCAGAAGTTGTTGACATTCTTACTAATAAGATGGAAGATTGGGTAGGAGCAAAATTCTTTATAGAAACAGATCCTAAAAAAGCAGTTGAACAAATTGTAAATAGAATGAATGAAAAACGTAAAAAGTTAGGTATATAAGAATAAAGACAAGCAATTGCCATGCCAAAGTTAAAATGGCTTAAAAGCTAATTTTAACTTTGCATGGCTCAATATGATATAAAAATATGTTCTCAAAATGATATGAAGCCAAGAATACATATCATTTTGAGAAGAATTTTAATTTATAGATGGTATAATGTAGAATAAAACTTATAATTTATCTACAAATACATAAATTATAAGGGAATATATTTGCAGGTAAAAGTATATATTAAATTTGTGTTTTAAATAAATTATATAAAATGGTTGTTCAAAATGGGAGGGACTACATATGAAAATGAAAATGGCTATAACAGGTAAAGGTGGTGTAGGTAAAACTACATTTTCAGCGATAATGAGTAGAATATATGCAGAAGAAGGATATAATGTTTTAGCTGTGGATGCAGATCCTGATCCCAATTTGGCATTAGCATTAGGATTTCCAAAAGAGATAGCAGATGAGATTGTTCCAATTTCAGAAATGAAAAAGTTAGTAGCAGAGAGAACAAATTCTACTCCAGGATCCTTTGGAAAAATGTTTAAAATAAATCCTAAAGTTGATGATATACCAGAAAGATATTGCAAGGAATACAAAGGTGTAAGACTTTTAACTATGGGAACAGTTGATACAGGCGGAACAGGTTGTTTCTGCCCGGAAAATGTTTTGCTTAAAAAACTCACGTCACATTTAATGCTCCAAAACAAAGATATCGTCATAATGGATATGGAAGCAGGTATTGAACATTTAGGAAGGGGAACAGCACAAGGTGTAGATGTATTTATTGTTGTTGTAGAACCTGGAATAAGAAGTATACAGACGTTCAAGCATGTGAAAAAATTAGCTAAGGATATAGGAATAGAAAAGATATTTGTGGTAGCAAATAAAATTAGAAATAAGAAGGACGAAGAATTTGTATTGGAAAATGTAGATGAAAAAGAATGTCTTGGATTTATACATTATAGTGACACAGTTGGAAGTTCTGATAGAGTCAATCAATCTCCTTACGATTCCAATGAGGAAACTGTTAAGGAGGTAAAAAATATAAAACAAAAATTAGAAATGGGGGTTTTTTAAATGACTTATAAATCAGACATCGAAATAGCTCAAGAATGCACAATGAAGGACATTAAGGAAATTGCAAAGAAATTAAATATTTCCGAAGATGATATTGAATTGTATGGTAAATACAAAGCAAAGGTAAATTACAACTTGTTAAAGACTACACCTGGTAAGAATGGAAAACTTATATTATGTACAGCTATAAACCCAACACCTGCTGGAGAAGGAAAAACTACTACAGCAATAGGTGTAGCAGATGCATTAAATAGAATGGGAAAATCTGTTGTTGTTGCACTTAGAGAACCATCTATGGGGCCTGTATTTGGTATAAAAGGTGGAGCTGCCGGAGGTGGATATGCTCAAGTAGTACCTATGGAAGACATAAACCTACACTTTACAGGTGATATACATGCACTCACTGCTGCTAACAATTTACTTGCAGCAATGATAGATAATCATATATATCAAGGCAATAAACTTAACATAGACCCAAGAAGAATTGCTTGGAGAAGATGTGTAGACATGAACGACAGACAGCTCAGGTTTGTAGTCGATGGATTAGGTGGAAAAGCCAATGGTACACCTAGAGAAGATGGATTTGATATAACAGTTGCTTCAGAAATAATGGCTATATTCTGTTTATCAAGTGACATAATTGATTTAAAGAACAGAATTGCTAAAATAGTTGTAGGATACACTAGAGATGGCAAGCCTGTAACAGCTCATGATTTAAAAGCTGAAGGAGCTATGGCAGCACTTCTTAAAGATGCATTAAAACCAAATCTAGTACAAACTCTTGAAGGAACACCAGCATTTGTACACGGCGGACCATTTGCAAATATAGCTCATGGTTGTAACTCAATAATGGCTACTAGAATGGCTCTTCACTTTGGTGATTATGTAGTTACGGAGGCAGGTTTCGGTGCTGACCTAGGTGCTGAAAAATTCTTAGATATCAAGTGCAGAATGGCAGGATTAAAACCAGATGCAGTAATAATAGTTGCTACAGTTAGAGCATTGAAATATAATGGCGGAGTTCCAAAGGCTGATTTAAATAATGAAAACTTAGGAGCTCTTGAAAAAGGACTTCCAAATTTATTAAAGCATGTAGAGAATATAACTAAGGTATATAAATTACCAGCAGTAGTTGCATTAAATGCATTCCCTACAGATACACAGGCAGAATTAAAATTAGTAGAAGATAAATGTAAAGAATTAGGTGTAAATGTAAAATTATCAGAAGTTTGGGCTAAAGGCGGCGAAGGTGGAATAGAAGTTGCCAAAGAAGTGCTTAGACTTATAAAAGAAGAGAAAAATGACTTCCAGTTTGCTTATGATGAAAAATTACCAATCAGAGATAAAATAAGAGCAGTAGCTCAAAAGATATATGGTGCTGATGATGTTACTTTTACAAATCAGGCAGACAAAGAAATTGATGAGCTTGAAAAATTAGGATTTGGTAAAACACCAGTATGTATAGCAAAGACCCAATACTCCTTAACTGATGACCAAACTAAACTTGGAAGACCAACAGGATTTAATATTACAGTAAGACAGGTTACAATTTCTGCTGGAGCAGGTTTTGTAGTTGCAGTAACTGGTTCAATAATGAAGATGCCAGGTCTTGGAAAAGTTCCATCTGCTGAAAAAATAGATGTAGATGAAAATGGAGTAATAAGCGGATTATTCTAAAAACATTTAGGAGGAAACAATATGAAATTAGCAGATAAAAGTTGCACAGATTTTATAGAAGTTCTTGCATCTAAAGCTGCAACTCCTGGTGGAGGCGGAGGATCAGCTATTACAGGTGCTATAGGAATGGCACTTGGAGGCATGGTATGTAACCTTACAATAGGAAAGAAAAAGTATGCACAGTATGATGAAAAGGTAAAAGGCATACTTAAAAGATCTGATGAGCTTCAAGCAGAGCTTTTAAAGATGATGGATGCAGATGCAGAATGTTTTCTGCCTCTTTCAAAGGCTTATGGAATGCCAAAAGACACTGAAGAGCAGAAAAAAATAAAAGAAGAAACTCTAGAAAAGTGTCTAAAACAAGCATGTAGTGTTCCAGTAAGTATTGTTAAACAAGCTTATGAAGCAATAAAACTCCATGAGGCACTTGTAGATAACTGCTCCAAACTTGCAATAAGTGATGTTGGTGTAGGAGTTCAGTGTCTAAGAGCTGCTATTATTGGAGCACAGCTTAATGTCATAATCAACATAAATTCTATTAAAGATCAGGAATATGTTAAAAAGGTAAAAGCAGAGACGGAACCTTTAGTTGAAGAAGGCATTAAGATTGCAGATAAGGTATATGAAAAAGTAGTTAGTGCACTTTCCAAATAAAATTATTATTCTCCAGAAGAAATTTTAATTTCTTCTGGAGGCACTTGTAAATTAGTTTAGTATGGTACAGATAGCTAATTTTAATATGAAGGAGATATAAGTATGGGTCAAATAATTAAAGGTAAACCAGTGGCAGATGCTATAAGTGAGGCTTTAACTAAAGAAGTTAATGATTTAAAGGTAAAGGGTATTACTCCAAAGCTTACATTAGTAAGAGTTGGAGCAAACGGAAGTGACCTTGCTTATGAAAAAGGAGCTCTAAAAAAGTGCGAAAAAATTGGAATAGAGGCAGTCGTTAAAGAGCTACCAGCAGATATATCACAGGACAAGTTTATTGAAGAATTGAAAAAAATAAATGCGGACAAGACTGTAAATGCAATAATGGTATTCAGACCATTTCCTAAGCAGTTAGATGAAAGTGTTATAAAATATATAATCGCCCCTGAGAAAGATGTAGATTGCTTTAGTCCTGTAAATGTTGCTAAATTAATGGAAAAAGATATGACAGGATTTGCACCTTGTACACCATCTGCGGTTATAGAAATCCTTAAGCATTATAAAGTTCCTATGAAGGGAAAAAATGCAGTTATAGTAGGAAGATCTATGGTAGTTGGAAAACCAGCGTGCATGCTGCTTTTAAATGAAAATGCTACAGTTACCGTATGCCATTCAAAAACTACTGATATGCCAAAGGTTTGTTCCCAGGCAGACATACTGGTAGTAGGCATAGGAAAAGCTAAAATGATAGATTCAAAATATGTAAAAGATGGTGCCGTAGTTATAGATGTAGGCATAAATGTAGATGAAAGTGGAAAGTTATGTGGAGATGTAGATACAGAAGACTGTGAAGCAAAAGCTTCAATGATAACGCCAGTTCCTGGAGGAGTAGGTTCAGTTACGTCATCTATACTTGCACAGCATATTGTAAAAGCATGTAAATTACAAAATAACCTATAAACCTGTGAAATAAATGGAGGAATAAATATGATTATTTCAGAAAAAAAATCTTTTGATGAATTATTGGACTACCTTAAAGACAGTGAAAAAGTAATAATCACAGGATGTTCTTTATGCGCAACTACTTGTAAAGTAGGCGGAGAAGAAGAAGTATTAGCAATGAAAGCCAAGTTAGAAGAACAAGGCAAAAAAGTTTTAGGATACAAAATACTTGATCCTTCCTGCAATCTTTTAAAAACAAGAAAAGATTTAAAGTCCTTAAAAGCTGAATTGAAAGAAGCAGATGCAGTAGTATCCCTAGCTTGTGGTGATGGAACTCAAACTGTGGCCAAGTTAGTAAAGATTCCCGTTTATCCAGGTAATAACACTATGTTTATAGGTGAAGTAGAAAGAGTTGGACAATATGCAGAAGCTTGTAAAGCTTGTGGAAATTGCCAGCTTGGATGGACAGGGGGAATATGTCCAATTACAATGTGTGCAAAGGGACTTTTGAATGGACCTTGTGGTGGTGCAAGAGATGGTAAATGTGAAGTTGATCCTGAAAATGATTGTGCTTGGATATTAATATACAATAAATTAAAAGAACTAGGACAGCTCGATAATTTGACAGAATTAAGAAAGCCAAGAGATTATCAAATAAGTGCTCATCCTAGAAAAATAAATTTAAATGCTAAGTAATAATCAGAAGGGGGATTAAAAAATGAGCTTATTGAAGGAAGCTTTTGAAAAGGGAGAGTTTGCAATTACAGCTGAAATGGCACCTCCAAAGGGAACGGATCTTTCTCATTTAATTGAATGTGCCAAAAAGATAAAAGGAAGAGTTCAGGGAGTTAATGTAACGGATTTTCAGTCTGCTACATTAAAAGCTACATCTTTAGCTACTTGTAAAGTATTAAAAGATGCAGGATTAGAACCTGTATTTCAAATAACAGGAAGAGATAGAAACAGAATAGCAATTCAAGGAGAATTGTTATCTGCAGGTGTTTTTGAAATTGAAAATGTTTTAGCTCTTACTGGAGATTATACTGCTACAGGAGATCACCCTGGTGCAAAGCCAGTTTATGATCTAGATAGTGTTGGGATATTACAGGTGGCAAGTATTTTAAATGGTGGAAAAGACATGGGTGGAACTGATTTAAAAGGGAAACCAGATTTCTTTTTAGGGGCCTGTGTTACACCTAGATATGATCCGTTAGAGCTTCAAGTTATAAAGATGAAAAAGAAAATTAAAGCTGGAGCTAAATTCTTTCAAACTCAAGCTGTTTATGATATGGAAACTTTAAAGAAATTCAAAGAAGAGACTAAAGCTCAAGGTGTAGATGCTAAAGTTATGGTAGGCATAATACCTTTAAAGTCAGCTGGTATGGCTAAATACATGAATAAAAACGTACCTGGTATATTCGTACCTGATGAACTTATAGATAGAATGAAGAATGCTGAGGATAAAGTTCAAGAAGGCATAAAGATAGCAGGAGAATTTATAAAGGCCGTAAAAGAATCAGGACTTTGCGATGGAGTTCATATAATGGCAATTGGTGCGGAAGAAAATGTGCCATTAATATTGGATGAAGCAGGATTATAAAAATATATAGGATTAAAAAATAAGGGGCGATTAGGAATGAAATTAGTTGTAATTGGTGGAGGACCAGGAGGATATGTAGCTGCACTGCAAGCTGCAATTTTAGGAGCAGATGTTACTGTAGTTGAGAAGAAAGCTGTAGGAGGAACTTGCTTAAATGTAGGATGTATACCTACAAAAGCATTACTTGCTTCCACAGATGTTTTAAGCGTAATAAAAGGAGCATCAAAATTTGGAATTAATGTTGAAGGTGAAGCAAAACCTGATTTTGATGCAATTATGAAGAGAAAAGATAAAGTAGTAGATCAACTTGTAAAAGGCATAGAATATATGTTTGAACATAGAGGGGTAAAGCTTATAAGGGGAACAGGAAAACTTATAAGCAATAAAGAGGTAGAGGTTACAAAGCAGGATGGATCTAAAGAATCCATAACGGCAGATAAAATTATACTTGCTACTGGTTCTGTACCTGTTACACCTGGAGTATTCAAGTATGATGGTAAAAAGGTTATAACTTCAGATGAAGTTTTGAATTTAGAGAAACTTCCAAAGTCAATGATACTAGTTGGTGGAGGTCCTATAGGATGTGAAATAGGATTCTTCCTGAATAGTATGGGAGTAGAAGTTAAGGTAGTTGAAGCTCTTCCACATCTTGCACCACTTGAAGATGAAGATGTTGCAAAACAACTTCAGAGAATTTTCAAACAGCATAAGATTAAATACTTTGTAGGTGATGGTATAACTAGTGTAGAAGTTAAAGGTGATACGGTAACTGCTACATTGGGAAGCGGAAAAGTTTTAGAGGCTGAAACACTTCTTATAGCAGTTGGAAGAAGAGCTTATGCTGAAGGTTTAGGTTTGGATGATATAGGTATTGAAAAAGATCAAAAAGGAAGAATAATTGTAAATGAATATTTAGAAACTAATGTAGAGGGAGTTTATGCAATAGGTGATTTAATTCCTACTGCTGCTCTTGCACATGTAGCTGAAAGAGAAGGTATTGTAGCTGTTCAAAATGCAGTTTTAGATAAAAAGAAGAAGATGAGTTACAAAGCAGTACCTGGTTGTACATTTGTAGAACCAGAAATAGCTTCTGTAGGTATGAAAGAAAAAGATGCTGAAAAAGCAGGAATCCAGTACAAGGTTGGAAAATTTGACTTTAGAGGACTTGGAAAAGCTCAAGCTATGGGTAAATTACAAGGATTTGTAAAGATTATTACAGACGAAAAGGACGTAATAATTGGAGCTGCTATTGTAGGTGATAGAGCAACAGATATGATTTCAGAACTAGGTGTTGCTTGTGAGCTTGGTTTAACAGCAGAACGAGTTGGTGAAGTTATTCATCCACATCCAACTTTATCTGAGGCAATGATGGAAGCTCTTCATGATGTACACAAACAATGTGTTCATTCTGTTGATTAAATTGTTTAATGTGTATAGGGCTATCGTGCCCTATACATGTAATATATAATTAAAGATGTTTTCTACATAAGAGGCATAAAATTTATAATAGGCTTTTTATAAGTAATCTGAAACACAGCAATATAAGGAGGTTGTACTATGGGATATAAAATAGCTGTAGCAGGTAAGGGTGGTACCGGTAAAACTACTTTGACAGGTCTTTTAATAGATTATTTAATAAAAAAAGGTTCAGGACCTATTTTAGCAGTAGATGCTGATGCAAATGCTAATTTAAATGAAGTACTTGGAACAGAAATTGAAGAGACTATTGGACAAATAAAAGAAGATGTAAATAAAAGATCACTTGCAGGGGATAATTTTCCTGGAGGTATGATGAAAGCAGATTATTTAAAGTATAAATTAAATGCATCAGTAACTGAAGGAGACGGTTATGACCTTATTGTTATGGGAAGATCCCAGGGACCAGGATGTTATTGTTATGTTAATGGAATACTTAAAGCACAAGTGGATTCACTTTCTGGTAATTATGATTACATAGTAGTTGATAATGAAGCGGGAATGGAACACTTAAGTAGAAAACTTATAGATCCTATTGATACTCTATTTCTGATAAGCGATTGTTCCAGAAGAGGTATACAGGCTGTTGGAAGAATAAAGCAGTTAGTTGCTGAATTAAAGTTAAAAGTTGGCCAAATCTTTCTTATCGTAAATAGAGCTCCAGAAGGTAAATTGAATTCAGGAATAAAAGAAGAAATAAAAAAGCAAGAACTGGATTTAGTAGGAGTTGTGCCGATGGACCAAATGGTCTATCAATTTGATTCAGATGGAAAAGCATTAGTAGAGCTGCCAGAGGATTCTTCATGCAGAAAAGCATTGAATGAAATACTATCAAAAATTCAATTTGAAAATTAAATTAAGGAGGCATACATTATGTTCAAAAAACCAACACAAAAATTTTCAGGCAAAATTGGTGAAGTTGAAATTGGAACAGGAGAAAAAGCATTAAAATTAGGAGGAGAATCAGTATTACCATTTTATACTTTTGATGGAGATACAGGAAATACCCCAAAAGTAGGTATGGAAATTTTAGATGTATATCCAGAAGATTGGATAGATCCTTTAAAAGACATATACAAGGATGTTGCAAAAGATCCTGTTAAATGGGCACAATTTGTAGAAGAAAAATATAGTCCAGATTTTATATGCCTAAGACTTATAAGTGCTGATCCAAACGGTACAGATGCTGCACCAGAAGATTGTGCTAAAACAGCTAAAGCAGTAGTTGAAGCTATAAAAACTCCATTAGTAGTTGCAGGTACAGGAAATCATGAAAAAGATGCAAAATTATTTGAAAAAGTTGCTCAGGAAACTGAAGGACACAATATACTTTTAATGTCTGCAGTAGAAGATAACTATAAGTCAGTAGGAGCTGCAGGTGTAATGGCTTATAATGACAAAGTTGTAGCTGAATCTTCAGTTGATATAAACCTTGCAAAACAAATAAATATTTTAATGAATCAACTTGGAATAGACAATACAAAGTTTGTTGACAACGTAGGATGTGCAGCAGGTGGATACGGTTATGAATATGTTATATCAACTTTAGACAGAGTAAAGCTTGCAGCACTTGGTCAAGATGATAAAACTCTTCAAGTTCCTATAATAAGCCCTGTTTCTTTCGAAGCTTGCAAAGTAAAAGAAGCAATGGATTCAGAAGAAGATTCACCACAATGGGGAAGCCAGGAAGACAGAACAGTTTCTATGGAAGTTGCAACAGCATCCGGAGTATTAGCATCAGGAACAGATGCTGTAATATTACGTCATCCAAAATCTGTAGAAGTAATTAGAAACTTTATTAAGGAATTATTAGGTTAATTAAAATTTATACTGGGATTAAATAAGGAGGATTAAAAATGGCTTTAACAGGATTAAATATATTTAAATTAACACCAAAAAAGAATTGTAAGGATTGTGGTTTTCCTACTTGTCTAGCTTTTTCAATGAAAGTAGCAGCAGGAGCTGTAGAAATAGGAAAATGTCCTCATATGAGTGATGAGGCAATGGAAAAATTAGCTGAAGCTACTGCACCAATTATGAAGACAATAACTATTGGTAAGGGAGATAATGAATATAAATTAGGTGGAGAAACTGTTTTATTCCGTCATGAAAAAACTTTTGTAAATAGAAATAGATTTGCAGTTGCATTTTCCGATAGTATGGATGATGCAGAAGTAGATGCTAAGATCCAGCATATAAAAGATGTAGATTATGTTAGAATCGGTGAACAAATGAAAACCGAATTTGCTGCAATAAAATATGCAGGAAATAAAGACAAATATCTTGCTTTAATAAACAAAATAAAAGCGAGTGGAGTAAAAGTAGCTTATGCCCTAGTCTGTGAAGATGTAGCAGTAATGAAAGAAGCTCTTCCACTAGTTAAAGATGAAAATCCATTAGTTTATGGAGCTAATAAAGATAATTTTAAAGAAATGGTTGAACTTGTAAAAGGAGATAAATTAGCTTTAGGTGTAAAGGCAGACGGATTGGAAGCTCTTTATGGTTTAGTAGAAGAAATACAAAAATTAGGATATAAGAACTTAGTACTTGATCCAGGTGGAAAATCTATTAAAGAAGCTTTTGAAAATACAGTTCAAATTAGAAGAATAAATATTGAAGGTCAGGATAGAACTTTTGGATATCCTTCTATAATATTCCTAGATGAACTTACTAAAGCTGATAAATTTATGGAAGTAGCTTTATCTACATTATTTACTTTGAAATATGGTTCATTACTTGTTTTAAGTGATATGGATTATGCAAGAGCACTTCCTCTTTATAGTATAAGACAGAATGTATTTACAGATCCACAAAAACCAATGACAGTTGATTTGGGTATACATGGAATTAACAACCCAGATGAAAACTCACCAGTATTATGTACTGTTGACTTTGCTCTTACTTACTTCCTAGTTTCAGGAGAAGTTGAAAGATCTAAAGTTCCAGTATGGATGGTTATACCAGATGCAGGCGGATATTCTGTTCTTACATCTTGGGCTGCAGGTAAATTTACTGGTGCTGCAATAGCTGATGAAATAAAGAAGTGTGGAATATCAGAGAAGACTAAGAACAGAACTCTTTTAATCCCAGGAAAGGTTGCAGTTTTGAAAGGTGAATTAGAGGAACTTCTCCCAGATTGGAATATAGTAATTAGTAGTACAGAAGCTATGTTTATTCCTAAGTTATTAAAAGAGTTAACTGCTAAGTAAAAATTATTTAAGTAAAAAATAGGCAATGATTAAAAATTTTTAATTATTGCCTGACAATATAAATTAATACTAGTTTATAAAGATTAAGGTAAATAGGAGGTCATCTGAACATGGATAAATTTATGATCATAGGCGAAAGAATTCACTGCATATCTCCATCTATAAGAAAGGCTATTGAGGAAAGAAATCCTGAACCAATATTCAAAAGAGCAAAAGAACAATTGGATGCAGGAGCTAATTATCTAGATTTTAATATAGGACCAGCAAGAAAAGATGGGGAAGAAATTATGCAGTGGGGTGTTAAGGCTCTCCAAAGTGAATTTGACAACGTTCCACTAGCACTTGATACAACAAATAAGAAGGCTATAGAGGCAGGACTTAAAGTTTACAATAGAGAAAAAGGAAAACCTATCATAAATTCTGCAGATGCAGGAGAAAGAATTGGGAATATAGACTTAGCTGCAGAATATGATGCTATGAGCATAGCACTTTGTGCAAAAGAAGGAATAACAAAAGACAATGATGAAAGAATAGCATATTGCACTGAAATGCTTGAAAAAGGTATGGGTCTTGGAATGGAGCCTACAGATTTACTGTTTGATCCATTATTCTTAGTAATAAAGGGCATGCAGGATAAACAAAAAGAAGTATTAGAGGCTATTAAATTAATAAGTGATATGGGTCTTAGAACTTGCTGTGGATTAAGTAATGTTTCAAATGGAGCACCTAAGGAAATAAGACCAATAATGGATGCAACTTTTGCAGCTATGGCAATACAATGTGGTCTTACTTCTGCAATAATGAATCCATGTGACAAGAGATTAATGGAGACAATAAAGACTTGTGATGTTGTAAATGGTGCTGTTTTATATGCAGATTCTTACTTAGAGTTGTAATTTAGAGTTATAATTTAGAGCTATAATATATAATATTTTAAATTAGGAGGGGCTAAAAATGAATTTATTTCAAACTGTATTCACTGGTTCAAAGCAGGCTCTAGCAGCTGCTGAAGGCATAGTAAAACAAGCTGTTGACGAGAAGGGTAAAGACTATAAAGTAGCATTTCCTGATACTGCATATTCACTACCAGTAATTTTTGCAGCTACAGGAAAAAAGATAACTACTGTAGGAGAATTAGAAGGTGCATTAGATATAGTAAGAAGTTTGATAGTTGAGGAGGAAATGCTTGATAAGCTTTTAAATTCAGGACTTGCAACAGCTGTTGCAGCAGAAATTATAGAAGCTGCAAAGTATGTTCTTTCCGATGCTCCTTACGCAGAACCATGTGTAGGATTTATATCTGACCCAATAATTCGTTCTCTTGGTGTACCACTTGTTACTGGAGATATACCAGGTGTAGCAGTTATATTAGGAGAATGTCCAGATGCAGAGACTGCAGCTAAAATTATAAAGGATTATCAATCAAAAGGTCTTTTAACATGCTTAGTTGGAAAAGTAATTGACCAGGCAATAGAAGGAAAAGTTAAGATGGGACTTGACCTCAGGGTTATTCCACTTGGATATGATGTTACATCTGTAATTCATGTTGTAACTGTAGCTATAAGAGCTGCACTTATATTCGGAGGAATTAAGGGCGGTCAGTTAAATGATATATTAAAATATACAGCAGAAAGAGTACCTGCTTTTGTAAATGCATTCGGACCATTAAGCGAACTTGTAGTTTCAGCAGGTGCAGGAGCTATAGCACTTGGATTCCCTGTACTAACTGATCAGGTTGTACCAGAAGTTCCTACATTGTTGTTAACTCAAAAAGATTATGATAAAATGGTTAAAACTTCATTAGAAGCTAGAAATATAAAGATAAAGATAACTGAGATCCCAATTCCAGTTTCCTTTGCAGCAGCATTTGAAGGTGAAAGAATAAGAAAGAATGATATGCTTGCAGAGTTTGGTGGAAATAAGACTAAAGCTTGGGAATTAGTTATGTGTGCAGATCAGGGAGAAGTTGAAGATCACAAGATAGAGGTTATAGGACCAGATATAGATACTATAGATAAAGCTCCTGGAAGAATGCCTCTTGGAATGCTTATTAAAGTAAGTGGAACAAATATGCAGAAGGATTTTGAGCCAGTGCTTGAAAGAAGACTTCACTACTTCTTAAACTATATAGAAGGAGTAATGCATGTTGGTCAGAGAAATCTTACTTGGGTAAGAATAGGTAAGGAAGCTTTTGAAAAAGGATTTAGATTGAAACATTTTGGTGAAGTAATATACGCTAAAATGTTAGATGAATTTGGTTCAGTTGTAGACAAATGTGAAGTAACTATAATAACTGATCCAGATAAGGCTGAAGAATTGGAAGGCAAATATGCTGTACCAAGATATTCAGAAAGAGATGCAAGACTTGAATCATTAGTTGATGAAAAAGTTGATACTTTCTATTCATGTAATTTGTGTCAATCCTTTGCACCTGCACATGTATGTATAGTAACTCCTGAAAGACTTGGACTTTGCGGTGCAGTTTCATGGCTTGATGCTAAAGCTACACTTGAATTAAATCCAACAGGACCATGCCAGGCAGTTCCAAAAGAAGGCGTAGTTGATGAAAATTTAGGTATTTGGGAAAAAGTAAATGAAACTGTTTCAAAAATTTCTCAAGGTGCTGTAACTAGTGTTACATTATACAGTATATTACAAGATCCAATGACTTCCTGTGGATGTTTTGAGTGTATTACAGGTATAATGCCAGAAGCAAATGGTGTTGTAATGGTAAACAGAGAATTTGGTGCAACAACTCCTCTTGGAATGACATTTGGTGAACTTGCATCTATGACAGGTGGTGGAGTTCAGACTCCAGGATTTATGGGACATGGAAGACAATTCATAGCTTCAAAGAAGTTTATGAAAGGTGAAGGCGGACTTGGCAGAATAGTTTGGATGCCAAAAGAATTAAAAGACTTTGTTGCAGAAAAATTAAATAAGACAGCAAAGGAATTATATGATATAGATAATTTTGCAGATATGATCTGTGATGAAACTATAGCTACAGAATCTGAAGACGTAGTAAAATTCTTGGAAGAAAAAGGTCATCCTGCATTAAAGATGGATCCAATAATGTAGTAAAATTTTTTAAGTACTTAAATGATAGTGACAGGAACAGCTGTCACTATTGTTTTAATTAATGAATCATTAAGTTGAGAGTGTAAGTCTGGAATTTTGTATAAACCGTTTACTCATCCAATTATAAAAATTTAATTTATAAAGGAGTGTTATTTATGGATTTTCCAAAAGAATTAAAGTATAGCAAAGAACACACATGGGCAAAGATTGAAGGAGACACAGCACTTATAGGCATAAGTGATTTTGCACAGGATCAACTTGGAGAGATATTATTTGTAGAAATGCCAGATGTAGGAGATGAAATTACTCAAGGAGTTTCTCTTGGAGTTGTTGAATCATCTAAAAAGGCTTCAGATGTAATATCTCCATTATCTGGAGAAGTATTGGAAGTTAATGAGAAACTAGATGATGAACCAGAATATATAAATGAAAATGCTTATGATGCATGGATAGTAAAAATAAAAGTAAAAGACAGTGGAGAAGTTAAAAACTTAGTAGATGCTTCTGAATATGAAGCAGGTTTGAAATAAACAAAGGTTACTTTTCACAAGGAGGTATTCACAAAATATGGTAAAAGTTAAATTTACTCCATACAACAAAGAAATAGATGTTTTAGAAGGAGAAAATCTGCTGGAGGCTATAAGAAAAGCAGGTGTATTTATAGACACTCCATGTAATGGAAGTGGGTCCTGTGGAAAATGTAAAGTTAAGATAACAGCTGGAAATGTTATATCAGAAGATAGCAGACATATTACGGAAAAAGAAAAAAAGGAAGGATATGTGCTTGCCTGTCAGTGTGAGGTTAAAGAAGATATATCAGTAGAAATACCAGGGACTGCATCCTCTTCAATGCATGGAATGAAAATAGAAGATTTCTCAAGCAAGAGAGAATATGAAATATTTGAAAGAGCTAAAAATCAAATATTAAAATGTGGTATGGAATTTAAGACTTATGTAAGGAAGGACTATTTAGAGTTAGATCTTCCTAATTTAAATGATAATATATCTGATTTTGA
Source organism: Clostridium ljungdahlii DSM 13528 (assembly GCF_000143685.1). NCBI lineage: Bacteria > Bacillati > Bacillota > Clostridia > Eubacteriales > Clostridiaceae > Clostridium > Clostridium ljungdahlii. Next base: position 4,076,715 of record NC_014328.1, on the reverse strand, counting down.
AAGATTAAAAAGGCATATTAAAAATTATTTAAATTGTAATAGTGTATTTTGTAGATTACCCATATTGAGGAAGATACCTCAGCTTTTGAGAGAGTCAGATTTTAAAGTAACCATAACTCATATACCTAGAGGAGTAGGTAAAACTACAATTATTGATATAGAAAAAGGGGATACGACAGATAAGATTTATGGAGTGGCAGTGGATATTGGCACTACATCTGTGGCAGCGTGTTTGGTGGATTTATACAATGGTGAATTAATTGCAAAAGCCTCATCTGGAAATGCTCAAATAAAGTATGGAGCAGATGTTATAAACAGAATAATGTATTCTACTAAAGGTAACGGACTACAGGAATTGAATCACGCAGTGATACAGGAAACTATAAATCCCCTCTTAAATAAGATGTATATGGATTCAGGAATAAGAAAGGAACAAGTGGTATCCTTTGTTACGGCTGGTAATACAACTATGTCTCATCTTTTTTTGGGGTTGTATTCAAATTTTTTAAGAATGGAGCCATATATACCTGCTTTTGTTAAGACTCCTTTTATAAAAGCTTCCGAGCTAAATATAGAAGTTAACCCTGAAACATTTATATATTTAATCCCTTGTGTAGCAAGTTATGTAGGGGGAGATATAACTGCAGGTGTATTGTCTTCGGGAATGTGGAATACTGAAGATAATATACTATTTATAGATTTAGGAACAAATGGTGAGATTGTATTTGGAAATAAAGAATATCTGATGACCTGTGCTTGTTCTGCAGGACCTGCCTTTGAAGGTGGTGAAATAAGTTGCGGAATGAGGGCATCAGGAGGCGCCATAGAAAAGGTTAAAATAGGCAGCGACTATGAACCTATAATTAGCGTTATTGGCAATGAAAAGCCTCTTGGAATATGTGGCTCAGGTATTATAGATTTAATATGTTCAATGATGTTTGCAGGAATTATTGATAGGAAGGGCAAAATAGTAAAAAATTTAAAAACTAATAGGATTAGATTTGATGAAAATGGAATTGGGGAATATATTTTAGTTTTTAAAGAACAATATGATTTGGATAGAGATGTAAGTATAACAGATGTGGATATAGACAACTTTATTAGGGCAAAAGCAGCAATTTATTCTGGAATTACTACACTTTTAAATAACCTGGGGATGGATTTTACCATGATAGATAAAATCTATATAGCAGGAGGTATAGGAAATAGTTTAAATATAGGTAATGCTGTAAAGATAGGAATGCTGCCTGATATAGACCAAGATAAAATAAATTATATAGGTAATAGTTCTCTTATGGGATGCTATTTGACACTGATGAGTGAGGATGCAAGGCACAAGTTGGAGGAAATAGCAAATCATATGACCTATGTAGAACTTAGTGTAGATCCATTATATATGGATCAGTTTGTATCAGCTTGTTTTTTACCACACACGGATATAGAAAAATTTCCTACTGTTAAGAAGCTTTTAGAAAAATCTCTTTAGTCATATTGAAATTGGTATGTTGCCATTTTATCGTTATGTTATTTTAATAACATAGTAAAAGGAGTATACTTAAATTGAAAGTTAATTTTTAACTTAGGGTAAACATTTATTCTGATATCAGAATTGGTACCCTGTTTATGTGTAAAATTTAAGAGGAGGTAATTGAAAATGTGTGAATCAACAGCTTATTTGGTAACACCTGAAGGTGAACGTAAAATTATGGATTATGTAGTGGATATAGTTCCGAAAGAAAATGGTAAGTTGTCATTGACAGACATTTTAGGAGAAGAAGAGATAATAGAAGGAATGTTAAAGGAAGTAAGACTTTTGGAGCATAAGATTGTAATAGAAAAAGCAATGTAGCTATTGTATAAGGAGGTACTATAATGAACAACGAACATGAATGCCACCATCATCATGACAATACACCTCATACTCATGAACATTATCATGATGGTATAGCTCATACTCATACACATGTTCACGATGATGATCACCATCATACACATGAAATGTTAGATGGAGATGAAAGTAAGGAAGAAAAAACATTAAAGATACTTTTAAGTCATTGGGTGGAGCATAATAAGTCCCATGAAGAAGGATTTGCAGAATGGGTAGAGAAAGCAAAAAATATGGGAAAAGTAGAAACTTCACAATTTATTGAAAAGGCAATCGACTTTATGAAGCAAGCTGACAATATGTTGGAAGAAGCGGAAAAGCATATGGAATAGCTTAGATTAAGTTTGTTAAACAACTTCAATTTTATAGAAAGATATAGGATTGAAGTTGTTTAGCCATATATACCATCTATGAGGAGATTATATAATTATTAGAAAATTAAAAAAATAATAATGCTATTTGTTTTGGAGGGATGTAATAGATGTACAAGAATGGTATAGACAAAAAACCAAAGGATGAAATACCCTATGATCACTATAAAAGTGTATTTAAGAATTTTAAACCTGAAGAAATGGCAAAAAATACAGGGTGCGTATACAATGAATCCAGAGGAGAAATAGAAGTAAAATTGATGGGGAAAAATGTAATAGTAAAATATCCTTCCGGTGAGGTTCTTAATGAGGATGGTTCTGAAATGGAAAAATATCCTCCTAGAACTTTAATTTTGAGATATCTGATGCAGGGCAAAGGATTAGCACCTTCTGATAAATATATAACCTATAGAGAAGTGGATGGCGGAAATGTGTATTATAATAATTTTTATGGGAGATGTCTATTAAGATTATCTAAAACCTTTGGGAACAATATAAACAAATTTAAAGAAGTTTTTGAAAGTCTAGGAGCTCAAGAAGTAAGCATGGGGGATGCTGCTTATAAATTTAGATTTTTAAACAACATATATGTTATTTTTGCATTATGGGAAGGTGATGAAGAATTTGCACCTTCGTCCCAGATATTATTCAATAGTAATGTGCCATTCTATTTTACGGCTGAAGATTTAGCTGTAGTAGGAGACACATCTATAGGAATTATAACAAATTTAGCATATAAGAAATAGGAAATAAGAGATGGGGGTCTCGAAATGGAAAATAATATGTTAAAGCCAAATGAAATATGTAATGCTGCTGTAGGAGCGGGTTGTTCTAAGGCAGCATTAAAGACTTACCAACAAGCAGTACTTGGAATACTCGCGGGGGCGTTTATTGCATGTGGTGGTGTTGTTTCTGCCGTTGCATCTCATGGTATAACAAATGTTGGAGTTTCAAAGTTTGTAGGGGGAGCTGTTTTCCCGGTAGGACTTATATTAGTGGTTATATGTGGAGCAGAGCTTTTTACAGGGAATTGTCTTATGGTTGTACCATTAGTTGGCAAGGAAGTAACCCTTAAGCCTATGATTAAAAATTGGATAGTAGTTTACATATTTAATTTTATAGGATCAGTTATTGTAGCTTTTTTGGTATTTGAATCGGGGACTTTTGGAATGAGTAGTGGAAAGCTTGGTGGAACGGTTATAAAGGTAGCTTCAACTAAAGCATCACTTTCTTTTGGCACTGCTTTCTGCAGCGGAATAATGTGTAATTTTTTAGTATGTCTTGCAGTGTGGGGTGCTTTTGCAGCTAAAGATATAATAAGTAAAATTGTAATAATATGGTTTCCTATAATGACTTTTGTGACTTGTGGATTTGAGCATAGTGTTGCCAATATGTATTTTTTAACAGCTGGGCTTTTTGCAAAATCCAATCCTTCATTTGTAGCAGCATCAGGAATTTCACAGGATAAAATAGTATCTGCAGCTGGAATAGTTCATAATTTAATACCTGTAACTTTAGGTAATATAGTTGGAGGATCAATATTTGTTGGATTAGCATATTTTGTTGTTTATAAATATAAATCTTCTAAACCAAAGGAAAGCGTATGTAAATAAGGCATTTTTATACCCTCAATTGTTATTTAATTATCATTCTTTATTCTTGAATAGTGTGATATCATATGTTAAACTTAAGCTAATATTAAGAAATATGGTTATGACAGAATAAAAAGAGAGCCAAAATTTTAAGACATTTAATTGGTGCCTTAAGTTTGGCTCTTTTTATTTTTTACTATTACATAAGGAGGAATATTCGGTGTTTGATGTTACTATTATAGGAGCTGGAGTTGTTGGAAATGCTATAGCAAGAGAGTTATGTAGATATAAACTTAATATATGTGTTGTAGAAAAAGATTCTGACGTGGGAAATGGTACTAGCAAAGCAAATAGTGGTATAGTTCATGCAGGGTTTGATGCAGATCCAAATACGTTAAAAAGTAAACTAAATGTGATTGGGAATAGTATGTTTGATAACCTCTCTAAAGAATTAGATTTCACATTTAAAAAGGTTGGTTCATTAGTGCTTTGCTTTAATAAATCTGAGGTGAAAAATCTGGAGAAATTAAAACAGCAGGGAATTGAAAATGGAGTTACTGATCTTGAAATAATAGGTGGGGATAAAGTAAGAGAAGTAGAACCCAACATATCAAAAAATGTAGTTGCTGCACTACATGCTCCAACGGGAGGAATAGTTTGTCCTTATGAAATGACCATAGCACTGGCTGAAAATGCAGCTGTAAATGGAGTGAAATTTAAATTAAATACAAGAGTAATATCTTTAAAAGAGAGTAAGGGATTTTATATAATAGAAACAAATAGAGAAAATATAGAAACGAAACTTATAATAAACGCAGCAGGATTGTTTTCAGATGAGATTAATAATATGATAAGTGCTAGGAAAATTAAAATAGTTCCAAGAAAAGGGGAATATTGTTTATTTGATAAGACAGCAGAACATACAGTTTCAATGACTATATTTCAATTACCTACTAAGAAGGGAAAAGGAGTTTTAGTTACTCCTACAGTAGATGGAAATTTGCTTATAGGGCCTGATGCAGAAGATATAGAAGATAAAACAGACTTAACTACTACAAGTAGAGGGATAGATTTTGTAATTTCTAAGGCAGCTTTAAGTGTAAATAAGCTGCAAATGAAACAGATCATAACTTCTTTTTCTGGGCTTAGGGCACATAGTGTAGAAGGAGACTTTATAATTGGAGAAGCAGAGGATGCGGAGAATTTTATAAATGCAGCAGGTATTGAATCACCTGGTTTAACCAGTTCCCCTGCTATAGCAGAAATGGTTAGAGATATTGTAGTTAGCAAGTTAAAACCGGAAAAGAACGATAAGTTTAACCCTATAAGAAAAGGAATGCCTAAATTTAGAGAAATGACAAATGAAGAGAGAAAACGTATGATTGCCAGTAACCCAAAGTATGGTAAAATTATATGTAGATGCGAAACTGTTACAGAAGGAGAAATATTAGATGCCATAAGGAGACCTCTTGGTGCAAGAACAATGGATGCTGTGAAAAAGAGAACTAGGTCAGGTATGGGAAGATGTCAGTCAGGATTTTGCTCACCGAGAGTAGTTGAGATTTTGGCAAGAGAATTGAAGATTTCACCACAAGAAGTAACTAAGTTTGGAAATCATTCAAATATATTAGTAGGGAAAGACAAAGAAGGAGTAAATCGCTTTCGCTGTGTGTGATGGGAGAGTTATGGATGGGCAGCGGGTAGCCATCGGATAAATTAGGATGATTTGGAGGTTTAAAATATGCAAGAATATGATGTAGTAATAATAGGAGGCGGACCTGCAGGGCTTGCAGCTGCTATATCAGTTAAAGAAGCAGGGATAAATAATATAATTATACTAGAGAGGGAAAATGAGCTAGGGGGAATATTAAATCAATGTATTCATAATGGATTTGGTCTCCATACTTTTAAAGAAGAATTGACAGGACCTGAATATGCTCAGAGATTTATAGATAAGGTAGAAGATTTAAAGATACAATATAAATTAAATACTATGGTGCTTGATTTAAATAAAGATAAGTGTATAACGGCTGTGAATGAAGAAGAAGGTATAATTGAAATAAAGGCTAAATCTATAATTTTATCTATGGGATGTAGGGAAAGACCAAGAGGAGCCATAAATATACCGGGAAGCAGATGTGCTGGGATATATACAGCAGGAGCAGCTCAAAAATTTGTAAATGTAGAAGGATATATGCCGGGAAAGGAAGTTGTAATACTTGGTTCTGGTGATATAGGTCTCATAATGGCAAGAAGAATGACGCTTGAGGGGGCAAAGGTAAAAGCAGTTGTGGAACTTTTACCTTATTCTAGCGGGCTTAAGAGAAATATAGTGCAGTGCCTTGATGATTTTGAAATTCCACTGAAATTAAGCTATACCGTAATAGACATAAAGGGAAAGGAAAGAGTAGAAGGCGTGACTATTGCTGCAGTAGGTAAAGATAGAAAGCCTGTCAAGGGTACTGAAGAATATATACCTTGTGATACTTTGCTTTTATCTGTTGGACTTTTGCCAGAAAATGAACTTTCGAGAAAAGCTGAAATAAATTTATCTGATGTAACAGGAGGACCTATAGTCGATGAAAGTTTAGAGACTAATGTAGACGGAATATTTGCCTGTGGAAATGTATTGCATGTTCATGATTTAGTAGATAATGTAGCATTAGAAAGTATAAATGCAGGTAAGAATGCAGCTAGATATGTAAAGGGTGAGAAAAGATTTAGTGGATATAAAATAGAAGTTATAGCTGCTAGTGGTGTCAGGTATACAGTACCAAAGTATATAAATCCTAAAAATGTAGAAAAATCAGTAGATGTTAGATTTAGAGTAGGGGATGTATTTGAAGATAGTTTTATATCAGTTTATTTTGATAAGACAAGAGAAATGTATATAAAAAAGAGGATACTTACTCCAGGAAAAATGGAAACAGTTAAGATTAGTAAAGAGCTGCTGAATAAATATACGAATTGTAAGGAGATAACAATAAAGCTGGAAAGGGAGCAGTAGTATGAGTACAAGAGAATTAACTTGTATAGGATGTCCTATAGGATGTCAGCTTTTAGTTAAGATTAATAAGGATAAAGTTGTAGAAGTTACTGGAAACACCTGTAAAAATGGAAAAGAGTATGGAGAAAAGGAATGTACTAATCCTACTAGGATAGTTACTTCTTCTGTATATGTAGAAGGCGGAGAAATAGATGTACTTCCAGTTAAAACAGAAAGGGACATCCCTAAAGATAGGGTATTTGATTGTATAAAGCTGCTCAAGGGGAAAATAGTTAAGGCACCTATTAAAATAGGAGATATAATAGTAGAAAATGTAGTAAATTCAGGAATAAATATTATAGCTACGAAAAATGTAAAAAGAAGTAAGAGAAGCTAACCTTCTTATTTTTTGCTACAGCAAGTAAACAGTAGTATAACAGTAAATAAATATTATTCTAGAAGAATATGTTATAATAATATTAAGAATTTACTGGAGATAAACAGAGTTCTTGGTTTCAGGTGGAGTTTTTTCTCCATCTGAAACTTATTAACAGGATTCTTAGTGCTTTAGCACTTAGAAGGCGTTATCCTTTAGGGGAAATCGTTATCCAGGGGTGTAGCAGCCGTTATCCCCCAGTTAAGTAGAGAGCCAAAATCTATGATTTTGTGCGAATCACTTACTCCTTCGACAATAGGAGAAGGAGTTTCATACAAAGAAGATGGGGGTATTACGGATGGTAGCCATCGGATAAAGCTAGGAGGTATAATATGGATAAAACTACATTAGATGAATTGACAAATCAGCTTGGAAACTTTACACAGTTAAAACTTGAAAGCATACCAGATATAGATTTATATATGGATCAGGTAACTACTTTTATTGAAGAAAAGTTAGGATATTTAAAGAGAAATAAAGAAGATACGGCTATTACTAAAACTATGATAAACAATTATACTAAAGCAGGTATACTAATGCCGCCTAAAAAGAAAAAATATTCTAAGCAGCATATGATACTTATTATATTGACATATTACTTAAAACAAATTTTATCCATAGGTGATATACAGAGCTTATTTTCCTCTCTAGCTAAATCCATAAAAGAAGGAGAAGATCATACAAAAGATTTAGATAAGATATATCAGGATTTTTTAAAAATAGAAAAAATTCAAGTGGAGAGTTTTGTAAAAGATTTTAAATCTAAAATTACTGAGAATGATACCTTTAATTGTAATGGGGAAGAATTAGAACAGGATGAAAATAAACTTATAACAGTTGTAGTTATGTTGATTGTAAGGGCGAATATAGAAAAGAAAATGGCAGAAAGTATAATAGATAATTTCTTTGGAAAATAAATTGTGTACATAAACTTGCAAACTTGCAAATTTATCCGATGACTACCTGCTCTAATACTTCCACTTCTCTAAGTGGGAGTATTAGAGCAGCTACGTCCCTGGATAACGATTTCTAAGCATTAGGTGGAGTCAAAACTCCATCTGATGCCAAGAACTCTGTTTATGTACAAGTACAATAAGATATTAAAAAATTATTTAAATAGTTTATTAAAACAATCTTTGCAAATCATGACTGTACCTTTGTTTGCAGATATTAGTTCACTACTACTTACTGATTTTTGGCAAATTTCACATACGCGATGTTCATGATCCTCATGGAAACTTGATGTTTTTTTAGTGTTTTTAAAACTTCTTTTCCTATTTGGAGGAGGTGAATAGTTTATAGGTTCATCCATGGTAGTCTTTTTAAAAACATTGTAGTCCATGTCATAGGTACTCTCACCAAATAACTCCAGTTCAAATCTAGGATAATCCTGATCGTAATGTTCTTCTATGATTAATCTTCTAATCTGGGCATCATTTATTATGAGTCCACTTTTTTCAATACCATCAAATATACTTTTAGTTATGTTGTTGGTATCAGGGTGTCTTTTTTTACTCTTATAGTATACTTTTAAAAGGGCTATAAGGGATTCTTCTATAACTAGTCCAGGATTTTGACTCCTGCATTCATAAGCTATTTCTTCTTCGTACAGAGCATATCTGTCGTGATATTTCCCGGAATTATAGGGCAATATGGCTCTTCCATTTACGTTAAACAGCTTAAAATTTGACTTAGATATAGGAGAACCTTTTACTATAATTTTTGCATAAGGTTTGATCATATTTATTTCTCCAGTAATTTAAGTTTATATCAGTGAATATTATACATATATTATATCACACGCATGAGTTTTAAGTCCCGGGAAATAATTATGAAGTACAATGAAGTGCGTAAGTTTTAAATAATATGATTTATAGGTATTTTTATTAATACCTTTGCACCACCAAGTTCTTCAGAATGGGATAGTTTCGTTGAACCTCCGTTCAGCTTTATAAATAAATTTGTAATACTATTACGTCCTTTTAATTTTCACTTCTTCCCTCAAAATAGTTATACCATAAAAAGCTTATTAAAAATAACAAAATAGTGGCAATTAAACAAATATATATCCCATTATGAAATTCATTTATTAAAAACAAATGCTTACCATTATCAATTTTTAGACTAATATAATAATCGGGTATTCTACCTCCCCAGCTGCAAGGAGTCCATTTCCAAATTCCATCTCCAAGTCCTGTAAGCATAAGGGCAGTAATTAAACTTTCTGATATTCCAAGCCCTATAGACGCTCCACTTCCAAACCTAAAACTACACAACAAATGTAATAAGTATAAAAAGATTTCACAAAACAATAAAATTAAAGTCATCTTTCCATAAAACACTGCACTAAATACATTTTTATGAGCCAAAAATTCTAATCCCAAACCTAAAATACCAATAGCCACAATTAAAGAACCTAATCCCATAAGAAGTAGCATACACAATTTGCTGAAAAACTTAAGCAGTTTATGCCTTGCCATCAAAAGTTCCTGAAAATTTCCTGCATCAGCTTCCTGTTCTACAACCATGGCACAGACAATTCCAATTATAAGCGGAAATCCTGCTGATAAGACTTGTATATAAAATCCTACCTTTGAAACATTGTCTACAGTTGCAGGCGATGATGTGTAATATGCCACACATAGCGTTGAAATTAGTATTGGAACTATAATGTGTATCCATATTATTGGAGTATGATGTATTTTCTGAAAATCTGATCTTATAAGTTTAAAAAGTTTACCCATTTATTTTGCCTCCTGTCCTTCATACCATTTTGCAGTTAAAATTGTAAGTATTACAAATAAAACTAATGTAATTATAATTCCAGGTAAAATAACACTGTGTGATAATAACTCAGGTTCAAATCTTTTACTTCCAGGAACAGCTGGAAGTCCATTTGGAAGTATTTTCACAATTGGACACATTAATCTAGCTGGAATTGCATATGGTATTAACCATAATACTTTTTTTAGAGAAAATATTACCGCCCCTAATTCATATGCAACAATATTAATTAATATTGTTGGAAACATTCCAACTTTACTTCCGAGAAACAAGCAAAGAGGTACCTGCCATAAAAAAGTAATGATTAAAACTAAACTCCCTAATGCTGAGCTTGTTATTGGAATTCTTCCTTCTGGATTTTGAAAAGGAAGAACATTACCAATTACTACAACTCCAAATAAATGAATTATAGAAGCAATAACAATCATAAGCATACACACAAGTATCTTGGATATCCATACTTTTTTAAGATCTACAGGAAGTGAGAGGACTGCCATGTTTTTCATTTTGTTGTCTTTGACAGCAACTAATGTACATAATAAAGATACCATTCCTGGAAGCAGCATTGAGTACCACCAGTTATACATGTTTATTTGAAAATATGTAGGTTCTAGTGCCAATGTACAAAGTATTGTAAAAATTGGTGCCAGAAAAATGAGCTTTCCTATAAATGTATGCTTTATCTTCAAATATTCTGATTTAAAATAAGCTTCCATACTATTCACCGTCCCTTCTATATTTTCCAGCAACTTCTATAAACAATTTTTCAAGATCTTCTCCCTTTTTCATATCTCCCTGATATCCTAAAATTCCACCTGAAATAATTCCAATTTCTTGAACTACCTGTTCAACTTCACTTAGTATGTGACTCGACAATATCACTGTAATTCCCTGCTTCGGAAAAGATCGAATCAATTCACGAAGTTCCTGTATACCAAAAGGATCCAATCCATTAGTGGGTTCGTCTAGAATTAAAAGCTTTGGATTGTTTAAAAGAGCAATTGCAATTCCAAGCCTTTGCTTCATTCCCATAGAAAATTGCTGTGCTCTTTTTTTACCTGTATTTTTCAAATCAACTATTTCAAGAACTTCATCAATTCTCTTATCAGGTAGTCCCAAAACTGTAGTACGTACTTTTAAATTTTCCTTTGCAGTAAGATTTCCATAAAGGGGTGCACCTTCAATTAACGCTCCCACATTTTTCAAATCATTTCTGCTCCAATTATGGCCTTCAAAAAAGATTTCTCCACTACTTTTACGCAGCATTCCAGTGATCATTTTTAGTGCTGTAGATTTTCCTGCTCCATTTGGTCCAAGAAGCCCATAAATAGAATTTTTTTTGACTTTAAGTGATATATTGTTCACTGCCATTTGTCCCTTGAAATTTTTACAGAGATCTTTAGTCTCTAAAATTAAATCATTCATTGTAATCATCCTCCTGTTTGATTACATAGTAATTTATAATTATAAAGATTTTATAAAGATGTACCACTAGGGTGCAATTTTTTCCAATGTTACTATACTATAAAAAGGATAAGTAGTATAATTCAATGGTAGATAAACGAATGCGTTTAATAACTTTATATGGAATGTAGGAAGGTAAGAAATTATGGAAAGAGATATAAAAATACTTGCTATAGAGAGCAGCTGTGATGAAACTTCTGCAGCTGTAGTGGTGAATGGAAGAAATGTTTTGTCTAATATAATATCTTCACAGATAGATATACATACAAAATTTGGAGGTGTAGTGCCAGAAGTGGCTTCTAGGAAACATATAGAGGTTGTAAGTCTTGTAGCACAGCAGGCTATTGAAAAGGCTGGTATTACATTTGATGATATAGATGCCGTAGGAGTTACTTATGGACCAGGGCTTGTAGGGGCACTTCTTGTAGGTCTTCAATATGCAAAGGGTTTGGCTTATGCACTTAATAAGCCTTTAGTAGGAGTAAATCACATAGAAGGTCATATAAGTGCTAATTTTATACAATATAAAGATTTAAAACCGCCTTTTGTATGTATGGTTGTATCTGGAGGACATACTTATCTGGTTTATATGAAGGACTATGGAAAATTTGAGGTTATGGGTCAAACTAGAGATGATGCAGCTGGAGAAGCCTATGATAAAGTTGCAAGAGCTATTGGACTTGGATATCCAGGGGGACCTAAAATTGATAAGTTAGCTAAAGAAGGAAATCCAGATGCAATTAAATTTCCTAGGGCAAATTTTCACGATGAAAGTTCCCTTGATTTTTCATTTAGTGGTTTAAAATCTGCTGTGTTAAACTATTTAAATCAAAAGAAAATGAAAAATGAAGACATAAATAGAGCTGATGTAGCAGCATCGTTTCAAAAGGCTGTAGTAAGCTTTTTAGTAGATAACGCCATGAAGGCATGCAAGTTGAAAAATGTAGATAAAATAGCTGTAGCAGGAGGAGTAGCTGCAAATAGTTGTCTTAGAGAAACTTTAAAAAATGCAGGCTGTGAAAAAAATATAGAAATCTTGTTCCCAGAAATTATATTATGCACGGACAACGGAGCTATGATAGGAAGTGCTGCATATTTTGAGTATATGAAAGGGACTAGAAGTCCTCTAAGTTTAAATGCAATTCCAAACTTAAAACTAGGAGAAAGATAGATAAGTTATAGAGTTTCTAACTTAAAAATAAACTTATACGTAAGAATATTTAACCGTATTTGCGGCTTACCAAAATATTCGGAGTATAAGTTTATTTTCGTTTAGAAACTCTATCATGTTGAATAATTTACCACAATATATTGAGTAGCATAAATAATATATAGAATATACTATTTACAAAATGCATTACACGATATATAATAAATGGTATCGATATTGATTTTCTGTATAAAGAAAAATTGCAAATAACATATTAATATATATATTGCCAAACTATAAACTGTAGACAACAAATTCCATTGTAACGTATACATACAGTATTCACACACTATACAAGAAGGTTTTCAAAATAAACTGTTATGCAAGGCAAAAAAAATAAAAATTCAATTGAAATAATTTTGATACTTATATATAATAGTAATGTGACTCAGATATTTAATAGTAAATATTAATAAATATTAATGAATATTAATATTTATACAAAATATATAATTTTTATAAAAGGGGATGGATTACTTGTTAAAGAGGTTTAAGAGGGTTCTTGTAGCGAATAGAGGAGAAATAGCCATAAGAATATTCAGAGCATGTAAAGAATTGGGAATAACTACTGTAGCAATATATTCAAATGAGGATAAGAGATCTCTTTTCAGAACTAAAGCTGATGAATCCTATATGATAGGGAAAAATAAGGGACCTGTAGAAGCATATTTAGATATTGATGAAATAATAGACATAGCTTTGAAGAAAAATGTAGATGCAATACATCCGGGTTATGGATTTTTATCAGAAAATCCTGAATTGGCAAAAAAGTGTAAAGAAGCAGGTATTGAATTTATAGGGCCTACATCAGATATGATGGAGATGCTTGGCGATAAGATAAAGTCTAAAATTGTTGCACAAAAGGCTGGAGTTCCAACAATACCAGGAGTTCAAGAGGCTATAAAGACAGAAGAAGAAGCTTTAAAATTTGCTAAGTTCTGTGGATATCCTGTTATGATTAAAGCAGCTGATGGCGGTGGCGGCAGAGGAATGAGAATAGTAAGGGAAGAAAAAGATCTCGTAGAATCCTACAACAGTGCTAAAAATGAATCCAGAAAAGCTTTTGGTTCAGAAAAAATATATATTGAAAAATATATTGAAAGTCCAAAACACATAGAGGTGCAGGTACTTGGAGATAAGTACGGCAATATTGTCCATCTGTATGAAAGAGATTGTTCAATACAGAGGAGACATCAAAAGGTTATAGAATTTACACCATCTTTAGCCCTTTCAGAAGAGAAAAGACAACAAATATGCGAAGATGCTTTAAAAATTGCAAGAACTGTAGGATATACAAGTGCAGGTACCTTGGAGTTTTTGGTTGATAAAAACGGAAATCACTATTTCATAGAGATGAATACTAGAATTCAGGTAGAACATACCGTAACTGAAATGGTTACAGGAATAGATATAGTTCAAGATCAAATACTTATTGCAGAAGGACATTCACTTGATTCTAAGGAAATAGGAATAAAGTCTCAAGATGATATAGAGTTAAAAGGATATGCAATACAATGCAGAATTACTACAGAAGATCCTTTAAATAATTTTGCACCAGATACAGGAAGAATAGATATGTATAGAACTGGTTCTGGATTTGGCATAAGACTTGATGGAGGAAATGGATTTACAGGCGCAGTAATAAGTCCTCATTATGATAGTTTGCTAGTAAAAACTGTATCTTGGTCAAGAACTTTTGAAGATGCCATAAGAAAGGCAATAAGGTCTATAAATGAGACTGTTATATCAGGAGTAAAGACAAATGCAGACTTTATAATAAAAGTATTAAGTCATGAAAAGTTTATAAAAGGTGAATGTGATACTAATTTTATTGAAGATAATCCAGATTTATTTGATATAAAACCAAAACTAGATAAAGAGATGAGTGTACTTAAATTTATAGGAAATAAAGTAGTAAATGAGACTCGTGGAAAGAAGAAGAAATTCAATATACCTATTGTACCAAAAGTAGAGGAAGATATTAAATTAAGTGGGACGAAGCAAATACTTGATACCAAAGGAGCAGATGGATTAGTTGACTGGATAAAGTCACAAGATAAGCTTCTTATTACAGATACTACTATGAGAGATGCCCATCAGTCACTTATGGCAACTAGGGTGAGAACTAGAGATTTGCTTAAGATAGCAAAAGCACAATCGGTATTAGCAAACGATCTTTTCTCCATGGAAATGTGGGGAGGAGCAACTTTTGATGTAGCCTATAGATTTTTAAATGAATCTCCTTGGGAAAGACTTGAAAAACTTAGAGAAAAGGTTCCTAATATACTATTCCAGATGCTCATAAGAGGAGCTAATGCAGTAGGATATAAGAACTATCCAGATAACGTTATTAGAGAATTTATAAAACAATCTTCAACTTCAGGTATTGATGTATTTAGAATATTTGACTCTCTAAACTGGCTCAAAGGAATGGAAGTTGCTATAGATCAGACATTAAAAGAAGGAAAAATAGCTGAAGCATGTATGTGCTATACAGGAGATGTATTAGATGACAAAGAGGATAAATATACCCTTCAGTACTATATAAACTTAGCTAAAGAAATAGAGAAAACTGGAGCACAGATTCTTGGAATAAAGGATATGTCTGCCCTATTAAAGCCATATTCTGCTTATAAACTTGTAAAAGCACTTAAGAATGAAATCTCTATTCCAATACATCTTCATACTCATGACACTACAGGTAATGGTGTGGCAACAGTACTTATGGCTGCCGATGCAGGACTTGATATAGCTGATACTGCATTCAACAGTATGTCTGGGCTTACTAGCCAGCCAGCTTTGAATTCAATAGCAGCAGCACTTAAAAATACAAATAGAGATACTAAGTTAGATGCAGATAATCTTCAAAAAATATCTAACTATTGGGAAGATGTAAGACCTATATATAGTCAGTTTGAGTCGGGACTTAAGTCAAGTACTGCAGAAATATACAAGTATGAGATACCAGGAGGCCAATATTCAAACTTAAAACCTCAGGTTGAAAGTTTTGGGTTGGGAGATCGTTTTGAAGATGTAAAAGAAATGTATAAGCGAGTTAATAAAATGCTTGGCAACATAATTAAAGTAACTCCTTCTTCAAAAATGGTAGGAGACCTGGCTATATTTATGATACAAAATGATTTAGATGAAAAGAACATTTATGAAAAAGGAAAAAATTTAGCTTTCCCAGACTCTACAATTTCTTTCTTCAAAGGAATGATGGGTCAGCCTATGGGAGGATTTCCAGAAGAACTTCAAAAAGTAGTTTTAAAGGGAGAAGAACCTTTTAAGGTAAGACCAGGAGAACTTTTACCACCAGAAGATTTTGCCAAAATAAAAGAGTATTTAACTAAAAAATATAAGAGAGAATTTAATAATAAAGAGCTTATAAGCTATGCTATGTATCCTGATGTATATGAAGGTTATCTCAAATTCTTAAGTGAATATGGTGATCTTAGCAGAATGGAAAGTGAAACATTTTTCTATGGACTTGCGGAAGGAGAACTTTGTGAAGTTGAAATAGGAGAAGGAAAGAGTTTATTTGTACAGTTATTAGAGATTACAAAAGTTGATGATGAAGGATATAGATTCTTAGTATTTGAGGTAAATGGTATTAAGAGAGACATAAGGATAAAAGATAACTTGGCTTTCTCCGGATCAGGAATAAAAGAAAATTCATGTGTTATGGCAGATGAAGATGATGAAAAAGAAATAGGATCAAGTATACCTGGAAACATTGTTAAAGTACTTGTAAAACCAGGAGATAAAGTAGAAGAGGGCCAGAGCTTAATTGTAATAGAGGCTATGAAAATGGAAACAAATGTTTCAGCTGCTGAAGCAGGGGTAATTGATGGAGTATTTGTAAAAGAAGGCCAGAGAGTTAAAACTGGAGAACTTTTAATTAGATTAAAATAGATAAATATTATTAAAGGTACTATTAGGGTTTCTAATAGTACCTTGTTTTTTAATACTCTATAGCTTAACTTCACTAACTTAACCAGTTATGTTAGAATATATTAATAATGACAATTTAGCGGTGTAAATTTATAGGAAAGAGGTATGAAGATGAACAAAAATATTGGATTTATCGGATGTGGAAACATGGCTCAAGCTATAATTGGCGGAATAGTAAAGTCAGGATTAATTAACAGTAAAAATATAATGGCAAGTAATAGATCTTATGAAAAACTTAAATCTACTGAAGAGAAATACGGAATTTTGACAGCTAAAAGCAATGATGAAGTGGCTAGATTTTCAGATTTGCTTTTTTTGAGTGTAAAACCAAACGTATATAAGAAAGTTATAGAAGAAATAAAAGATGAAATAAAAAAAGATGTAGTTATTGTTACTATAGCTGCAGGTGTAGATATTAAATCTGTAGAAGGATGGTTCGAAAAGAAATTACCTATAATAAGAACCATGCCAAATACCTCTGCTCAAGTAGGTGAGAGTATGACTGCAGTATGTGTTAATGATGTAGTTAAAGAAGAAGATTTAAGTTTTACGCTGGATATTTTTAAAAGCTTAGGAAAAGCGGAAATAGTAGATGAAAAACTTATGGATGCAGTTGTAGGTGTAAGTGGATCTTCAGGTGCCTATGTATATATGTTTATAGAAGCACTGGCAGATGGTGCAGTTTTAAGTGGAATGACAAGAAAAATGGCCTATGAATTTGCAGCACAGTCAGTTTTAGGTGCAGCAAAGATGGTACTTGAGACAGGACAGCATCCGGGAATACTCAAGGATAATGTATGTTCTCCAGCAGGTACAACTATAGATGCAGTTTATTCACTTGAAAAAAATAACTTTAGGGGAACGGTTATTGAAGCTGTGAAAAAATGTACAGAAAAATCAATTGAAATGTCAAAGCGTGTTTGATCTTATAGTAAGAAAGGTGCAGAACATATGGAAGGTATAGGATTAGTTTTAGAAGGCGGAGGTATGAGAGGATTATACACTGCTGGAGTATTAGACTTTTTTATGGAGAAAAATTTGTATTTCCCTTATGTTATAGGAGTATCCATGGGAGCTTGTAATGCATGTTCATACATTTCAAGACAAAAGGGAAGAAACAAAAAGATAAACATAAACTATGTGAATGATTCCAGATATTTGAGCTGCAGAAATTTGATATTTAAAAAGGGACTTTTTGGAGTAGATTTTATATTTGATGAAATACCAAATAAACTAGAGATATTTGATAAAAAATCTTTCTATAATGCAAATGAAAAATTTATAATAACAACTACAGACTGCGATAAAGGTGAACCTGTATATTTTGATAAAAATCAATGTTTAGATGAAGAAATATTTAATGTGATAAGAGCTTCTAGCAGCTTACCCTTTATGGCTTCTATAGTAAAATTTAGGGGGATGAATTTATTAGATGGAGGAATCTCAGATCCCATACCTATAAAAAAATCTATAAAAGATGGGAATAATAAAAATGTAATTATCTTAACTAGAAATAAAGATTATGTAAAAAAGCCTTTTAGGATGAAATTTTTAGCGAACAAAATATACTATAATTATAAAGGGTTAGTGAATGCAATGGTAGACAGACATAAAAAATACAACAATACTTTAAGCTATATAGAACAACTTGAAAGAGAAGGAAAGGTATTTGTGATAAGGCCTAAAGAGCAGCTTAAAGTTAGGAGAATAGAAAAAGATAAAAATAAACTCACTGAACTATATAATCAAGGGTATAAAGAAGCTTCACAGTGTTATGATAAATTAGAGAAATGGATTGTGGGGTAAATAATAGGAAGGGAGAATTGATATGGATTTAGGAAAAACATACAATGGCTTTAAATTACTAGAGAAGGAAAGATTAGATGAGATAAATTCTGAGGGAATGCTTTTTGAACATGAAAAAAGTGGTGCTAGATTATTTTTCCTAAAAAATGAAGATGACAATAAAGTATTCTCAATAAGCTTTAGGACGCCACCGGATGACAGCAGAGGTGTTCCACATATACTTGAACATTCTGTATTGTGTGGTTCAAGAAAATTTCCTGTAAAAGAACCTTTTGTAGAACTAGTAAAGGGTTCTCTCAATACTTTTTTAAATGCGATGACATTTCCAGATAAAACAATGTATCCTGTAGCGAGTGTTAATGACAAGGATTTTGTAAATCTTATGGACGTATATTTGGATGCAGTTTTTTATCCTAATATATACAAGTATTCAGAAATCATGATGCAGGAAGGGTGGCATTATGAACTTGACAGCAAAGACCAAGACTTAACTTATAAAGGTGTAGTATACAATGAAATGAAAGGTGCCTTTTCATCGCCAGAGTCCATACTTCTTAGAAAAATGATGGAATCTCTCTATCCAGATACTCAATATGGAGTAGAATCTGGAGGAGATCCGGATGTGATACCGGAACTAACCCAACAGCAGTTTGTAGAATTTCATAATAAGTATTATCATCCATCAAATAGTTATATATATTTGTATGGTAACATGGACATTATGGAAAAACTGAAATTTTTAGATGAAGAGTATTTAAGTAACTTTACTAGAAAAAATGTAGATTCTACTATATTAAATCAGGCTGCTTTTAGTAGTGAGAGACAGATGACAATTAAATATCCTATTTCAAGTAGTGAAAGAGAAGAAGATAAAACATTTTTAAGTATGAATTATTCGGTGGGAAAAGCTGTGGACAGTGAGTTGTACCTAGCTTTTGACATACTGGAGCATTTACTTTTAGAAACTCCATCTTCACCTTTAAAAAAGGCACTAATCGATGCCAATATAGGAAAGGATGTATTTGGAGTATTTGAACCGAGTATGCTTCAGCCTATGCTTGGAATAGTATGTAAAAATTCTAATGAAAGTGAAAAAGATAAATTTAAGCAGGTAGTTGAAACTACTTTAAAGGATATGGTTAATAAGGGTATCGATAAAAAGCTTGTAGAAGCCTCTTTGAATATAAAGGAATTTCAGCTTAGAGAAGCAGATTATAGGGGATATCCTAAGGGACTAATATATGGAATGAAGTCTATGGATAGCTGGTTGTATGGTGAAAAACCATGGATTCACCTAAATTATGAGAAAGTATTGGATAAGATAAAATCTGAATTAGACAACAATTATTTTGAAAAACTTATAGATAAATATATTTTAAAAAACAACCATAAGTCTATGGTAATAGTCAAACCTGAAAAGGGTCTTGAAGAAAAGAAGGAAAAAGCACTAAAGGAAAAGCTAGGTAATTTTAAAAAGAAACTTTCAGACAGTGAATTAGAAAAGATAATACAAGATACTCAAAAATTGAAAAAGAGACAGGAAAGTGGAGACAGCAAGGAAGATTTGATGAAAATACCACTTTTGTCCATATCAGATATAGATCCAAAGGCCAAGAGATTGAAACTTGAAGAAAAGGAAGAGGATAAAGTAAAAGTACTATTTTATCCGACATTTACCAATGGAATTTATTATTTAAACCTTTATTTTGATAGTAATACAGTAAAGGAAGAACTTATTCCATATATATCACTTTTAAGTGCGGTACTTGGAAAAGTCAGCACTGAAAATTGTTATTATGAAGAATTGGCCAAAGAAATAAATATATATACAGGTGGAATAGGTTATTCTGCTCAATCTTTTGGAGAAAATGGAAATAGCCACAAATTTTATCCTAAGTTTGTAGTAAGATCAAAGGTTCTTGTGGATAATTTACCAAAGTTAATTTCAATATTGAATGATGTAATAAATCATACAAAATTTGAAGAAAAGAAGAGATTGAGAGAAATAATTCAGGAAACTAAATCTAGAATAGAGATGGCTATTTTTGAAAGAGGCCATGTAGTAGCTGCAAATCATGTTTCATCTTATTTTTCACCTATAAGTAAATATGAAGATATGCTCAGTGGTTTAGAGTTTTATAAATTTATATCAGATTTAGAAAAGAATTTTGATAGTAAGTCAGAGGAAATAAGCAAAAAATTAGAGGAAGTTTCAAATAATATATTTAATAAAAATAACTTGACTGTAAATATAACTTGTGGTGAGAAAGATTATGGTAATTTTAAAAGTGCTTCTAAGGATTTATTTCATGAATTAAAAGATAATGAGATATGTAAAGTAGAGTATAATTTTGATTTGAAGCCTAAAAATGAAGGACTTATGACGTCATCTAAAGTTCAATATGTAGCTAAAGCTTATAACTATATAGATCTTGGATACTCTTATAGTGGAAGTCTTCAGGTATTGAGATCCATAGCTAATTATGAATATTTATGGAATCAGGTAAGAGTTCAAGGAGGAGCTTACGGAAGCTTTGCATCTTTTCAGAGAAATGGAAACATGTTTTTTACATCCTATAGAGATCCGAATTTGAAACATACTGTTGAGGTATATGATAATGCAAGTAAGTTCTTTGCGAACTTTAAGGCAGACAGCAGACAGATGACCAAATATATAATAGGTACTATATCAGATTTGGATTTTCCACTGTCACCTTCTATGAAGGGAGAACGTGCTGCTGAGAACTATATAAGACACATAAGTTATGATGACCTACAAAAGGAAAGAGAAGAAATACTAAGCACTAAGCCTGAGGACATAGCAGGATTTGCAGAACTTATTTCCAGTGTAATGAATAAAAATAATGTATGTGTACTTGGAAATGAACAAAAAATAAAAGAAAATAAAGATATCTTTAATAATATGGTTAGTTTGTTTGAATAGTTAAATCCATTGTAGAGTTTCTAAACGAAAAATAAACTCTACATAGTTATTCACATTGTGGATAACTATGTAGAGCATTTTATTAAACTGCGCTATTTTCAGGTGTATTGTTGTACTTTCCTGATTTTAAATCTATAACCCAGTGTCTGATACTTTCGTAAAGTATGACTATCAATATGGCCATAACGATTAGAGATAATACTGTAAGTGTAGTGTTACCATGTGGAATGTAGTTGCCAGTCATATTTTCAATTGAAGCTGTTAAGGTTGCCACACTTATAAATGCCATTGGTATTACTGTAATTGGCATGTATTTCTTTTTGCCCATTCTTATAAGTACTGAAGTACCTATTGCAAAGGCTATAGCTGCTAAGCTTTGGTTTGCTACACCAAATAGAGGCCAGATAGTGGATATATTACCTGTATACAATAGATAACCCCAACATACAGACATAAGCAAACTAAAGAATATTATGTTAAACCAAGAATCTTTTTTTGCAAGAGGCTTGCAGAACTTACCGATTAAATCTTGAAGTAAGTATCTACCTATTCTAGTACCTGAGTCTATAGTTGTAAGTATAAATAATGCTTCAAACATTATACAAAAATGATACCAGTAAGACATCAATCCTTTAAGTCCAGGAATCTGATAGAATACGTAGGACATACCAACTGCGAGAGATACAGATCCACCAGTTCTTCCTGCCAAGTTTTCTCCTACTAGCTGCTGCAGCATAGGAAGTTCTTTTGGAATCATACCTAGTTTTGCAAATACAGCTGGTGCTGAATTTATAGCAAAGTAATCAGCTGTTGGAAGACAAGTTGCAGCAATTAATGCCATTAAAGCTATAAAGGATTCTAGAAGCATAGAACCGAAACCTATAGGAAGTATATCCCTTTCATTTGAAATAAGTTTAGGTGTAGTACCAGAACCTATTAATGAATGGAAACCTGATAGAGCACCACAGGCAATGGTTATAAATACAAATGGGAATACTTTACCTGAAACTATAGGACCTCCGCCATTTACAAATTTAGTGATAGCAGGCATCTGAAGTTCTGGTCTTACAAATATAATACCTATTGCAAGGACAAGCATAACTCCAAGTTTCATATAAGTACTTAAATAATCTCTTGGCAGTAATAAAAGCCATACAGGAAGTACAGCTGCACAAAAACCATAAGCTGCAAGTATAAGTGACATTTGTTTTACATTGAAAGTAAGATATGGTGCTAAGGCTGAATGCTGAACAGTTGGTCCTAAAATAACTCCAAGTAATATAAGTACCATACCAATAATTGTACCTTCAGCTATTTTACCTGGTCTTAAGAATTTAAGATAAATACCTATAAAAAGTGCCACTGGGATAGTAAAGCCAACTGTAAACGTTCCCCATGGACTGTTGTTAAGAGAGTTTACTATAGGAAGTCCAAGACCTGCCATTGTTATTATGAGTATGAATATAACTGAAATTGATGTAATGTAACCCATTCGTTCACCAAGATTTTTCCTGGCAATTTCGGCAATAGATTGTCCGTCTTGTCTAACTGAAGCAAATAAGATAACCATGTCGTGAACGGCACCGCCTAGTACACCACCTATTAAAATCCAAAGTGTACCTGGAAGATATCCGAATTGTGCTGCCAAAACTGGTCCTATGAGTGGCCCAGCACCTGCAATTGCAGCAAAATGATGGCCAAGAAGTATCCATTTGTTAGTTGGTACATAATCATGTCCATCTTCGAACTTTTTAGACGGAACCTCTCTTGTTTCATCTAATGCTAGAACTTTTGCCGCTACAAATGATCCGTATATTCTGTAGCCCGCGACTAATACAAGAGCCCCTATAATTACTAGTACTATAGAATTCATATAAAAACCTCCTTTTTAATTTATTAATAATTATGAATGATTCATTAA
The DNA here is from genome assembly GCF_000143685.1 of Clostridium ljungdahlii DSM 13528. Lineage (NCBI taxonomy): Bacteria > Bacillati > Bacillota > Clostridia > Eubacteriales > Clostridiaceae > Clostridium > Clostridium ljungdahlii. The sequence continues at coordinate 4,053,362 of NC_014328.1, read as the reverse complement.
TAATTAATTATATGAATTTTATTACATATTTATAATAGTCTGAATTTATTGATTTTCATACCCAAATATTCCAAAGTGCAAAAAAACGGATGCGAATGGACAAAAATAACATGTGAATGGTATTTACAATAAGTTGAATAGCATAATTGAATTTTACAGTGTGAAAAATTTATAAAAAAATTCACAGTGTGAATATATTTTCATACACACTGTGAATAAAACTTTTAAGGATAAACTTTATCCAACTATTTTTTCTTCTTGAGGATTATCATAATCTCCGGATTTTAAATCTTTAATCCAGTGTCTTATGCTTTCATAAAGTATAATTATTACTATAGCTATGAGAATTATAGATAAAACTGTAAGTGCAGTTTTATGATTTGGAATATAGTTTCCTGTTATATTTTCAACTGATGCAGTTAAAGTAGCTACACTTATAAATGCCATAGGGATTATTGTAATAGGTATATACTTTCTCTTGCCCATTCTTATAAGTACTGAAGTACCTATTGCAAAGGCTATAGCTGACAAACTTTGATTTGCCACACCAAATAGAGGCCATATTGTAGATATATTACCTGTACACAGTAAGTATCCCCAACAGAAAGACATAAGCAAACTGAAGAATATTATGTTAAACCAGGAGTCTTGTTTGGCAAGAGGCTTACAGAATTTCCCGAATAAATCCTGAAATAAATATCTTCCTATTCTAGTACCTGAGTCTATAGTAGTAAGTATAAATAATGCTTCAAACATTATGCAGAAATGATACCAGTAAGACATCAATCCCTTAAGTCCAGGAATTTTATAGAATACATAAGACATACCAACAGCTAATGATACTGAACCGCCAGTTCTTCCTACTAAGTTTTCTCCTACTAACTGCTGCAGCATAGGGAGTTCTTTTGGAACCATACCTAGTTTTGCAAATAAAGCTGGTGTTGAATTTATAGCAAAGTAATCAGCAGTTGGAAGGCAAGTTGCAGCAATTAATGCCATTAAAGCTATGAAAGATTCTATAATCATTGATCCATAACCAACAGCTAAAATGTCCTTTTCATTGGCAATAAGCTTAGGGGTTGTACCAGTACTTATCAATGAATGGAAACCAGATAGAGCACCACAGGCTATAGTTATAAATATAAATGGAAATACTTTACCTGGAACTATAGGTCCTCCACCATTTACAAATTTAGTAAGAGCAGGCATTTGAAGTTCTGGTCTTACAAGTACAATACCTACTACAAGTGCCACCATAACTCCAATTTTCATGTAAGTGCTTAGGTAACCTCTTGGAATAAGTAAGAGCCATACAGGAAGAACAGCTGCACAGAAACCATATATAGCAAGTATAAGTGACATTTGCTTTACATTAAAAGTTAAATATGGAGCAAGTGCTGAACTTTGGATAGTTGGTCCTAAAATAACTCCTAATAATATAAGTGCCATACCAATTATAGTACCTTCACCTATTTTACCTGGTCTTATAAATTTAAGATAAATACCTATGAATATTGAGACCGGAATAGTAAAACCTACGGTAAAAGTTCCCCATGGACTACTGGCAAGAGAGTTTACTATTGGAAGCCCAAGGCCCGCCATAGTAATTATTAGTATAAAAATGACAGAAATTGATGTAATATAACCCATTCTTTCGCCTAAATTTTTTCTTGCAATTTCGGCTATTGATTGACCATCTTGTCTAACTGAAGCAAACAATATAACCATATCGTGAACACCTCCAGCTAGTACACCACCTATTAAAATCCAAAGTGTACCTGGAAGATATCCAAATTGTGCTGCTAAAACTGGTCCTATAAGTGGTCCAGCACCGGCAATGGCTGCAAAGTGCTGACCTAAAAGCATCCATTTGTTTGTAGGCAAATAGTCATGTCCATCCTCAAATTTTTTAGCGGGAACTTCTCTTGTTTCGTCTAGAACTAAGACCTTTGCAGCTAAAAATGATCCATAAAGTCTGTAGCCTATAACTAAAACTAAAGCTCCTATAATTACTAGTACTATAGAGTTCATATAAGTACCTCCTTGTAAAATTTTTGATAAATTAAAATAATTGATTAATAAATAGCAATGGTAACGTTATTACATATTCATAATAGTCCGAATTTATTCGTTTTCATACTAATGCACTCTAAAATGGTAAAAAAGGATGATAAATAGTCGAAAATAGACGGTAATCGGTAAGGGGTATTTATATAATAAAGTTAACAAAGCAACTAAATTTTGTTATTATAATATAAGGGGTGCTATTATATTTTTTAGGCATAAACAGAGTTCTTGACATCAGATGGAGTTTTGACTCCATCTGATGCTTAGAAATCGTTATCCAGGGACGTAGCTGCTCTTTACTCACACTTAGAGAAAAGCAGATATCCCAAATCTTTGATTTGGTGATAGTCGCTTTTGCTGTGTGCGTGGGAGTATTAGAGCAGGTAGTCATCGGATAAAAGTTCAAATAGTTGGTTTCTGCTAGTTCTCATAGATAATTATACGAGGAGTGATATACTTTGATTTATCTTAAATTGCTTCAGAACATGGCCTTAATTGCATTATCTGCATATATGTACAATCATTCTAGTGTTTTAAAACAATTAATTAAAGATGAGCTGGGAACTGTAGATAAAATTTTACTTGTAATATTTTTTAGTACATTAGGTATTTTAAGTAATTATACGGGTGTAAATGTAGAACCAGCTAATAATATTAGTTCAGAAACTATGGCTTTGGGGTATCTGGGAATGCATGATGCTATAGCTAATACAAGGCCTATTGCAGCCATAGTGTCTGGATATATTGGAGGACCTTTAATTGGAGTTATAGTAGGATTGATTTCAGGAGTCCATAGGTATGCTTTAGGTGGGTTTACGGCTGTTGCCTGTACTATTGCAACTATAGTAGAGGGGCTTATAGGGGGTATTGCAAGAAAATATTCCAAGGATGAAAGCCTTAATGTAAAGCACGCATTTTTTGCTGCCATAGTTGCGGAGTGTTTTCAAATGATAATAATTTTAATATTTGCAAGACCTCTTATAAGTGCACTTATATTAGTAAAAATTATAGCTGTCCCAATGATACTTATAAATTCATTAGGTACTGTTATTTTTATAAGTATAATAAAAAGTGTTAAGGAAGAATATAATAAAGTTGGGGCTATAGAAGCCCAAAAGGCTTTAAACATTGCAAAGAGAACTGTAAAATATATGAGAAAAGGACTTGGAGAGGAAACAGCTAAAAATATATCAAAAATAATATATGAAGTAGCAAATATTGATGGAATACTTATAGGGGATAAAAGTGATATTTTGACTTGTTCTGTTAAAAACATAAATAAGATAAAATTAAGAGAAAGTATATATAAGTGTGATAAGTTTCCTGTTTATAAAATCATAAATGAAGGACAGATGTTTTTTGTATGTGCACCATTTAATATACCAAACTCTGGTTTTCAAGGAGTGCTGGGGCTTGGATTGAAGTCAAAAAAAAATATTAACAATTATTTTATACAATTTGTACAAGAACTAAGCGATTTACTCTCTAACCAGATAGAATTATATAAACTAAATAAATTGGCAGAAGAAGCATCCATAGCAGAATTTAAAGCACTAAGATCGCAGATACAACCTCATTTTTTGTTTAATGCTTTAAACACCATATCATCATTTTGTAGGACAAACCCTTCTAAAGCTAGGGAACTTATTATAGATTTATCAAATTATTTTAGACAAACTTTAAAGAGAGAAGAGGATTTTGCCTATTTAAAAGATGAATTAGAATTTACTAAATCATACATTTCTATTGAAGAAGCTAGATTTGGAAATAGGCTGAAGTTAATTATTGATATACCAGATAAAATGATGACAGCGAAGGTTCCTGCATTCATATTACAGCCTATTGTAGAAAATGCTATAAAACATGGAATACTGCCCAAACCTGAAGGTGGCAGTGTATATCTTAAGGCATCTTTTAAGGATAAAGACATATTATTTTCAGTAGAAGATACTGGGGTAGGTATGAGCAATGAAAGATTAAATGAAATTTTAACTAAATGGCCTGGAATAGGATTGAAGAATGTAAATGAAAGATTAAAACTATTATATGGGGAAGACCATGGGCTAAGCATAAAAACTTCTTTAAATAATGGAACTAAAATTAGTTTCCTCATATCAATGAAGGAGGTTTCATCAGTAAATGGATAAACTGAGATGTGTTATTGTAGAAGATGAGATTCCTGCTGCGGAGGAATTGAATTATATAATATCAAAATATGAGGATTTATGTGTAGAAGGAATTGCATATGATGGTAAAAGTGGACTAGATCTTATAAAAAATAAAAAGCCAAATGCTGTATTTTTAGATATAAATATGCCTTTAAAAAATGGTATTGAGTTGGCAAAAGTTATTAAAAAATTTGATAAGTCAATAGATATAATATTTGTTACTGCTTATGAACAATATGCAGTTCAGGCTTTTGAAATATATGCCCTTGATTATGTACTTAAACCTTTTGATGAAAAGAGAATAGCTGTTACTATAAGAAGATTAATTAGCAAATGGCGTGAAAAAAGTTCAGAAAATGAAAAGATACCTGATATATTAAATGAAATAGTAAGTAAAATAGACAAAGAGAGTAATTTGGTAAAAAGAATTCCTTGTGAGAGGCAAGGGAAGATAATATTAGTAAATGTAAAGGATATCTATTATTGCTATATAGAAGATGATAAAACCTATGTTAAAACTAAAAGTGACAGATATCTGGTTGGGACAACTCTTTATCAGATAGAAGAGAAAACTAATTTTTTTAGGTGTCACAGGAGCTACCTGGTAAACATGGATAATATAAAAGAATTATATTCTTGGTTTAATGGAACTTACAAGCTGGTTATGGATGATGAAGAAAAATCAGAAATTCCTATAAGCAGAAGTAAAGTAAAAAAATTGAGAGAATTGCTTAAGATATGAACTATAAAATTTCTAAGTAAAAAATCAAATTATGAAAAGGAGAAATGTGTTATGGCAGTAGTAAATGTAAGTCTTCAAGTATTACCTGTAGTGAAGGATAAGGATTTGTATGGTGTTGTTGATAAAGTTATAGAGTATATAGCTTCTACTGGGGTAAAGTATGAAGTAGGACCTATGGAAACTACTATGGAAGGTGAATTGAGTGAACTTCTGAAAATAGTAGAAAAGGCTCAAAGTATATGTACAGAAGCAGGTGCAGAGAGAGTTGCATCTGTAGTAAAAATAGATTATAAGCCAACAGGAGTAACAATGAAAGAGAAAATTGGAAAGTATAGATAGTCAGCAATTGCTATAGTTAAGAAGGGATGAAAAATAATGAATATAAAGAACATAGCAGTTTTAGGAACTGGAACTATGGGACATGGCATAGCATTACTTTCTGCAAAAGCAGGATTAAATGTAGTTATGTATGGCAGATCTAATGCAAGCTTGGAAAGAGGATTTAATAATATAAAATCTAGCTTAAATAGTTTAAAGGCTGCAGGAAAATTGTCAGATGAAAAATGTGAAGAAATTTTAAGTAAAATAAAGGGTGTTAAAACAATTCAAGAAGCTGCTAAAGATGCTGATTTTGTAATAGAGGCATTAGCTGAAAACTTAGAGCTAAAACAGGATATCTTTAGGCAGTTGGATGAAATTTGTTCACCAGATGTAGTTTTAACTAGTAATACTTCAGGACTTAGTCCAACAGCTATAGCTAAGAATACAAAGTACCCTGAAAGAGTGGCAATTGCCCACTTTTGGAATCCACCACAGCTGATTCCATTGGTAGAAGTAGTACCAGGAGAAAAAACATCACAGGATACAATGAAAATAATCATGAACTGGGTTGAATTTATAGGTAAAAAAGCTGTTCGCATGGAAAAGGAGTGTTTGGGTTTTATAGGGAATAGGCTTCAACTTGCACTTCTTAGAGAAGCTTTGTATATAGTAGAGCAAGGATGGGCAAAACCAGAAGAGGTAGACAAAGCTATGGAATATGGCCATGGAAGAAGATTACCTGTTACAGGCCCATTATGTAGTGCAGATTTGGGAGGATTGGACATATTTAACAATATATCTTCATATTTATTTAAAGATTTGTGTAATTATACGAAACCTTCTAAGTTAATGCAGGATAAAGTTGAAGCCGGAAATTTGGGAAGTAAGAGTGGACAAGGATTTTATAATTGGACACCAGAAGTTTTAGAAAAGAAACAAAAAGAACGTACAGAAGTACTTTTAGACTTTTTAGAGAGGGATTCTAGGGGAAAATAAAGTTTTTAAATAACAAAGTACAAAGTTTAAATATCAAATAAGGATAATTTTCTTTCTAACATAAGAAAATAAAAAAATTACGACATAACTTTTTCAAGAGGACAATTGACAGAGGACAGAGGACAATGAAGGTGAGTTTTCCTCCTTACGTCAAAAAACTAATTTATTCTTAAGCTTGTTTTGCTAATGCAAAACATCGCTTAAGCAGGCTCTAAAATCTGTGATTTTCAGATAATTGCTTGCTCAGAAAGTACTTTTTAGAAACAAAAAACGTGAGTTTCTTTTAAATTAGAGATTTTTCGTAGTGCAGCGGAGAAAAATATTCCTTCACTGTCCTCTGTCAATTGTCCTCTCAAAAAAAGTTGATTTTTAAGTTAGAAACTCTACATTACAGGCTGCTGGCAAATATATTTTGTCGGCAGTTTTTGTATTATCAATGAAATAGATAGCTAAAGACACTTATTTCTGGTAGAATAAATGCAAAATAGCTTATGAATATAGTAGGAGGATTTGGAATGATACTTATAAAAAACGGATATGTTATTGACCCATTGAGCAAATTAAATGAAAATATGGATATTTTAATAGATAATGAAAATGTAGTAAAAATTGACAAAAACATAAATGAAGAAAACGTAGATAATATTATAGATGCTTCTTCTTGCATAGTTGCTCCAGGTTTTATAGATATACACAGTCATTTTAGAGATCCTGGTTTTACCTATAAAGAGGATATATTTACTGGAGCAAATGCAGCCGCAAGGGGAGGATATACAACGGTTATATGTATGGCGAATACTAAACCGGTGGTAGACAATGTTGAGACTTTAAACTATATATTGAACAAGGCTAAAATGGCAAGAATTGAAGTACTTCAGGTAGCTTCTATAACAAAAGGAATGGTTGGAAAAGAAATTGTAGACATGAAAAAGTTAAAGGAAGCTGGAGCAGTAGGATTTTCTGATGATGGTAAACCAATTATAAGTTCAAAAACAGCAGTTGAGGCTATGAACATGGCAAGAGAGCTTGATGTAGTTCTTAGCTTTCACGAAGAAGATTCGGAACTAATAAGTGAAAATGGAATAAATTCAGGGAAAATAGCAGATGCATTAGATATAAAAGGCTCTCCAAAAGAAGCAGAAAATGTGCTTGTTGCAAGAGATGCAGCACTTGCAATATCAACTAAAGCAAAAATTGATATTCAACATATAAGTTCTGGTTTATCTGTTGAACTTGTTAGATGGGCAAAAAAAATGGGTGCAAATATAACGGCAGAGGCAACACCACAGCATTTTAGCATAACAGAAGAAGAAGTCTTAAAAAAGGGAGCAAATGCAAAAGTAAATCCACCTTTGAGAATGGAAAGTGACAGAAAGGCTATAATCGCGGCATTGAAAGATAATACAATTGAGATAATAGCTACAGACCATGCACCTCATTCAAGGGAAGAAAAAAAAGGCAAAATTTCTAAAGCACCAAGTGGAATGATAGGCCTTGAAACTGCACTCTCTCTTGCAATTTCAAAATTGGTTAAACCAGGATATTTAAATTATATGGATGTTATAGAAAAGTTTACTGTAAATCCTGCAAAATTATATAAATTGGATAGGGGATATATAAAAGAAGGACATAGGGCAGATATTATAATATTTAATCCTGAGGAAGAATATGTGGTAAGTGACTTTTATTCTAAGTCCTGTAATTCTCCTTTTATAGGTGAAAAGTTGTATGGAAAAGTAAAGAGAACAATATATAAGGGAACTATTGTGTATAAAGACGAAAAATAGTGTGTTATCTGAGAAATAAGGTGAAAAGGTGACATAAAAAGTGAAATGCCTCAGAATAGAAGTAATAAATGTCAAGTTGCAAAAAGTATCAATGAAATATTATGTATATGAGCCTTGCTTAATTAAAAGAAGCAGGGCTTTAATTATGAAATCATGTTTCCTATAAGTTGATTTTTTCAACTAAGATCAACTACAACTCCATTTACGGGAAATAGGTCAACATCTAAAATATTATTTAGAGGCGATAGAAAGAAATGAATATTTTAATAAGGTAGATAAATGATTTGATGATAATAATTCTAATGGAACAAATACTCGTATAGACGAGACAACAATCAAGAAAAAACTGAAGGAAAGGTTAGGTGAAAAAAGTGAATGCAATAAGTATAAAAAATCTTAAAAAGTCTTATGATGGGCAGCTTAATGCTTTGAATAATATAAGTGTAAGTATACCAAAAGGCGAGATATTTGGATTTCTTGGCCCTAATGGTTCAGGAAAAACCACTACAGTTAGAATTCTTAATGGAATTCTTTCAGCAACGTCAGGATATGCTGAAATTTTAGGGATACCTGTGGGAAAAAGTAATATTGAGATTCATAGATTATGTGGTGTTATGACCGAAAGTTCTTTCTGCTACGAAAACCTTACTGCTGAGCAAAATTTAATATTTTTTGGCAAAATGCATGGAATGGGTGAAAAATTGCTTAATGAACGTACTGATTTTATATTGAAAAGGCTGGAGTTATTAGATGTAAAGAATAGAAAGGTAAAATCTTTCAGTACGGGAATGAGAAAGAGAGTTTCTCTGGCTATAGCATTAGTTCATAATCCTAAGATTTTATTCCTTGATGAGCCTACTTCTGGTTTAGATCCAGAAAATGCATTTAATGTTACAAGGCTTATAAAAGAACTTGCAGAGGAAAACGAGGTTACAATATTTCTTTGTACCCATCAATTAAAATATGCTGAAGATATCTGCACACTATATGGTTTTATAAATAATGGTAGTATCCTTGGTTTAGGCACATTTGATGAACTTGCTTTAAGGAAAAATGCGGCTCTTCAATTAAAAATTAGGGGAAAAAATATTTCGGAAAAACTTGGATTTATTTATGAGGGTAATGATGTATATAGCAAAGCTATTTTAGGAGACAAAGAGGTAAATACCCTGATACAAGGTATACTGACAAGTGGTGGAGAAATTTACGAGGCCATGCAGAAGAAATGGTCACTAGAACAACTGTACTTTAAATATATAAAAGGCACATCTAATGATGTAACTTTATAAGTCTGGAGGGGTTAGAGTATGGATATAAGTGAAAAAGCATTGATTTATAAAGATATAAATGAAATAATAAGTTCAAAACGGGTTATTATGCCTATGACGATTGTACCGATTATTTTGATTGTAATCATACCATTAGGAATATTTATTGGTGCGAACTTTATTGGAAATGATTCAAGTATGCTTACAAAAATGGCGCCTCTCCTAAGAAAATTGCCTCCTGAATATGCAGCATATGCTCCAGCTAAGCTTTTAATAAAAGTAAGTATAGACTTTATGTTTCCATCATATTTTCTCATAATTCCAATAATGTGTTCAGGAGTTATTGGAGCCAGTAGTTTTGTGGGAGAAAAAGAGCATAAAACGCTGGAGTCCCTGCTTTACACACCAATATCCATGGAACAACTGCTTAGAGCTAAGATTTTAGGTGTTTTTGTGCCATCTTACATCGTGACTTTCATTTCATTTATAGTCTTTGGCATCATATGTAATATAGGTGGTTTTATCTATTTTGGAAGACTTATTTTTCCAGACATAAAATGGCTTATAATCATACTTTGGATTTCACCTGCAATCAATTTATTATCACTAACATTTACTGTTATGGTATCGGCAAAATCAGAAACCTTTCAGGAAGCACAACAGGTAAGCGGCCTTCTTGTCATTCCAGTGATTCTTATATTAGTAGCTCAAATGACAGGTATACTTTTACTCAATAATCTTGTAATGCTTATAGTGGGTGGTGTTCTTTTAGTACTTGATTACCTATTAATAAAAAGGATTTCCTCTAAATTTGTTCCTGAGAAATTGATTTAAATATATGTTTGTAATTCTTTGAATGTACTTTAAATTCAAGTTAAAAACTACCTTTAATGTGCAGATATCAACAATTTATAGCTGTTTCTAACTTAAAAATAAACTTATGCGTAGAAATATTTTACAATAAACAAGTACATTTAAATATTTTGTATATAAGTCTTAGTTGAAAATTTATGAAAAAGCTTAGGACTTTTGAATTGTCTGAGGTACGAGTTTTCAAAAGTCTTTAGGTTTTTGTAAATTTTCTGCTTAGATTTATCAAAATATTTAATTGCACTTGTGGTTGTAAAAATATTCGGAGCATAAGTTTATTTTTGTTTAGAAACTCTATAATATGTTCTCCCAATCAGCGTATAAAGTTTCTATTTCATTTTGTGTATCTAAAAGTTCCTTGTTTACAGCACTGCTTTTTTCAGGATTAGAATAAACTTCTTCTAGGCACAGTTTTTTCTGGAGTTCAAGTACGTGGTCTTCTAAATTTGAAATCTCTTCTTCAATGTTTTTAACTTTAGATTTCTTTTCACGTTTAGACTTTTCAAGTTCTTTTTTCTTTTTTTTATCATGTTGTATTTGAGTTTTAGTCTTTGAACTTTGTTCTTCTTCCATTTCGAATCTCAAGGGATTCTTTTTCTTTTCAACATAATAGGTGTAATTACCCAAGTATTCTTTTGCACCATTCTCATTTAATTCATATATTTTATTGACAGATTTATTTAAAAAGTACCTATCATGAGAAATTACAAGCACGGTGCCATCGTAGTTTAATAAAGCTTCTTCTAAAGCCTCACGGGATGTTATGTCAAGATGGTTTGTAGGTTCATCTAAAAGTAAAAAGTTAGATTTAGACAATATAAGCTTTAATAAATTTATCCTGCATTTTTCTCCACCGCTTAAAGAAGATATTTTTTTAAATACGTCATCTCCTGTAAATAAAAAGCTGGCTAGAGCATTTCTTATTTCTGTAGTGGTGAGTTTTGGAAAACTGTCCCATACTTCGTCTATAATTGTTTTTTCAATATTTAAGTCAGATTGTTCTTGGTCGTAGTAGCCTACCAACACATTTTTACCTAATTTGCAAAGGCCATCATCCTGTTCTAATTTGCCTAGAATTATTTTAAAAAGTGTAGTTTTTCCCCTACCATTTTCACCAATTAGAGCTGTTTTTTCTCCTTTTTTTATATCAAAATTTAAGTTTTTAAACAATAGTTTTTTATCAAAACTTTTACTCAAGTTCTCTACGTGAAGTACATCATTTCCACTGTTTATTTGAGTTTTAAATGTTATACCTTTAATTTTTTCATCTTTGTCAGGAGCAGCTAGTCTATCAATTTTGTCTAACATCTTTTGTCTGCTTTCTGCTGCCTTTATGCTTTTTTCCCTGTTAAAAGATCTATATTTTTCAATGATTTCTTCTTGCTTTTTTATTTCTATTTGCTGCATATTATAAGCTTTTAACTGGACTTCATAATTTTTTTGCTTTAACTCCAAAGAAGTAGTATAATTTCCATTATAAAAATTTATATGACCATTTATGAGTTCCATAGTTGACTGAGTTATAGCATCTAAAAAGTACCTATCATGAGATATTATTATGATAGTACCTTTATAGGATTTTAAATATTCTTCTAGCCATTCTATAGCGTCTAGATCCAGGTGGTTAGTAGGTTCATCTAAAAGAATGATATCAGGTTTAGATAAAAGCAGTTTACAAAGTGCCACCCTTGTTTTTTTCCCACCGCTTAGCACAGTTATAGAATCGAGAAATTCATTTTCTTGAAAACCTAATCCACTTAAAACTCTGTTTATTTCAGCTTTGTAGGTATAACCACCCCTGTTCGTATAAAGCTCTGAACAGGTGGTATATTTATCTATCAATTTATTTCTATACTCTTCATTTTTGGCATCGTAAGGTTCGTTCATCAAGGCTTCTAATTTATTTAACTTATTTTCTAAATTAATTAGATCCTGAAACACAGTAAGCATCTCGTCATATATAGTATTTGAAGAATCCAATGACAGATGTTGAGTTAGATATCCTACTGTTTTAGCCTTATCTATAAATAAATTTCCACTGTCATAATTTATTTTACCTGTTAAGATGTTAAATAAGGTGGATTTGCCAGCTCCATTTGGACCGATTAATCCTACTTTTTCTCCATCATTTATGTTGAAAGTTATATTTTCAAGTATAATTTCTATTCCATAACTTTTATGAATATTATTGCAACTTAAAACAACCATTAGTAACACCTTCCTTAATCATTAACATTTTACTATGTATAGTAACTTTTTTGTAGTCCTATGTTATAATTATAATTAGAAAATTATAATATGGAGTAATTGATGTTTTAAATTTATTTTTAAAAGAAATCATAATTAATTAACTTTCAAGTACATTTGTAAGGTTGGGAATGTAGGCAAATTAATAATAGTTGTTACTGCTCATTATTTACGAATGTTAAAAGGTAACTAAAAAAGTGAGTACTATATTGTATAAAACATGTAAATAATTAATATAATTTACATATAAATGTATTGATTTATGTCTGTATGAATAGGATAATTAAATATATATCAAAGTAATTTATTTAGATACAATAATGGTATTCTAAAAATCAAAAAAGTATTTAAGAGAAATCAAAGAATATAGAAGAAGGTGTAGTATGGATAAAAAAAAGAATATATCAATGGCTGTTATAAAGAGATTGCCAAAATACCATAGGTATTTAATGGATTTAATGAAAAATGACGTAGATAGAATATCCTCTAAGGAATTAAGTGAAAAAATAGGGTTCACAGCTTCACAAATAAGGCAGGACTTAAACTGTTTTGGAGACTTTGGACAGCAGGGATATGGGTATAACGTAGGTGAACTATATGGGCAAATATGCAATATACTTGGTCTTACGAAAACTTATAAGACTGTTATAATAGGTGCAGGTAATATAGGTCAGGCTATAGCTAACTATACTAGATTTGAAAAAATAGGTTTTCGGTTAGAAGCTATTTTTGATATAAATCCTAAACTTATAGGTATTAGAATTAGGGATATCGAGATAAGGGATATAGATTATTTAGATGATTACTTAAAAGAAAGTAGTATAGATATAGGAGTTATATGTGTACCTAACAATAATGCCCAAAAGGTTTGTGATATTTTAGTCAAAAACAAAGTTAAAGGTATTTGGAATTTTGCTCCTGTAGATTTGGTTACTCCAGAAGGCATAAAGATTGAAAATGTTCATTTAAGTGATAGTTTATTAACATTGACATGTCTTTTAAATGACATAGATTAAAAACTTAAATGAATTCTTTAAGCTAAAAAATTCATTTGTTAGAAAATAAATTTAAATCATAAATATTTAGAAAAAATGATCAATATTTATGAATATAGTTTATATTTTTAACATATTGTAATTGTTTTCTTGTGCAATTTTCATAATTATATGATATAATTATATAGGTTTATATTAGGTCAAATATGAGTTGAGAAAGGGGCAAAAAGCCGTTTAATCAGATGTATCTTATTGGGGGGTATTTACTGATGCTGTAGGGTGAATTTCATCCGAATTTACGCCCTTGGAGTGGAAGACCGAACGAAAGTAGCTAATTAGCAAAATCGAACACTATGAAAAGGGAAATGGGCATAGATTTTATGATTTATGTACTAAAAAAATGGCATAAAAGTATGTACAAGATTGTTAACAAAAAAAAGTTATCACCAAACATATTCTTAATGGATATTGAGGCACCAAGAGTTGCAAAGTCCTGTTTACCAGGACAATTTATCATAGTCAAAATGGATGATAAAGGGGAAAGAATACCTCTTACTATCTGTGATTATGATGCAGAAAAAGGAACTGTTACTATTGTATTTCAGACATTAGGAGCTTCAACTAAAAAAATGGCTAAATATGAAGTGGGAGAATATTTTGAAGATTTTGTTGGACCACTTGGACATTGCTCAGAACTTGTAGAGATGGATCTTAAAGAACTTAAGAAGAAAAATATAATGTTTGTAGCAGGTGGAGTAGGTACTGCACCAGTTTATCCACAGGTAAAATGGCTTCATGAACATGGAGTTGCTGCAGATGTTATAGTTGGATGTAAATCAAAAGATCTTTTATTATTTGAAGATGAATTGAAACCAATTTGTGGAAATTTATATATAGCAACGGATGATGGAAGTTATGGATATAAGGGTTTTGTTACGGATCTTTTAAAAGAGATTATTGACAAGAAAGATAAAGAGTACGATTGTGTAGTTGCCATAGGGCCTATGATAATGATGAAGTTTATAACTCAAGTTACGAAACAATACGGAATTAAAACAATAGTAAGTTTAAATACTATAATGGTAGATGGAACTGGAATGTGCGGAGCTTGTAGGGTTACTGTAGGTGGAGAATTAAAATTTGCCTGTGTAGATGGTCCTGAATTTGATGGACATCTTGTAAATTTTGACGAAGCTATGAGAAGACAGGCTATGTATAAAACTGAAGAAGGAAAGAAACTTCTTAAAGAAGAAGAAGGGGACACCTTTGATAGAAAAGGCTGTGAATGCCACAAGGAAGATAAAGCTGATAGAATGAAAAGAGTACCTATAAAGGAACAAGATCCAAAGGTTAGAGCTACTAATTTTGATGAAGTTTGCTTGGGATACACTGAAGAAGAAGCTGTAAAAGAAGCTTCAAGATGCTTGAATTGTAAAAAGCCTATGTGTGTTACCCAGTGCCCTGTTACAATAACTATACCTAAGTTTATTGAACAGGTAAAAAATAGAAACTTTGAAGAAGCTGCTAAAATAATAGCAGAATCAAGTGCACTTCCTGCTGTATGTGGAAGAGTATGTCCTCAGGAAACTCAGTGCGAAGGAAAATGTGTACTTGGCAAAAAAGGTGATGCTGTTGCTATAGGTAAGCTAGAAAGATTTGTAGCAGATTGGTCAAGAAAGAATAATATCGATTTATCTAAGACTTTACCTAAAAACGGCAAAAAAGTAGCTGTTATAGGAAGTGGTCCTTCAGGACTTACTTGCGCAGGAGATTTAGCAAAACTTGGATATGATGTTACTATATTTGAAGCACTTCATGAAGCAGGAGGGGTACTTGTATATGGTATTCCAGAATTCAGACTTCCAAAGGACAGTGTAGTAAAACATGAAGTTGAAAATGTAAAGAAGTTAGGAGTAAAAATAGAGACAGATGTAATAATTGGGAGAACTGTTACAATAGATGAACTTATAGAGAAAGAAAAATTTGATGCTGTATTTATAGGCTCAGGAGCAGGACTACCAAGATTCATGGGAATACCTGGAGAAAACTTAAATGGAGTATTCTCTGCGAATGAATTCTTAACAAGAAGTAATTTAATGAAAGCATATAGGGATGATTATGCAACTCCTATAAAAGCAGGCAAAAAAGTAGCTGTAGTAGGAGGCGGAAACGTAGCTATGGACTCTGCGAGGACGGCTCTAAGGCTTGGAGCAGAAGTATACATAGTATACAGAAGATCTGAAGCAGAACTTCCAGCAAGAGCAGAGGAAGTACACCATGCAAAAGAAGAAGGAATTAAATTCAATCTTTTAACTAATCCTGTAGAAATATTAGGGGATGAAAAAGGTTGGGTTAAAGGAATACGCTGCATTAAGATGGAACTAGGAGAACCAGATGCATCTGGAAGAAGAAAACCAGTTGCAATAAAGGGTTCGGAATTTGATTTAGATGTAGATACTGTAATTATGGCTCTTGGTACTTCACCAAATCCACTTATATCAACTACAACAAAAGGACTTGAAATGAATAAGCGTAAATGCTTAATAGCAGAAGAAGAGACTGGACTCACTACAAGGGAAGGAATATATGCAGGTGGAGATGCAGTAACAGGTGCTGCTACTGTAATACTTGCAATGGGTGCTGGTAAAAAAGCTGCTAAGGCTATAGATGAATATCTGAAAAAATAATTATATATTGAATAAAGAAGCTGTATCAGATTTCTGGTACAGCTTTTTTAATATTGATTGAAAATTATCTTAATAAAATGGTATACTATCAGAAATAAGTATACGATTTTGGTAAAAATTTTACGGAGAAAAGGAAGTATAATATGGATTTTAATTATGTAGAGGATTTTGAAAATGGAATTATAATAAAAAATGTTCGAAATTTTGAATTAGCTCATATATTTGAATGTGGGCAGTGTTTTAGATGGCATAGAGAAGAAAATGGTAACTATATAGGTGTAAGTTTTGGAAAAGTAATAGAGGTAGAAAAAAAGGGAGAGGATGTGATTTTATATAACACATCTCAGCAAGATTTTAAGGAAATTTGGGCAGAGTATTTTGATTTGTATAGGGACTACAATGAAATAAAAAATATACTTAGTAAAGATCCTGTTTTAAAGAAAGCTATAGAATTTGGAGAAGGAATCAGATTATTAAAGCAGGATCCCTTTGAATTGATAGTTTCTTTTATAATATCTGCTAATAATAGAATTCCAATGATACAGAGGGCTATAAAAAATATAAGTGAAAAATGGGGAGAGCCTTTAGAATATAAAAATAAAATTTATTACAGTTTTCCTAAAATAGATAAATTAAAGGAAGCCACTTTAGAAGAACTTGCTTCTTGTGGAACTGGTTTTAGAAATAAATATATAAAAGATACTGTATCAAAGATTTATTATAATGGAACTAAAACTAAAGAAAATTACGATGAAAAATATGATATTAATTGGATTAAAGATCAAGAGGATGAGGTATGCCATAAAGAGCTTCAAAAATTTATGGGTATAGGTCCTAAAGTATCAGATTGCATTATGCTTTTCTCTATGCAGAAATATTCTGCATTTCCTGTAGATGTATGGGTTAAGAGAGCTATGAATTATTTTTATCTGGCACCAGATGTATCGCTAAAAAAGATAAGAGATTTTGGAATAAGCAAATTTGGCAAGTTGTCAGGATTTGCACAGCAGTATTTATTTTATTATGTTAGGGAAAATAATATAAAGTTATAGGATATATATTATAAATACTAAAAATTCAGCAAAAAATAACTATTCTTTATCTGTATTATTTTTAAATATAACCTGTTTTAATTTATTTATTAAAAATAAATTAAAGAAGTATTGGTATATAAAAAGAAATTATATAATAAAATATACTGTGTCTACTGTTACATTTTATATTTAAAACTGTTATAATAAAATAAACAGTTTATAAAGTGTAGCAGGAGGAAAACGTAAGATGAAAGATTTTGAAACACCCTTAAAAAAACTAAAGTATTTGGTGTTAAAGGAGGTTTCTTCTTTAACAAGAGAAAACAAATTAACTGAAAAAGAATTGAAAAAAATACCCTATAAAATAATTTGCGGTGATAAGGAAGAGTATAGATGTTGTGTGTATAAGGAAAGGGCTGTTGTATATGAGAGGGCTCTTTTGGCTTCAGGATTTGTTCCAACATATAATACTACATTGGACCTAAAGAAAATTGTAGATAGGGAATACATAATGTATGTACTTTCAGCTGCCTGTGATAAATGTCCTATATATAAATATCGTGTGACAGAGGCTTGCAGGGGATGTATACAGCATAAATGTATGGAAGTATGTCCGGCAAAAGCAATATCCAAGGTAGATGGAAGGGCTCATATAAATCAAGATATTTGCAAAGAGTGTGGTATGTGTAAAAAAGTATGTCCTTATAACGCCATTGCAGAAGTAATGAGGCCTTGTAAAAAGTCTTGTCCAACTGGAGCTTTGGAAATAAACTCAAAAAACAGGATGGCAATGATAGAAAAAGAAAAGTGCATTAATTGTGGTGCTTGCATGGCAGCATGCCCATTTGGAGCTGTATCAGATAGAAGCTATATTTCTGAGGTAACTAAGGCACTTATGGGTGAGAATAAAGTGTATGCAGTAGTAGCACCTGCTATAACAGGACAGTTTGGGTGCAAAGTTACAGTAGGTCAGGTAAAAGATGCATTTAAAAAAATAGGATTTGAAGATATATTGGAAGCAGCTTGTGGGGCTGATGCTGTAACTGTAAATGAAAGCAATGAATTTGTAGAGAGAATGAAAAATGGGGATAAATATATGACAAATTCATGCTGTCCTGGATTCATGGGTTACATTGAAAAGGAATTTCCAGGTGAAGTAGTAAAAATATCAGGTACGGTTTCACCAATGATTGCAGCAGCAAGAGCAATTAAAAATCAGGATAAAAATGCTGTAGTAGTTTTTGTAGGACCTTGCACTGCAAAAAAGTCAGAGATAACTAGAGAATCAATAAAAGGGGCAGTAGACTATGCTATGACTTTTGAAGAAATAGCAGCTTTGTTTGGTGCTTTTGATGTTGATCCAGAAAATTGTGAAGATGTGCCAATAGATGATGCCTCTGTGTATGGAAGAGGATTTGCACAAGGTGGAGGCCTTACAGCGGCTATAGAAAATTATATAGGAGAAGAGAAAATAGATATTCAATTTGATCCTGTAAAGGTAAGTGGAAAAGATGAGATAAAAAAAGCTATGACTTCGGCTAAAATTGGGAGACTTCCGGGTAATTTTATAGAGGGAATGATGTGTGAAGGTGGATGTATTGGGGGGCCGGCTACTATGATTTCTTCTATGAAAGCTAGAGGCCAATTGATTAAATTTAGTAAACAATCTCATAAAAAATCTGTGCTTTCTAATGAAAAACTTGAAGAATTTAAAGATGTAGACCTTGAAAGATAAACAGAGTTCTTGGCATGAGGTGGAGTTTTAACTCCACCTATTGATTTTTAAGTTAGAATACCGATATTGTTAAGTAAAATTTAATAAATTATACAAAAAATTATGATAAGATTTAAAGTATATAACAGAGCCAATTGAATATAATGAATACTAATTATATTAAACTAGGTGATATAGATTGAAAAAACTAAAAATAGTATTAAAGAAATATAGATCTTATATAGTGTTAGCAATTATATTGTTTATATTAATTGCAGTTGCATATGAATATTACAATAAATACATGTACATATTTAGAGATCCAAATAAAATAAAGAATTGGATTATGTCCTATGGCAAATATGGAGTAGTAGTATTTCTATTTATTCAATTTTTGCAGGTAGTTGCTTTTTTTATACCTGGAGAGATTGTCCAAATTGCAGGAGGATACATATATGGAACGTTGTTTGGAAGTATCATATCAATTTTAGGCATAACTTTTGGCAGCATAGCAGCTTACAGTATATCTAGAATTTATGGGAAGCCGCTTGTAAACAAAATAATATCTGACAAAGATTTAAAATTTTTTCGTAAAATGTTGAACTTAGGCAGCATAAACTTTATAGTATTTTTGTTATATGTAATTCCAGGAATACCTAAGGATGTTCTGGCTTATATATGTGGAATATCAAACATTAGCTTTAAACATTTTATATTTTATTCAACTTTAGGAAGGCTGCCTGGAGTAATTATTTCAGCATATTTTGGATCAAAAATATATACTGGAAATAAAATAGTTCTTATATTAATAGGAATCACAATGACACTTTTATTTGTAATAGGCGTGTTAAAGGGAGAAAAGATAATAGTTAAGATAACAAAAAATAAAACTTCAGAAGGCGATAAACAACTTTAATTGTATTGTTTATCGCTTTTTTAATAAATTTTAAGTATTTTGTATACATAAGGCCTAATTGGAAGATAATAATAGGTATGGTTTTACATATAAAGAATTTGTATATAAAGATATATATGAAATTAATAGTAATAAGGCGAAATAACTACATAATTAAAGTATAATCGATATTTTTACTGTAAAATAGGTTAATAACTGGTAAATTTAAATTTGAAAATATAAATACTATTCATTATTATAATAATTGTATTAGCACTCATAATTAATGAGTGCTAACAATGAAAGCTAAAAATTAATTTTAAATACATTTAAAATATTTTTAAGGAGGGGTTTATATGAAAATTAGACCACTTGGAGACAGAGTCGTAATTAAAAAATTAGAAGCTGAGGAAACTACAAAAAGCGGTATTGTTTTACCGGGAAGTGCTAAAGAAAAACCACAAGAAGCAGAAGTTGTGGCAGTAGGAATTGGTGGAACAGTAGATGGAAAAGAAGTTAAAATGGAAGTAAAAGTAGGAGATAAGGTATTATTCTCCAAATATGCTGGAAATGAAGTAAAAATAGATGCACAAGAGTACACTATTTTAAAACAAGATGACATATTAGCTATAATTGAGTAGTTAATAATTAATTCGAACAGAAAAAATAAGTATTTATATAACGGTTAATTGTAAGGAGGGTTTTTTATGGCAAAAAGTATTTTATTCGGTGAAGATGCAAGAAAATCAATGCAAGAAGGCGTAAACAAGTTAGCAAATGCAGTAAAAGTTACACTTGGACCTAAGGGAAGAAATGTAGTACTTGATAAGAAATTTGGTTCACCACTTATAACAAATGATGGTGTTACAATAGCAAAGGAAATAGAATTAGAAGATCCATATGAAAATATGGGAGCACAGCTTGTAAA
The DNA here is from genome assembly GCF_000143685.1 of Clostridium ljungdahlii DSM 13528. Taxonomy (NCBI): domain Bacteria; kingdom Bacillati; phylum Bacillota; class Clostridia; order Eubacteriales; family Clostridiaceae; genus Clostridium; species Clostridium ljungdahlii. The sequence continues at coordinate 4,032,643 of NC_014328.1, read as the reverse complement.
AGAAGTTGCTACAAAGACAAATGATGTAGCAGGAGATGGAACAACTACAGCTACTTTACTTGCTCAAGCAATAATAAGAGAAGGATTAAAAAATGTTACAGCTGGAGCAAATCCAATGCTTATAAGACAAGGTATAAAGATAGCTGTAGATAAGGCTGTAGAAGAAATAAAGAAAATTTCAACAACTGTAAAAGGAAAAGAAGATATAGCAAGAATTGCAGCTATATCAGCTTCTGATGAAGAAATAGGTAAATTAATAGCTGATGCTATGGAAAAGGTAGGCAACGAAGGTGTCATAACTGTTGAAGAATCAAAAACTATGGGAACTGAATTAGACGTAGTTGAAGGTATGCAGTTTGACAGAGGTTATTTAAGCCCATATATGGTTACTGATTCAGAAAAAATGGAAGCTGCAATAGAAGATCCATATATATTAATAACAGACAAGAAGATATCAAATATTCAAGATATATTACCATTACTTGAGAAAATAGTTCAGCAGGGAAAGAAATTACTTATAATAGCTGAAGATGTAGAAGGAGAAGCACTTGCAACTTTAGTTGTAAATAAGTTAAGAGGAACATTTACTTGTGTAGCAGTAAAAGCACCTGGATTTGGTGATAGAAGAAAAGAAATGCTTCAGGATATAGCAATACTTACTGGAGGACAGGTAATATCAGAAGAATTAGGAAGAGATTTAAAAGAAGCTGAATTAGAAGATTTAGGAAGAGCTGAATCTGTAAAGATAGACAAAGAAAATACTACTATAGTAAATGGACGTGGAGATAAAAAAGCTATAGCAGATAGAGTATCACAGATTAAGGTTCAAATAGAAGAAACTACTTCAGATTTCGATAAAGAAAAACTTCAAGAAAGACTTGCAAAACTTGCAGGTGGAGTAGCTGTAGTAAAAGTTGGAGCAGCAACTGAAACTGAATTAAAAGAGAAAAAATTGAGAATAGAAGATGCACTTGCAGCTACAAAAGCAGGTGTTGAAGAAGGTATGGTACCAGGAGGCGGAACTGCTTATATAAATGCAATTCCAGAAGTTGAAAAATTAACTTCAGATGTACCAGATATAAAAGTTGGTATAGACATAATAAGAAAAGCATTAGAAGAGCCAATTAGGCAGATATCAAGCAATGCCGGCGTTGAAGGATCAGTAATAATTGAAAAAGTTAAAAATAGTGAAATTGGCGTTGGATATGATGCATTAAAAGGCGAATATGTAAACATGGTAGAAAAAGGTATTGTAGATCCAACTAAAGTTACAAGATCAGCACTTCAAAATGCAGCATCCGTAGCAGCTACATTCTTAACTACAGAAGCAGCAGTTGCAGATATTCCAGAAAAAGCACCTGCAGGTCCAGCAGCAGGTGCACCAGGAATGGGCGGAATGGAAGGAATGTATTAATTTAAAAGCAAATATAAATGAAAAATTGAACCCTAGCATTATGTAAATGCAGGGTTTAATTTTTATATTAAGCAGCATAATAGAAAGTTTTTTAAATGCATGTATATATGGGGTATTTAAAGGGAAATCTATAATATAATTTAGGACTATTTTAGATATATGAGGAATTTTTCATTGACAAAAAGAAAAAAATTGAATAAAATAGTGTAAATAGTTATTAAAAGAGATAGAAATTCATTAAAATTTGTAAAAAGTGAATATCTTTTGTCCAGCTCATATATACCCTCAATAAGGGAGGGAGTATCTACCGGAAGCCGTAAATTTCTGACTATGAGCGGAATTATTATGGTACAAGTCATATTAATTTCGCATACATATGGGAATTTAATATGGCTTTTTTATTAAATCTTATCAAAAATGATTAAGCAGAAATATATTATATTATAATTTAGGAGTGATTTTAATTGGCAAAAATTTTAAAAAAAGCATACACTTTCGATGATGTACTTCTAGTACCAAACAAATCAGAGGTCTTACCTAGAGAAGTTTCTTTAGCTACTAATTTAACTAAGACTATAAAGTTAAACATACCTCTTATGAGTGCAGGAATGGATACTGTTACAGACTCAAAAATGGCTATTGCTATGGCAAGAGAAGGTGGCATAGGTATAATACATAAAAATATGACCATAGAAGAACAGGCTATGGAAGTAGACAAGGTAAAAAGACAGGAAAATGGAGTAATAACAGATCCTTTCTTCCTTTCACCCGATAATAGCATAAATGATGCCCTTAGCCTTATGAGTAAGTATAGAATATCTGGAGTACCTATAACCGTAGAAGGGAAATTGGTTGGTATAATTACTAACAGAGATATAGTTTTTGAAACAAACTATGATAAGAAGATTTCCGAGGTTATGACAAGAGAAAAGCTTATAACAGCTCCAGAAGATACTACTATAGAAGAAGCTAAAGAAATATTAAAAACAAGTAAAATAGAAAAACTACCTTTAGTAGATAAAGATAATAATTTAAGAGGACTTATAACTATAAAAGATATAGAAAAAGTAAAGAGATTCCCAAACAGTGCTAAGGACTCTAGAGGAAGGCTTTTATGTGGTGCTTCTGTAGGAGTTACAAAAGATATGATGGAAAGAGTAGATGCTCTTGTACAAGTAGGAGTTGATGTTTTAAATGTTGATACAGCTCACGGACATTCTAAGGGAGTTTTAGATGCAGTAAAAACCATAAAAGAAAAATATCCAAACGTACAAATTATTGCAGGAAATATTGCAACAGCAGAAGCTGCTAAAGATTTAATTGAATCTGGTGCAGATGCAATTAAGGTAGGTATTGGACCTGGATCTATATGTACTACTAGAGTAGTAGCAGGAGTAGGAGTTCCACAGCTTACTGCAGTAATGGACTGCGTAGAGGAAGCCAATAAATGCGGTATACCAGTTATTGCAGATGGTGGAATAAAGTATTCAGGAGATATAGTAAAGGCATTAGCTGCTGGGGCAAAAGTAGTTATGATGGGATCAATGTTTGCAGGCTGCGAAGAAGCACCAGGTGAAACTGAAATATATAAAGGAAGAAGTTATAAAGTTTATAGGGGAATGGGTTCTCTAAGTGCAATGGCTTGTGGAAGCAAGGATAGATATTTTCAGGAAGGAAATAAAAAATTAGTTCCAGAAGGTGTAGAAGGAAGGGTTCCTTATAAAGGATCTGTAGCAGATACTGTATTCCAGCTAATAGGAGGAATACGTTCAGGAATGGGATATTTAGGAGCACCTACTTTAAATGATTTATATGAAAAAGCTACTTTTGTAGTTCAATCTTCAGCAGGACTTAGAGAAAGTCATCCACACGATATTTCCATGACTAAAGAAGCTCCAAATTACAGTGTTAGACAGTAAAAATTATAGTCGAATAGAAGTTTTTATAATATAATTGTATTTGTAATGTTTAATATAAAATGATTTTCTATAATTGGTTAGGAGGAAGTTCATGGAAAAAGAGATGGTTGTTGTAGTTGATTTTGGAGGACAATATAATCAACTCATAGCAAGAAGAGTTAGAGAAAATAATGTATACTGCGAAATACTTCCCTATACTTGTTCTATAGATAAGATAAAGGAAAAAAATCCTAATGGAATAATATTTACAGGTGGACCAAATAGCGTGTATGGTGAAAATGCTCCTAGAATAAGTGAGGAGATATTTAAATTAGGAGTACCTATTTTAGGCATATGCTATGGACATCAACTTATATGTAATATATTAGGTGGAAAAGTTAAAAGTGCAGAAGTAAGGGAATATGGAAAGACAAAGATAGAACTTGATGCAAATAGTGCTTTATTTTCTAATATAGATAAAAATCAAATCTCATGGATGAGTCATACAGATGTTGTATCAGAACCTCCAAAAGGATTTAAAGTAATAGCAAAGACCAATGGATGTCCTGTTGCAGCAATAGAAAATACTGATAAAAAAGTATATGGAGTTCAATTCCATCCTGAAGTTGAACACACACCTTTTGGAAGAAGGATGCTTTCTAACTTCTTATTTAAGGTATGCAATTTAAAGGGAGATTGGTCTATGTCTTCCTTTGCAGGTGAAAAGATAAAGTTAATAAGAGAAAAAGTAGGAAATAAGAAGGTAATATGTGCTATGTCTGGTGGAGTTGATTCTTCCGTGGCAGCAGTTCTTGTACATAAGGCTGTAGGGAAGCAGCTTACCTGTATATTTGTAGATCATGGCCTTTTAAGAAAAGATGAAGGCGACCAGGTAGAGCATGTATTTAAAAAGCAATTTGATATGAACTTTATAAGAGTAAATGCCAAAGATAGATTTTTAGGGAAATTAGAAGGTGTATCAGACCCTGAAAAGAAGAGAAAGATAATAGGAGAAGAGTTTATAAGGGTATTTGAAGAAGAAGCTAGAAAATTAGGAGATATAAGCTTCCTAGTTCAAGGCACTATATATCCAGATGTAGTTGAAAGTGGTCTTGGAACCTCTGCAACTATAAAGAGCCATCATAACGTAGGTGGACTTCCAGAAGACATGGATTTTAAACTAATAGAACCTCTTAGAGAATTGTTTAAAGATGAAGTTAGAGCTGTGGGAGAAGAACTTGGAATTCCTCATAAATTGGTTTGGAGACAGCCTTTCCCAGGACCAGGACTTGCAATAAGAGTTTTAGGAGAAATTACTGAAGAAAAGCTTGCAATAACAAGAGAAGCAGATGCTATATTTAGAGAAGAAATAGCAAATGCAGGACTAGATGAAAAGATATGGCAGTATTTTGCTTGCCTTCCTAATATACGTTCTGTTGGAGTAATGGGTGATGAAAGAACATACTGCTACACAGTTGCACTGAGGGCTGTAGTATCCAGTGATGCCATGACTTCCGATTGGGCAAGAATACCATATGATGTTTTGGATAAAGTAAGTAGAAGGATAGTTAATGAAGTTAAAGGAGTAAACAGAATAGTTTACGATGTAACTTCAAAACCACCGTCTACTATTGAATGGGAATAAAAGTAAAACACTGTTAAGTCAGTATTTACAGAGTGTTGCCGTAGATTTATAGTTTAATAAGTTAGTTAGTGAAAAGTAATTAGGATAGAAATATCTTAGTTACTTTTTTCTGTTTTTTGCAGTATTTTAGGAGGTGATTTGTATATGCGAAAAGGTGACATCAAAGGGGGACAATTATTCAAGCAAAACTAGAGATAGAAAAGATTTATACATAACTGTTTGATGAGTTCATGATATCAATAAAGATAAAGGAGAGGAGCGAATACACACTAAGAAGTGTATAAAAGTACATTGCGATAAAAAAGGAGTTGAAATTCAGAATATGTCATAATTCATATAAAATAATTCTATTGAAAAAAAACCAAATTTATGTATAATATAAATATATTCAAATATAAACATGAAAAAATATAAATGTAAAGGTGTTGTAAATATGCGCAAAGAGGTAGTTTTTAAATAAACTAACTGAATAAGGATTATTTTTAGAAAGTATATCAAAAAATCTTGAATTACTCAGGGTTTATTTGTGGTAGGATTAATTTTAAAATCATTAATGCTTACCATGATTATTTGTGTAATTTAAAAATAATCAGTATTAAAATGAGCATGTTACACCTTAATTTGCATAATAGGAAAGCCGTGTTCTAAACACGGTATTTTTATGCCTATTTTTGCTGCATTTATAAATATAGTATAAGATTTTAATCTATATAACTTCTTAATTAAGTTGTATAAATTAAAATCCTATATTTCATGTTTATATTTAGGTTATATAATTATGAGGCCGTAAGTGAACTTGTGTTCATTTGTGGCCTTTCGTTTTTTAAGGAGATTATTAGTATGGTTAAGATATTCAGAATACAAAGTACAAACAAACTTTTTCATAATATAAGGACGGTGAATAAATAATGGTTAAAAAACTTTCAGCATATAAAATTTATTTATTATTTTCAGCTATTACAGCAATGTGTTTTTCATTGGTGGGCACAGTTATGATAGTGTACCACATTGAAAAGGTTCATTTAAATCCACTTCAGCTTATCCTTGTAGGAACTACGTTAGAAGCAGCATGTTTTCTATTTGAAATTCCTACAGGTATAGTTGCAGATGTATATAGCCGTAAGTTATCAATTGTTATTGGCGCAATTTTGACAGGATTGGGATTTATTTTAGAAGGATCAATTTCTAGTTTTGTCTTTGTCCTTGCAGCACAGATAATATGGGGATTAGGCTCAACATTTATCAGTGGATCTGTTGATGCATGGATTGCAGAAGAAGAAAAAGTGAAGGACTTAGATAAGGTATATATAAAAGGAGCACAAGCAGGACAAATAGGAGCAGTTATTGGAATAATACTAAGTACCATAATAGGTAATTTATCAGTAAGATTGCCTATTATAGTCAGTGGATGTTTATTTGTAATTTTTTCACTATTTTTAGCATTGTATATGCCAGAAAACAATTTTAAGCCATCTGCCCCTGAAGATTTAAATACTTTTAAAAAGATGGGATATACCTTTAAATCTGGTTTGAAATTTGTAAAAAGTAAAGCCATAATGATAGTTTTAATTTCTGTAACTTTATTTTATGGTTTATCTAGCGAAGGATATGACAGACTTTCCAATGCACATTTTCTACAGGATACTACACTTCCTAAGCTTGGAAATCTTCAGTCCGTAACTTGGTTTGGTATATTTGGTATTGCAGGAATGATATTAAGTGCTCTAGCAATGCAGTTTATAGCAAGAAAGCTGGAAAAAGAGGATAAAAACCAAAGTGGAAAAATATTATTAGTCACAAACATATTTTATATATCATTTATGTTAGTGTTTGCACTTACAAAGAACTTTAAATTAATGTTAATAGCCTATTTATCAACAAATATGTTTAAAACTATAAATGAGCCTATACTTAATGCATGGTTAAATAGTCATATAGATGATAATGCAAGGGCAACCATACTTTCTATGAATGGACAAATCAATGCTTTAGGACAAATTATAGGTGGACCAATTATTGGAATTATAGCTACAAAGATTTCTATAAGCATTGGTATAGCATGCACTTCATTGTTGATGACACCAGTATTAATATTATATATTGTTTCTTTAACAATATATAAAAAAGATGTATGTTAAAGTAAATATTATCGACACCCCATGACATGCAGATCTTGTTTTTTAAGTACAACCTTCTTTAAGTGTTTTAGATGGAACTATATTAGTTATATTTGCAGTAGAAGGGATTCAATCACATATGGAAATATTATTCAACACATTAAAGGCTTTAAAAATTCCTACAATAATTTTTATAAATAAAGTAGATAGAGTAGGAGCAAATTGTAATAAAGTTTTTAAAGAAATAAAAAATGGTGTCTAATAAAATAGTTAGATTACAAAAGATAGATGAAGAAGGAAGCAGAGAAATTTATTTAAATAATTTTATTGTATGGGAATAATATATATATATTTAAATTTAATATTAGTAAAAATGGAGTGATGAAGAAATACGTTTTAAAGAAGTTGTACAGAACTCTATTTTTGTATGTATGGGTAAATTTACCTAAAAAGACAAAACAAATTAAGCCTTAATAAGGTACATTAGTAATTGATATAATTGAGTTTTTATAATATACTGAAAACATACAATTATTTAAATTGTGACATAATAAATAATTATAACTCAAATTAGTACACAAATTTGCAAATATTTTATAATTGGGGTAGAAAGGAAGGGATTTATTATGATTTCCATAAATATGCTGGAACAGTTAAAAGCTATATTAGAATTGCAATTAGACATGATACCTGGTGGAGTGCTATATTTGATTATTGAAGAAAACACATTTACATGGAGAAAAGCATCAAAACAATTTGATTTGGATATGTTTCAGGTTGGGGATAAATTAAATCCAAATAGCATATCAGGAAAAGCAATGAAAGAAAACAGAACATTGACAGAAAATGTTCCTAGATCGCTTTATGGCTTAAGATTAAAAGTAGTTGCAGAACCTTTAGTTGATGAAAGTGGAAAAGTTGTTGGAGCACTTTCAATTGTATTTCCAAAGCTTCATCCTGTAGCAAGATCCTTTAATAATTTTGCACCTGTTTTATCTGAAATGTTTCCAGAAGGAGCTTTTATCTATATGACTGATTTACACAAAGTAGCATACAGACAAGCCTCAAAACAGTTTGATATGCCTGCTGTAACTGTAGGATATAAATTAGTAGAAGGCGACATTGCAAAAGAGGTTATAGACAAGAAAAAGCAAGTTACAGTAGAACTTGATAGTTCAAAGTATGGAGTTCCTGCTTTAGTTACATGTTTACCATTGTTCGATGAAGAAAATTCAAATGAAATTGTGGCCACATTGGGAATAGTTATTCCCAAAAAGGTTGCAAGCGATCTAAGAGATATGTCTGCTAATCTTGAAAGTGGCATTTCTGGAATTGCTTCTGCAATTGAACAGTTATCTGTATCTGCAACAAACATACACTCAAATGAAATGGATCTTAATAATGGTATTAAGGAAGTAATAAATTTGTCCGAAGAAATTAATAAGGTATCAGTATTTATAAAAAATATTGCTGATGAAACAAATATGCTTGGCTTGAATGCTTCTATAGAGTCAGCTAGAGCAGGGGAAAGCGGAAAAGGTTTTGAAGTTGTTGCACAGCAGATAAGAAAATTGTCTAAACAATCAAAAGATACAGTTCCACAAATTAAGAAATTAACTGATAGCATCAAACAGAAAGTTGATGAAACTCGTGAAAAAAGTCAGGGTTCTCTAGCAGAAAGTCAAGAACAAGCTTCTGCTACAGAAGAGATTACGGCGAGTATACAAGAATTGAGTTCTATGTCAGCAGAATTAAATAAAATTGCACAAAAATTGTAAAGAATATTATAAAATTGTATTTGAAAGTGTATCATAACAGTATATGGTTGTGATACACTTTTAATATGCAACACATTAATAAATAATGTAATAAAGAAAATTAATATATATTAAGAGATAAAAAGTAAAAATAAAATGAAAATTTATTAATTTTTTAAGGTTTTTAGTATAAACTATTTTATAGATATACAATTATGGAGGTAGGATATGTTTAAAGGATGTTTAAACTTGGATTTGAGCAAATGTGAGAATTATTTAAAAAATTATGAGATAGAAGCCATGGACCCTTTTATAAATCAGGCTCATGAAATGCTCCATAAGAAAACAGGGATAGGCGGTGAATTTACAGGATGGATTGGTTTACCTCTAAATTATGATAGAGAAGAATTTGAGAGAATAAAAAAATGTGCAAAAAAAATTAGAGACAATTCTGATGTCCTTGTAGTCGTAGGAATAGGTGGATCTTATCTGGGAGCTAGAGCAGCTATAGAAATGTTAAGTCATACTTTCTATAATAATTTGCCTAGAGAAAAAAGAGGTGGCCCTGCAATATATTATCTGGGAAATAACATAAGTTCAACTTATATGGCAGATTTTATGGAAATTATAGAGGAAAAAGACATATCTGTTGATGTAATATCCAAATCAGGTACTACAACAGAACCTGCAATAGCATTTAGAATGCTTAGGGAATTACTTGAAAATAAATATGGACGTGAGGGAGCAAAAGAGAGAATATTTGCTACAACTGATAAGAAAAAAGGTGCACTAAAGTCTCTGGCAGATATGGAAGGATATGAAACCTTTGTAATTCCAGATGATGTTGGAGGAAGATTTTCTGTACTTACAGCAGTAGGTATGCTTCCAATAGCTGTAGCTGGAATTAATATAGATCAATTAATGCAAGGTGCTGCAGATGCGGTTATTGTCTATGGAAATCCAAAGTTAGATAAAAATGATGCCTATAAATATGCAGCAGTGAGAAATATTTTGCAAAGAAAGGGTAAATCTGTAGAAATATTAGCTAATTTTGAACCATGTTTGCATTATTTTGGAGAATGGTGGAAACAGCTGTATGGGGAGAGTGAAGGAAAAGATAATAGAGGAATATTTCCAGCAGCAGTAGATTTTTCAACAGATCTTCATTCTATGGGACAATATATACAAGATGGATTTAGAAGTTTAATTGAAACCTTTATAAATGTTGAGAAACCAAGAAAAGAGATTACAATAAAATCAGATGAAGGAAACCTTGATGGATTGAATTTTATTGCAGGAAAAACTATGGATTTTGTAAATCATCAAGCCTTTAAAGGTACAGTCTTAGCTCATAGCGATGGAAATGTACCTTGTATAGTATTAAATGTACCTGAATTAACAGCATATTATTTTGGATATATGGTGTATTTTTTTGAGAAGTCATGTGCTGTAAGCGGCTATCTTATGGGAATAAACCCTTTTGATCAACCTGGTGTTGAAAAATACAAGAAAAATATGTTTGCACTCCTTGGAAAACCTGGTTATGAAAATATGAAATTAGAACTTGAAAAACAGATATAGAGTTTCTAGTTTGAAGGTGGACTTCATATAATAGCAAATTTCAATTAGAAAACCTATAACTAAGTTTTTCCACCCAATTTTTAAAATAGAAGTGCTTGAGATTTTTTAAATTCAAGTTTTGAAAAATGACTGGAAAAACTTCAGAAAGCGGCCTTTATTATTAAATTTATGGTTATAATGTTGAACATTAATAGCTATTGCTTTTAAGATAATCAATATATTCGTTTCCCCATATCTGGAGTGCATCCAAAACGGGTTTAAAATGATCGCCCAACTCACTGAGTGAATACTCTACCTTTGGTGGTATTTGGTTGTATACTGTTCTGATAATTAGGCCGTTCTTTTCCATCATGCGTAACTGCTTTGTCAGGGTAGCCTGTGTCAAATTGGGAAGCGTTCTTTGGAGTTCATTAAAGCGCATTGTTTTTACGCTTAAGTGGTGCATAATGAGCAATGTCCATTTTCCTGTAAGCAATTTTTGTGCCGTCACATATGGACAAATTCCAAATAAATCCTCGTGCATAAATTCCTCCTTTAGTATCTATTTGATACTTACTATATTAAAAAGTTGTACTTGAATATTGTATCGTACTATGATTTAATAATATAGAAAAGTAGATTGAAAGTCAATCACTAAAAGGAATGGAGGAAGTATTTATGGAAGAAGTTTGTAAGTTCTTGAAAAAATGCGAAACATATTATTTGGCAACTGTTGAAGGTAATCAGCCGAGAGTTCGTCCTTTTGGCACGGCGGATATTTTTGAAAATAAACTTTATATTCAAACCGGCAAGGTCAAAAATGTATCAAAACAAATGAAGGCAAATCCGAAAATTGAAATCTGTGGTATGGCAGATGGTAAATGGATTCGAGTGGAAGCTGTTGCTGTTGAGGATGATAGAGTAGAAGCAAGACAGCATATGTTGGATGCATACCCATCACTCCAGAAAATGTATAAAGCTGATGATGGCAACTGTCAAGTTTTTTACCTCAAGGATGCCACAGCTACTATATCATCTTTCATAGATGCACCTAAGGAAATTAAGTTTTGATTTGATATCAAATCATTTTAAATTGATGAAAAAGAAAAGATCGCAAGGCTTATTGCTTTGCGATCATGTTTTTTTTGAAATTATATTAAATATTTGGAGTATAAATTTATTTTTGCTTAGAAACCCTAGAAATATTTTTATAAATTATCTGTTAAATGTGTAAATATAATATATAATAGGAAGTGTTGTAATATATTTTTATAGGTGTAGGGGGAAGTTATTTGAAAAAGTATTTTATAAAAAGATTTGTAATATTTACACTTATATTCTTTGTGTTATATTTTATTAACCTGCAGGATAAAAATTTAGGATCAGTTTTTAAAATTATTGGCATTTCTTTATTGTCAGGTGGATGCCTTGGAGGACTTATGCTTTTGCTAAAGATTACCTTCGGAAAAATGGGACAAAAAAGAAATCAATAGTAAAGGAGAAAATACGTAAAATTATACGTTGTGGATTAGATGAAAATATTAGTAGATGCAGATGCCTGTCCTGGAAAGTCTATAATAGAAAAGGTTGCTAGAGAAAATAATGTGGAAGTTATAATGTACTGCGATATAAATCATGTTTTAAATAGCAATTATAGTATTATTAAATACGTGGATGGTGGATTTCAAAGTGTAGATATGGTTCTTATAAATAAAGTTGAAAGTGGAGATATAGTTATAAGTCAGGATTATGGAGTGGCAGCCATGGCTTTGGGCAAAAAGGCCTATGCTATAAATCCTAAAGGGTATATATATGATGATAATAATATGGACCAACTTCTTTTTGAAAGACATATATCTTCAAAAATAAGAAGGTCAGGGGGAAAAACTTTCAACCCTAAGAAAAGGACAAAACAAGATGATGAGAGACTTGAAAAAAATTTACTTAAATTAATATACAGGTGTAGGGATAATTAGTGTAGATAATTTTTACAAATGAGAATAGGATACTCCTTTTAAAATAATTTATTTTTAAAGGGAGCATTTTTTAGTTTAATTAAGTCTTACTATTGCTAAATTGTAATGGGAATATACAAAAAATACTATTACAAAATATGGAACTATAGTATAATAAATTTATGGGAATTAATGCCTAGGAATATTATTTTACATGGGGGATGATGTAGATGAATGAACTTGCTATAAGCTGTAATCTAGAAAGTCCACAGAAGCAAAAATCAAAAATCATTATAAATATATATAATAACTTAAAGGAAAAACTTGTTTATAAGTATATGATTGGATGCAATGGAACATGGAGTGTGTTAAAAGACTTTACAGAAAGTGAGAATGTAGAGTGGATTCCGAAGAATGAAGGAAAGTATATATTAATGGTACAAGCTAAAAAGGTAAATGGAAGTAAAAGTTTTGATTATGTATCTAGGATGGACTATGTAATAGGGAAAGTAGAGGAAAAACTAATAACTGCTGTACATATGGATAAGAAGAAATTGAAATTAGGGGATAAATTAAATATAACAGTTAGTACATCTAAAATGCCTAGTATGATAAACATGTAAACATTAAATAATAGTTTTCCTGCCTAAAACTTTAATCTATATAACATCTTTATAGTTCTAAAGTTCATTTATATAACTATTGTTTAATAACTCATCTTTTGAGACAATATTCTCGTATAGATAGAGGTTTACGCTCACCCCCATGAGGCTTTTTGACCTCGGAGCAGAGACTGCTGCCTCTTCTTTGCGAGATGTTGCGTATGAGCTGGATGTCAATTGTATTTTTACAATTTTTCGTATATCGAACTAGGCTGTAACTTGCATAGATGAGAGGATTCTATCTAAATAATCTTTTAAATGAAGGTGACTTTTTATGTATATTGTTGGTGTTGATATTGGTAAGAATAATCATGAAGCTACTATTATTGATGATACTGGCTCCATAATCGGCAAATCTATAAAGTTTGCTAATTCCCATAGCGGTGGAAATAAATTAATTGAACATATAAAAAAATATACTGGCAATTCTAAAGTTATATTTGGACTTGAAGCTACGGGGCATTATTGGCTGTCATTATATTCATTTTTACTAACAAAGGGATATGAGATAAACGTTATTAATCCTATTCAATCAGATAGTTTTAGAAATTTGTATATTCGTAAAACTAAAAACGATACGAAAGATTCTTTTATAATTGCTGAAGTTATTAGATTTGGTAAATTTACTAATACAAAACTTTGTGATGATAAACTTCTTGCTCTAAGACAGCTTTGCAGATATAAACTTTCTTTAACTACTGAAATTTCTGAACTTAAATGCAGAATAATTACAGTACTTGACCAAATTTTCCCTGAATATGATAAACTATTTTCTGATATTTGGGGTGCAAGTTCTAAAGCTGTTCTCGAAAAATGCCAAACTCCAGAAGGAATATTAGAATTGGATATAAATGATTTAACTAAACTATTGAAAACAAAAAGTAAGGGAAGACTTGGTTTTAATAAGGCTGATGAGATTCAAAATGCAGCTAAAAATACCTTTGGCATTAAGATAGCTAAAAAAGCTTTTAAATTTCAAATAAAACAACTTATTAGTCAAATACTATTCCTTGAAAAACAAATGAAATCTCTAGATTCAGAAATTGAGTTTTATTATAGTAAATTTGACTGCCATCTAACAACTATTCCTGGAATTGGTTCCGTAACTGCTGCTATTATTCTTAGTGAAATTGGTGATATTAAACGTTTTAAAAACTCTTCTAGTCTTGTAGCTTATGCTGGCATTGATCCTACTGTTAAGCAATCAGGACAATTTCTATCTAATAACAATAAAATGTCCAAAAGAGGTTCACCGTATCTTAGACGTGCCTTATTTTTATCTGCTTCAACATGTGTCTTACATGACAGTCCTCTTAATGAATATTATAATAAAAAACGAAGTGAGGGTAAACATCACTTAGTTGCAATAGGAGCTACAGCTAATAAATTAACACGCATTGTTTTTGCTGTTATGAGAGATAACAAGGATTATGTCCCTATTAACTAAGCAATATTATAACTAGACTAATAGTTTTATGTAAAATTTTAACTATTAATTATTTTAATAGTTTATTTGCTTTGCTCAAAATACTTTCTTATTATTCGTTTTTAATCTTCATATAAAATAAAAAAGGCATAACTCTGCCTTTTTATTAGTAAACAAAATAAGAATAATACGAACTGGTTTATTTATTACTATTAACAATTTCTATAGCTGCCTTACCTGTCATATGTTCGATTTTGACTTCAATTAAACATACTCTATTCCATTCTCTTTCAATTTCTTGCTGCCCTTCTTTAATATAGTCAGGTGAATATTTTTCAACTAAACTTTCAATGGCATATCTCCTATCGGAATCGTTTGTAAGAATCCTTGCTCTGCCAAATATGGAAACACTCCGAAAATGGGTAGTAAAAGTTTTTTGTATTACTTCGTCTTTTTCTATAACACAAAATGTCACTTTATCATTCCTTTTAATGCTGTCAATCTTATGCCCTTGTTTTGCACCATGCATAAATAGTTTGCCGTCTTTAAAAACATAACTTATTGGAACGGTATATGGATAATCATCGTCACCAATTACACCTAAGACGCCAGATGTACATAACTTTAGAATTTCAATTGTCTCTTCTTTGGATAATAATTGTTTTTTTCTTCTCATATCTCTAAACATAATTACACCTCTAATTCTTTCGCTATTTTATTTCTTATCATTTACTGCAATTCTTGATTAAATATTACAATTTACACTTACGACGTTTTATAAAAATATAATATATTAGCATTACTAAATATTTAATAATGTACTTGAAATTTCCTCAAATCGTTCATCATTTATACCAAGTTTTTTCTTAAATTTTTCATCTTCCATTCTTGCTACAATTATTTTGTCAGGAGATATTGCTTTAATAATATTTTTTATCTTCTCAATTGATTCTTCATCATCGTTATAGCCTTTAATGATAGTAATTTCAAATATAAATTTTCCTTTGTATTGTTTATTAAAAGAAACCATGTTTGAAATATATTCTGCTAATGTATATCCTTCAATAGGTCTTTGAACTTTTTGAAAGCCTTCTTCTGTTATTATTTTTATTTCTCCAACAACCTCATCACATTTATTAGCAATTTTCATATATTCATCTCTACCTAGTAAATATCCATTAGAAAGTAGTCTTACAGGCAAACCTTTGTCTTTGATAAAGTCAATAATATCACCAATTTTATCATTTACTAAGGCTTCTCCTTTTGAGTTAATAAAAACTAATTCTGCTTTTGTACTTTCTATCCTGTTTCCAAGTTCAATCAATGAGCTGTCTATTTCATCAAATGACATTTTTGTATCTACCTTATTTTTCGACCTTCCAATAGGACAAAATATGCAATCAAAATTACAATACTTTTCTGGAAGTACATTAATCTCCAGTACCCTTCTTCCATCTTCCATATAAATATCTTTATAACTAAAACCACTCATTACCTTTTTTTCTCCTTTCGTATAACCATGGGACAAGCAATCCTGACCGCTTTCGCTCACGAGTTACTCGTTAAAGGTCATTTAGACCTTTAACCTCAAATTAATCTATTAATACTTCTTTATTGTTAATATCAAGAATTGAAATCTTGCACGTTCCACCTAAATTATCCTGTACTATTTTTGCTAAATCTTTTAAAGCATTCTCAAAATCTTTAACTCTTCTCTCATCAACTAATTCAATGCACAAAAAAGCATTCCTTGTATTTTCAGTGAGCATTGTTCTTACTGATTCACGCCAATTAAAACATCTGCAAATTGCTCCTTCGTTATCTTTATATACTATTTCACCTTCATATGGTAGTGCACTCTCATCTGTTCCTAATGTAATAAAGCTTTCATCTCCAACTGCCTTAGTCAATCTTATATCACCAGCAAATTTATCCATATCCTCTCCACCACAAGGCAATGCATATGTTAAAGAAATAGAATTGTAAATATCAACTAGCGGATTAATAGTTCCTATATGAGTTCCTTTATCAACTCGTTTTAACAATGCTTCAATAGATGATCTTGCACCTTTCTTTGTTTTAAACTTTTGGAAGGCTTCTCTCCATACTTTTATGACTTCATTGCTGCTGAATTCTACATTCTCCAAATATTTTAATGCTTCCTTTTCTGACTTACTAATCATATTCTTGTATTGATCTTCATCTTTTATAAAGTTATCTATGCCATGACAAACTATAATTCCTATCCTTGCACCTGGAAACAGACTCCAAAAATCATCTTCAATAACAAACTTTTTCATTAAAATTCCTCCTTCATATTAAAGCTAAATAACTGCATATTTTCTTCTTATCACTTTTCTTTAATTAAAATTATATTTATTTTTGTTATTTATAAGCTATATACAATTATTAGTCTATTGATATTAATTTTAAACCAACGATTCCAAGAACTATAAATACAATACAACTCATACGCATTACATTAATTGGTTCTTTAAATAAAATAACACCTAACACTACAGTGCCAACAGTTCCTATCCCTGTCCAAATTGCATATGCATTGCCTAATGGTAATCTTTTTAAAGACAATGATAAAAAATAGAAGCTTGCAATCATTCCTATAACAGTTAGGATGCTAGGTAATATTTTTGTAAATCCCTGCGAGTACTTCAGCCCTATTGCCCAGCTTATTTCGAAAAAACCTGCTATAACTAAATAAATCCATTCCATAAACTTTACCTCCCTAAATTTTATTAATTAAGATTAGTATAGTAATATTTCATGGCTTATTTAAAAGAAAATAAAACAAAAAGCCTAAGGAAATATTACAAAAATATCTCCCAGGCTTTTATCCTTCCGTGTACACAATTAAATGTGCGCTTCCTCTCGGACCAGCCAGTTACAAACTGCGGAACCCTAGAAAACTCAAATATATAAACTTTTTTATAATTTATAAGTTACAACTTATAAATCTAATTTAGCATAGTAGTGGGTTTAAATCAAGTTAATATTTTTAATTCGCAAAATCTTACTCTTGCGAATTAAAGTATTTATATATTTTAAACATATTACAAATTTTTTTATAAAATCTATTGACTTCTCATAGCTGGTCTCTTATGTTTAGATACTGGATAAAGATAAAAGATGAATGGGAAATGATAAAAGACTATTGTGCTGAAAATACGCTTTCCTGGACAGTTAAAAGTGATGGAAAATGTGAAATACTAGTAGAATGTAAAAATGTAGATTCAAAAAACAAATATGATGACTTTAAAATTGAAGAATTTCAGGTGTTTCCTCTAAAAGAAATTAAGATAATGGATTTTAAGTGCCTGACTGGAGAAATTTTAGTAGATTCTGAACTTACTTTTCAAGTAGATGCACAGTATGATGTAGATAGAACTATACTTTATAAATTTTTTAAAATAAGTTCTAATGGACAGGTACAGTGTATACAAAATTATTCTACCAAGAGGACAGTAAGTTATGTGGAACATAAGAGCGGTGAGTACAAGCTCTTGTGTATGGTAAAAGATATGTACTCCCAAAATAAATTTGACGATAGGGCTATGCTTAATTTTGAAGTTAAAAAGTACAGTAAAATTTATATAAAAAATTTTATTACAGATATAAATTATCCACAATTATGTGGGACAAAAGTAACTTTAAAGTCGGAAACTATAGGTGGAAGAGATGTTTTATACAGGTATATAATTTATGGAAAATCCAGCGAGGATTCTGGATATACTCATTCTAATAGTTATGTTTGGGAAAGTAAGGCGCCAGGAGATTACAAGATAACTTTGATGGTGAAGGATAAATCCTTTCAGGGAAGTTATGAGGCTATGGAACATTTAAATTATGTTATAGATGAGAGAAGCGATGAACCTGTAAAAATTGAAAAAGTTTTAATGGATAAAAATGATCATGTGTTAATAAATGAAAATATTAATGTAGAGGTAGAAGCATCAGGAGGAGTAGACCTTAGATACTCATTTATAATGAGGGAAAAGGCAGCAGAGTTATATAAAATAAATTATTGTAAAAATAAACACATGAAATTTATTCCTAAAAAAGAAGGAAATTATGAGCTGGAAGTTAGAGTAAAAGATAAATATTCAAAGAGAGAATATGACTGTCATTCTATAATAAATATAACGGTTCTAAGCTATATACCTGCTGCAATTGATTATGTGCTGTATCCATTAAGGGAGTATTATTTAGTAGGAGATAAAATTTCTATAAATTGTATAGTTCAAAATACTACAAATGTGCTTATGAAGTATGTGCTTAGTATAAATAATCACCAGGTGGAAGAGACGGATTTTGTGAGAGAAAAGACCTATGTGTTTACGCCAAAATACAGTGGTAGATATAAGGTGGATATACTTGCAAAGAATGTTAAAGGGACCAGAGAATTTGATTGCAAAAAAGAAGTTACAATTAAAGTAAATGAAGCACTACCTGTAACAAATACGAGAATAACCTGTGACAATGCAGATTTTTTATGTAATAAATCAGTTATATTTACAGCTCATAGTGAAGGAGGTAAAGATGTACTATATGAATTTTATATAATGGAGAAAGGGGATTGGAATTTAGTTCAAAACTATAGTAAAAAAAATTACTATACATTTATTCCCTTTGAAAAAGACGAATATAAAGTGCTTGTACTTAGTAAAAGTCAGTACAATAAAGTGTTTTATGAAGATTATACCATATTTTCCTTTAAAGTTAATTGAATAGCTATAAAGTTATCACATATTAACACGATGAAAATGAGTAGATTATGTTTTTAAGCAGGTGAAAAAATGAGTGTAAATAACGTAAGTAATGAGAATCAAAATACAAATCTTCAAAAAGTATTACAATATGAGATGATGACTCAAATATTAAAACAAGCCTTTGGAGATTCTGATTCCTTTCAACTTGTAATGGAAAGCTTAACTAAAGCATTATCAGACAGCAGTGGAAATATTGACTTGTCTAAATTAAACTTGGGACAAGAAGATCTTAGTAAACTAGGATATGGGGCAGGACAAAGGTTAAATACTGTTTATAATAGTGTAAAAAGTGACATACAGAGTGGATCTGCAAGTATTGATCAGGCAATTGCAAATGCTTCAAGAAAATATGGAGTTGATGCTAATTTAATAAAGGCAGTTATAAAGCAAGAATCTGATTTTAATCCAAATTCTACGTCTGGTGCAGGAGCTGAAGGACTTATGCAGCTTATGCCAGGTACTGCTAGTGAACTTGGGGTCAATGACCCATATAACATAGATCAGAATGTAGATGGAGGTACCAAATACTTAAAAGAAATGCTTAATATGTATGGAAATAACAAGGAACTTGCACTAGCTGCATACAATGCGGGTCCCGGCACTTTGCAGTCTAGGGGTGTTAGCAGTGTTTCAGGTATTTCAAGGTTACCTTATGAAACGAGAGATTATGTACAAAAAGTTATGAAATATTACGGAAAATAGTACGACTTTCTCTAATGATATTTGAATAAAATTGCAATAAATATTTAATTATGCAAGATACAGGATATTAGTAAAATATATTAATATCCTGTATTTTTGTGTGGTGCCAAGAACTCTACTTATGCATAAATTAAGCCAATTATCTGAATTTTGAACTAAAACTTAATAATTAAAAGTGAATAGTGAATGAAGGTTTTTCTCCACTACGCTGCGAAAAATCTTAACGAAAGAAAATTGCCCATAACTATTAATTATAATAGTATATTTTTTATAAATGCAGAAAAGGGTATAATATATGAGAGGAGGCGGAAATATGGATAGAATAGACAAGATTTTAGCAAATTTAGGCTTTGGAACGAGAAAAGAGATAAAAGCTGTAGTAAAAAATGGAGAAGTAAAAATAAATGGAACTGTTATAAAAGATAGTTCCATGAAAATAGATCCTGATAAAAGCACAATAGAAGTTGGAGGTAATGTTGTAGAGTACAAAAAAAATATATATTTATTAATGAATAAGCCTCAAGGAGTAGTGTCAGCAACTTTTGACAATTATGATGAAACGGTTATAGACATTTTAGAGCCTGAGTACCAGGCATTTAAGCCATTTCCAGTAGGAAGGCTAGATAAAGATACAGAAGGACTTTTACTTATTACAAATGATGGTGAGCTAAATCACAGGATGATATCCCCTAAAAATCATGTAGATAAAGTTTACTATGCTGAAATAGATAAGTATTTAGATGAAAGAGATGTAAATAGGTTTAAAAAAGGAATACAACTAAAAGATGGTTATAAATGTTTACCTGGTAAACTACATATTATAGAATCAGATGAAGATGGTGCTAAGGTAGAAGTTACTATACAAGAAGGAAAGTTTCATCAAGTTAAAAGAATGTTCAATGCATTAGGAAAAAATGTAGTTTATTTAAAGAGAATAAAATTTGGACCTATAGATTTGGATAAAGATCTAAATTTAGGACAATATAGGGAATTATCTAAAAATGAGATTGAAAGTATAAAAAGAATTTAAATATGAATTAAATTCAATCATAATTATATTAAATTTACAATTATATGTGCATAAATGTATCAGATTTTACTTGATATTTTATTCAAGTTTTACTATAATTAAGTTGCAAGGATAAATAAAAGGAATGAATAGCCCCCTTTTTATTTATGAGCAAAACAGTCCATGCCCCAATGGGCTGTTTTTGCTTTTTTGAATTTAATTATCTACAATTTTATAGATTAATGTTTTAATACGTGATAAAATTAAAGGGGGAATATTAACATTAAATGTACATGAATAAGGAGTGTAGTTCATGGAAGAATATAAATCTAAATTACAGAGTAAAGAAATGGATTACTTGTGTGAGGCAGTATTGTCTTTAAAGACAAAAGAAGAGTGTTATAGATTCTTTGAGGATATATGTACTATAAATGAAATAAAGGCATTAGAACAGAGGCTTCAGGTAGCTAAAATGTTGAAAAACAAAAAAACATATTTGGACATTGCAGCTGCAACAGGGGCAAGTACTGCTACCATAAGTAGGGTTAATAGGTGTTTGAATTATGGAAGTGATGGTTATAAGATAGTTTTAGGAAGACTAAAATAATATATTCAATCAGTACAAATAAATTTTTTTTGTGTGTTGATAAAAATATCAGCACATTTTTTATGCTTTTCATGATTAAATTAATTGTAGAATGTTATAATATTAAACAGGAAGTATCTCTGTATCTACTTTAAATTAGAGGAGATAAACAAACAGGAGTGAATGTTATGGATTTAAAAAGCCTTTTGAATAAAGAACAGTATGAAGCAGCAGTGTATGTAGACGGTCCTCTATTGATTTTAGCTGGGGCAGGTTCTGGAAAGACCAGGGTTTTAACTTATAGAATTGCTCATATGATTAAGGATATGAATATATATCCTTCTAAAATACTGGCTATAACTTTTACTAATAAGGCTGCAGGAGAGATGAAAGACAGGATAAAAGAATTAGTAGGAGATGAAGTAGATGGAATGTGGGTATCTACATTTCATTCAAGCTGTGTGAGAATACTTAGAAGAGAAATAGACAAATTAGGATATAATAAGAATTTTGCAATATATGATAGTTATGATCAAAAAGTGCTTATAAAACAGTGCATGAAGGAATTAAATATAAGTGACAAGGATATAACTGACAGAGAGATAATAAATAAAATTAGTGGACAAAAAGATAATTTAATATCTCCACATCAATTTAAAAAAGAAAATGAAGGAAACTTCAGAATGAATAAAATTGCAGATGTTTATTTGTTATATCAAAAAAAACTCAAGGATAACAATGCACTGGATTTTGATGATCTTATATATAAAACTGTACAGCTTTTTAAGGAAAATGAAGATATACTGGAATTTTATCAGAGAAAGTTTAAGTACATAATGGTAGACGAGTATCAAGATACCAATAGATCTCAATACGAATTTGTAAGGCTTCTTGCAAAGGCACATAAAAATATATGTGTAGTAGGAGACGATGATCAATGTATTTATGCTTGGAGAGGTGCAGACATAAAAAATATTTTGGATTTTGAAAAAGATTATCCAAATGCAAAGGTAATAAAGTTAGAGCAAAATTATAGATCCAAGGGTAATATATTGAAGGCAGCTAATGATGTCATAAGTAATAATTCAAATAGAAAAGAAAAAATGCTGAGAACTGAAAGTGAAAATGGAGACAAAATAAAATTATATAGGGCTTATTCGGATATAGATGAAGGCAGGTATATTGCATCTAAGATCAAAGAAATACTGAAAGAAGATGAAGGCAAACAGTACAAGGACTTTGCAATACTTTATAGAACTAATGCCCAATCCCGTATATTTGAAGATGTATTTATGAAATCAAACATTCCCTATAGAATTATTGGAGGCTTAAAGTTCTATGATAGAAAAGAAATAAAGGATATTATGGCCTATTTAAAGTTTATAAATAATCCTTTGGATGATGTTAGTTTAAGAAGGATAATAAATGTGCCAAAGAGAAGTATAGGGGATTCTACAGTACAGAAAATACAGGATTTTGCTAATTCTATGAATGAATCCATGTACAATGTACTTTTATCTATAGACGAGGTTTTAAATTTAACAAAGAGGAATATTAATTGCATAAATAAATTTGTAAGCCTTATAAATAGTTTTATAAGAAGCAGGGACAAGATTACTGTGTCCAGTCTTATAAAGGAGATATTAGATACTACTGGATATTTAGAGGAACTCAAAGATTCAAATGAGGCAGATAGTATAAGCAGGGTAGAAAATTTACAGGAGCTTGTGTCTGCTGCTGCAGAGTTTGAAACTTCTTCAGAAGATCCGTCTCTTTCTGCATTTTTAGAGAAGGTGACTTTGGTTTCAGATGTAGATAATTTTGATCAAGATGCTGACTCAGTTGTACTTATGACAGTACATAGTGCTAAAGGATTAGAGTTTCCTGTAGTCTTTATGGCGGGAATGGAAAATGGAATATTCCCGGGAACCCAGTCTTTAAATGAGTTTAAGGAAATGGAAGAGTCTAGAAGGCTTTGTTATGTTGGAATAACTAGAGCTAAGGAAAAACTTTATATGACTTCTGCGGAAACCAGAAGGGTATTTGGAAGAATGGTATCTTACCAGCAGTCTAGTTTTATAAGTGAGATATCTCATGACCTTATAGAGTATGATAGCTTAAAAAAATCCAATTTTACTAGTTCTATAAATAAGCAATTAAATAAAAATACTTTTTCCTGGGGTAAAAAGGTTCACCAGAGCAGCTTGATAGAAAATCCAGTATCTCCTTCTGTAGAAAATGTACCAAAGGGTAATTATTTAAAACTAGAGAATATAAAAGAAGGAACAAAAGTTAAGCATGGGAAGTTTGGATTAGGGACTATTGTAAGTATATCTAAAAGTGGCAGTGATATAAAACTTACTATAGTTTTTGATAAGATGGGAATAAAAAATTTAATGTACGGAGTAGCACCACTGGAAGCTGTATAAGTTGCATTGATTGTTTATGGAGGATTTTAGCTTTGATATATGAAGATAGGTATAATGAATTAAAGAAAATAATTAATTATCATAATGATAGGTATTACAATCAGGATAATCCTGAAGTATCTGATTATGAATATGATATGTTAATGCAGGAACTGAAGAATATAGAAAGAGAACATCCGGAGGTTATCACTCCGGATTCTCCTACTCAGCATGTAGGAGGTAATGCTAAGCGTGAATCAGGTGTACTTGTTAGACATAGAGTTCCTATGTTAAGTCTTAGGGATGTTTTTAACAAAGAAGACGTTGAACAATTTGTTGATGATGTTAAAGCTCAATTTCCTGATGTAGAATTTGTAGTGGAAACAAAAATTGATGGTTTATCAATGGCTTTACGCTATGAAGATGGAAAACTTATAACTGCTATTACTAGAGGCGATGGTATTGTCTATGGTGAGGATGTTACAGTCAATGCTAAAGTGATAAATGATGTAGTTAAATCACTTAAAGATAAAATCCCGTATCTGGAGATTCGTGGAGAAGTATATATGACTAAACAGGCCTTTGAAAATGTTAATGAACATCAGGAACTCTTGGGAAAAAAGGTATTTGCTAATCCTAGAAACTGTGCAGCAGGTACTCTTAGACAGCTGGATAGTAAAGTTACAAAAGAAAGAAATTTATCTCTTTTTATTTTTAATGTTCAGGATGTTCGGGGTATGGAATTTAAAACTCATACCGAAGGGTATGAATTTCTAAAAAAACAGGGTATTAAAGTTATTGAGAATTATACAGTATGTAAAACTACTGGTGAAATATGGGATGCCATTGAAAGAATTGGTGAAAACCGTGGAGATTTAGATTATGATATTGATGGTGCGGTTATTAAAATTAATAATTTAGCATACAGAACAGAGCTTGGCAGTACTTCTAAAGTTCCAAAGTGGGCTATTGCTTATAAATATCCACCTGAAGAAAAAGAAACTAAGCTTCTTGATATTCAACTTACAGTAGGAAGGACAGGAAGGATTACCCCTGTTGCTATTTTTGAACCAATAAGGTTGTGTGGTACAAGCGTATCAAGAGCCACTCTCCATAATCAAGATTTTATTGATGAATTGGATGTGGGTGTTGGTGATACTATCGTAGTATATAAATCAGGAGAAATTATCCCTAAGATCAAGAAAGTTATACACGAAAAACGTCCTGAAGGAACAGTTAAATTTCAGTTTCCAGATAAGTGTCCTGTATGCGGCAGTCCAGTTGCTAGAGAAGAAGGTGCAGCTGACATTAAGTGCACTAATATTAATTGTCCATCTATGCTTGTAAAAAGAATTATTAATTTTGTAAGCAGGGATTGCATGGATATTAAAGGATTTGGTGCAGCTTATGTTGAACAGCTTGTTGATAAAGGATATATAGATGATATACCGGATATTTATCATCTTAATGAATATAGGGATAAGCTTGTTGAAGAAGGTATAATCGGAAAAGAAAAGAATACAGATAAACTTCTTGATGCCATTGAAAATTCGAAGAAAAATGAGCCACAGCGGCTATTAGCAAGTTTGGGTATATCTAATGTTGGTAAGTCAACAGCTAAAGAACTTATGAAATATTTTAAATCTATTGATAATCTCATTAATGCAGATATTGATGAAATCAAGAAAGTATCTGATATTGGTGATATAAGTGCTTCAGCAATATTTGAATATTTCAAAAATGAAGATAACCTTAAAATTATAAGCGAACTTGCTAAATGCGGTGTAAATATGGTAATGAACGAAAATAAAGAAGAAGATAATTTACTTGAAGGCAGCAAGTTTGTTATTACAGGAACACTTCCATCAATGGGAAGAACTGAAGCAAAGGAGCTTATAGAGAAACATGGCGGCAAGGTATCAGGTTCGGTATCTAAGAAAACCACATATGTACTTGCAGGGGATGCTCCTGGAAGCAAAGTAACTAAGGCTCAGGAATTAGGAGTTAAGGTAATATCTGAAGCGGAGTTATTACAAATGCTCAAATAAGTCACTAAATAAGATATAACATTTTATTAATTTTGCTAATTATTAAATGTTTGTAAATCAAGATGTAGGAGAAGCAGTGGCAAAAGGAATAATAGAATTTTTTAAACAGGGAAATATAATAAGGAGCATAGAAGAATTATTAAGATTTGGAGTTAAAATAATAAAAGAAAAGTGAATTTGAAGGCATGCTATAAATATTTACAAAGAAGTAAAAAAGGATTATTATAAGAATAGTTTAATTTTATATGAAAGTTAAACTATTTGTATAGTATAGAGATTCTAGGTTATAGGCAGCTTATTTTCTTTAATATGCTACTAAGTTTTGCTTGGGATCACTATAGTGGAGGATAAAAATGAAAAGGACAATAAATTTATTAGGGTGGATAGGAGTTATTTTTACTATCTTGGCATTGATATTAACGCTCCTTACTACATATCATTTTACATATGTAAAGTACTTTAATGATTATTGCACGCTGCAGTGGAGCATATTTGTTACTATGGTAGCTTGGGCTATAAATATGATAATTTCTAGAGCTAACTTTAGAAATATAGTATACCCTATAACATGTGTATTGATAGCTTGCGCAACTATGTTTTTTATGTATATGAAAGTTTATTAAGATTATAGAGACAATCTTTTGGTAGATTGTCTCATTTTTTAGGTGCGCCCAATATGGGCGACAGCTTGGGGGTGAATATATTGAAATCTATTGGAATTGTTACAAATAGCAATTCTTTAGTGGCTGTATTTTTGAAAAGCAATATAGAAGAGATATATAAGGGTTTTGCTGTAATAAATAATTATTATTTGAATGAGCTTAAAAGTACAGATAAGATAAACGATGATGTAATACTCATAATGAATGATGAAATAGCAATTGAAATAGAGAGATATGTAAAAAATAAAAAAAATATAATAGTCATTAAAAGAACGATAAAAGAAAATGAAGTTTATAAAATATTTAATATTCCTCAGGGCACTAAAGCTCTTGTGGTAAATAATGCGAAATCAGCCACATTGGAAACCATATCTCTATTATATAGGATAGGCGTAAATAATATTACCCTTATACCTTATGACGAAAATCAAAATTATGAAAACATAAAATTTGCAATAACTCCTGGTGAAGTTTCCAGAGTACCAAAATATATTGAAAAAATTATAGATATAGGAAATCGACACATTGATATATCTACTTTTATTAATATTTCTAATAAATTAGCACTTAAAAATAGAGTGATTGATACCAGATTGTTTAAATATTCAGAAAAAATTGTAAATTTAGATAGCGGTATCAAAGATAAATATAAGGAACTTTATATTAAAAATGAAGATTTGAATGCAGTACTTAATATGTCTAAAGAAGGAATAATGTTTACGGATTTAGATGGAAATATATCATTTTACAATAATGCCTTTGAAAAGTTATTTAATATAAGAAAAAATATCAAATGTAAAAATATTGAAGATGTCTTGGATAAAAATTTGGTATGCTTACTTGTGAAAAATAGTGTTAAAGATGAGCTTATAGAATATAGAGACAAGTTTATAGTAGTTAATAAAGAAATTGTTGTCTACTATGGAGAAAAAAAAGGATGCTATATCAGTATAAATGAAGTTACGTATTTAGAACAGCTTGCAAAAAAACTAACAGTAAAATATACAAATAAAGGACTTATAGCAAGGTATGATTTTAATTCTATAAAAACAAATTCAAGCAGTATAAAGGAATGCATCAAATTAAGCAATAAAGTTGCAAAATCAGATTTAACAGTTTTAATAACAGGTGAGAGTGGCACTGGAAAGGAACTTTTTGCTCAATCAATACATAATGCATCTTTGAGAAAAAATTGGCCTTTTGTTGCCATAAATTGTGCTGCAGTTCCTGAAAGCTTGTTAGAAAGTGAATTGTTTGGATATGAGAGTGGGGCCTTCACAGGGGCACGCAAAGAAGGAAAAGTTGGATTATTTGAACAGGCTAATATGGGAACTATATTCTTAGATGAAATAGGTGATATGCCTTTAACTTTGCAGGCCAGACTGCTTAGAGTATTGCAGGAAAGACAGGTAATGAGGATAGGTTCTGATAGGCTTATAAATGTTGATATTAGGGTTATTGCAGCTACAAATAAAAATTTACTCCAGATGGTAGAAGAAGGGCAATTTAGAGAGGACTTATTTTATAGAATCAATGTACTGCCTATAAATATACCACCTTTAAGAGAAAGAAAAGAAGATATTATTTCTCTTATAAAATATTTTATGGGAAGAAAAAAGACTATAAGATTATCTGATGAAGTCATAGAAATCTTTATGAATTATTCTTGGCCGGGTAATATAAGAGAAATTCAGAATGTTGCTTCCTATATAAAAATTATGAATGACGATGATGAAGTAAATATTGGAGATTTGCCTTACTATTTGGTTGAATATAATATAAACTTTGATGAGGAAGCTGCATATCTCAAATGCAAAAATTGTATTTTTGATGCAGTATCAATATTAAAAATTATTAAAGAGCAAGGAATTTTAAAGTCAGGAATTGGTAGAAAAAATATAAAGGAAATTTTAGAAGCAAATAATATAAGGTTAAGCGAAGCTGAGATAAGAAGAATAATGAGCATTTTAAACAAATTGTCATTGATATCATGCAATTTGGGGAGAAGAGGAAGCAAAATTACAACGAAAGGGAACAATTTTTTAAAATGGATTGAAAACAGGGCAAAATTATAACCTAAATAACCTATTTAATATACAGTACTTACGCAAGTAAGCCGTCCACAGGATATTTTTTTCTTTAATGTATGGCATAAAAAATGCTTATAAAAATTATATTAAATTTGAAATAGCTTTCAGGGAGGAAAAACATGAATACAGTTATCGGAATATCTGGCAATATATTAGAAATGGGAGGCGGATCAGTTCCTGGTATAAAAAGGACGTATGTAAATAGCGATTATGTTTTATCTGTAGCTTTGGCTGGGGCCTCACCGATAATACTTCCTGTAATTGAAAATGAAGAGTATATTTTTGATCAAGTAAAAAGAGTTGATGGAATAATTATTTCTGGTGGATATGATGTAAATCCCATATTATATGGAGAAGAACCTATAAAGGCTCAGGGATTTACTTCATATGAGCTGGATAATTTTAATTTTAAGCTCATTAAGGCAGCATGCAGCTTGAAAAAGCCGATACTTGGCATTTGCAGAGGGTTACAAATAATAAATGTATATTTTGGAGGAACATTATATCAAGATCTTGACGATAAAGATGGATTTTACATTAAACATTCTCAAGATTCCAGTAGAAGCTTTACAGGTCATACCATACTTGTAAAAAAAGATAGTATATTGTATCCGATACTTGGAGAAAAGTCTATGGTGAATAGTTTTCATCACCAGGGTATAAAGAATTTAGCAAAAGGGTTTAAAGTAGGTGCCGTAGCCAAAGATGGTGTAATAGAGTCCATAGAAAAAACAAAAGATAACTTCATTTTTGGTGTTCAATGGCATCCAGAAGGACTTGCAGCTAATAATACCAAAATGCTTGAAATATTTAAAAAGTTAGTATCTGTTTCGAGAAAAAAGTGAAAGGAGATACCATATGAGAGTGAAAAAAGAAGAAATGAAATATGTAGCCCAGCTTGCTAAGCTGGAATTTAATGAAGAAGAAGAAAAAGAAGTCATAGAAGAACTAGATAGAATGTTTAAATATATGGAAAACTTAAATGAATTAAATACAGATGGGGTGAATATAACTATAAATCCATATTGCATGGAAAATAAATTTAGAGAAGATACTGTGGAAGAATCTATGGATATAAAAGAAGTACTGGATAATTCACCACAAAATCTTAAAGAATATATAGTAGTACCCCAGGTAATAGAATAATTTTACAGGAGGTGGTTTTATGAAGCTGACTGCACATGAAATTAGAAATATGTTGAAAAACAAAGAAATAAGTGTAGAAGAAATTGTAAGATCCTATTTAAATAGAATAAATAAATTTGATACTATATTGGGAGCTTATTTATATGTAGAAAAAGAGGGAGCACTTAAAAGAGCAAAGGATTTGGATAAGAAAATAAAACATGGTGAAAAAATGGGTGGACTTTTTGGAATACCTATTTCTATAAAAGATAATATAAGCGTTAAGGGTATGCAAAACTCTTGTGCTTCAAAGATGCTTCAGGGATACATATCTCCTTATGATGCTAGCGTAATAAAAAGGATAGAGGCTGAGGATGGAATAATAATTGGAAAGGCAAATATGGACGAATTTGCCATGGGATCTTCAAATGAAAAAAGTGCTTTTAAGTTAGCCAGAAACCCCTGGGATTTAAGCAGAGTTCCGGGAGGATCTTCAGGTGGATCGGCTGTTTCAGTTTCAGCTGGTGAATCTGTAATGTCTCTTGGAACAGATACAGGTGGTTCTGTAAGGCAGCCTGCATGTCTGTGTGGTGTAGTAGGTTTAAAGCCAACTTACGGAAGAGTTTCTAGGTATGGAGCAGTTGCGTTTGCTTCAACTTTAGACCAAATAGGTCTTATGTCAGCAGATATAGAAGATTGTGCATGTTTAACACAATGTATAGCAGGGTCTGATAAAAATGATTTTACTACAGTAGATATGAAAGTACCGGATTATAGCAAAAGTTTGACTAAAGATATTAAAGGCATGAAGATAGGTATACCTAAAGAATATTTTGAGGATGGGTTAGATGATAGAATTAGAAAATCCATAGAAGAAGCTGTAGATGTACTAAAGGCAAATGGGGCTGAGGTTAAAGAGTGTTCTATTCCACTTGTAAAGTATTCTATGGCAGTTTATTATGTAATTGCAAGTGCTGAAGTTTCTTCAAATTTAGCTAGATTTGATGGAATAAGATATGGATATAGATCAAAAAATTTTAAGGACTACAGGGACTTATATTTTAAATCTAGAAGTGAAGCATTGGGAATGGAAGTTAAGAGAAGAATAATGTTAGGAACATATATGCTTTCTAAAGGTTACTATGATGAGTATTATGAAAAGGCACTTAAAGTTAGAAACCTTATAAAAAACCAATTTGAGGAAGTCATGAAGGAATTTGATGCACTTATAGCACCTACTTCACCTACTACTGCATTTAAAATAGGCGAGAAGAAAAAGAATGCATTATCTATGTACCTTTCAGATGTTTATGTGCTCCCTGCTAATGTATCCGGTATGCCGGCTATATCTGTACCTTGTGGTATGGTAGATGGACTTCCAGTAGGATTTCAAATTATGACAAATTATTATAGAGAAGATACAATCTTTAATATAGCTTATAGTTTTGAACAATCTACTAACTGGCATAAAATGAGTCCACAAATTAGTGAGGTGTAAAAATTATGGAATATGAATTGGTAATTGGCCTGGAAGTTCATGTAGAGCTTTCGACAAAAACTAAGATGTATTGTGGATGCAGCACTGAATTTGGAGGAGAACCCAATAGTCACGTTTGTCCAATATGCCTTGCACTTCCAGGTGCGCTCCCTAGAATAAATAAAAAGGTAATAGAGTATACCATAAAATCGGGAATTGCCCTTAATTGCTCAATAAATAAAAAGAGTAGAATGGATAGAAAAAATTATTTTTATCCGGATTGCCCTAAAAATTATCAAATAACCCAACACAGATTTCCTTTATGTAGAGATGGATACATTGAGGTAGAAAATAGTGAGGGAGAAAAAAAGAAAATAGGTATTGAAAGAATACATATGGAAGAGGACGCAGCAAAACTAATTCATACAAAAGCAGGTACCTTGATAAATTACAATAGAGCAGGTGTACCTCTTATAGAGGTAGTGTCCAAACCAGATATAAGAACCCCAGAGGAAGCTACCTGTTATCTTCAAAAGTTAAAAAATATTTTGAGATCCATAGGAGTTTCAAATTGTAAGATGGAACAAGGTTCTTTAAGGTGTGATGGTAATATGTCTATAAGACCTAAAGGCAGTAGAAAATTTGGTGTAAAAGTGGAAATAAAGAATGTGAATTCCTTTAAAGCTCTTGAGAAAGCTTTTGAGTATGAATATTTAAGGCAAGTAAAGGCTGTAGAGTCTGGAGAAAAGATAGTACAAGAAACCAGAAGATGGAATGAGTCTAAAAATAGAACTGAGGTTATGAGGGCTAAAGAACAAGCTAGAGATTATAGATACTTTCCAGAAGGGGATTTAACAGCTATAAATATTTCAAATGAATGGATAGAGGATATAAGAAAAACTATACCTGAACTTCCTTATGATAAAGTGGAGAGATTTACTAAGGAGTACAATGTTTCAAAACACGATGCTGAGGTACTAATATTAAATATGGGGGCAGCAGATTTCTTTGAGAAAACTGCCAAGTTAAGCCGAAACCCTAAAGCTGCTTTTAACTGGATTATGGGAGATATATCAAGGCTTATGAATGAAAAATCAGTATCATTAAATGAGCTTAAATTTAAGCCGGAAGACCTAGTAAGTTTAATCAAATTTATAGACTCAGGTATGATCTCTAATAATATAGGTAAAGAAATAATGGAGGAAATGTTTGTAAGTGGTGCAAAACCTGAAGAAATAATTGAGAAGAGGAACTTTTTACAAAATAGCAGTGAAGATGAAATTCTGCAGATAATAAAAAAGGTTATGAAAGACAATCCTAAACCATTAGAAGATTATAAAAACGGTAAGAAAAGAGCTATTAAATTTATGATAGGTTTAGTTATGAAAGAAACTAAGGGAAAGGCAAATCCTAAGATTGTAAATGACCTTGTAAATAGAGAATTTAATAAAAACTAACTAAATAAAGGAATAGAAAACTATTTTAAAGCTTTCTTATTCCTTTTTATTATTGTCTGTTTTAGTTTGAGAAACGTCATTTTTCTTTGTCAAAAAATGCATATATTGAGTTAGTTTTTCTACTAAATAGTTTCTATATTTTAATTGGGATAACATTTGCTTCATAATTATAAATCCCCAAATTGAAACAAACATAATAGTACACATAGTTAAAATGCCTAAAACTTCTAATGTAAGTATCATATTTACACTCCTTATATCTAAATGTACGTGAACATTATATCATAAAAAACATGGATTAAAAATAATACAGTCTAATTTGTTTATTTTTATAATAAGTGACAATAATTTAAATAGTATCCCATGAATTGGGAATGAGGAGATATATATGAAGAAATTTATTTATATAATATTAGGTATGCTCATAATTTCCATAGTTTCTATAACTTTAATTGGAGGATCTTTGCAAAAGAAAGTTGAGCAAACTGAAAGCAGTAATTATAAGAATAATGTGACATATAATTTGGGTAAGTTACCTGAAGATCTTATAATGCTTGATTCCAATAATTTAAGGGAAAAGGATATACTTGCAAACACATTTGAAGGACTTGTGAATTGTGATGAAAATGGCAAAATAGTTCCTGCACTTGCTGAAAGTTGGGATATAAGTCAAGATGGAACTAATTATACTTTTAAAATAAGGAAAGATGGAAAGTGGAGTGATGGTTCTGATATTACTGCAAATGACTTTGTGAACTTTTTTTCTGATATTTTAAATAAAAACACAAATAACATATTTTCAGATCAGTTAAATTGTATATTTGGAGTAGAAGATTATAGAAAAGGAAAGTGTGATTTTAATAATGTAGCTATAACTGCTTTGAATAATAAAACACTCAATATAAGATTAAATTATCCCTGTAATTATTTTTTGAATATACTATCTCAGCCTATATATGCACTTAGAAATATTGATTCTAAACTCATAGATTGGAAAAAAGACTATAGATCAATAATGTATTCAGGGAGTTTTTGTATAAACAATATATCTGACAGCGGGGAGATTACATTAAAGAAGAATTCTCATTACTGGAACAAGGCACAGGTGAAAAGTAATAGTATAACATTGAGTTCCTTAAAAACTAAAGAAAGTGCACTTGCTGCATTTCAAAGCTCTACAATAAATGTGTTCACAGATCCTCCTTTAGGAGAATTAAAAACTATAGAAGGTAAGGCAAAATATAAAGTTTCGCCTTTACTTCAAGGGGAAGGCATAGCTTTTAATTTAAAAAGGAGTGGTATTGCAAATGACAATAGTTTTAGGAAGGCAGTAGCTGCTTCTATTAATAGAAATAATATAGTTAAAAATATATTAAATAGCACTGCTTTGGAGTCATATTCTTATATACCCCAGTATACAGGGGATGGATTGAATGGCAAGTATATAAATAAGGTATTTTTTCAAGGCAATGAAGATATAAAAAAAGCTTCTGATATGATGAAAAGTGTAAGTTCTAGTTATGGAGAAGCTTCATTAAAACTCATATATTTGGATACAGTTGAAAACAAAAAAACATGTGAAGCCATAGGTGAAAGTATAAAAAAAGCTGTTGGGATAGATGTGAAGTGTGAAGGATATGAGGCTTCTAAATTCAATGAGAAGTTAAAAAAAGGTGATTATGATATGGCAGAGATAAAATACGAGGGATACTATGATTATCCTCTGTCGTTTTTGGATATGTGGAGGTCTGCATCCCAATATAATTTGTATGGATATAGAAATGTGCAATTTGACAATAAATTTATGAATGCTAAATTTGAGAAAGATGGAACTAAAAGAATAGAGATACTTAAGGAAATGGAAAATATGTTGATGGAAGACATGCCAATCATCCCCTTATATTTCAATGATGTAATTATAAGTCAAAAAAACTATGTACAGGGTATTTATACTAATAAATTGGGAAATATAAAGTTAGATAAAGCTTATTTAGATGTTCATTGATAGAGCATATAGTACTTTTTACAAGGCTTGAAAAGGTCTCATAAATATGAGACCCTTTCGTTAATTAGAATTGAGATTTGTAAATTGGTTTGAAGTGCTTTTTAATTGTCCTTTTGGAGTAAAATATATACAGTTTGTTTCTAAAGATGAAAGGTTTGTAATAGCATTAATTTGATCTAAGGTACATTTTCCGTTTTTTTCATGTATGCAACTTTCCGAGCAATTAATATTCATCATTAGGTATCACCTACCTTATAGAAGCAGACTTAGTTTTAAAGTTAAATTATGAAGTGCTTGTACTGTAGTTATATTATTATGTCCTAAATATTAAAAAATATTTTTAAAAACTTTTAGTACTGATGTATTATTATTGTGCTATTTTAGGACTTAAAAGATGTATTACAAGAAAAAATATAGACATATTTTTATAGGCGTCAAAGGAAGTTTTTACAGATTTAAAACTTTCCTTTTTTCTGCTGTAAGTTACGTATTTGGTAAAAACAGGTGCTATTTCACATGATTCAGGTGATGGAATTGAATCTGTTTTAAAATTTTGTTCTTCTCTTAAATCTTCAGATTTAAGAGAAAAGTTTTCGTACCTTTCTGCACTGCTTAGATCAGGGGCATCAGGCCAACTTAAAATTATACCTGAGTCTATAAGCTGACGCTTAAATATGTCCAGTACTATTAAACTGTTTTTATCTTTATCCTTATATACATCTACATCTATGAGAAAGACTATAAGATATAGCATGATTTCTAAACATGTAAATTCAATGTTTTTTTTGGAGGTATTTTTAATAAATAATCCTTTTTCTGCATCATACAACTTTAAAAGTCTTTTAAATATAAAGTCGGCATTGTCCTTAGACTTTATAATATTTGTGTACTTATATATAAGCATATAATTTATATAATTCAATGAATCATTTTCTACATCTGTTTCTCTTAAAGATTCAGCCAAGGTGTTGTCAGAATAAAATTTTTCAAATATAAGCTCTGATATGTCGAGTATTAGATCTTTACAGGTCAAGTCTTTGGAATAGCTGTAGAATATATTAAGACCAAAGCATAATCTTGTAAGTTCTTCAAAAGATAAATCATACAAGTCTTCTTTTAATTTTATAAGCATATTTAGAATGTCAAAAGAAAAATTTCTAAAGTCCTCCCTTTCTTCTCCTTCAAGTAAAGTGCTGCATTTGTAGTAGGCAGCCATTAAAAGTGCCTGAGATGAAAATTTGAACTTTTTATTTTTATCTGCAAATTTTAAGTCATCCATAAGGGAACCGTCTTCTAGTTTTTTATCTGTAAATACACCTTCATTATTTCTAAAGTGCAGAGCATAAAATTTTAATTGACTTTTACAAAGGGATTCATACAATTTCCCTAAATTATAATTTCTTTTATCTATGTTGTTAAATAGATTATAGTAATCACAAAGTTCTAGTAAACATAGAGTCATAAGTGTATTGCTATCTATGTTTATTTCTTTTTTAAATTTATCTTGGTTCCAACATAACTTATTGTCCATATTTATGAGAATAGGGTTTGCTTTCCTATAAATACATATAAGTGGAGAAACACCTTTAAATGTGTTAATATCAAAGTTGGGTATGTTTTTTATATCAAGTTCTTTAACTGGAGTGGAAACTCCGCATTCTGAGTGCAGTACAATTTCCTTTAAAGATTCTTTTGATAAATAAAATAGTTGATTTTTGATGTTAGCCGGGTTTACCTTATTAATTCTCAAAAAAGG
Source organism: Clostridium ljungdahlii DSM 13528 (assembly GCF_000143685.1). Classification (NCBI taxonomy): domain Bacteria; kingdom Bacillati; phylum Bacillota; class Clostridia; order Eubacteriales; family Clostridiaceae; genus Clostridium; species Clostridium ljungdahlii. Next base: position 3,996,100 of record NC_014328.1, on the reverse strand, counting down.
TCCTATATATTTCAAAATATTCACACCTACCATAAATTAATCCTTATATATATAATATGAGGTGAGATGTAAAATAGTGCTTGTTTATTTTTAGAAAGAAGGAATTTTTATGAAAGCTGGAAAATTAAATTGGGAAGATTTAAAAACTATAATAGATGAAAATAGGAAAGTAGTACGAGAAGATGTGAGAATAAGAAGCGGTATAGGAGAGGACTGCAGTGTAGTTAATTTTGGAGATATGGAATGTGTCATGTCTACAGATCCTATTACAGGGGCTAGTGTGAACAGTGGAAAGCTTGCAGTTCATATAAATTGTAATGATATAGCATCTTGTGGGGTTGAGCCTGTTGGAATTTTAGTTACGATTTTAGCTCCAGAAAGTAGTTCTTTAGAAGACATAAGAAGAATTATGGAAGAAATCAGTGAGGAAACGGAAAAACTAAATGTGGAAATTTTAGGCGGGCATACGGAAATAACAAGAGCTGTAAATAAAATGGTAATATCCTGTACTGTAATAGGAAAAGGAAAAAGCGGAGAAGCTGTAGCTACTTCAGGTGCAAAAGAAGGGGATGATATACTGGTAACAAAACATTTGTGCCTGGAAGGAACTAGTATTGTAGTAAATGACTACGAAGATAAGTTAAAGAATATACTTACCACTGAGGAAATAAAAGAGGCAAAAGGTTATATAAAATATATAAGTGTGGTAAAAGAGGGGATTTTATCAGCAAAATCAGGAGTAAATTCTATGCATGACATAACTGAAGGTGGAGTACTAGGGGCACTTTGGGAAGTTGCCAAGGCAAGTAAAGTAGGATTTAAAGTATATAAAAATAAGATGCCAATTACTAAAATAACAGAAAAGATATGTAATAAGTACGCAGTTGATCCTTTGAGGTTTATATCTTCAGGAAGTATGCTCATTACTACAAAAGATGGAAATAAACTCGTTAAACTTTTAAAAAGCCAAAATATTAATGCATATATTATAGGCAAAATTACCAGGGAAAAGGGAATATTGGTTTGTGATGAATTTGAAAAAGAGGTTGTACCGCCTAAAAGAGATGAGTTATTTGTACTAGAGGAAAAGTTGAAATAATTGATGTATAATTAGTAATATAGTTTTGATTTTGGAGGTAAAGTATGAGAATTGATGGTAGAAAATATGATCAGATTAGGCCTATAAAAATAACAAGAGATTATACAAAATATGCAGAAGGATCAGTACTTATAGAAACAGGAGATACAAAGGTAATATGTACTGCTTCTATAGAAGATAGAGTACCTCCTTTCCTAAAAGGAAAAGGGGAAGGATGGATTACCTGTGAATATAATATGCTGCCTAGGGCTACTCAAGTTAGAAAAATTAGAGATATAACTAAAGGAAAAATTGATGGAAGGACAATGGAAATACAAAGAATAATAGGAAGAGCACTTAGATCTGTAGTGGATTTGAAAGCTATGGGAGAAAAAACTATATGGGTTGACTGTGATGTAATCCAAGCAGATGGAGGAACTAGAACTGCTTCTATATCAGGAGCTTTTGTAGCACTTGTAGATGCTGTAAATAAACTTCATAAACGTACCCCTTTTACAGTTTATCCTATAAGAGACTTTGTCAGTGCTATAAGTGTGGGAATAGTAAATAATGTGAGAATGCTTGATTTATGTTATTTAGAAGATTCAAGAGCTCAAGTGGATATGAACATAGTAATGACGGATTCAGGAGAGTTTGTTGAAATACAGGGTACAGGAGAACAAAGCCCATTTACTAGAGATGATCTGCAGGAACTTTTACGTTTAGGTGAAAAAGGAATAAACAATATGATTCATGCCCAAAAAGAGAGTTTAAAAATGGATTCTCTATGGATAGGTACAGGAGGAAAATGATGAAAAAACTAGTAGTGGCAAGCAATAATTGTAATAAGATAAGAGAAATTAAGCAAATACTTTCCAAATATCCTATAGAAATTTTGTCTATGAAAGATATGAATTTAAATGTGGATATCTTAGAGGATGGAAAAACATTTTCAGAAAATGCCTATAAAAAAGCCAGTACTATATACCATATACTGCAGGATAAGTGTATGGTTCTTGCAGATGATTCAGGATTAATGGTTAAAGGACTAAATGGGGCACCAGGGGTGTACTCTGCAAGGTTTGCAGGGGAACATGGAAATGACAAAAAAAACAATGAAAAGCTGTTAAAGCTTTTAGAAGGTATGAAACCACAAGATAGGGAAGCTAAGTTTGTATGTGCACTAGTACTTATAGTGGATTCAAAAAGGACATTTAAAGTTGAGGGCGAAGTAAATGGTATAATATGTGATGAAGAGAGAGGAAATAATAAATTTGGTTATGATCCGCTGTTTTACGTGCCCGAATATCATAAAACTTTTGGAGAACTGCCCTATGAAATAAAAAACTCTATAAGCCATAGAGCTAATGCACTTAAAAAATTGAAGGAGCAAATGAGGGACATTATGGAGGAGGTTTAGAATTTGCAAATAGGAGTAGTAAGTGATACACATAGATACAAGCAAATGGTAAAAAAAGTTATGCAGGTATTAAATCATATGGATTTGATTATTCATCTTGGAGATAATGTAGAAGATGTAAAAGAAATAGAAAAATTTTATCATGGTAACATTATAAACGTAAGGGGAAATTGTGACTTTTCTGTAGATGTCCCTCCTGAAAGGATAGAAATTATAGAAGGTAAAAAGTTTTTAATAACTCATGGGCATAGGTATGACGTTAAATACGATTTATCTAGGTTAAGATATAGGGCTTTAGAGGAAGAGGCAGATATAGTCCTATTTGGGCATACTCATGTATCTGAAATAGCCTATGAGGATGGTATATACTTTGTTAATCCAGGAAGTCCGTCTTTGCCTAGAAATGGGCTGAAAAGCGCTGCTATCATAAGCATAAATGATAAAATTATAAGGCCAGATATCATAGAATTATAAATAAAAATAAAAAAAAGTAAAATAGGGTATTGACGAATTAGAATATATCGTGTAAAATAATTGATGTTGTCAGGAGTTACAAAAAAGATTTCAAGATAAACAAGATGATTTCTTAATAACGGGGTGTGGCGCAGATGGGAGCGCGCGTGGTTTGGGACCATGAGGTCGCAGGTTCAATCCCTGTCACCCCGACCATTTAATTAAGATAAAACTTAGTTGAATGTAAGGAAGAAATAAAGTAGTGAATTCTTTTTATTTGACATAAAAGATTATGCGGGTGTAACTCAATGGTAGAGTGCTAGCCTTCCAAGCTAGTTATGAGAGTTCGATTCTCTTCACCCGCTCCAAGCGTGCGTCTTTAGCTCAGTTGGATAGAGCAACGGCCTTCTAAGCCGTGTGCCGGGGGTTCGAATCCCTTAAGACGCACCATAAGCGCCATTAGCTCAGTTGGTAGAGCATCTGACTCTTAATCAGGTTGCCCGGGGTTCGAGTCCCCGATGGCGCACCAAGATGTGGTGAACGTAGTTCAGTTGGTAGAGCGCCAGATTGTGGTTCTGGTTGTCGTGGGTTCGAGCCCCATCGTTCACCCCACTGTTGGGGTGTAGCCAAGTGGTAAGGCAATGGACTTTGACTCCATCATTCGTAGGTTCAAATCCTGCCATCCCAGCCAAAATGGTTCACTAGCTCAGTTGGTAGAGCACATGACTTTTAATCATGTTGTCCGGGGTTCGATTCCCCGGTGAGCCACCATTTTAATTTTAAATTATTACATTAGTCTATGCAGGTGTGGCGGAATTGGCAGACGCACTAGACTTAGGATCTAGCGCTTTACGGCGTGGGGGTTCGACTCCCTTCACCTGCACCATTTGTAATAATAAATGCAATTTTTATATATGCGGGAGTGGCTCAGTGGTAGAGCGTCACCTTGCCAAGGTGAACGTCGCGAGTTCGAATCTCGTCTTCCGCTCCAAATAAATTGCGGGTGTAACTCAATGGTAGAGTGCTAGCCTTCCAAGCTAGTTATGAGAGTTCGATTCTCTTCACCCGCTCCAAATATGCGTCTTTAGCTCAGTTGGATAGAGCAACGGCCTTCTAAGCCGTGTGCCGGGGGTTCGAATCCCTTAAGACGCACCATGATTAGCGTTATTAGCTCAGTTGGTAGAGCATCTGACTCTTAATCAGGTTGTCCGGGGTTCGAGCCCCCGATGACGCACCATAAGTTCAATTTAATAACGGGGTGTGGCGCAGATGGGAGCGCGCGTGGTTTGGGACCATGAGGTCGCAGGTTCAATCCCTGTCACCCCGACCATTTAATTTAATAAAGATATGCGGGTGTAACTCAATGGTAGAGTGCTAGCCTTCCAAGCTAGTTATGAGAGTTCGATTCTCTTCACCCGCTCCATTTTCATATTTATAATTAAATAGTATGAGCACCCATAGCTCAGCTGGATAGAGTGATGGACTTCGAATCCAGAGGCCGGGAGTTCGAATCTCCCTGGGTGCACCACTGATATAACTGGGATTGAGAGATTTAAAATTCTATTAAAATATGATTTTGCGGGGAAATTTGCGGGAAATTAAGCTAAAAAAATACTATTATTTTTGCGGGTTTTCATCCCCCGGAAATAATAAATTTTCTAATTTGTTTATAGCGTTTTCCTTTAAGCTAGGTAACACATGGCTATAAGTATTTAATGTCATACTAACTGTACTATGTCCCATAAGTTCAGAAACTACTTTTGGATTAGTATTAGCAACCAAGAGCATGGTAGCATAAGTATGTCTTAAATCATGAAATCTAATATAAGGTATATTTAATTTTTTACATACATTATATTGTTTCATTACTCTAGTATAATTTTTAGAAACATAATTAGGTTCATAAGGAGATCCGTCTTCTTTACATATTACAAAACTACGTTTATCGTAGTTTTCATTTTTTGATTTATTATACTCTTGAATTTGTTTTAAATCTTCAAGTCCTTTTATTGTGTAATCCAATAAAGGGATTTTTCTTTTTGAAGTAGGAGTTTTTAATTCTAATAACTGGAGTTCTCCATCAACTTTTTGAAGTTGCCTGGTAATATATATTTCTTTATCTTTTAGGTTAACATCTTTCCACCTTAATCCACATAACTCACCTAGCCTCATACCTGTAGTTGATGATAATAAAACTGGCATATAACAGGTTAAATTTTTTATTCTATCTAATAACAAGAATAATTGGTCTTTATTATACACGGTAAGTTCACGTTTGGCTTTTTTTGGTGGATCTATAGTGGTCATTATATCATAATCAATTATTTTCCATCTTAGAGCGTTTTTAAAAGCTTTTGAAAGTATCCAATGGTATTGCCTTATAGTTGTAGTAGAATTACCTAAGTCATTGGTACAATGTAAGTACATAGCATTTATATCACTTGGCTTTATCTTATCTAAATATTTATCACCTAAAGCTGGAATCATTATTTTATCTACAGCAATTTTATATCTTACCCAGGTTGAGTTAGCTAATTGTGGTTTAATAGTATTTAACCAATCTACTATAAATTTGGAAAACTTAATTTTATTATTTTTAAATCCCAATGTGGTTTTATCTTTCAATTCTATTTCTTTTTTTCTACCAGCAGCTCTTGCCTCTTTTTTAGTTGTAAAGCCACTGTCTGTTTCTCTTATACGTTCTTTTGTAGTTGGATCTATAAAATCAATTTCATAAGAATAAGTTTTTATTTTTAATCTTTTAGAATAACGTTCTTTTACACTAACAGCCATCTAAAACATCTCCCTTTCAAAATTTAACCAGTACAAATTAATAAATTTTAGTAGCTTGCTTTACAACTCCTATAATTTGAATTTCATCCTTTTTTATATCATACATTTTTGGCACATATTCAGGATTGTTAGACATTGGAATCAAAGTAATCATATTCTCATTTTTAACTATCTTTTTAACTGTAGCCTCCATACCATCAATTAAAACCACACCTATTTGACCATTTTCAATGCATGGTGTTTTTTCAATTAATAATAAAGATCCTTCTTTAAATTCCTGATTCATGGAATCACCTTTAACTTTTAGATAAAAGTAATCTTTGTCATTATCAATAAATTGTTTTAAAGTAGGTAAATAACCACTTATATTATCTTGCGCTAATATGGGTTTCCCTGCCCTTACTACACCTACGATTGGAATATTAATTACATTTGACATATCTTTATTTATAGTTTCATAAATATCTGAAGATTCTGCTACCTTGTTTGGTGTAGTATTGCTATTTGCATCATAATATGCAGCTTTTTTAAAAGACTCATACCAATCAGCATCACCATTAAACTGTGAGGGTATGTCACCATATAGACCATATTTATTAAGAAAAGCAGGAAATGACATATCAAAAAAATTTGCTATTTTTTTGGCTAAAAATTGACTAATTGGAGCCTCATTATTCTCATATTTAGCAAGTTCATTTTCATTTATACCAACAGCATCACTTAATTCTTTTTGAGTGATGCCCTGATACTCTCTTTCTTCTTTTATGATATAACCTATATTCTCTATTTCATCTGTACCTAAAAGATAATCCACAGTAACATCAAAAAGTTTTGCAAGTTTAACTAAGGTTTCATTACTAGCACCTTGTTTGTTACTTTCTATCATTCCTATAGAAGATTGACTTAATCCAATACTTTTAGCCAATTTTTGTTGGGTTATCTTTTTTAATTTTCTCAAATCTTTTATTTTATCACCTAACATGTAAATTACCTCCTAGTGATAATTTTATCATATTTACTGATAATTTCAATGGCAATTTTAAGAAAGTAAAAGAATTTATAAGTATAAATGATTTAATTCACAATTTTATCAGTATTTATGATAAAATAGAAGTTTAGTATTATCGGTAATAATGATATTATATACCCATAAGGTAATTAAATAAGCAAGGGAAGTGATTAAATGAAGATAACGCCTATAAGACTTAGAAGGTTAAACGCCGGAATTGAAACCGGAGAAGCTATAAATAAATTAGACATAAGCAAAAGTACTTTCTATAAAATTGAGCAAGGCCATTTAAAGCCTTCAAGAGATTTAATTCTAAAAATGAGTAGATTATATGACTGTTCTACTGATGAAATATTTAAGGCTTTAAAGATTTAATACTATATGAGGAGATGAATTTATTGAACAATTTAGTATCAAAACAAAACTTAACTTTAGACAGTAGAGAAGTAGCCAAAATGGTAGGAAAAGATCATAAAAATTTATTGAGAGATATTAATACCTATATTAGTCAGATGAAGCAAGCAAATGAGGACAGCTCAAAATTGAGCACTCCTATAAATCCCACAGATTATTTCATTGAAAGCCTTTATGTAAATTCACAGAATAAAACCCAACCATGTTACTTACTTACAAAGTTAGGATGTGAATTTGTAAGTAACAAATTGACGGGAGTAAAGGGGACAGCGTTTACAGCTATTTACACTAAAAAATTCAATGATATGGAAGCTTCAATTAATACTGGACTTGATACTTCACAACTTAGTCCAAGCCTACAGATGTTTAGCAAAATATTTGAATCTCTTGCTAACGCTGAACTAGGGCAAAAGAAATTACAGCAAGGTATTACAGAAGCTAAAAAGGAAGCATCTGAGGTAAAGAAAGAGGTACAAGGTATAAGAGATACTATTACATTAAGTTCTACTTCATGGAGAAAAGACACAACAGCACTTGTAAATAAGATAGCACTTAATGTTGGAGGATATGATCACATAAAGGCTATTAGAGAAGAAAGCTATAAACTACTTAATGAAAGAATGGGAGTTGATGTTAAAACAAGACTTACAAATAAACGTAGAAGAATGGCAGATGAAGGAATTTGTAAATCCAAAAGAGACAAGCTTACAATTCTTGATGTAATCCAAGATGATAAGAAACTTATTGAGGGTTATGTGGCAATTATTAAAGAAATGGCTATAAAGAGTGGCACATCATAGGAGGCTAGAATCATGAGTGTAATTACTAAAGGCATGATAAAAGATGTTGTTAATGAAAATTTTGAAGATTTAGTTTTAGATATCAGTGAACTTAAAGCTTGTATAGTAACTTCTGGATTAAAAGAAAGAGAAATAAAAGTATTATTAATGTTTAATGAGCAATTGCTAACTTGGATAAAGAAAGTCATAAATGCTCCTGATAAAATTATTGATTCAGAAAACAAGATTAGATTTATTAAAGAAATATTTAATAAGGAGGATGAATAATTGGAAGTGATAACCCTTTTTTCAAGAGAAGAAGCTGCTAAACTTCTAAAAATATCAACTAGAACTCTTGGAAGGTATAAAAAAGCAGGATTAATAAATCCAAAAGTTATTGGAGGTAAAGATTTATATACTTCAGAAGAAATAAATAGATTTATTGAAAGTAGGTGATTAATCATGGTAAAAAGCAAAATATATCCAAGTTATACTAACAACTATTATTACAATGAGGGTGATGATTTTATAAAACTGGTTAGAACTAAAAGTGCTTATGGTGGAACACCTATTTATAGACATAGTATAACCTTTGATACACCTGATGAAGCAGCAAAATACTTTGAGGAAGAGTGTGGAGAATAGAAAGGAGGAGGAAGAGTTGATTAATGTAGAGGACTATATTCCAATGGTACACAAAATTACTCACAAACAATACATGAAGTTCAAATATAGATATAGCTATGATGATATGTTTCAGGCTGGTTGTGTAGGTTTAATGAGAGCTGCTAAAAATTTTAATGAATCTAAGGGCAGAAAATTTTCCACTTATGCTTATAAATACGTGGAAGGGCACATAATTAATCTTGCACGAAATGACAGTTGGTATGTTGCTAATAGGGTAAGAGACAGGACAAAAGAATCATATGCTCCGGTTTCACTTGATCAATTAGTGGGGTATCAAGAAGATACTCCAATGGTGGATTTAATAATGGGTGATGTATCAGAATATAGCAATTTGGATTTAAGGATGGCATTAGGAAAGCTACCTGGAACCTTAAAGAAAATTATAGAAATGAGATACTTTTATGATTTTACGTGGAGAGAAATTTCAAAATCTATAAATATGCCACAAAGTACACTTTACAAATATAAAAAAGAAGCACTTGAAACTCTAAGAAAGGAGATAATGGCATGAAATTTAAAGATGGAGCTAAAAAGGTTACATTGGAAGATTGTATGAGAGTACATGAAGCTATAGGATTATGCTTCATTGTTGAAGATGGAAAAGACTTAACCTTTGAAATTGAAGAATAAAAAAGAACCCTTTGCAGAGGGCCCAAGAAAAATTTATAAATCTACTCACATTCTATAGTAGATTGTGAAATAAGTCAAATGGAGGATTAAAAATTGGAGCAAGTTACAGAAATCCCATTAAAGAAAGTTACTGCAGCCCAAATTATTAGGACACATAATACAGCTTTAAAAGTAAAGATTGATGAAAATATTTATATAGGAACAGAGTATTTCTTTTTAAGAGAGGATCTGGTCACTATAGGATATGCTAATAAATTAAAAAAGCTAATAAATAGAAGGGAGCTAAAAGAAAATACATTTAAAGATTTGGCTGATATAGATACTTATAAATATAGTGAAAATAATAAATATCATTTCTTTGATTCAAAGCACAAAATAATAGTTTTAGAAACTGAGATAGGAGATATAGGTGTTAATTACAATTACTACAGTTATTTTAAAAAACGAAATTTAAATTTTAAGTTTAACAATAATCGTACTGGATTCAATCCAATAGGAATGTTTAAGGGCAATGACTTTGTGGGAGTAATAATGCCTACAAGAATAAAGGTGGGTGAGAAAAATTAAAGTAGCATTAGTTAAGTTCAAAGGCTACCAAGAATTTATGGAATATTCATACTTTACGGATATTGAAGACCTGAAAGAAGGTGATGTGGTAGTAGTACCAACAAACAATTTTTATTCAGTAGGTGTGTTTTCAAGATATTCAAGTAATAAACAGCATATTAAGAACGCATCTAAATGTATTGTTGAAAAGGTAGATATTGAAGCATTTGAAAACAAAATGTTTTTAGGAGGCTTTGACTAATGGAAGAAAACCTAAATATAATTCAGCAGATAATGCTAAAAGCAATTAAAATTACGACAACTCAGGAACAGAAAGTTGCTTTTGAATTCTTGCCAGGAATAAAAGTTTTATCAATATCAATTATTACTGGTCAATGCAATCACAATGAGCTAAGAAGATCATGGAGCGTAGATGTTGCAAAAACTGAATTATTAAAAGTAGTACTAAAGGAACTTAAAAATTTAGATGCAACAACTGAGGATACTGACAAGCAAATTGATGATTTTTTAGGATAAAAAATAAATTTTAGGAGGAAATTTAATTATGAAAATAACAGCAGAATTCAATTCAAATGAGGAGTTATTAAGTTTTATTAGTACTTTTGGTGCTAAAGATATTTCTAAAACAGTGGCAGGACCTATAGGAGCAAATAGAACTGCAACAACTAATAAGTCAGAAGTTAAAGAAGCTCCAAAGATAGAAGTAGCCAAAGAAAATAAAAAGGAAGATGTAAAAAAAGAAGATAAGAAAGAAGTTGAAGAATCAAAAAATACTAAGGAAGATAGAAAAGAAGATCCTAAGATAACTAAGGAAATGGTTAGGGCTGTGTTCACAAAAATAATTAAGGCTGGAAAGCAAAAAGAAGCTAAGGAACTTACTAAAAAATATGGTGCTAGTAGAATTCCTGAAATAAAGGAAACTGACTATGAAGCAATCTATAAGGAAGCAGAGGTGCTGCTATAATGCCAGAACAACATGCAGTGTTAAGTGCTAGTTCTTCACATAGGTGGCTTGAGTGCCCACCCTGTGTAAGACTAGAAGAAAAATTTCCACCAAAAACAAGTGAATATGCTGCAGAGGGAACTCTTGCACATGAACTTGGAGAAATAACTTTAAAACATAATTTAAAAGAAATGGCTACTAGAACCTATAATTCAAGGTTAAAAAAAATACAAGATAATGAGCTTTTTACCGCAGATATGCCAGACTATGTAGAAACTTATGTTGATACATGCATGGAGAAATTTTCAGAAGCCAAGGCCAAAACAAAGGATGCCATCTTTAAGATTGAACAAAAACTTAATTTTAGTAAATGGGTTCCTGAAGGTTTTGGAACAGGTGACTTTGTAACAATAGCAGACGGAACAATGGAGATATGTGATTTAAAGTATGGAAAAGGTGTTCCTGTAAGTGCAAAAGGAAATCCACAAATGAGGCTTTATGCTCTTGGAGCAATAGCTGAATTTAGTTTCCTGTATGATATTAAAAAGGTGAAAATGACTATTATACAACCACGCTTAGATAGTATTTCTACTGATGAAATATTAGTAAATGACCTCTTAGAATGGGCAGAAAAGGTTCTAAAACCTACAGCTGAACTTGCTTTCAAAGGCGAGGGAGAGTTCAAAGCAGGAGAACACTGTGGATTCTGCAGAGCTAAAGCAGTATGTAAAGCTAGAGCCGATAAAAATATGGAACTAGCAAAATATGAGTTTCAAGAGCCTACAACCCTAGATAATGATGATATAGCTTATATATTAGGGAAAGCAGAAGAACTTGCTAAATGGGCAAAAGATGTACAGGACTATGCTTTAGATCAGGCATTAAAAGGTGAAGAATTTACAGGATTTAAAGTAGTTGAAGGAAGAAGTAACAGGAAGTTTACAGATGAAAATATGGTAGCTAAAACTCTTTATGATAATGGCTATACAGACAATGTTATTTTTAAACCAGCTCAATTATTAGGCATTTCTGCTATGGAAAAAGCAATAGGTAAGAAAAAACTTAATCAATTACTAAAGGGCTTTATTGAAAAACCTCAGGGTAAACCCGTATTAGTACCAGAAACAGATAAAAGAGAAGTGTTTAATTCTGCAAAAGCAGATTTTCAATAAATAAAAAATTTAATTATAAAGGAGAAGATATTATGTCAAATATAAAAGCAAAAAGAACAGGAACAAAGGTAACTACAGGAAAGGTTAGATTAAGCTATGCACATCTCTTTGAACCTCATGCAATAGAAGGAAATGAGCCTAAATACTCAGTAAGTGTAATAATTCCTAAGACTGATACAGATACATTAAAAGCTATCAAAGAAGCTGTAGCAGAAGCTAAGGAACAGGGTAAATCTAAATGGAATGGTAAGATACCATCAAACTTAAAAACACCTCTTCGTGATGGAGATAGTGAAAGACCAGATGATGAAGCTTATGAAAACAGTTATTTCTTAAATGCTAATAGCAAAAATAAGCCTGGTGTAGTTGACCAAAATGTACAACCTGTCTTGGATGCTACAGAAGTATACAGTGGATGCTACGCAAGACTTACATTGAATTTTTTCCCATATAGTGCATCAGGAAATAAGGGTGTTGCTGCAGGACTGGGAAATGTCCAAAAATTGGAAGATGGAGAACCATTAGGAGGATTTACAAGGGCAAAAGATGATTTTGAAGCTGTAGAAACAGCAGAAGATGACTTCTTAGGTTAATGGATACTTTAGCAATAGATGTTGAAACATATTGCGAGTTAGATATTAAAAAAGTGGGTGCTTATAAATATTGTGAGCACCCATCATTTCAAATACTACTATTTGCTTATGCTTTCAATGATGAACCAGTAGAAGTTATAGATTTTGCTCAGGGTGAAGAATTACCCCAGAAAGTTAAAACTGCTCTATTAAATCCAGGAATATTAAAAACTGCATTTAATGCCAATTTTGAGATTAATGCATTAAAGAAATATTTAATAAATGGAATAGATGCTGAAGATTGGCAATGCACAATGGTTCAATCTCTAATACTTGGTTTACCAGGTTCACTTGATATGGTTGGTAAAGTACTGCGTTTTGAAGAAGACAAGCAAAAAATGAAAGAAGGTAAAGCCTTAATTCAATATTTCTGTAAGCCATGCAAGCCAACTAAATCCAATGGTGGCCGAACTAGAAATTTACCTGAACATGCACCAGAAAAGTGGGAGATATTTAAAAAATATAATAAGCAAGATGTTGAGGTTGAAAGAGCTATAAGAAATAAATTGAATAGGTATCCAACTACAGAAAATGAACAGAGATTATGGGAATTAGACCAGTGCATAAATGATAGAGGTGTTGGAGCTGATATAGAGCTTATAGAAAAAGCAATTGAATGTAATAACAGTTATAATAAAAGGCTTACGAAAGAGGCTACAGAATTAACAGGATTAAGCAATCCTAATAGCCCAACTCAATTAAAAAGATGGATTGGTGAAAGGGTTGGCCATGAAGTTAAAAGTCTTACAAAGGACAGTATACCAACACTTATAAAAGAAAGTAAAGATGAAAAAGTTAAAAAAATTTTAGAATTAAGACAGCTTATGGCCAAGACAAGTATAAAAAAATATGAAACTATGCAAAGAGCTAGATGTGAAGACGGAAGAATGAGAGGGTTATTACAATTCTATGGTGCAAACCGTACTGGAAGATGGGCTGGAAGATTAGTACAAGTACAGAATTTGCCACAAAATCATTTACCAGATTTAGATGATGCCAGAAACTTCATAAGAACAGGACAATTTGATAAAGTTGAGTTCTTATATGACAGTATACCTGACACGCTTTCACAGCTTATTAGAACTGCATTTATACCTAAGGAAGGTAATAGGTTTATTGTTGCTGACTTTAGCGCCATAGAGGCAAGAGTAATTGCCTGGTATGCAGGAGAACAATGGAGGCTTGATGTTTTTAATAATAATGGTGATATTTATTGTGCCTCTGCATCTAAAATGTTTAAGGTTCCTGTAGAAAAGCATGGTATTAATGGACACCTGAGGCAAAAAGGAAAGATAGCAGAATTAGCACTAGGTTATGGTGGAAGTGTTGGAGCTCTTATGAGTATGGATAAGAAAAAAAATATTCCAGAAGATGAACTCCCAGGACTGGTAAAAGATTGGAGAGATGCAAGCCCACACATAACTAAATTTTGGTGGGACGTAGACAAAGCAGCTAAAAAAGCAATAAGAGAGAGGACAACAGTAGTTCTGCAATTTGGACTTAAATTTATATATGACCCAGGGGTTTTATTTATTCAACTGCCAAGTGGAAGAAAGTTAGCTTATATAAGACCTAAGATAGAGCCCGGTCCATATGATAAACCAATAATTACTTATGAAGGCTTACAGCAGACTTCTAAACAGTGGACTACATTAGAAACTTATGGACCTAAGATTGTAGAGAATATAGTTCAAGCCACTGCTAGGGATTGCCTAGGCATAACAATGCAGAGAGTTGAAGACAAAGGTTTTCATATTGTGATGCATGTTCATGATGAACTTATATGCGATGTACCTAAGGGTAAAGGAACAGTGGAAGAAATATGTGATATTTTTGGTGAACCTATAGAATGGGCTCCAGGACTTCCACTTAAAGCGGATGGGTATGAATGTAATTACTATATGAAAGATTAATAAGAGATATACACTTAAATATGACTTTATTAGATTGCAAAAACATAAATAAATTATGTTTTAATATTGAACCTTGAAAACTGAATAATACGGTGTTGAAAAATATGACATTTTGTTCAAAAAAATGATACCATACCTAAAATAGTATGTTATAATTTCCATATGATGATAATAAAAAAAGTGTAATTTTATAGGGGGGAAATAGGGGGGATAGTATGAATAAGTATGAAACCTATAAAAATAATTGTATTAGTAATGTTAAAGAATGCTTAACTAATATGGAATGTCAGCCAATACTATTTTTAGGCAGTGGTATATCTAAGAGATATTTTGATGCTCCTAATTGGAATCAATTATTAAAAATATTAGCAGAGAACTGTTCAATTGCTAAAAAATATGGTTATTATAAACAAACGTATGGGAATCCTATTAAAATCGGTACAGAATTATCAGATGTTTATAAAGAATGGGCTTGGTCAGATGGTGAAGAAGAATTTCCTGAGGAGTATTTTTCAGATGAGTATAAATCAGATATATTTATTAAAAGTAAAATCGCAGATTTGTTTGAAAGTATCGTTCCTAAAAATATTAGTGAAATAAAGTTACATCAGGATGAAATTACCTTGCTTCAAGAAATTAAACCCTATGCAATTATTACAACAAATTATGATAAATTTATTGAAATGATTTTCGATGATTATACGCCTATTATTGGTCAAAAAATATTAAGATCTCAGTATACAAGTATAGGTGAAATATTTAAAATACATGGATGTATAAGTGAGCCTGAAAGTCTTGTATTTACAAAACAAGATTATGATATATTTTTATCAAAAAAGAAGTATCTTAGTGCAAAGTTACTAACATTCTTTTTGGAACACCCATTAGTGTTTATAGGATATAATGCTGGTGATCCTAATATACAAGCTATACTATCTGATATTGATGAAATATTATCAACTAACAATCAATTAGTACCTAATATTTATATTGTTACTTGGAGTGAAAAAATTAATAATAATGAGCAATACCCCATGGAAAAAATAATTAATCTTGAAAATGATAAAAGCATAAGAATTAATCAAATTGTAGCTGATGATTACAAGTGGGTATATAAGGCCTTTACTAATGAAGAGGCAATTGAAAGAGTGAATCCTAAATTATTAAGAGCTTTACTATCTCGAACATATGAATTAGTAAGAGCAGATATCCCAAAACGCAAAATTGAAATTGATTATGAAACATTGGAAAGTGCACTCAATGACGATAATGAAATAAACAAAATTTATGGCATAACAAGTGTCGCTGATCCAAAAACATTTAATATTGCCTATCCCTATACATTAACGCAAGTTGCTGAAAAACTTGGATTTAAGAGTTGGTATAAAGCTAATGAATTAATTGAAAAGATAAGAGAAGAAAAGGGAGTCGATATTAAATCTACAGATAATAAGTATCATATATCAGTTAAGACCGGTGAAACAAGTCGTTTTAGGAAGTACTCAAGTGCATGCATTGATTTGCTAAGGAAAGTGATGAATGGGGATAAATATGAGGTTTGAAAATTATAATAGCTATTTTATAGTAGAATAAATTTAATAAAAATTTATATTAAATATCATAATAATACCGTATTATTCAAAAATGAATTTTACGGTATTTTTAATTAATTTAAATGCTTTTAAAGGAAGGAGCTTTATTAAAATGAATTTAATAGAGGCTGTAATAAAGAAAGTTATTAAAAGAAGAGAATTTAATTCTACTATAGAATGGAATTTAGATAACAATGATGAGTTATATAATATAGACTTTATAGAGTTTGAATGCATTACAGAAGATATGGGTGGATGCCAAAAAGAGTTACTAATCTATAAAAAATCTGAATGTCGAGATATCAAAGAGGGCTATGTGTTTCTACACTAAATTAAAATTCTATTTAGGTTAAAGATATAAAGGGGGTGATAACTTGGAATATACGGCAAGAAATAGTCCCAAAATTAAAATTAAATATGATGGATCCATAACACTTGCCACCGGAAAAAGCAAACATGAAAAACATTGGAAAAACAAAAATTTATTATACTCGGCTCTAGTTGAAAAGCTATCTAATACAACAAGAACACCTGAAACTTATACAGAATATAAAAAAATGTCTAAGAGTGAAAGAGACAGAATTAAAGATATTGGCGGATTTGTAGGTGGCTCTTTAAAAAATGGTCGTAGGAAGGCTGAGAACGTTGCTAATAGGACGCTAATTACTTTAGATATAGATTATGCAAATGGCGATATATGGTCAAGTATAGAGCTTTTATGGGACTTTAATTGTCTTATGTATTCAACTCATACACATGCGCCAGATAATCAAAGACTGAGACTTGTAATACCTTTATCAAGGCCAGTGCTTCCAGATGAATACCAGGCTATTGCTAGAATAATTGCAGATGATTTAGGGATAGACCAGTTTGACGATACAACATATGAACCCTCAAGACTTATGTATTGGCCAAGTACTTCAAGTAATGGAGAATACGTGTTTAAGGTTCAAGACTTACCATGGCTTAATCCTGATGAAGTGCTTGATAGATATACGTTTGGATGGCAGGATGTAAGTTACTGGCCAGAGAGCAGCAGAACAAGAGCAAAGATAAACACAGCTATAAAGAAACAGGAAGACCCATTAAATAAAAAAGGTGTTATAGGTGCTTTCTGCAGGACCTATTCAATAAGCGAAGCTATAGATGAGTTTTTAAAAGATGTGTATGTACCTGGCATGGATGAAACCAGGTACACATATGCGGAAGGTTCAACAGCAGGTGGGGTTGTAGTGTATGAAGATAAATTCAGTTACAGCCATCATGGTACGGACCCAGCTTCAGAAATATTATGTAATGCTTTTGACTTAGTAAGAATACACAAGTTTGGTGGGCTTGATGATGAAGCAAAACCAGATACACCAGCTAATAGATTACCCTCATTTACTAAAATGACTGAATTTGCATCCAATGATGAAAAGGTAATACAAACTCTTGGTAAAGAACGTATGGAAAAAGCTCAGGAGGACTTTGGAATAGTTGAGGATGAAACAGACACCAGGTGGCTTAAAGATCTTGAATATACAGACAATGGAAAGTTAAGGAGTACCATAAGCAACTTTCTTTTAGTAATTGAAAATGAGCCTCTATTAAAAGGAAAAATTGCTTATAATGAATTTTCAAATAGAGCTGTAGTTATTGGGCAACTGCCCTGGAGAAAAAAAGATAATATGTCAGACTGGAATGATACTGACGATAGTGGGCTTAGAGAATTTATAGAAAAGTATTACAAAATAAATTCTACAACAAAATGTGCTGATGCTCTAGCCTTAAGTTTTGAAAAACATTCATTCCATCCAATAAAAGAGTATTTAGATAGTTTATTATGGGATGGCATTAAAAGAGTTGATACTTTACTTATAGATTACTTAGGTGCTGAAGACAACAGTTATGTAAGGACAGTCATGAGAAAAATATTAGTGGCAGCAGTAGCAAGAGTATTTAAACCAGGTTGTAAATTTGATAATATGGCAGTTTTAAGTGGACCACAGGGAATAGGTAAAAGTACTTTTATTAAAAAACTAGGTAAAAAGTGGTACTCTGACAGCTTAACTACTGTAACTGGTAAAGAAGCATATGAGCAATTACAGGGTGTATGGCTCTTAGAAATGGGAGAAATGATGGCAACAAAGAAAGCTGATATTGAAGCTACAAAACATTTTTTATCCAAGCAGGAAGATATCTACAGGGTAGCATATGGCAGAAGGACAAGCAGATTCCCACGTCAGTGTGTAATTATAGGTACTACAAATGATAGGGAGTTCTTAAGAGATAAAACCGGTAATAGAAGGTTTTGGCCAATAGATGTAGGTGTAACAGCCCATAGCAAAAGTGTATTTAAAGATATGGACAGCTATACAATAGATCAAATATGGGCTGAGGCTGTAGCACTCTGGAATGATGGTGAGACTTTGTATTTAAGTGCTGATGAAGAAAAAGAAGCACAAAAACAGCAGGAGGCTCATAGCGAGGAAAGTGCAAAGGCTGGATTAATTGAAGAATATTTAAACAAGCCTTTACCTGAAAACTGGTATAGCCTGTGTATGGCGGATAGGAGAAATTATATACATGGATCTGAATTTGGTGATATACCTGAAGGAAATATACAAAGAACTAAAACCTGTGTAATGGAAATATGGTGTGAGCTTTTCAATGGTGATCCAAAGCATCTTACACCAATTCAGTCACGTGAAATTAATGATATCCTTAAAAGCTTAAAGGGATGGAAAAAATATAATAATTCCTTAACATTTGGGAAAATTTATGGGAAACAAAGAGCTTACACACGCAAAATTTAGGCAACAGAATTAGCAACAAAGCTATTTTTATATTTAATTACAATGGCAACAAAGGCAACAGAAAAAATAATTTTGTTGTCGAAGTTGTTGCCATTGTAATGCTAATAATACCAAAGACTTAAATACTATGAGCAACAAAAGCAACAAAAAATATTATATAAGTATTATTTATATAAATAGGCATATATGTATATACATATACACGCCTAATATACGTATACACATATATAAGAAAAAATTGTTGCCTTTGTTGCCTTAAATAGAAGGTGATTTATTGTTAGAAAGTGTTATCGAAAAAAGACTGAAAAAAGAAATTGAGAAGATAGGTGGTAAAGCATTAAAGTTTGTTAGTCCAGGGATGTCTGGGGTACCTGATAGGATTGTTCTTTTACCACATGGAAAGATTATTTTTGTAGAGCTTAAAGCACCAGGTAAAAAAAGAAGAAAGCTTCAAGAGTATAGGGCAAAGGAATTAAATACTTTAGGATTTAGAGTTGAATGTATAGATAGTATTAGTGGAGTTAAACAATTCATTAAGGAGTTGAGATAGATGCCTAAAATAAAAGTAAAATGTGAAAATTGTGGTAGAGAAATTTATAGATACAAATGTGAAATAAAAAACCATGTATTTTGTAGTAGGGAGTGTTCAAAAACTTATACAAGTAAAAGAATGACAAAAATGAATAAAGAACTTAATCCTACAAGAATGACTGATGAAGTTAAAGAAAATATAAGATGGGGCCATTTATTAAAAGGTAATGGCAAATCATACCCAAAGATTCATGGTAGACATGCGCATAGGGTAATAGCTGAAAAAGTATTAGGAAGAAAACTAAGAAAGGGAGAAATAGTTCATCATA
Organism: Clostridium ljungdahlii DSM 13528; assembly: GCF_000143685.1. Taxonomy (NCBI): domain Bacteria; kingdom Bacillati; phylum Bacillota; class Clostridia; order Eubacteriales; family Clostridiaceae; genus Clostridium; species Clostridium ljungdahlii. The sequence goes on along the minus strand of NC_014328.1, from coordinate 3,976,360 downwards.
AAGATGAAAATAAATTAAATTTTAGTGAAGATAATTTGGAAGTACTACCTTCTCAAAAGGAACATGCAAAATTACACCAAAAGAATGGCAGATTTAAATAAAAAATTGGAGAAAGAGGGAAGGTGATACTATGAAATTTATACCTTATGAATATCAGAAATATGCTATAAATCACATTATAGATCATGAAGCTTCTGGCCTATTTCTTGACATGGGTATGGGTTGAGTATGGTAAAACTGTTAGTACATTAACAGCAGTAGATGAATTATTATTTTTAGGTGAAGTTTATAGAGTTTTAGTCATAGCACCTTTAAGAGTGGCAGAAGATACCTGGAGTACTGAAGTTGAAAAATGGGATCATCTAAAACATTTAAAAATATCAAAGATTATAGGAACTAAAAGTAACAGAGAAAGGGCTTTAATGGCTGATGCAGATATTTATGTAACTAATAGAGAAAATGTTGATTGGTTGGTTAAATATTGTTTTAATAGATGGCCATTTGATATGTGTGTCATAGATGAATTAAGTTCTTTTAAAAGTTCTAAGGCAAAGAGATTTAGGTCCTTAAAAAAAGTAAGACTCTATTTTAAAAGAATAGTTGGACTTACAGGAACGCCAGCACCTAACAGCTTAATTGATTTATGGCCACAAGTTTATCTACTTGATGGTGGCAAAAGGTTAGGAAAAACAATAGGCAGCTATAGAGAACAATATTTTACCCCGGGTAATAGAAATCAATTTGTAGTTTATAACTGGAATTTAAAAGAAGGTGCAGGAGAAGCTATTGAAAATAAAATAAGTGATATTTGTGTTTCTATGAAAGCAAAGGATTATTTAGATCTACCTGAAAGAATAGATAATATCGTAGAAATTAACTTACCTGAAAAAGCAAAAGATAAATATAAAGAGTTAGAAAAGGATCTTGTGTTGGAACTTGGAAAAGAAGATATAACAGCAGCAAATGCAGCAGTACTTACGAACAAATTATTGCAGATGTCTAATGGAGCTATTTATTCAGAGGATAAGAAAGTTGTTAAAATTCATGATGAAAAATTAAAAGCATTATTTGAAATTATAGAAGCAGCTAACGGAAAACCAGTTTTAGTATTTTATAGCTTTAAACATGATTTTGATAGAATAATTAATTTCTTAAGTTCTAAGAAATTAAAAGCCGTAGGTTTAAAGGATTCAGCAGATATTAAAAGATGGAATAAAGGAGAGATACCAATACTTTTAATACATCCAGCAAGTGCGGGTCATGGCTTGAACCTTCAATATGGAGGAAATATTATTGTTTGGTTTGGACTTACATGGAGCTTGGAGTTATATCAACAGGCAAATGCAAGATTACACAGACAAGGGCAGAAGGAAACTGTTGTTATAAATCATATAATAGCAAAAGGTACTGTTGATGAAGATGTTATGAAATCCTTAGGAAATAAGAAAGTAAATCAAAATATACTTTTAGAAGCAGTAAAAGCAAGATTAGAAAAATATAAAAGTGAGGCGATATAAGCAATGAAGCATAATACAGTAAGTATAGATGAAACTATAAAAAGAGCAGCAAAAGAGGCTATAAAGGAATTCGATCAAGAAAAAAAAGAAGAAAAAAGAAAAAATGTATTTCATAATACTAAATTGCTTTTAGAACATTATAATGATCTTGTAAGTCATGTAAATAATGCCATAGATGATGTAAATAAGTTGGAACAGGATTTGGAGGATATAGATGATTTAGACAGGGATGAATTATATATATTGTCTATTAAAAAGAGTAAGAGTAAAACATTAATAATGATTGCCCACATAGATATGGCTATGGAGGTATTAAAGAAAAAGCAACATAAAATGTGTTCACCTGAGAAATATAGAGCATTAGAATTGTTTTATTTAAAAGAAAAAACATACGAGGAAGTAGCTGAGAGATTAAGTTGTGGGGTTGTTACAGCTAGAAGATGGATAAGGGAAATGACAGATGAACTTAGTATCCAGTTGTTTGGTATAGATGGCCTAAAGTTGGATATGATAAATTGATGATAAAAAGATGATATTTTAATGATAATTCTTACATGTTATAATGTTATTAAGTAAAATTATAAAAACAAAGAGACACTTAGATTAAGTTCTGAGTGTCTTATTTATGTTAAGTGTAAAGGAGGGATAGAGTTGCTTACTAAAGATCAAGAGAAGATGATTACAATGCTTATAGAAGGTTATAGGATTACTGATATTGCTAAGAAGATTGGAGTAAGCAGAACCTCAATTTATACATGGAAAGATAGTGATGAGGTTAAGGCTGAGCTGAACAGGCGAACGCAGGACATCAAGAACCAAGGCAATGCTTATATATTAAAGGATGTAAACACTTATATTGATGAAGTAAAGAAGATAGCAAAGGAAAGTACAGATCAAAGAGTAAAGTTTTCTGCTAATAAGTATTTAATAGACAGAACACTAGGTGTACCAACGGCTATAGATGATGATGAAACAGACGAAACAAACAAAACTGTAAATGAGAATGAACTTGCACAGGAGCTTGAGAAGTTCCGTAACATGAAAGTTATCAAGTAGAAAATACCTTGAAAGCATTGATATGACTATGATTGAGTGACTTTTTATAACTTCGTTAAAACACTATTTAGCGAAGTTATAATAATATAAAAGGAATAAATAATTTATTCTAAAATGTATTATAATATAATAGTATAAAAGTACAAAAGTATAATCTGGAGATGATGGTGTGAAGAAAGAAGAATTTTTAAAATTGAGTATTGAGGACAGAGTAAGGTATTTTAATGTAAGGATTAAAGAGGTAGGCTCTTATAATAAAGTTTGTAAAGAGCTTAATATTAGTACATCTCAATCTGGAATCTTAAAGAAACATGGATGGGTACGCTCAGGAGATAAATTTATATATTATAAAAATTTAGATAAAAACAATGTGAAAGATAATGAAGAAATTTCACAACAACATACGGACAATGGTGATTGCCAGGATACATGTTTAGGTAATAAACAATCAATGGAAACAGTAGGTAATATACTAACAGATAATATAGATAAATTAGCGAACTACAAAGAGGTTAGCAAAAAAATTAAAATGACTAAAGATGGATCACCATATGATACTGATAAGAGCAATATAAAACCAGTAGATAATAATATAATAAAAAAAATAGGAAGGCCTTCAAAGCCCGGTAGAAGAAAATACAGTTTAAATCTTAATATAGCAGATTTTAAGTCGCTCCAAATTTATTGCATTTTAAATGATATAACTCCTAGTGACGTATTAAATGACCTTATTAAAGATTTTTTAAAAACTATAGACCCTAATATGATAAATCATAAATATTTAAAATAAAAGGTAAAGGAAGCGTATAATATGGGTGAAAAAGATAAAAAAATTCAAACTTTAGATGTAAAAGTAACGGAATTAAAAAAAGACTTCCAGATGCAGACAATCTATTTAAGAGGCTTGGAAAAACAGTTCACATCAGAGTTTAGAGATGAATTGACCGCTGAATTTATAACTAAAAAGTAAAGGGGTGATTAAATGAGTATAGAAGAAGATGTTTGGAGATTTTTAAGAAGTAAAAATTTTTCTGAAAAAAGTACCGCAGCTGTAATGGGAAATATCTATGGTGAAAGTAGTTTTAACCCTAGCGAAATTGAATCAGGAAGTGGGGATGGTTTTGGATTAATTCAATGGAGTTTTGAACGTAGGACACAGCTTGAAGCATATGGAACTGATTTAACACACCAGCTTAATTTTTTGTGGGCTGAATTAACTGGAGACACCGGAAACACCGGGGCAGAATCCCAATGGACAAACGTAAGTGGTTACTTATCACATGATAATTTCATGTCTGGTAACGGAAGCATAAATGATTTAACTGCAGCAATGTGCTTTTGTTTTGAAAGACCAGGAGTACCACGATTAAGTACAAGGCAAGAATATGCACAAAAATATTATAATCAATTTACAGGAACCGCAGGTACACCAAGTGCAGACTCCCAGCAATCTATTTCAATACCTTCTACAAATTATCAAGTAGTTGCAAATAGCCAAAAAGAAGGACAGATACTTTATGGTAGAAGATATAGAATAACTGTAAGTGATGAAAAAGGGAATGGTTTTGATGTATCTCAATTAAGATGCACATTCAGTATTGTAAAAACTATATTAATGGAGCCTAACACAAGTGAAATAACCATATATAATCTAAATTCTCAAACAGAAAATAACATTGAATTATACGGTACAAGGGTTACAGTTGAAGCGGGGTATGAAGGTAGCCAATACGGAACGATATTTGATGGAGATATATTACAAACTATAAGGGATAAAGAGGACTCTGCTACATATAGATTAACAATAATAGCTTTAGATTCGGATAGAGCTGTAAATTTTGATATAGCTAATTATTCTATAGCAAGGGGTCAAACAGCGAGGTCTATAGTCGATCATATAGTTAATAAAGCACAATACCCTGTTAGTTTAGGAAGCATATCAGAGTCTTTAAATAATTCTCCTAAACTCACAAGAGGAAAAGTTTTCTTTGGAAAATCTTCTGACTATTTAAATCAAATTGCAGAAAGTAATGGATGCAAATATTACACAGAAGATGGAAAAGTAAATTTAGTGAAACTTGATGAAATGCCAAAAGGTGAAATATTTGAGTTAAGCCCTTCTAGTGGGTTAATAGGGACACCAGAGCAAAGTGATTATGGGATTACAGGGCAATGCTTATTAAATCCACAGATTAAAGTAAATTCACTTATTCATATAGATAATAGTTTAATAAGAGCAAAGAAAATAAGCATAACAGGGAATAGTACAGTACCAACTATGGGAGGTAGTAGTACAAATTCAACTAGGCAAAAGATTATAGATAAAGCAAAAGAAATAGTTCAAAAACATCAAGAGGGTAAAGCTGTTTACGTTCTAGGAGGTAGAGGAACAAATTCACAAGGACAAGAAATGTATGATTGCTCTATATTTGCAGAAACTTGTTATGCAGCAGCAGGAATAACAATGTCAGCACCATCATCAAGTCAATATTCCAAATGTGCAAATGGAGGGCTTATTTCAAGTGATATGAATAGATTGAAAAACGAAGGAAAGCCAGGGGATTTATTATTTGAAGGTTCTGGGGGGTCAGAACATGTTGAAATATACGATGGTAATGGTGGAAACTATGCGGCACATACAGCAAACAGGCCTATACCAGAACAAATACGACATGATAATAACATAACATCACCTTATATGACTTCTTGGGGTAGACCTAAGGAATTAATGGATGCTGATAATGGTAATCCCCCTAGCGCTAGTGGAACAAATACCACAGATTCAAATACTACGCAAACACCTGTGTATAGGTCGCTGGACAAGGATGGAATTTTTAGGGTACTAAAGGTTACCATGTCAGGAGATACGAGAGGTGACGAGTGGTATACGTCTTTTACTGCGATAGATCAGTTGGGAGGCATAATACCTATAACTGCAATTTAGTAAAGGCAAACTAAATTAGCTTTGCGTAAAACAAATTAATTATTATTAACTTACAGAGTAAACAGTTATAGTACAATCAGTAATAAGAAAAATTATTATAAAAATTGACTAATGAATAAAAACTGTACAAGCATATTTATTATTAGATATAATTGTATATATGCTTAGAGCTAAAAAGTAGTATATTGAATCCAAAAATATCTTAGAAAATGAATTAAATATAGTCTCTAAAAGTGTAAAAATAAATGAAGTAGATATAAACCCTTGGTTTTATTTGACCTCTTTTTATTATATTATTTATATAAGAAGGGGGAATATATATGAATAGGAAAATTTTAGGAATGGTTTTTAGTTTTACTTTATGCTTTACTTTATTATTTACATATGGAGTGAAAGCAGATGGATTACAGGTTACTAGACTAGGAGGACAAGATAGATTTGAAACAAATGAAAAGATTGTAGAACAAGGGTGGCAATCATCTAGTGATTACGCAATTATAGTTAGTTGGGACAGTTTTGCAGATGCTTTAGGTGCAACCACATTAGCTAAAAAATATAATGCTCCAATAATTTTAACATGTAATATTGCTATAGACCCTAGCCTTAGTGATTTATATCCTAGTACAGTAAATGAGTTAAAAAGACTAGGTGTAAAAACAGCATTTATAGTTGGTGGAACTGGCGTTATAAGCAACGGTGTGGAAGATAAAATTAAAAATATGGGAATAAATACAGAAAGATTGGCAGGAGAAAACAGATATGCGACTTCTATTGCCATAGCTAATAAAATTGGCACTCAAAATGGGGTGGTTATTGCTACAGGTGATGATTATTCCGATGCTCTTTCAATAGCCCCAATAGCTGGGAAAATGCAAATGCCTATAATATTATCGCAAAGGGATGCTTTAACTTCTATACAAAAGAAATTTATAGCTAATAATACAATTCCAAAAACTTATATTATAGGTGGGACGGATATAATTAGTGATAATGTAGCATCTAAGTTCTCAAATGTGCAGAGAATAACTGGTGACAATAAATATACTAGAAATTTAAATGTTATAAATGCTTTTGTTAATGATATTGATTTTAGTACAGCCATATTAGCATCTGGTGAAAATTTTCCTGACGCTCTTAGTGGTTCTGCTTTTGCAGCTTTAAATTGTAATCCTATATTTTTAGTTGGTGATACAAATAATAGATATATAGAAAACATATTAGGGAATAAAGGCACAAAGAATATATTCGCTTTGGGACTACAAGAATCTATAAGTGATGATGTTTTAAACGGTATAGTAAATGAAACAAATGCTTTAAATACAATAGAATCCAAGATAAAGCTTAACTCTAATTTAAGATTTGGAAATGTAGGTTCTTACAGTTACGATGGAAGTAATTATTATAGAATAGCATTATATGATTACAATAAAACTTCTAGTACATGGACAACAGATTATTACCAATATGATTTCCTAGTGGATAAAGAAACGGGAGATACTTATAAAATAGATAACTCTACTAATGAAATAAGTCCATTAGATATTACAAGTATAGGTGATAATACAAGCACACCATTAAATAGCGCTTTGACTATTAATCAAGCATTAGAATTAGTTAAATCAAAAGTGAAACTAGATGTAGGTTATACTCTGGACCTTCCTTACGTAGAATCTGAAAGAACAACTATGTATAATGGTGATAATTATTATGTTATAATCGAAGATTACGATGATGATGCTGAGATATATGAGTATTTAGTTAATGTGAAAACAGGAAAAATCATAAAACATACTCAAGATCAATATATACCAATAAATTAATACATTTAGCCTTAGAAAGTTTCTAGGGCTTTTTTATTTTGCAGGATATGTTAAATGTTTTAGAGAATATACTTATAAAAATGAAAGAAGGATTAATTTTATGGGTATATTTAAAAAGATATTTGGTAATAGAAATACATCAAGAACAAATCCTGAGCCAAAGACATGGAGAGAAGCATCTGCAAAAGCTACTAAAGGAAATGAAATGTATAAAGAAATAAAAAAAGAATTAGATTATTCTTTATATGAAAAGATATATAAAAAAGTAAAAAATAATTATATGGTAATGAAGTTTTTCCCAGAGAATATTCCCCAAAATATCGTATATCATGTAATAAATGAACATTTTAAAGGTAGGCGACCAGAAAGCATATGTGAAGATATACAAAATAAATT